>SVCU01000005.1 GCA_015058215.1 Clostridiales bacterium
TATTGTGCTTGCAACTGGTATTTATATGGTCTTTGGAAACTGCTTTGGAGCGATTTCATCTGTAACAGTAAATGTGCAAGCTATCACCATTACTGCGCTTTTGGTAGCTTCAATGTTTGGATATAAACATTTTGCAAAGAAAAAGCTGTCGCCTATTCTTTTAATTGTAATATCCGCAGTAGTGGGCATGGCGGTATACGGAATATAGAATAGGATCACTAAAAGCAAAAAGAATTATAAAAGGCTTGAAACCGGATGGTTTCAAGCCTTTTTCTCTGCAATGTAGTCTCTGCCGGGTGTATGTGGCAACAAAATGGCAACCGTCATTTTCGGAAACGGTTACAGCGCAGCGACCTCTTCTTCGGACAGGTCGGTGGCCTCCATGATCTGGGCGGCGGAAAGCCCCATGGCTTTCAGTTTGGCTGCAGTCTGAAGTGCCTTCTGCTGTGATCCTTGTTCGATCCCTGCTTCCAGGCCTTCTACATAGCCGCGGTGGGTGTAGACTTCGCGGAATTCATCGTCATCCAAATAGTGGAACAGCATACCTCGCATCTCTCCTTCGTGGTCGGTCAGGAAAGCGGTCAGAAGATCCTCTTCTTTGCAGAGCCGGATGGCACAGTCGATGGCCTGTTCCAGGGTCATGCCGGAGGCACGGTTCCGGCGGATCCGGTGCAGCAGCTGGCTGTAGCCATACAGGGTCCTGCTGCGTTCCAGCATCTGGGCTCCGGAAGGGTAATTGATGTTGAAACATTCAACTTCCAGTTCCAGATTGACCGGGCCGTCTTCCGGGTAGCTGTCTGAAAGACGCATGATCTTTCGCTCGGGGAAGGGATCGTGCCCCGTATAGAATACGAAGAACTCCGGCGCAGGAAGGGAAATCGCTTTCCTCTCATAGATTTCATGTTGTGACACCATTTTATCATAAGTTTTGGCTACATACAACAGGAAGCGCAGGGGCATGTTGTAATTGACGGTGGACTGCTGCTCTACAAAAACGATGAGCTTATCGTCCAGCAAAAAGGAGATATCGTTCTTTTTGCGGTCGAAGATCTCCGTGTCCAGAGTGGTGATTTCCAGCGGTGTTTCCGGACCGTAGTTGGAACCGGTGACCGCATTGTAAAGCTCCAGGAGCCGCTCTTTGTCGGAAAAGAGCAGGCGGAAAATACCGTCCTGGTAGGGCGGTGCGGCCGGCGTGCGGCGGGCGGGCATGGGCCCGGGGCCGTGCCGGAGGTGTTTTGATTTTTTCTTGGTCATATGTTAACTCTCTTGATCCTTTTTACCTGCAAGATGGATGCATCGGGCGGATGGTTGTGCACAAATAAAGATTACCATATATTACCAAAATGCGCAAGAGGAAATGTAAAATATTGTAAAATGTTGTCGGCGTAAGCGGATGCGATAAAGTCGATTTGCATGAAAGCGGCAGATGTGATACCATGAACAGAGACACAGCGCCGGCGGAGCAGGAATGCCGGCGCGCCGCTGCAAACTGCCGAAACCAACTGCAAGGAAATCCTATGAACTACTCCCGCGTTTACGTTGAAATCTCCAATATCTGCAATATGAACTGCTCCTTCTGCCACGGCCATTCCCGCCCCTATAAGCGCATGACGGAGCAGGAGTTTTCCCTTGTTCTGGACAAGCTGGAAGGGCAGACCAAATACATTTACTATCACCTGATGGGGGAACCCCTGACCCATCCTCTGCTGCCGCAGTTTCTGCAGATGGCGACAGAGCGGGGCTTCAAGTCTGTCATCACCACCAACGGCACCTTGCTGGCGGAAAAAGGACAGGCTCTCATCGATGCGAAAATCCACAAGGTGAGCGTCTCCGTCCACAGCTTTGAGGAGGGGGAGGATGCGGCCTACGAACGCTATATGCAGGATGTGGCCTCCTTCGCGGATGCGGCCTCCAGGGCCGGGATCATCGTGGTGCTGCGGTTCTGGAACGCAGGCTATGACGATGGTCGAAACGATCGCTCCCTGGCTATTTTGAAGGAGCGGCTGGAAGGGGAATGGACGGAAAACACCAAGGGCCTGCGGGTAAGGACCCGGCTCTTTGTGGAATACGGAGACCGGTTCGACTGGCCCGATGCCGAAGCGGAGGTCCAGGGGACGGAGTTCTTCTGCCGGGGTCTCAGAGACCATTTCGGCATTCTCTGCGATGGCACCATCGTGCCCTGCTGTCTGGACAGCGAAGGGGGCATCAACCTGGGGAATATCTTTACGGACGATGTGGCAGCCGTGCTGGGAAGCCCCCGGGCCCGGGCCATCGTGAAGGGCTTCGACGGCCGGAAGGCCTCGGAAGACCTGTGCCGCCGCTGCGGCTACGCCCAGCGGTTCGTATAAGAACAGCCGTGGTTCAATGAGAAAAGAAAGAAACCAAAAGCCGCAGGCGGATTCCGCCTGCGGCTTGTTTTAAAATTTTCTTAAGGGCTTACGCCTGTTTATAAACCTTGCCTTCCTTCATGACGAAGGTGCAGTCTTTCATGACGGTGATGTCTTCCAGAGGATCCCGGTCGAAGGCCACGATGTCTGCCAGCTTGCCGGCTTCGATGCTGCCCAGCTTGTCGCTGATGCGCAGCAGCTCGGAGTTGGTTTTGGTGGCGGCTACCAGGGTCTGCACGGGAGTGAAGCCGAAGCGAGTCATCAGTTCAAATTCGTAGCCCTGCTTGCCGTGGAAGTTGGAAGGCGTACCGGCGTCGGTGCCGAAGCTGTGCTTGACACCCAGCCGCAGACCTTCCCGGACACCCCATTCGTGGCGTTCGTAGACCTGCTTGGCCTTGTCGATCATCCAGCCCTGAAGACCCATCTGGGGGCCGCAGGTGATGATGCGTTCGGCGGCGATGATGGTGGGGGTATGGTAAGTGCCCTTTTCCAGGAAGATTTCGATGGCTTCATCGTCCAGCATCATGCCGTGTTCGATGGAAGTGATTCCCGCACGGGCTGCGGCCTTGATGCCTTCGGTGCCGTGGGCGTGGGCTGCGGTGTGGACACCGTACATCCGGGCGATCTCGCAAATGGTTTCCAGTTCGTCGGGGGTCAGCTGCTGGGCACCCACCGTGGTGCCGGGGGACATGACCCCGCCGGTGGCCATCACCTTGATGAAGTCGGCACCGAACTTGATGTTGTAGCGGGCACCCTTCCGGGCTGCCGCTGCGCCGTCACAGGCACCGATGCCGATGCTGTTGGAAAGGTAGGGGCTGAAATGGTCGTCGCCGTGGCCGCCGGTGGTGCTGATGCCGCTGCCGCAGGCCAGAATACGGCTTCCGGGGAATTTGCCCTGGGCGATGGCATCGCGGACGGAAACGTTGACGAAACCGCGGCTGCCGCAGTCACGAACGGTGGTGAAGCCGGCCATCAGGTTGTTGTTGGCCTGTTCCAGAGCCCGCACCACGAAATCGCCCAGCAGGGAACGGGAGGCTTCGTAGGGGTGCTGCAGACCGTCGCTGGCCAGATGCACATGGGCGTCGATGAGGCCGGGCATAACGAACTTGTCCGAAAGGTCCAGGACGGCGGTATCGGCAGGGAGTTCAAGCCCCGCAAGAAGGGCATCCTCCGCAGCGTTCCAAAGGGCATCGGGACAGGAAGCGATGGCCTTGACGGTTTTGCCGCTGACGGTGACCAGCATATGTTTCAGAACGGTACCGTTCGCAGAATCGAACAGTTTTCCGCATTTCAGAATGGTATCCATAAGGAAGTCTCCTTTCGTATGAAGAAGGGCCCCGTCTGCGGGGTTCTTTTTTCTTTATTATACGAATAGGCTTCTGAGAATTCAATTGCAAGTGACCGGAAATTTTTGAGAAACAGTAACAGTTTTAATAAAACTGTATATTGCGAATCATTTGTCAGAGAATTATAATTGTAACAGCGTAAAGCTCTTTATGAGCTGGAAGAAATAAAGGAGAAAAATCGTGAAAAAGAATACTGCATTACGGAAACTGGCAGCGTGGGTCCTGACACTGGC
Organism: Clostridiales bacterium; assembly: GCA_015058215.1. Lineage (GTDB taxonomy): Bacteria > Bacillota > Clostridia > Peptostreptococcales > Anaerovoracaceae > SIG262. The sequence goes on from SVCU01000005.1 coordinate 3,967, forward strand.
CATGCTTGTCACGTCAACACCAATGACTGTTTTCGCAGACACCGGTTCCGAGCCGATTGTTCTGCAGAGCAGCACCATGGAAAACCAGAACCAGGCCGGCGGCGTGGTCTACACCAAGACCTCCACCGCAAAGTCTGATGGTACTGTTGATATCACGCTGACCGCCCATACCACCGGTGAAGTGCGGCAGACCAGCAAGGTCACGCCTACGGACATCGTGTTGGTGCTGGACGTTTCCGGCAGTATGGATGACAATTATACCACGTCGGTAATCAACGGCTATAATGCAGCAAACGGCAGCCAGTATACCTACTATACCTGGAACTGGCTCGTACCGACCGCTCATACCGGCTACGGCTTCAACAATAACAGAAACAATCTGTACATCAATACCGGCACCGTGCAGGATCCTGTTTACACCGAAGTGACCTATAACGGCCGCGATGCTAACGGTTTTGATATTTTCGAATATGTTACCGGCACTACGGAAGTGATGGTCTATCCCGCACTCAGCGGTACCGTTGGCGCTGCCCGCGAGCACGACTACAGCGTTGTGCAGCTTTACCGTGCGCAGATCACCAGTACCACCGCAAACAAGATGGAATCCCTGCAGGATGCGGTAAAAGCCTTCATCGACACCACCGCACAGATGAACGAAGGTCTTGCAGATTCCGATATGCACACCATCTCCATCGTCAAGTTTGCAGGCGACCGCTATGCCAATAATACTTCCGGTACTCTCACTCTGGCGGAAGGGAACGGCAGATATACCGAAAGCGGTAACTCTTACAACTATTCTCAGGTGGTGAAGGGGCTGCTTCCCGTGAATGCCGCCAATGCAGCCACGCTGAAAACCGCAGTTGACAGCCTGGTTCCCGGCGGTGCCACCTCCGTGGACTACGGTCTGCGCCTTGCGGAAGCGATCCTGATGAACCGCAGCATCGTGGTGGCAGAAGGCGCTGTAGACCGCAACGAAGTAGTGGTCGTGTTTACGGACGGTGACCCCAACCACGGCAATGGCTTTGATACCAGCGTTGCCAACACCTGTATCTCCATCGCCAGCAACATGGAAAGTGCTGCAAATGTCAAAGTTTACGGCGTATGTATCGCTGACAACGCAGATGCGACGGATATCAACACCGATATCAATCAGTTCATGCATTACATGACCTCCAACTACCCCAATGCCACCAGCATGACCGATGCGGGCACCGGCGGCAGCATGGAGAACGGGTATTACATGACTCCCGATAACAGCACATCCCTGTCCATGATCTTTGAATCCATCATTTAGAACATCGACCATCCCTCTATTACTCTGGGTAAAGAAGCCACCATGGTGGACACCGTTTCTCCTTATTTCAACTTCCAGGGCGATGTGAGCAGCGTGAAGCTGCAGACCCAGGCCAGAAAGTCTGACGGCACCTGGGCAGATCCTGTTAACGATTCCAGCCTGCGGGCCGTGATCAGCGGCGATGTGCTGACCGTTGACGGCTTCGATTTCGACAGCAATTTCGTTTCTGCGGAAGGCAGAGGCGACAGCAAAGATTTCTACGGAAAGCGACTGGTGGTCTCCTTCACCGTCACGCCCGATTACGGTGTCATCGACGCTGCCTCCGCCACTTTGATGGACGGCGTTCTGCCCACCAACAGCGGCCTTGCCCTGCTGGAAGACGGTGACTCCACACCTGCAGCAGAAGTTGCATCTCCCGAACTTTCCACTCATCAGATCACCTATATGGTGGACGGCGTAGAATACGCTTCTTACAACCGGTTCACCGGTGCTTCCGTCACCGTTGACGCAAATCCCGGCAAGACCGGTCACACCTTCGGCGGATGGACCTATCCCTCCGGCCTGGGCGTTTCCGGCGGTGCTTTCACCATGCCGGACCAGGATGTGGTGATCACCGGCAGCTTCACGCCGAACAATTACGAGGTCAAATATGTATACGGCGGTGAAGTTCCCACCGATCCTGATCTTCCGGCCCCTCCCGCAATGGCGGAATACGCTTACGGTGCCACTGTTTCCGTAGAAGCAGAACCCGATTTGACTCTGGTGCCCGGTTATACCTTCAGCGGCTGGGAACCCCTGGATCAGGATCTGGCAGTTTCCGCAGACGGCAAGTTTGTGATGCCTGCCCACGATCTCACGTTCCGCGGTGTGTTCTCTCCCGGCACCAACACCGCCTATAAGATCGAACACTATCTGGAAAATCTGGATGGAAGCGGCTATGATCTGACCAACACCGAAAACAAAACCGGCACCACCGGTGAAATCGCAACCGCTCTGCCTAAGTATTTCGAAGGCTTCACCTACGATTCCGGCAATGCAAACAATTTGATCAGTGCCCCGATTGCCGCTGCCGGTGATCTGGTCCTGAAACTCTACTACGACCGCAACGAATACAATGTCACCTATGCTTACACCGGTGACATCCCCGACAGCGCACCCGCACTTCCTGCTCTCGCTGCTTATAAGTACGGCCAGGAAGTGACCGTTGCAGCCAATGCAGCTGCCATCGGTTATACCTTCAAGGGTTGGGAATCCCTCAGCACTTCGGCAACCGCAGGCCAGAAGTTCAACATGCCTGCCAATCATGTGGCTTTCGTCGGTGAATGGGATGCCAACGACAACACTCCGTACAAGGTGGAGTACTATCTGGAAACCCTGACTGACGACACGTACGCCCTGAACGCGGAAGCAAGTTACACTGCAACCGCCACCACCGGCAGTTCTGTAGAAGCCAGCGTAAAGACTTTCCCCGGCTTCACCTTTGATTCCGGCAACGCCAATAATAAGCTTACCGGCACTGTGGCCCCCGACGGCAGCCTGGTATTGAAGCTCTACTATGACAGAAATACCTATTCCGTCACCTATGAATATGACGGCGGCCAGGCAAGCCAGCCCGCCGGCGCACCTGACATCCCCGATTCCTATCAGAAGGCGGCTGTCAAGTACGGTGCAACCGTCACTGTAGAACCGGATCTCTCCCTGACAGGGTACTCCTTCGACGGTTGGTATTCCACCGATCTGTCCGTGAAGGCCGGCGACGCTTCCTTCATCATGCCCGCCAGGAATATGACTCTGCTGGGCAATTTCGACCCCGCAGCCGGTATCCGTTACCGCGAAGAGCACTATCTGCAGAATCTGACCGGCACCGGCTATGACGAAGCCAACCCCTATTACGAAGCCGAACACTTCGGCACCACCGGCGATGCGGTCAGCGCATCTCCCATGAACCCCGTGGGCTTCACCTACAATGCGGGCGCAAGCACTCCTGCCGGCACCATCGCAGCCGATGGCTCCACCGTGCTGAAGTTCTACTACGACCGCAATACCTATTCCGTCACCTATCAGTATGACGGCGATCAGCCGACCGGCGCGCCTGCGGTCCCTGCGGTTCAGGCAAATGTTAAATACGGTGATACTGTCACCGTGAAGCCCGGTCTCACCCTGACCGGCTACGTCTTTGACGGCTGGTACCCCGCAGATTTGAGCATCAGTGTCACGGGCGGCCAGTTCACCATGCCCGCAAAGAACGTAACCCTGCTGGGTACCTTTGAACCTGCTTCCGGTGTTCCTTACAGAGAAGAACACTACCTGCAGCAGCTGAACGGCGGTTACACTTCCGTTCCTCAGTATTACAGCAACCATGCCGGTACCACCGGGCAGACCGTAGATGCTGTGGCGATGACCATTCCCGGCTACACCTTTGATGCCGGTAATACCAACAACATCACCAGCGCAGTAGTGGCTCCCGACGGCAGCACCGTGCTGAAGTTCTACTACGAACGCAACGGTTACAAGGTGACCTACAAGTACGACGGCGCGCAGCCTGCCGGTGCACCCGCAATTCCCGACAGCTACCAGAAGTCTTCTGTAAAGCACGGCGCCACCGTTACCGTGGAACCGGATCTCTCCATGCCCGGTTACGTCTTTGACGGCTGGTATCCGGCAGACGTGGATCTGTCCGTGGGCGATACCTTCGTCATGCCCACCAGGGATGTGGTTCTGCTGGCAAACTTCGAGCCTGCTTCCGGTGTCCCCTATAAAGAAGAACACTATTTGCAGAAGCTGGACGGTACCTATCCCGCTGCTCCCGACTATTCCACCAACCATGCCGGCACCACCGGTGAAACCGTGGATGCGGTTCATATGACCATCCCCGGCTACACCTTCGATGCCGACAACGCAAACAACATCACCAGCGCAGCAGTGGCTCCCAACGGCAGCACCGTTCTGAAGTTCTACTACGAACGGAACACCTACAATGTGACCTATGCTTACGACGGCGCGCAGCCTGACGATGCTCCCGAACTTCCCGACGGCGAAACCGGCGTCATGTTTGGTGCCGAAGTTACCGTGAAACCCGGCCTGACTCTGACCGGCTACAACTTTGTGGGCTGGTACACCCAGGACCTGACCATCGATACTTCCAGCGGCAAGTTCGACATGCCCGACCATGCGGTTACTCTGCTGGGTCGTTTCGAACCCGCCAGCGGCGTGAAGTGGGAAGAACAGCATTACCTGCAGAAGCTGGACGGCAGCTATCCTTCCACTCCCGATTATAAGACCGAGCACACCGGCACCACCGATGAAACCGTGAGCGTGGGCCATATGACCATTCCCGGTTATACCTTCGATGCCGACAATACAAACAACATCACCAGCGCAAAGGTGAAGGGCGATGGTACTACTGTTCTGAAGTTCTACTACGAACGGAATACCTACACCGTCACTTACGCTTACGACGGCACACAGCCTTCCGGCGCTCCCGGCCTGCCCGGCAGCGTGACGGACGTTTCCTATGAAGAAGAAGTGACCGTGGCTCCCGGTCCGGTTCTGCCCGGTTATACCTTCACCGGCTGGTACACCCAGGACCTGACCATTTCCGTTACCGGCGGCAAGTTCAAGATGCCTGCTCACAACGTGACTCTGCTGGGCCGCTTCGAACCTTCCCTGAACACCAAGTACAGAGAAGAACATTATCTGGAAACCCTGACTTCCGGCACGTATGAGGCCACTCCCTGGTTCGCACAGGACCATTACGGCACCACCGGCGCAACCGTGACAAAAGAAGCTCTGGATCCCACCGGCTTCACCTTCAACGCTGTCAAGAGCAGTCTCCCCGGCACTACGGTATCCGGCAATACCATTTCCGGCGCAATTGCTGCAGACGGAACCCTGGTCCTGAGATTCTACTACGACAGAAACGAATGGCCCGTGGTGTACGAATACGATGGCACGCAGCCTCCCGGCGCACCGACCATCACCTATGGTACGGCAAGCTTCATGGTGGGTGAGGAAGTGACTGTGGAACCCGGACTGACCCTGACCGGCTACACCTTCACCGGCTGGTACACCCGTGACCTGACCATCGATGCTTCCGGCGGTAAGTTCGATATGCCCAACCATGCAGTGACTCTGCTGGGCCGCTTCGAACCCGCACTGAACACGCCTTACAAGGAAGTTCACTACCTGCAGAAGCTGGACGGCACCTACGATCTGGCCCATCCCTACTTCGAAAAGACTCACTACGGCACCACCGGCGAAACCGCCAGTGCTTCCGCTATGGATCCTGCCGGCTATGCCTTCAACAGAGACAAGACCGGCGTTACCGGCGAGATTGTTTCCGCTGTCATCGATGCCGGCGGCACTACCGTACTGAAGTTCTACTATGACCGCAACAAGCACGATGTGACTTACGCTTACGACGGCGTACAGCCCGGCACCGCCCCGGCACTGCCTTCCGGCGAAACCGATGTTATGGTAGGTGCAGAAATTACTGTGAAGCCTGATCTCACCCTGACCGGTTACCTCTTCAGCGGCTGGTACACCGCAGACGTGGCCATCGACACCGCGGACGGAACCTTCGAAATGCCGGATCACGATGTGACACTGCTGGGCCGTTTCGAACCCGCTGCCGGTATCCTGTACCGTGAAGAACACTATCTGGAAACCATGGTGACCGGCGTGTACGAATCCGAACCGTACTATGAAAAGAGCCACTTTGGCACCACCGGTGAAACCGCTTCCGCCACCAGGATGGATCCCGAAGGCTTCACCTTCAATGCTGCGAAGAGCGGTGCTGCGGGAACTGTTGTTTCCGCAACCATCGCCCCCGACGGCAGCACCGTTCTGAAGTTCTACTACGACAGAAACTCCTACACCGTTTCCTACGATTACCGCCCCGCAGCAGGCCAGCCTGACGGCTCTGCCGCATTGCTGCCGCTTCCCGCATCTTATAAATACGGCGAAGTGGTAGACGTGGAAGATGCTCCCGTTCTCACCGGCTACAACTTCGAAGGCTGGTTCCCCGAACAGGCAGTTGCCATTGTCGGCGGTCAGTTCGCGATGCCCGATGAAAACGTGGTACTGGTCGGCGACTTCGAAGCACGCAGCGACACCAAGTATGTGGTGCATCACCACCTGCAGCTGGCTGACTGCAGTTATTCCGCAGCACCCGACTACACCAGCGAGCACACCGGTACCACCGGCGCAACCGTCACTGCACAGCCCAGAAATTTTGCCGGCTACGTGCACAACAGCAGCGCCCCCGGCACCGTCATTAGCGGCACCGTTGCAGCGGACGGCAGCCTGCAGCTGGAACTGTATTATGACAGAACCACCTTTACCGTCACCTACTTCTTGAGCGGCGTGGTTCCCTCCGGCATGAGCGCACCGGTGGATCACATTAACTATCCGCATGGTGCGACCGTAACCGTAAAGCCTGCAGTGACCGCCCCTGCCGGTTACCACTTCGTGGGCTGGACTCCTGTAAAGCAGTCTGCCGCAGAAGATAACATCTCTATCACTCACGGCCAGTTTGTGATGCCCATGCACAATGTTCGTCTGGAAGGCATCATCACCGCAAACGTGAATACTGCATATACTGTCCGCCATCTGACTGAAAAGATCGGCGGCGGCTACGAAGTGTACAGCGAAGATGTTCGCTACGGTACCACCGGTGCAGAAGTGAGAGTCTATGCGCTGACGATCCACGGTTTCACCAATGTGACAACCGTAAGCGGCAGCGTGGTGACGGAACAGACCGCTACCATCCATGGCAGCGGAACCACCGTGATCGAATTCTACTACGATCGCAACGAATACGATGTCACCTACAGCTACGAAGGCAAGACTCCTGCGGGCGTTCCCGCAGTGCCCGCTGCAGCAACGGTTCCCTTCGGAAAGGAATTGGATGTTGCGGATGCTCCCGCACTTCCCGGCTACACCTTCGTAGGATGGGATACCGATGACGTGACCGTATCCGGCGGCAAGTTCACCATGCCCGATCAGGATGTGGCCTTCACCGGTACATTCCAGGCCAACCTGGTCACCTACAGCGTGAAGTACTGGCTGCAGAATCTGGATGCGGACACTGCCTTCGACCCTGCAGACTACACGGAAGTAACGGCGGATTCCTATACCGGAGACGCTTACACCGGGCAGCTGGTGCAGGCAGAACTGAAGGCACATACCGGTTTCAAACTGAACACGGCTAAGAGCACCGTTCAGGCCCATGTGACCGTGGATTCTACCGGCGCAGGTAACCTGGTACTGAACCTGTACTATGACAGACACACTCACAATGTCACCTACGGTTATTACGGCGAGCAGCCCGCAGGTGTTCCCGACCTTTCCGGCCGCAACCTGACCGCTGTTCGCTACGGCACCGAGCTGACCGTGGCGGATAAGCCCACCTTTACCGGCCATACCTTCGACGGCTGGTACACCAACACCGCCGATGTGGAGAACAGCAAGTTCATCATGCCCGACCATGATGTTACCTTCCTGGGCCGCTTCAAGGAAATCCCCTATGTGCCCGAACCCACGCCTGCGCCCACTCCCGGCGCGCTGAACGGCGATGATCACTTCGCTTACGTTGTAGGGTATCCCGACGGCACCGTTCGTCCCGAAGGCAATATCACCCGTGCGGAAGCCACCGCCATCTTCTTCCGCCTGCTGAAGGACGAAATGAGAGCGGCAAACCTGTCCGAAACCAACGGATTCTCCGACGTGGCAGCAGAGGATTGGTTCAACACGGCGGTTTCCACCATGGAAAAACTGGATATCGTCAGCGGCAGAGCAGAAGGCGGTTTCGACCCCAATGCCTTCATCACCCGCGCCGAGTTCGCGGCCATCTGCTCCAGATTCGACGATTCCGAGTTTGAAGTTGTGGATACCTTCACCGATGTGGAAGGCCACTGGGCAGAGGATGAGATCCACGAAGCTGCCGTCCACGGCTGGATCACCGGCTACGAAGACAACACCTTCAAGCCCGACCGGTACATCTCCCGTGCGGAAGCCATGACCCTGATCAACCGGGTGCTGAACCGACTGCCCGAAACCGCAGACGACCTGCTGCCGGATGCTCACCAGTGGCCCGACTGCAGCGACAAGACCCTGTGGTACTACCTGCCCGTACAGGAAGCCACTCACAGCCACAAGTACACCAAGCACGGCACCTATGAAAAGTGGACCGAACTGATGGAAGGCACCGACTGGCTGCAGTACCAGTAAACCATAGAAGCGGCTGCTGAAAAAGCGACTGCAGAAGTAAAAATGAAAGCCCCCGCCGAAGACCAAATCCGGCGGGGGCTTTTTAACATGAAAAATTTTCAGGTAAAACAAAATATACTTGCTGAGGATAAGAAACTTGCTTATAGTAATATCATCAAGAGTTATGATCGATTTATTATTCTAGGATAGTCTGCAAAGGACATAAAACAATGAAGAAACTGCAGGAACAACTGAAAACTTCCAAGGTGCTGTTTGACGGTGCCTTTGGCACCTATTACGCTCAGCTCTACGAAACCCACGAGCTTCCGGAACTGGCGAACTGCAAGGCTCCGGAGCGGGTGGAGCGCATCCATTCGGAATATCTGGAGGCGGGAGCGCAGATCCTGCGGGCCAATACGTTCGCCTGCAACACCGCGTCTATGGACCTTCCCTGGGAAGACGTGGAACGGCATCTCCGGGCGGGTTACCGCATTGCCAAAGAGGCGGTGCGGCAGGCAAACGCCTCTTTCGCAGGGCGTGCAGAAGCTGCCGGCGGCATCGGAACTGCTGATGTCGGCCATCCCTGCTGGGCGGCTGCGGACATCGGACCCATTCCCTACGACGATCCGGCCCTCCGCGAAACCGTCATGGAAGAATACAAGAGGATTTGCCGCGCCTTTCTGGAAGAAGGGGCGGAGGTCTTCGTGTTCGAGACCTTCTCCGACCTTGAGGATATCCGGGAGGCCATCGAACTGATCGGTGACAAAGCCTTCGTTCTGGTCTCCTTTGCCATGAACCAGTTCGGCTACAGCAATTCCGGCCTCAGTGCCCGGAAGCTGATGCAGCAGGCGGCGGCTCTGGAAGCCGTGGATGCCGCCGGGTTCAACTGCGGCATCGGCCCCGCGCATATGCAGCAGATCATCCGGGGCGTGGATTTTCCCGGCAAGAAATGGGTCACCGCGGTACCTAACGCCGGTTACCCCCAGTTCATCGGGAACCGCATGAGCTTTGATGCGCAGAACATCGAATATTTCGCCGGAAAGGTCAGCGACATTGCGGCCGACGGCGTGAACATCATCGGCGGCTGCTGCGGTACCACGCCGGAATACATCCGCCGCATCCGCGAACTGACGGAGTTCGGCAGCAACGGCGAAAAGCTGACCGCCGGCCGTCTGCAGAAGGAGGCCGGCCCCGGGAAGGATCTTTCCTTCTTCAAAGGGAAGGACGGAAAGAAGCTGATCGCCGTCGAACTGGCTCCCCCTGCGGGCAGCGACGACGAACGCCTGATGGAAGCTGCCCATCTTCTGATGAAGAACGGCGTGGATGTGGTCACCTTCCCCGATTCCCCCTCCGGCCGTACCCGGGCGGATTCCATCCTCATGGCCGAAAAGGTGGCCCGGGAGACGGGAATGTGCGTCATGCCCCACATCTGCTGCCGGGATAAAAATGCCATCGCCATGCGCTCCCAGCTGCTGGGCTCCTATATCAATCACATCCACAATTTCCTGGTGATCACCGGAGACCCCATCCCCACCATGGTGCGGAGCAGCGTCAAGAGCGTGTTCAATTTCGACGCGGTGGGCCTTATGAACATCATTGCGGATATGAACGAAGACCAGTTCGGCCAAGCCCCGCTTTGCTACGGCGGTGCCATCAACCAGACCCGTAAAAACCTGGAGGCGGAGATCGACCGGGTGAAGCGCAAGCTGGAGGCCGGTGCCTCCTTCTTCCTGACCCAGCCCGTTTCCACCGCAGAAAATGCAGAGCGGGTACGCGCCATCAAAGAGGCCACCGGTGCCCGGATCCTCTGCGGCATCATGCCCTTTGTGAGCCGGAAGAATGCGGTGTTCATGAAGAACGAACTGACGGGCATCGACGTTCCCGACGAAGTGCTGCTGCGCTACCGGGACGATATGACCAAAGAAGAAGGAGAAGCGGCGGCTGTGCAGCTGGCCAAGGATATGATGGCCCTCACCGCGGATTTCGCCGACGGATACTATTTCTCCTTCCCCTTCAACCGTGTGGAACTGCTGGAAAAGATCCTGCAGAACAGTTAAACCAGAAACAGAAAGGATAAGACCCAATGAAAAACGTACTGAATCACGAAATTCCTTTTGAAAAGTTCTTCGAAGAGATTTCCCGGATCCCCCGCGGCTCCGGCAACGAAGCGGCTGTGGCCGATTACCTGGTGGCCTTCGCGGAAGAACGCGGCCTCTGGGTCCACAGAGATGCTCTCCACAATGTGATCATCAAGAAGCCCGGCACCGGTGCAGGGAAAGATAAGGCACCCCTGATGCTGCAGTGCCACAGCGATATGGTCTGCGTGAAGCTGCCCGGCTGCACCCATAATTTTGAGACCGATCCCATCCCCTTTGTTCTGGATGGCTCCATCCTGCGGGCCGACGGCACCACTTTGGGTGCGGACAACGGCACCGGCATGGCCAACATCCTGACCATCCTGGATGCAGAAGGGCTGGAGCATCCTCCCATCGAAGGGGTGTTCACCACCAGCGAAGAAGTGGGGATGTTCGGCGCCCAGGCATTGGATTACAGCCTGCTGGAGGCCAAGCGCATGATCGGCCTGGACAGCGGCGGCGAAAACGTGGGCTCCGTCAATGCGGCCGGCTACGAACAGATCAAAATCACCAAGAGTTATGCGGAAGAAACCGCCTGCGGCAGCGCCGTGGAGGTAGTGATCTCCGGCCTGCGGGGCGGCCACTCCGGCACCCGCATCCATCAGGAACGGGCCAACGGCATCAAGCTGATGGCGGATCTGCTGCAGACTCTGAAAAATAAAAAGATCGGCCTGCGCCTCGTTTCCATGGAGGCCGGGCAGGTGACCAACGCCATCCCCGACGGCTGCACCGCTGTATTCCTGACGGAGCAGCCGGAGGAAACTTTGGAAGTGATCGCATCCTACACCGCTGCCCTGCAGAAGACGCTGGAAGATACGGAACCGGATCTGCAGATCCGCGCCATCAAGCTGGCAGCTTCTCCGGAAGGGCTGGAAGCCCTCAGCCGCAAGGCTACCGGCGAAGTGATCGACCTGCTGCTGATGCTGCCCAGCGGTCTTCTGGCAAAGAGCATGGAGATCCCCGATTTCACTCTGGCTTCGGCCAACGTGGCCATCGTGTCTTTGCAGCAGGGTAAGCTGAAGGTGGATATCTCCTGCAGAGCCGCAGAAGAATTCCGCCTGGATCTGGTGGAAAACCAGATCCTGGCCTGTGCCAGAGTTCTGGGCATGGAAGCCGCAGCCGCAGACCGTTCTCCCTGCTGGGAATACGAAAAGGACTCCAAGCTGCGGGCACAGGCATCCGACCTGATGGAAAAAGAATGGGGCGTGCCCTTCGTGCCCAAGTTCACCCACGGCGGTCTGGAATGCGGCTATTTCGCCAAGAACATCCCCGGGCTGGATATCTGCTGCATCGGTCCCCGCTGCGGCGACGCCCATGGCCCCAAGGAATGGCTGGATCTGGAATCCTGCAAGAAGGTCTGCGCCTTCTTCCGCAAGCTGCTGACCGCTCTGGCAAACGAATAGGGCAAACGTGCAGCGCAGCCGGCGGGCAAAAAAGACCGGCTGCATAAAAAGTTGAACCTTGGTTGAAAATCCCCGAGTAGGGTAAAAGAATACGCTTTACCGCAAAAGGGGATTTTTGAATTATGACAGGAAAAAAGACGTCACTGGCTTATAAAATCATCAAATTTTTCGTATGGCTGTTCTATCCGAAATGCACCGTGGAGGGGGCGGAAAACCTGCCCGAAGAGCCCTGCATCATCGTAGGGAACCACGCCCAGATGAACGGCCCCATCGCCTGTGAGCTGTACTTTCCGGGGAAGAGGTACATCTGGTGTGCCGGAGAGATGATGCACCTCAAAGAAGTTCCGGCCTACGCCTATCAGGATTTCTGGTCGAAGAAACCGAAAAGAAGCCGCTGGTTCTACAAGCTGCTTTCTTACATCATCGCGCCGTTTTCGGCCTGCATCTTCAACAACGCCAACACGGTGCCCGTGTACCACGATACCCGCATCATGGCCACGTTCAAGAGCAGCCTGAAGCATCTGGAAGAGGGGGCGAGCCTTGTGATCTTCCCGGAGCACGACGAACCGGGAAACCATATCCTCTGCCGGTTTCAGGATAAATTCGTGGATACCGCGCGGATGTATTACAAGCGTTCGGGGAAGGCTCTCGTTTTTGTGCCTCTCTATGTGGCCCCGGAACTGAAAAAACTGGTTATCGGGAAGCCGGTGCAGTACCGGCCGGAAGAACCCATCGCCGAAGAACGGGCGCGGATCTGCGGCGAGATCCATGCGGCGATTACGGAACTGGCTGCCGCGCAGCCCCGGCACCGGGTAGTGCCTTACAAGAACGTGCCCGGAAAATTCTACCCTTATAATGTGTGAGGAGGGATCATCATGGAGAGGAAAGCGCCCGATTATCGTAAGCTCCGCCTAGGCAACATTCACACGCCCGAATTTCGCCATCTGTTTCTGCTATTGGGCTGGGTCGTCTATTTTATCCTGTATTTTGTGACGGAAAATCTGATCCCGGCGGACCGCTGCCATGTGATCCACTGCGGGCTGGATGACCGGATCCCTTTCTGCGAGTGGTTCGTGATCCCCTACTTTCTGTGGTACGGTCTGGTGTTCGGGTCTCTGCTGTACTACCTTCTGAAGGACGTGGAACGGTTCAAGCAGCTGCAGATCTTTATTATGATCACCCAGGCTGTCGCCATGATTTTTTATATTGTGTACCCCAGCCGCCAGGACCTGCGGCCGGAAACCTTTGCAGACCCCAATCTGCTGACGGATCTGGTGGGGTGGCTCTATTCCTTTGACACCAATACGGGAGTGTTCCCGTCCCTGCACGTGGCCTACTCCCTGGGGCTGGCATCGGTTTGGCTGAAGGACGATCATGCGTCCGCGGTCTGGAAAACGTTTGTCGTGGTGATGGTGGTGCTGATCTGTCTGTCCACCTGCTTCATCAAGCAGCATTCCGCGCTGGACGGTTTCTGCGCTGCCGGTGTCAGCCTGATCGCAGAGGGTCTGGTCTTCGGCAAATCCTACTGGCTGCCAAAACTGCGGAATTAAACCTTGCGCCGGCGGCATGAAGGATGGTACAATGAGGGCGTTATTGATACCATGCCGCCTTCATTGCGGCCATTTATACCAAAGGACACAAAGGAGAATCACCCATGGGAAAGAAAAAGCTCGGGGACAGAAAAGACGGCAAAAAGCTGCGGAAGATCAGCTCCATGCACGCCATCATGCCCCTCATGTATCCCAACCGCTGCGATAATGAAGCCTTCATTGCGGAGCGCATCGACCTGACCAATGTCAACAAGTATCTGGAAAAGAAAAACGCAGACAATCCGGAATACGCCTACAATCTGTTCCAGATCATGGTCACCGCCGTGCTGAAGATCATCACACTGCGGCCCAAGATGAACCGTTTCATCGCTAACAAGACCATGTACCAGAGAAACGATATTTCCGCCGCCTTCACCGTGAAAAAGATCTTCAGCGACAACGGAGCGGAAGCGCTGGCCAATATCAAGAGCAAGCCCACCGATACCATCGATACCATCCACGATGAGATCTTCCGCCAGGTATCCTTCTGCCGCAGCGACGCGGTGGATGACGGTACCGCCGCCATGGATTTCGTGCAGAAGATCCCCGGTTTCCTGATGCAGTGGGTCGGGGCCGGTGCCCGGTTCCTGGACCGCCACGGCTGGATGCCCAAGGATGTCTGCAACGGCGACCCTTATTACCATTCCGCTGTGATCACCAACCTGGGGTCCATTAAGCTCCATGCGGGCTATCATCACCTGACCAACTGGGGCACCTGCTCCGTATTCGTGGCCATCGGCGAACAGAAGAAGCGCCCCTTCTTCCACGAAGACGGCACCTTCGAAATGAAGGACAGCATCGACCTGGGGCTCACCATCGACGAGCGCCTGGCCGACGGCTATTATTACTCCCGCACGGTGCAGCTGCTGCGCAAGCTGCTGGAAAACCCCGAACTGCTGGAACTCCCCCTGAGCCAGGAAGTGGAGTTCTAGACCTGCCTGCAGCGCGCAGGCTCCCGGACGCAGGAAGAAAGACAAACAAAAACCGGCCCGTAGAGGCCGGTTTTTTCTTTTGCCGTAAAGTTGATCCAAACGGACCGGAAACTGCGTCACAGGATGCCCAGAAGCTCCAGAACGGTACGCAGGAAGAAGATGCCGATGACCAGGAAGATCATGGGACGGGCAATTTTTGCTTCGCCCTTGGTAAAGAACCGGGTGCCCAGATAGTTGCCCAGAATGCTGAAGCAGCCTGCGGCCAGCCCCAGGGGGATCATCACCTTGCCATTGACCAGAAACACCGCCAGGCTGGACAGGTTGGTGGTCAGGTTGATCACCTTGGCCATGCCGTTGGCCTTACCCAGGCTTACATGGGCCAGACCGGTCAAAAGCAGGATCAGGAACGTGCCGGTACCGGGGCCGTAGAAGCCGTCGTACATGCCGATCACAAAGGTGATGGTCAGAGCGATGGCCAGGGCCTTCCCCTTGGGGAGGGGATCTTTTTCCTCGCCGAAGCTGCGGTGACGGGCCAGGTACAGGGCGGTCAGGGGGAGGACTGCCAGCAGGATGACGCGGAAGATGCCGTCATCCACCAGCAGCCCCAGATTGGTGCCCAGGTTGGAAGCCACCAGTGCCACGGCAGCGCAGCAGAGAGATTCCTTCCAGGGAACGTATCCGCTTTTGGCATACCGCCAGGTGGCCAGGGAAGTGCCCATGGCAGAACTCAGTTTGTTGGTACCGATGGCGAAGTGCACCGGGAATCCGGCCAGAAGATAAGCGGGCAGGGAGATCAGGCCGCCGCCTCCGGCGACGGCATCCACAAAGCCTGCGATAAAGACCAGGGGACAGACGATCAGGTATTCCATGATTCCTCCGAAGAAAAGGCCGGCACAGCGGCCGGCCTTTTCGGTAAATGCGTTAGAGTTTATTCAGCCTTGGCTTCCTTGGTGAGCATAACACCGTTGGTGTTGTAGATGCCGATGCCGGTGATGATGTAAATGGCTGCGAACACAACACCCAGATAGGTGATGGGAGCATACAGTACATAATCGAAGGAGCTGACGCCCAGGGTACCTGCGATGAAGATGGAGATGTTGCTCCAGGGAACGATGGGAGAGAAGGCGGTGCCGGTGTCTTCCAGCATTCTGGACAGGTTCTTGCGGCTCAGGTTGTACTTGTCGAAGGTGGGAGCCAGAGCGGGACCGACGATGGCGAAGGTGACCAGGTATACACCGACCAGAGAGGCCAGTACCAGGTGCAGCAGATAGCTGAGGAACAGCAGGGACTTGCGGCCCTTGGCCAGCTTCTGGATCCATTCGACCAGGATATCGAAGATGCCGACGGCCTTCAGAGCGGAGCTGAATACGGCTGCGCCGATGATCAGAGCGACGGAGGTCATCATGCTCAGCATACCGCCGCGGTTGATCATGGAGTTGACCAGACCGAAACCGGTGTCAGCGCCCATGCCGTTGGTCATGGCGGTGAAGATTTCGTTGATGGTTCTGCCCTGAACCAGAACGGCCAGGATATCAGCCAGCAGGATGCCGATGGCGAATACGGGCAGGGTGGGCTTTCTCAGGAAGATCAGCACCAGTACCACAATGGGAGGCAGCAGCAGAACGGGGTTCAGGTTGAAGTTGGCTTCCAGAGTGGAGAGGATCATGTTGTAGTTTTCGCTTGCCACGGTGCCGCCCTGGAACTGGCCGCCCAGAATGGCGTACAGGATCAGGGAAATCACCAGTGCGGGAACGGTGGTCCACAGCATGGACTTGATGTGGTCGATCATGTCTGCACCGGAAACGTAGGGAGCTACGATGGTGGTGTCGGACAGGGGGGACAGCTTATCGCCGAACAGGGCACCCACAACGATGGCACCGGCTGCGTAGGCGACGGGGATGCCCAGACCTTCGGCAACGCCCAGCAGAGCAACGCCGATGGTACCCATGGTACCCCAGGAAGTACCGGTCATCAGGGACATGACGCAGCACAGCAGACAGGCAGCGATCAGGAAAATGGGAGCGGGGATGATCTTCAGACCATAGTACATCAGAAGGGGAACGGTACCGGAGGTCATCCAGGAACCGATCAGGATACCGACGAACATCATGATCAGCGCGCCCATGAACATGCTCTTGATGGTGTCGCCCATGGAGCCTTCAAAGACTTTCCAGCCCAGACCAAAGGCCATGCCCAGGCCGATGGCTACCATGCCGGAAGTGATGAGGCTGACGCCGGGGTTGAACTTCTTCAATGCTACCAGGAACAGCAGCACTGCCAGGGAGACGAGCAGAACGGTGACCGCCTGCCAGGTCTTCAGTTGCTTCTTTTCACTCATAATAAATATTCCTCCTTTTAACTGACCCAGACGGGGCTGGACCAGGCTAAAGCCTTATCTTTCTGATGGACGCGGACGTAATAGTACATCCAGCCATCGGCGGGTTCGGTGGTGTCGGTGAAGGTGAACTCCAGCTCTGCGGTGCCGTTGCCGGCCTTGCGGCAGACGGTGTGGCCCATGGAAATGATCTCTACGTGATCGATCTCATCGGTGCCCAGCACCTTTACCTTCAGTTCGCGGACGGGGTTCTCGGCCAGGGGGATCTCCTGCCCCATGGGTGCGCCGTTTACGGTGAATTCCAGCAGGATGCGCTGGCCGGTGGTGGCGTAGGTCTGGCGGTTGTACAGGGCGTCGAAGAGGCTCTGCTTGGTGAGTTTGTCCGTCATGATGCAGGTGAGGCCGCCCCGGTATCCTTCAAAGTCGGAAGAGAAGACCCAGTGGCAGTAGCCGGGAGTGCCGGCGTGGCTGTCGCTGCCGGTGACGAAACCCAGGCGGTAGCCCTTGGAAAGAGCGTACTGCACGGAGTGGTCTTCGTAGACGGCACCGCCGATGATGGGACGCTCACAGCCTTCGCATTCGGAGTTGCCCCAGGAGGAGTAGATCTCCACCAGGCGCTGGATCTCGGGGTCGTGGAGTTCCCAGCTGCCCAGCATCACTTTCTTTGCGGTGTGATGGGGGATGGTCAGTGCCCGGACCTTCTGCTCCTTCAGCTGTGCCCAAAGTTCCTTGGGGGTGTAGCTTCCTTCGTCGCAGCAGCGGCGGATGGGTTCATCGTAGGATTCGTAGTATACGTTGCGGTCGCCACCGAATTCGGGGTTGGGCGCATCGTTATGGTATTCGTAGCCCAGGAGGGGGATGAAGCGGCCCTCTTCGTGGAACTGCTTGTTGACATCCTGGATCTCTTTCCACTGCTTGTCGCTCATGTAAACGCTGAGGGAATCTTTGCAGGTGGCATTGTTATTGGTGTAGCGGCCGGCGTCGGGGTCGGTCAGCGCGCAGAAGTCTACGCAGGCCACTTCTTTGGCGTATTCGTAATAGGAGCGGCCGGAGCCTCTGCCCCACTGGATGCCGGTGTGACCGTGCATATCGCCCCAGAAATGACGGGGGCCTGTGATGGCCTCTGTCACCACGGCGGGATTGCTCTTGCCGGTTTCCATTCCTTCTGCTTCTGCGGTGACCCGCAGGGTGCCCAGCGTATCGGGGGTGAGGATCAGCTTCTTGATGCCGCAGTCGTCAGCGCTGAAGAGAAGTTCACCGACGGGCTTGCCGTTGACCTTGCAAAGGGCGGTGCCGGTGTAGCTCTGGGCCAGATTGTGGAAGCGGTCGATGGCGAAAATGTGAGCCAGAACGGTCTTGCCCTTTTCCAGATCGGAGGGGATCACCACTTCGAAGGCTTCTGCCTGTTCGGCGTAGACTTCCATAATTGCAGGGTCCTGGATGCGGTAATAGCCGCTGTAGGGGGCGGCCAGATCACCTCGCTGGTCGGTGGCCACATCGAACTGGACGGGACCGCTGGTGCGGCAGATCCTGCCGGCGGCCTGCTTGGTGTAACTGGTGTCGCCGTAGGTGAGGATCACCTGATCGCCGGGCAGAAGGTCGTGCCCGAGAACGCGGACCCAGACGTGGGTGCCGACGTGCTCGCAGACGTTTTCGGGCTTGGTACGGTCCGGGCCGCGCTTCCACCAGTCGTTCTTTACGATGAAGGTTTTGACGGAAGCGTTGGAGCGGGTGGTCTCCGCAGTGGTATAGCCGGGGTAGATGGGCATTTCCACCTGGGGAGCCACAAAACCGAAGGGAATGGTGAAGCGGAGCACGCCGTTGGCGTAGATCACGTCTTCTCCTACTGTATAAGTAACTTTTACGGTGACGGGCTGGCCGACGGTGGCCTCTTCTGGGAACACGGAGACAGTACCGTTGGTGCTGCTGATGTGCTCCATCCCGTTGTGCATGATCTGCACTTCATTAAAATATTGTAAGCGTTTGCTCATGAGTTCCTCCTGCAGCGAAGGTCGAAACAGGGCGAATCTTCGCTGACTTTGCCATTATAGCATGAAACGGTTGAAATTTGCAATACTGCGGTAGTACTTTATCGCGCTAAACCGAAAGAAAAGAGACGAACTTTTCTTTTTGTGTTATAATGAATCAGAAGAACCCGCATCAGCGGAAGAAGGAGGAGCCCTTCATGCCTTTTGAAATCGTACGAAACGACATTGTGAATATGCAGGTGGATGCGGTGGTGAACACCGCCAACCCCAGCCCCATCATCGGATACGGTGTGGATGCGGGAATCCACAAGGCCGCAGGCCCCCGCCTGCTGGAAGCCCGGCAGAAGATCGGTGATCTGGACCCCGGTGAAGCGGCCATCACCCCCGGTTTCGATCTGCCCGCAAAGTATGTGATCCACGCAGTGGGCCCCGTCTGGCAGGATGGGACGCATAACGAAGAAGCCCTTCTGCGCCGCTGCTACGACAGCGCCCTGCAGCTGGCACTGGAGCAGAAATGCGAATCCATCGCCTTTCCTCTGATGTCCGCCGGGAACCATGGCTTCCCCAAGGGGAAGGCTATGGGGATCGCCGTCAGCGCTTTCAGCCAGTTCCTCATGGAACACGAAATGCAGATCTATCTGGTGGTGTTCGGCAAGGCGGCTCTGGACCTTTCGGAAAAACTGTTCCAGTCCGTGGCCAGCTACATCGACGAAAACTACATTATCGATAAAACCATGGATGAATACGGCATTGCCGACAAAAAGGCCGTCCGGGAGGAACAGCTCTTGCAGATCCAGCAGGAACTGTCACACCGCAGCATTCTGCGCCGCGAAAGGGAAGTGCGGAGAATGCCGGCACCGGCTTCCGGCAGCATGCCCCGGAAAGAAAGCCTGGAAGATCTGCTGAAAAATGCGGATGCGGGCTTCAGCGAAACGCTGATGAAGCTGATCGACCGCACGGGAAAGACCGACGCGGAGATCTATAAAAAGGCCAACATCGACCGGAAACTGTTCTCCAAGATCCGGAACAACCCGGCGTATAAGCCCTCCAAAATCACGGCTCTGGCCTTTGCCATCGCGCTGGAACTTTCCCTGGAAGAAACCCGGGATTTCCTGGCCCGGGCCGGGTATGCCCTGTCCCACAGCAGCAAATTCGACATCATCGTGGAATATTTCATCCGCAGGGGCATCTACGATATTTTCGAGATCAACAGCTATCTGTTCCAGTTCGACCAGCCCACCATCGCCGTATAAATGTCGCATGGCAAGCGACCAAAGCCTCCTTCGTTTTCGCTATACTGAGAGCGTAATCAAACGAAGGAGGTTTTTATTATGACAGAATTGGTATTTGTACTGGATCGGAGCGGCTCCATGTGCGGGCTGGAAAAGGACACCATCGGCGGGTTCAACGCCATGATCGAAAAGCAGAAGAAGGAGGAAGGGGCGGCCTGGGTCTCCACCGTTCTTTTCGATCATCGGAGCACCGTCATTCATGACAGGATGCCTCTGGCAGAGGTGCCGGCCATGACGGAGAACGAATACTTCGTAGGCGGGACCACCGCTCTGCTGGACGCGGTGGGCGGTGCGATCCGCCACATCGGCAACATTCACAAATACGCGCGAAAAGAAGATGTTCCGGAAAAGACCCTGGTGGTCATCATCACCGATGGCATGGAAAACGCCAGCCGCCGTTATACCTACCCTGAGATCAAAGATATGATCGGGGAAAAGAAAGAGAAGGGCTGGGAATTCATTTTCCTGGGTGCCAACATCGACGCGGAGACGGAAGCCGCCCGGTTCGGTATCGGTCGGGAACATGCGGCAGAATACCGCTGCGACAGTACCGGCACGACTCTGAACTATCAGGTGGTCGGCGACATCGTGCGCGCCTGCCGGGCAGGAAACGAGATCACGGAGGACATGCTGGCACCGGTCCGCAAAGACAGAAGCAGACGCGGCAGAAAGTAGAAGGAGGCAGATCGTATGTTTGGAGCAATCATCGGCGATATCGTGGGAAGCCCCTACGAATTTGATCACAATAACGTAAAACACAAGGATTTTCCCTTGTTTGAAAATCTGAAAAAGGGTCGCGGCGGTTATACCGACGATTCTGTTTTGACCCTTGCGGTGTACCGGGCGATTCGGGAAACAGAGAATGCAGCGGATCCCCGGAATCAGGAACTGCTTCTGGCAAATCTGACCGAAAATATGCAGAGCTTTGGCCTGCAGTTTCCCAATGCCGGCTACGGAATCTCCTTTGGGGAATGGATGCAGCAGAAGGAGCCCAAGCCTTACGGAAGCTTTGGGAACGGCAGTGCCATGCGGGTTTCCGCTGCGGGCTGGATGTTTGATGATCTGGAATCTGTACGCTATGTTGCCCGCTGCACTGCAGCCGTGACCCACAATCATCCGGAAGGCATCAAGGGGGCAGAATCGGTTGCCGCTGCCATTTTCATGGCCCGTACCGGAAGCACCAAGGAAGAAATCAAGGCATATGTTGAAAAGGAATTCGGCTACGACCTGAGCCGCAGCTGCGATGAGATTCGCCCGGGTTACCACCATGTGGAAACCTGCCAGGAGACCGTACCGGAAGCCTTCGCCGCCTTCTTTGAGGGAACGTCCTTTGAAGACGTGCTGCGTACCGCTGTTTCCCTGGGCGGGGACAGCGACACCCTGGCCGCTATCGCCGGCAGCATGGCAGAAGCCTACTACGGCATCAACGAAGACTGGAAAAAGGTGGCTTTCAATTACTTGCCCCGCAATCTGACTCAGATCTTGCGCGATTTTGATTACCGCTATGGTGTTTTTCCGGAAGCAGAAGAGAATCCGGTCCATGCAGCCATTCGCTTTGCAGAGGAAGCCCATCGAGGGCAGAAGCGGAAGGGGACGGAAATCGCTTACATCACCCATCCAATGGAAGTACTGCAGATCCTGATTTCCATGGGTGCTGAACAGGAACTGCAGATGGCAGGTGTTCTGCACGATACCGTAGAGGACACGAAGGTGACCCTGGAACAGATCCGGCAGAAATTCGGTGACCGGGTGGCACAGCTTGTGGCAGGTCATACGGAAAATAAGAGTTTATCTTGGAGAGAGCGCAAGCAGAATACCCTGGATGAACTTCGGACTGCGGAGCGGGATGTGAAACTTTTGATCCTGGCAGATAAGGTTTCTAATCTGCGCAGCATGCTTTACGATTATCGCCGCTTGGGAGAGGATCTCTGGAAACGCTTCAATGCGTCCAAGGAAGAGCAGCTCTGGTACAATAGCGAAATGCAGGACCTGATGGCAGAATTTCGGGAGGACGAAAAGGTACGCATCGTTTACTGGGAACTGGTGGCTCTCTTTAAGGACCTGTTTGCGGACTATTATCTGGACGAAGAGAACCATGTGCTCTACCAGGTCTGCGGCAGCGATTCCTGGAAAATGACCTGGGGTGACAGCCCTTGGGAACCTCTGGGAGAACCGATTCCTGCCGGAACCGTCAAACTGCCCCGACTGAAGGCAGAACGCTTGGAAGACATCTGGCGCTGGGAAGGCCGGGATTTCACCTTGGATGGAAACGAACTTTTGGAAGATGCCATGACCAATTATTATATAAGAGACAGTGCAGAAGCCTTTGAAGCCGCGGAACAGGCACTGCTGCGCCGTTTTCTGGAAGGAGGGCATCTGATCCTGGCTGTGGAAAACGTGGAGGAAGACGGAGTGCTCAAACATAAATTGCGTACCATCAGTCATGCTTTGACCGAAGAGGAACAGCAGGAGGCGGAACGAAAGGAACGGGAAAAAGTGGTACCGCTTTTTACAAGCAAAGAAGAACTGTACAAAGGCCCCAACACCGATGCCTTGTCCATAGAAATCGATGCAGCTGTAAATCTTGTGCTGCAGGACGAGGAACTGGATGGAATGGTGATCAATCCTTGGGGAATTCCCTGGTTCCTGGGGAGAGAGTTCTTGAAAAAACTCTTTGAAACGATGGAAAAATTGCAGATTGTGATCGAATAAAAAAGAAAGAACGGGCCGCGCCGGGTGCAGAATTTGGCGCGGCCCGTTCTCCCTCTGCCGCCATTTTCCCAAAGTACAGCCGTTACAAAAAGTTTTATAAAAAATTATATTTCTGAATGTTCTTTTTCAAAATATAACGTTTTTCGTAACGGTCCGCTGTTAGAATGAGACCATAAACTACAGGAAAGGAGGCATGCCGATGAGACAAACGGCTTGGGGAAACGAGTACAGAAGCACAAAGATCTGTATCGACTCTTACCAAAACGGTGTCCCGGAAGGACGGATCTACAGTCCGTACCTGGCCCATGGGATCCGGTTCAGAAGCCTGACGCAGTTCCTTCTGCAAATGGAAGCTCTGCTGGACGAAATGAACTTTCCGCAGGCGAACACACTGACCCGAACCTTCGCAATGCCTCCCCGGGAGGAGCGAAACAAATCGTCTCCCGAACCGCAAAGGGGGAAGGAAAGTACCTTCCATGTAAAAGTCCTCTTCCGGCAGCACACCAGCTGGCAAGGCTCGGTGCAGTGGCTGGAAACAGGCCAAGAGCAAAGCTTCCGCAGCGTACTTGAACTCATCTTACTCATGGACAGCGCACTGCGAAGAGAAGACGATCCCGAAGAATGCACCGCATAGCGCAGGCGCGAAGATCCGTTATCACCCAGTAATAAGCGTTCCCGGAGAACGCCAGCAAGAAATACCTGAAAACGGCAAACCACCCGAAAGGATGGGACGCAAAGCCAGAGGGCTAAGGCAGAAATGCTACGCCGGCTCAGCCGCCAGTGTTTCGATCCCCAGAAAAAAAGAAAAAGGAGATTGAATCATGGCAAAGAAAGAAAGAAGAAACTTTGGTCGCAAGACCCTGGCAACCATCATGGCACTGGTCATGGTGTTCGGCCTGGTACAGGTTCCCGTATTCGCACAGGGCACCGCAGCTGACCCCTACGATGTAGGCGATATCGCTTACACCGCAAACAGAAACACCAAGCCGGAAGGCGAGATCCCCGCTTACACCGCTTGGGAATATGTAAAGACCCACAGCGCACAGTATGACTGCGGCAAAGAAGAACACACCCACAGCCGATTCTGCGACCGCTGGGGCTGCAACGAAGAAGAGCACAGACACGATGACAGCTGCATCAGCGTTCCCGCAAGAGTAGAATGGAAGCTGGGCATCGACGACAACGCCGATTCCGCACTGCACCTGGATATCCACATCGGTCTGAAAGCCACCTACACCCTGGATGGCGTTCCCTACACCTCCGATGTACAGCTGACCAAGGAAGATTACACCTCCGGCAGACTGCAGATCAGCTCCACCGCACCCTTTGAAATCACCGGAACCGAAATCTACGATGCAGGCCAGCGCCGCTTCAACGGCAGCTTCCCCGTAGGTACTTCCGCAAACCCCGTATACTACACCATCAAACTGGTCAAGAACGTTGACTTCAACGTAAAGGGCGAAACCGTAACCCTGCCCATGACCTTCGAAAAGACCGTACAGTTCTGGAGCGAAGATAACATCTGCGAAACCATCCTGCAGAGCAGAGATTATAACAAGTGGAAGAGCGGCCTGTTCATCCGCGGCGGTATGGACTTCAAGCTGGGCGCCAGCGAAGCAGAAGGCAGCACCGCTCCCACCGAAGCAACCCTGACCATTCAGAAGAACGTATCCGGTATCACCCTGGAAGCCGCAAAGGAATATGTCTTCGGCGTATACAGCGGCAATGAAAAGATCGACAACGTAGAAGTAACCGTAGAAGCCGGCAGCACCAGCGCACTGGGCACCATCGTTCTGGACCTGAACCAGGACTACACCGTAGTAGAAGAAGGCTCCCCCGCCATCGAAGGCTATGACCTGGTAACCTCCGTCAGCGTAGACGGCGCAGCAGCTGAAGAAAGCGCAAGCGCAACCTTCCTGTTCAGCGGCGACGGCGGCGTGGTGTTCACCAACACCTACACCGAAAAAGAACTGCCTCCTCCCCCCGCTCCCGTATACTACGACATCGTAGTTGAATATGTAGACGAAGCCGGCAACCCCGTAGCAGCAGCTGACGGCGAAGAAGACGTCCTGGAAGGCACTGCATACGAATACAATGCCATCGCAGTAGAAGGCTACAGACACATCAATTCCACCGGTGATGCAGCGGTCGGAACTGCAGACAGCGACAAGCACATTGTTCACATCTATGAAAAGCTGACCGTTTACTTCAACATCCTGGTGGAATACGTAGACGAAGCCGGTAACGCACTGCACGAAGATCTGAAGGAAACCCTGGAAGAAAACGCACAGTACGGCTACCTGCCTAAAGAAATCGAAGGCTACACCTACAAAGAACTGGCCGAAGGTTCCGATGAAGCCGGCGGCGCAGTAAACGAAGATAAGCACATCATCTTCGTCTACAGCAAGAACCCCACAATCTACACCGTAGAAGCAGACCACATCACCGAATCCGGTGAATACCTGAGAGACGGCGCAGCCTACGACGTAGAAGAAGGTAAGTCCTACGAAGAACTGCAGGATGTATTCGAAGGTTACGAATACGTGGGCCTGGCAGAAGGCTCCGATAAGGAATCCGGGACCGTAGACGGCAACAAGCACATCGTTCACAAATATCATGAAATTCAGTACTACGACATCCTGGTCGAATACGTAGACGAAGCCGGTAAAGAACTGCGGGCAGACGAACTGAAGGAAAATGTCAAAGAAGATACCGCTTACGCATACAGCGCACCTGCCATCGAAGGCTACACCTTCCTGGAAAAGACCGGCGATGCTGAAGAAGGCAGCGTAACCAAAGACATCCACATCGTTTACATCTACAGCAAGAACCCCGTATACTACGACGTAGAAGTCAAGTACGTAGACGAAGCCGGCGAAGAACTGATTGCCTCCGAAGGCGACAGCTACCTGGAAGGCAGCGAATACAACTATCCCGCAAAGCCCATCGAAGGTTACACCTTCAAGGAATCCACCGGCGATGCAGCCAAGGGTATCGCAGACAGCGATAAGAGCATCGTTCACATCTACAAACTGAACGAAGTAGACCCCGAAGATCCTCCCGTGGATCCCAACCCCGATCCCGAACCCGAACCCGTATACTACAACGTAGAAGTCAAGTACGTTGACGAAGCAGGCGAAGAACTGGAGGCTTCCGAAGGCGACCGCTACCTGGAAGGCAGCGAATACGATTACCCCGCAAAGGAAATCGAAGGCTACACCTTCAAGGAATCCACCGGCGATGCAGCTAAGGGCATTGCAGACAGCGATAAGAGCATCGTTCACATCTACGAAAAGAACGAAGTAAAACCCGTGGATCCTCCCGTAACTCCCGAACCTCCCGTAGAACCCGATCCCGTGGATCCTCCTCTCCCCCTGGTTTACACCCTGATCGTGGATCACGTTGACGAAGAAGGCAACGCCCTGGCAGAAAGACAGACCATCGGCGGCAAGAACCCCGGCGAATTCTACCTGACCCAGAGCAAGGCCATCGAAGGCTACGAACTGAAGGGTATCGCAGCAGACTCCGACGCAGTCTCCGGCGTGATGAACTCCGACAAGAAGGTCATCTACGTATACGCTCCCGCAGGCACCGACATCCCCGATGAAGACGTTCCTCTGGGCGGCGAACCGCAGGATGACCCCGGCATCGACATCCCCGATGAAGATGTTCCTCTGGCAGACATCCCCGTAACCGGCGACGCCATGAGCGCAGCAGCTCTGCTGAGCCTGATCTCCGGCGCTGGCTTCCTGGCCATCCGCAAGAAGAGAGAAGACGAAGAATAAAAACAAGTCCTCCAAGTAGACAGAATCAAAAACCATAAACCAATTCAGCGGGAAGGCCCCGGAGCTTCGGTTCCGGGGCCTTCCCATTCTGTACAAAATTTTTATGATCTTGAAGGTAAAACCGCAAAATATAACGGCTGCTGTGACGGCCCGGCGGTATAATGAAGAAAAACGGAAAGGAGGCCCTTCTATGAAAAAACAGCTGCGAAAAGCCATCACGGTGCTTCTTGCGGTGATCTTCGTCTGCAGCAGCGCGCTGCTCGGCTGGCATCTTTACCAGAATAAGCAGGCGGAAGAACTGTATCAGAGAGTCTCCGAACTGGCAGGACTCCCGCAGGAAAACGTGCTGGAAGCCCTGAAAGAACTGGATCTTCGGGAGGACCATAAGCCGACCCAAAGCGCTTACGAGGGCCTGGATGCCGCCTACAGCCGGATTTTACAGAACGTTGATCTCGGCGGTCTCTATAGCGAAAATAACGACCTGATCGGCTGGATTTTGCTTCCCGGTACCAGGATCTCTTACCCTCTGGTGCAGGGGGATAACAACGAGTATTACCTGAACCATGGCTGGGATCACAGCTGGAACACCGCCGGTGCCATTTTTCTGGACTACCGGAACAGCGGTGATCTCTCCGATTTCAATACCGTGATCTACGGCCACCGCATGGATAACCGTTCCATGTTCGGAGAGCTGCACAATTATAAAAAAGAGGGTTACTGGGAGACCCACCCCTCCATCTTCATCCGGGATGGCAACGGCTGCTACCGCTACGATATTTTTGCGGCTTACGAAACCGGCACCAACAACACCTACAGCCGTCAGATCACCGACCACGATGACCGCAGCCAGTGGATCACCGAATGTCTGCAGCAGTCCGTTATCGATACGGGGATCCAGCCCACCACCAGTGACCGGTTCATCACCCTTTCCACCTGTACCGGTACCGGCCACAGTACCCGCTGGGTGGTGCAGGCCGTCTGGAGAGGTACCAGCACCCACTGATGGAATTGAAAAGACCGCTTCCGAGAGGAAATCGGTCTTTTTTTGTTGTATTCTCCTGTGTGGAAGGGGATTGCGGGCGGCCGCCGGGCTTCCAATTTGGCGGCCGCTTTTTGGGCCCGCCATCAATCCAGGCGGCGGGCCAGCTGCTCCGGTTTATCGGCAGCGTTCAGGGAGGTTTCTTTGGTGATGGCTCCGGCTTTGCAGAGATTGTACAGGGATTGGTCCATGGAGATCATCCCTTCGCTGCCGCCGGAGGCCACCGCGTTATCGATCTGATGGTTCTTGCTGTCGCGGATCATGCTGCGGATGGCGTTGTTCATGTGCATGATCTCGAAGGCAGGCACCATGCCGTCTTCGCCGGGCAGAAGCTGCTGGGAAACCACCGTCTTCAGCACGGAACTGAGCTGGATGCGGATCTGGTCCTGCTGTGCCGGCGGGAAGCTGTCGATGATGCGGTCGATGGTGTTCACTGCGCCCTTGGTGTGCAGGGTGGCGATCACCAGGTGGCCGGTCTCCGCGGCGGTCATGGCGGTGCGGATGGTTTCGTGGTCGCGCATTTCTCCCAGCAGGATCACGTCGGGAGCCTGCCGCAGACAGGCGCGGAGGGCGGAAAGATAGTCTGCGGTATCGATGGCGATCTCCCGCTGGCTGACGATGCTTTCCCGGTTGCGATGCAGGTATTCGATGGGGTCTTCCAGGGTGACGATGTGGCAGTTTCGGGTCTTGTTGATGCGGTCGATGATGCAGGCCTGGGTGGTGGATTTGCCGCTTCCGGCGGTACCGGTGACCAGGATCATGCCGTGGGTCTCTTCGGCCAGATCCATGACGGCGGCGGGGATGTGCAGGCTCTCCCAGGAGGGGATGTCAAAGGAGACCAGACGGATGACGGCGGCCATGCTGCCCCTCTGGTAATAGGCATTGACGCGGAACCGGGCGAGGCCGGATACGGAGAAGGAAAAATCATCGTCACCGGTGGAAAGATAGTGATCCATGGGCCGCTGGGCCTGCGCGTAGATCTGACGGATCAGGTCTTCCGTTTCCGGCGGCATTGCTTTTTCGCCGCCTTCCGGCAGAGGACGGATGAGGCCGTCGCATTTGGCACTGACGGGTGCGCCGGCCACGATGAACAGGTCGGAGGCACCGGTATCCACTGCCAGTTTCAGATAATCCATTGCATTTGCCATAAGAGATCTCCTTTTGCATCAAGAATGTGCGGGCGGATGGGGGAGAGGCTAATTGCCGCTCCAGACGGGGATGCGGTCGCTGGGGGTTTCCTCTGTGGTGGAAATCGCCTGCCAGCGCAGGATGGTGTAATCCGTACCCTGCACCCGGACGCGGATGGCCAGGGCTTGGGTCTCGGAAATGGGGCTGTAGTAGGAATAGATGCCGTCCCCTTCGTCGATGACACCATCGGGGCAGATGCCCTGCCGAAGCAGGGCCAGAACGGCTTCACTTTCGCAGTCGGCGGTATAGTATCCGGAAACTGCGGCATGGGAGGCTTCGCTGAGACGTTGGTCCGCTTTCACAGAGGAAAGGGTCAGCAGGGCGAAAACCGTGAGACAGAGGACGGCGAAGATCACCAGGAGGGAACTGCCGCCAATGAGAGGCGGGGAAAACCGATGCTTTTTATTCATGACCGCCCTCCTTCTGCCCGGAAGGGGCGTCCTCCTGCCAGCAAACCTGCAGGGTGAAAAGAGGGCTTCCGCCCGCATCGGTAACGGTTACCAGGGCCTGGCCCAAAAGGGCGTGGCCGCTGTCTTCGGAACGGACCGTAACGCGGTGGGAGTCGTAGGAAAGGGTCCAGCGGGTGCCGTCCCAAAAACCGCCCAGGGACGCGGCGGCCTGTTCATAATCGCCGCCGCAGGCTTTCAGCGTTTCCGCGGCGGATTCCGCGTAGATCACGGCCTGGTCGCGGGCTTCATTGCTCCGGGACTGCTGATCGCTCCAGAGGAAGACCCGCAGGCAGAGTACGGAGGCCAGGGCGAAGACCAGGATCATGATCACCTGTTCCATGAGGGCCAGAGGGGCTTTGCTTCTCATTCTGCCGCCTCCTTTCCGCCGCGAAGGGCCAGGGAAAACTTCGAGATGCGGTCCTGCCCGTCGATGATGGAAACCTGCAGGAGGCCGTCGGTAAACTGCAGGGAAAGACTCTGCAGAGGCAATACTTTTTCGCCGTCACCACGGTGCACCTCCATGCCGCTGAAGGTGAAAAGCTCCCGGAGCCAGCCATCGTGGCAATAGACATAGGTGGTGAAGGAACGGCCTTCGATCTCTTCCGTAATGGCTAAGGCGGGGCTGCCTTCGACTGCGGTCAGTGAAACCGCCTGCCCGGAAGGGGCCTGGTGGAGCTTTCCGGAAAGATACTGCACGGCGGTGCGCTGGCTGTAGGCATCCTGCCCACGGGCGGTAACATCGCTGTAAATGCGGGCACCGGTCAGCAGCACAAAAAGGATGCAGACCGCAAAAATGGCGAAGAGGACCAGGGTCAGCAGGCTGCTCATATGTTGCTTTGGGGTGCGGTTTCTTTCCATGGCTATTTTTCCAGTACGGTGATCTCAGGCATCAGGTTGGAGGCCTGGATCTCGTAAAATACAAGGTAACGGTCTTCATCGATCTGCAGGCCGTAATGCTCCTGCAGGTAGGAAAGGCTGGGCGGGTAAATGCCTTCGGCGGCATAGCAGGAAACGGCGGCGCGGCGCAGAGCGGTCTCCAGCTGCTCCTTGCCTTCCAGCCGGTGGCCTTCCTCCAGCTGGGAAAGGGCGGTAAAGAAGCACAGCAAAATCACCAGCACTGCTGCGGGGAGCAGGATGGTGCGAAGAAAACTCCAGATGCTGCGGCCGTGTTGTTTCATAAGGATACCTCGAAGGGCTGCTTGTCAGCCCATGGCTGCCGTGATGTTCATGAGGGGCAGCATGACGGCAAGCAGGATGAGCCCCACCAGAATAGAGGTCACCAGGACCATGGCGGGTTCCACCTGCCCCAGCTTGCGTTCCAGAGCCAGATCGCTTTCTTCGGAAAGCCGTTCTGCGATGGCGGTCATGGCACTGTCACCGCTGCCGCTGCGGAGGGAAAGCTCCAGAAGTCGGCATTCGGCATGGGGGAGGAGGCCGGAAGCACTGAGGGCTCTGGTCAGAGTTTCACCGGCTTCCATGCGCTGCAGACAGGTTTGCAGACGGCCGTTCAGTGGGTCTGCCTCGGTCAGCAGGGAGGCGGAAAGCGTCAGGGCGTCCTCCAGGGGAAGGCCGCTGCTCAGGGACATGGAGAGGGCCTGGGCAAAGCGGGCCGTATTGATCTTGTAGGAAATGCCTTTGTCTCCCCGGTGCTTCTGCCAGAAGGCGATCAGCGCGCCCCGGAACCCGGGCAGCAGGGAGAAGAGGATCAGGAACAGGATGGCCAGAGCCAACAGGACGGAAAGCAGGGGCATCACGGCACTGAGGGATTCCCCGAGGCGCAGCAGGCCGCCGGCGATCCCGGTCAGGTCGCTGCCCAGGCTGGCGTAGACTTCGTCGAAGACGGGCAGCACTTTGGTCAGCAGGATCACGATCACCGCCAGCATGACAAGCAGCAGGAGAGAGGGATAGAGCAGGGCGGTACGAAGCCGCTGAGAAAGCCGCTCTCTGTCATCGTAATAGAGGGCCAGTGCGTGCAGCGCATCCTCGGTGCGGCCCGTTTCGCGGCCCACATCCAGGAGGCTGCAGACATACGCCGGGAAGCGTCCGCTTTCCCGCAGGATGACGGACAGGCTGAGACCTTTGTCGGCTTTGGCGGCAAGGCTGTTCAGAAACTCTTTCTGCGGGCCGGAGGGTTCTTCTTCGGCCAGGAGCGTAAGGCCGTCCCCGGTGCTGATGCCCGCATGGAGCAGCAGGGCCAGACTGCGGCAGAAGTCGCTGATTTCTCGGTTGCTGAAAAGTGTCTGTTTCATAGGAACTCCTAATAGAAGTATTTAGCGGCGTAGTTTGCACCGTCGCCGATGTAGTTCATGATGGATTCGCTTTGGTTCCCGGAGGAAGCGAAGGTGGGATCCATGCGCTTCCAGGCGGAACCGTCGAAGTAGATAACGCCGTCCACCCAGCCGTTTTCATCGGTCCAGACGGAGATCCAGGCGTGGTAGGCGCTGCCGGCATAGCCCACGACCAGCTTGCAGGGAACCCCCTGGCTGCGGAGCATACCCGTCATAAGGGCGGCATAGTCGAAGCAGATGCCGGTCTTTTTGGTCAGAACGCTGTCCAGCACCGGCAGATAGCCGCTGGTGACCCGGGCGGCAAGAGCCTTATCGTAGGTGATGTTCTGCACCACAAAATCGTAGACCTTTTCCACCTTGTGGAGAGAGTCTGTGATACCGGCGGTCAGCTGGGCCGCCTTGGCCATGGAATTGGGCGCAGCGGCATAATCCACATACTGGTTGGGCCGCAGGAAGGGGGCGAATTCGTCGGTCATGGCCGCGCTGAAACCGGCGGAGACCACGGAAGCATATTTGGTGCCGGTGATGTTTTCATAAACGGAGACCTGGTAGCTGCCGTTGCCGTCGGAGAGGGGAAGGACCGCCCATTTACCGGCGGTCAGCGTATAGGTATACGTGGTGGTGGGGCCTTTCACCTGCGCCTTCAGCTTGGAGGCGGTGGACCCGGTGTACTGCACCATCACGTATCCGTCTTTGGTGTTGGAATAATCGATGAGGCCGTAGGTGCTGACCGCTTGCAGCACGCCGGAGGCCTCGGGAACCAGGCCGACAGGGACGGCTGCGGGAGACTGGGTGAGGGCATTTCCCTCCTGAGTGAGATCGGGATCCTTCACCGGGGTTTCATCCACATAAGGCGTACCGGACTGTCCTTCGCCGGTCTGGGAACCCTGTTCGCCGTTCTGCTCGCCGGACTGTCCTTCGCCGGACTGAGAACCCTGGCCGTTGTTTTGCTCACCGGACTGTCCTTCGCCGGTCTGGGAACCTTGTTCCCCGTTCTGCTTACCGGACTGTCCTTCGCCGGTCTGGGAACCTTGTTCGCCGTTCTGCTCACCGGACTGTCCTTCGCCGGACTGAGAACCTTGTTCCCCGTTCTGGGTACCGGACTGGCCTTCGCCGGTTTGGTGGCCGATCTGGGAGGGACCCGGCTCGTTGGGACCGCAGCCGGAAAGACCGACGAGACAGCCGGAAAGAAGCAGCGCTGCCAGCAGCAGAGCGAGGAGTTTCTGCGGATTCTGTTTCATGGCGGTCGCCTCCTTTCGGGCCCCGAAACCTGCACGAAAAAGCAGGTTGCTGCGGGTAAAATTCAAAATGGGGAGATTCCTCCAACTATTATTATATCGGACTCCGGAGGGGAATGGAAGAAAAATCTTACGGAGTTTTCTTACAATTTCGTTACCGGAAGATTTCATGAGTTTAACAACGGAAAAATTTGCCGTGATGGCGTTGCGGCTCGTCATAAATCGTGCTATTCTATATTATGGAACAGGGTGTCTGTAAGAACATTCTGTATCTGAAAAAGGAGACCAAAGACATGGCAGAATCGATTCGGATTCAGATGCTGGGAGGGTTTTCTCTGGAAACGGAAGAAGGCTCCATCAGCGATGACAAAAACAGATCCCGGAAGGTATGGCAGCTTCTGGCATACATGATCCACCACCGGGGGAAGACGGTTTCTCCGGCAGAACTGCACGAACTGCTTTGGGGAGATGACTCCGATAACGATGACCCTCAGAGCGCTTTGCGGGCGGTTTTTTATCGTGCCCGCGGTGAACTGAATAAGCTGGGAGAAAAACTGGGTCATGATCTGATCATCCGAAAAGACGGCGCCTACGCCTGGAATACGGAAATCCCAGCAGAAGTGGATACGGAGCAGTTCCGGCAGCTGGCCAAGGAAGCACTGGCAGCGAAGGAAGCTGCGGCCCTGCCTCTGCTGCGGCAGGCCCTCGGTCTGTACAAGGGTGATTTCCTGCCCAAACTCTCTGCGGAGGCCTGGGTCATCCCCGTAGCGGTCAGTTATCATGATCTGTACATCGAATGCCTGCAGAAGGCACTGCCTCTTCTGGAAGCGGAAAAAGCCTATGAAGAACGGGCTGCACTGTGCCGCGCGGCACTGAAAACGGAGCCCTACAACGAAGCCCTTTACGCGGCCCTTATGCGCGATCTTCTACAGCAGGGGCGGCCTGCGGAAGTGGTGGCGCTCTACGAGGAAATGAGCAAGCGTTTCTTCGATGATCTGGGGATCCTGCCGGAAGAAGAGGTGCGGAAGCTCTATTACGAAGCCATCAACTTCGTCAGCGACAAGCGGATCCCCATGGAGGATCTGCAGCAGCAGCTGAAGGAACAGGAAGGCCCCGGCGGAGCCATGGTCTGCGATTTCGATTTCTTCCGCAGCATTTATCACTCCACCGCCCGTCTCATCGAGAGAAGCGGCGCGGCAGTCCATATTGCTCTGCTCTCTGCGGCAGATGAAAGAGGCGGTGCGCTTCCCAAGCGCAGCCAGGATAGAGTCATGGAAAACCTGCAGGAACTGCTGCGCAGAAGCCTGCGCCGGGGAGACGTGATCAGCCGCTGCAGCGCATCCCAGTATGTGGTGATGCTGCCTATGGCCAATTACGAAAACAGCTGCATGGTCTGCGATCGTCTGCTGAAGGCCTTCTATCGCCAGTACCCGCACACACCGGCCAAACTCACCTATCTGGTGCAGTCCCTGGAAGTCAGCGAGGCTTCCCACACCATCGATTAAACCAAAACGCAATGAAAAAAGCGTCCGAAAGCTTCGGACGCTTTTTCTGTTTTTGTGTGCGGTTATTTGGTGTCTTCTGCGAAGACCATGCGGTTCTTTCCGGTGCGCTTGGCATGGTACAGAGCCTGGTCTGCCAGGGCATACAGGTCTTCCAGCGTGCTGCCGTCTTCTCCGTAGAGGGCGATACCGACGCTGCAGGAAAGACCAGGGACTTCCTGTTCGTTGAAGATGGGCTGCAGCAGGCGGAAGAGGCTGCCGACCTTGGATTCTACATTTTCGCGGGACCCTACATCCTTCATGAAAACGAAGAACTCGTCACCGCCCATACGGCCTACGATATCCGTGTCGCGGAAACTCTTCTTGATGGCTTTGCCCAGATCGGCCAGGAAAGCGTCGCCGGCCGGGTGGCCTTTGGTGTCGTTGAGGGCTTTGAAATTATCCACATCCATCACCAGAAGGGCGTGGCTCATGATGGACGGTGTGGCCTTGGATTCTTCCAGGAAATCATGGATGTACTGTTCCGTGAAATGGCGGTTCAGAAGACCGGTCATTTTGTCTGTCTCCATAACGGCCTTGGACTGGTGTTCCTGGGTTTTCTGGTCATTGATATCACTGACGATCCACATGGTGCAGAGATGGCCGGTGATGGGGTCCGTCAGGAACTGTGTTTCGTTGCGGATCCAGCGCATCGTGCCGTCGGGCATTTTACGCAGGTATTCGATCACATAGGACCGGTTGCCCTGGGAATAGATTTCCCGCAGGGTCTTGGGGGAGAGGGAACTGTAATAGGAATAGGCTTCGCTCTTATGGTCCACCACATGGCGCAGAGCGTCACCGGCAAATTCGGAAATGGAATCGTAGAAAGGCATGGACCAGTTGTTCAGGAGCTGCTTCCGCTTGTTGATGATTCGCCAGGCATCCACGTCGATATAGATGGCGGCATAGGTATCGGGAGACAGATTGAACATATATTTCAGTTCGTGCTGGTAGTTCTGGCGAATGCGGTATTCGCTGGTGATATCGCGGGAAATACCCAGGACCCCCAGAATGTCTCCGACGGAATCCCGCAGGATGTACTTGGAGGTGAGGGAGTAACGGGGTCTGCCGTCTACGGCGGGTAGAGGTTCCGTGAAGTTCACAAGGTCAACGCCGCCGGCAAACAGTCTGCGGTCGTCTGCGGTGTACCGGGCTGCCAGGTCCGGGTTGTCAAAGAGCTCTTCGTCCGTATGGCCGATGACTTCGTGGGAAGATTCCCTGCCCAGCATGCGGATAAAGGGCGTGGATGCGTTTACGTAGCGAAGATCCTTATCCTTGATAAAGACCATATCGGAGGAGTTTTTCAGCAGGGTGGAAAGCACCACGTCCATGATGGAAAACAGTTCGTCCTTGACGGAAAGCCCTTCCTTGGAAAGCAGGGAGAAGGGGGGATTGCTTTCGTTGAAGGGGAAGATGGAGGAAACGACAGGCTCTGCCGGATCCTTGGACTGCAGCAGTTCCCGGAAGGGTTCGAAGGACATGGGCCGGTAGTAGTGGTAGCCCTGCACCAGGTCGCAGCCCAACTTTTGCAGAAGGTCTGCCTGGATCTGGGTCTCCACCCCTTCCGCCAGCACCACGGTATTGGGGAATTCGTGGCACATATTGATCAGGTTTTTCAAAATGATCTGGTTCCGCTTGTTCTGGTGGAGCGCAGCCACCAGGGAACGGTCGAACTTGACTTCATCGAAGCAGAAATCGGACAGGATGACGGTATTGGAGTACTGGGTACCGAAATCGTCCAGGGAAAGGCGCAGACCGGCGGCGTGGATCTCGTTCAGAAGATCCCGCAGGAACTCACGGCCGATGGTGGAGATGGATTCGGTCACTTCCAGGGTGATGCAGGAGGTGGGAAGCCCGTGCTTTTCGAATTTATCCAGAACTTTGGGAAGGAAATCGGTCATCAGCAGGGTGGAACGGGACAGGTTCACGGCGACGGGGACCATGGGAAGCCCTTCGTCCTGTAGTTTGCGCAGATCGGCCAGAACCATGTCCAGCACGTGGATATCCAGATGCATCAGCACATTCCGGGATTCGTAGTAGGGAATGAAGGTGCCGGGTGGGATCAGATCACCGTCCTTGCAGTATTTGCGGACCAGAGCTTCCGCAGCCACGATCGTTCCGGTGGAAAGGTCGATCTGGGGCTGGTACTGTACGGTGAAGCAGCCGGATTCGATCTCCCGCAGGATCTCGGCGGTGAAGCTTTCGTTGTTGAGGACCCCCTTCTGGCGGGCATCGTGGTAGTAGACCTGCTTGTTGCTGGCCATCATCATGTTGGCCACCTGGATCTGCTGGTCGATGTTGATGCTGCCGTCCTTCCAGGAATACCCCAGGGAAACGTTGTAGTCGATCTCTTTGGCGAAGGCCTGGCGCAGCCGCTCCAGGTCGGCTTCCAGTTCCTCTTTGCTGACGTTGACGCAGGGGATGATGAATTCGTCACCGGCGATACGGTAAACGTCGTAGGGAAGGATTTCCTTCAGGATGGAGGCGGTCCGGATGATGACGGAGTCGCCGAACTGATGGCCGTACCGTTCGTTCAGAAGGTGAAGACCGTTGATATCGGCCACGATGATGCCCAGACGGGCAGGCACGTTCTGGTAGCGCTCGGAAAGCTCCCGGATGTAGCGCTCGCGGTTGTATACACCGGTGAGGGAGTCGGTACTGCTGAGGAATTCCAGCCGTTCCTTATTGCGGCGGCGCTCCATTTCTACGGCGATGAAGTCGGAGGAGGCCCGTAGCAGAGTGTTGTCTCCGGCGTTGGCTTTGGGGTTATCTACGCCGATGAAACCGGTGATCTGATTTTCGGAATAGAGGGGGATCAGCATCAAATGATTGACCTCCGCCTTCTCCAGAAGACGGCGCATGGGGGTATCCTGCGGCAGTTCGTTATAGATGGAGGAAATGGAAACTTCCCCCCGCTCTTTGAACTGGGTGAGCCAATCGGAAATATAGGACAGGGAAATGTTCTGCAGGGTGACGGCGCTGGAAGAAACGCCGGAACGGCACCATTCGAACAGATTGCTGAAGGTGTTTTTTTCCAGGTCGAATTCGAAGATATAGGAGCGGTCGGCCCAGTAGAAGCGGCCCACCATGCCTAAGAAGGAATCGATGGCAGAATGGAGATTGCGGGAGGTGGAAAGGGTCTGCAGACACTGCAGCAGAACGGTTTCGGATTTCAGTTGCTTCTGCATCTTCTTCGTCCAGGTGCGGCTGGGAGAAATGGGAGTCATGGTCTCCAGCCGGCAGGGGCGGCCGTCCACGCTGATCTTTTCATCGTCTACCAGGATCCACTGCTTTAATTTATGGTTGTACTGGGTCCAGCTGTAGGTTTCCTCCGTCATCAGACGACCGTTGGCGCAGAAGGTGCAGGGACGATCCACTTCGTGGAGCAGCTGGTAGCATTTCTTGCCGTGGTAATCCTCTGGGGATTGCAGATTAAAAAGATGTGCGGCGCTTTCCGTCATGTAGAGGATCTCATGGGTGGCCATGTCGGAAATGTAGGCGGTGGTATCTTTGATGGATTCGATGAGAGCGTTGAATTGCTGCTGTTTCATGGGGAAACCTCCGGAATCTTGATTATCTAAAGTATAGCATGAAATGGTATTTTTTTCAAGGCAGAAGCGCCCGACGATGGTGTCTGTAATACAGGAAGCCGAACAGGTCCGCCAGGGCCCAGCCGATGGGAACGGACCACCAGATACCGGTGACACCGATGGCGGGGATGGCAGAGAGGAGATGGGCCAGGACCACGCGGCTTCCCAGAGAAATCACCGTCAGCACCAGGGACATGCCGGGGCGGGCCAGTGCCCGGTAAAGCCCGTAGAGCAGGAACAGGAAGCCGATGCCGATGTAGAAGGCACCTTCGATGTGCAGGTACTGTACGCCGACGGAAACGATGGCGGCAGCAGAGGGATCGGCAGGGTCGGTGAAGAGAAGCAGCAGCGGTTCCGCAAAGAGCCAGACGGCTGCGGAAACTGCCGTGCAGAACAGACCGGCGGTGAGAACGGCACCCCGGATGCCCGTGCGGATCCGGTCACGCAGGCCGGCGCCGTAATTCTGAGCCACAAAGGTACTGAAGGCATTGCCGAAATCCTGGACGGGCATATAGGCGAAGGAATCCACTTTGCAGGCGGCGGCAAAGGCGGCCATAACGGCGGTACCGAAGCTGTTCACCAGCCCCTGTACCATGAGGATGCCCAGGTTCATGACGGATTGCTGCAGACAGGTCAGCAGAGAGAAGCTGCCGATGGTTTTCAGCGTGGAGGCCCGGAGGCACAGATGGCGCTTTGCGATGCGCAGGGAGGGGAAGGCCAGCAGGGTATAAAGCGCCAGGCCTAGGCCGGAAAGATACTGGGCGATGATGGTGGCCAGCGCAGCACCGGAAACGCCCCAGGAAAGGCCGATGATGAAGTAGAGATCCAGCGCGATGTTGACCAGGGCGGACAGAGCCAGGAACAGAAGAGGTGCTCCGGAGCGGCCTACGGCCCGCAGCAGGGATGCGAAGTAGTTATAGAAAAAAGTGGCGGGGATACCGGCGAAAATGATCAGCAGATAGGTACGCATCTGCGGCCAGACTTCCGGAGGAATGTTCAGAAGGCCGGAAAGCCGGTCCGTCAGCAGGAAAACAACGGCGGTGAGCAGCAGGGAAAGGGTGCCGATGAACAGAAAGGAGGCAAAAATGCTTTCCTTCAGACCGTCCTCGTCTTTCTGCCCGAAGCGGATGGAGAAGAGCGCGCCGCTGCCCATACAGAGCCCCAGCAGGATGGAGGTGAGAAAGACCATTAGGGTGTAGGAGGAGCCCACGGCGGCCAGGGCTTCGGAGCCCAGATACCGGCCTACGATCAGCGTATCCACGATGTTATAGCATTGCTGCAGCAGATTGCCCAGGATCATGGGGACTGCGAAAAGCAGCATGGAACCCATGACGGGGCCTTTGGTCAGATCGCCTTTCACAGAAGGTCCTCCTTTCTTGCGGATTTGCACAGCCGGCCGTGCCGGCGGCATGGTATGGTTGGTTTTATTATACTGGTAAGAGGAGGGCAGCGCAATGGTGGGATGGGTTTCCGGAGGGGAAAGAACGCAAATTTTTAGCGTAACACCCTTGACAAACATAGATCGCAGTGCTATATAGTAATTAGATCGCAGTGCGATATATCGAAGTGCGAGGACGGGCGCCGCCAAATTTGTGCTCGGCGGCGCCCTTCACCCACCCCAAGGAGGCTTTGCCATGGATGCTCACATTCAAAAAGTTTATGTCCCCATGACGGAAACCGGATTTTACATACTGCTTTCCCTGCGGAAAGAGCAGCACGGCTACGGCATCGTGCAGCAGGTGGAGGCCCTGACGGAAGGCCGGGTGAAGCTGAGCCCCGGCACCATGTACGGCAGCCTTTCCAAAATGGAAAAGGATGGCCTGATCACCTTCGTCCGCGAAGAAGAAAAACGGAAGATCTACCGCATCACAAGTCTGGGCCGGGAAGTGCTGGATCTGGAGATCCGCCGCATCGAACGGCTGTACCGCGACCTGAAGGAGGCACTGAAGAATGGATAGAAAAAGGGAACTTCGTTTTTTCGATATCACCCAGTGGAGAGAGGAAGAAGTCTATCTGCGCCAGCGGCGCAAGGAGGGCTGGAACCTGGTAAGCGTAACGCTTCCCGGTATTTATACCTTTGAACGCTGCGAACCGGAAGACATCATCTACCGGTTGGATTACAACCCCGAAGGCATCGCAAACGAAGGGGAATACCTGCAGATGTTTGCGGACTGCGGCTGGCAGCATATGCTGAATTTCATGGGATATTCCTATTTCTGCAAGCCTGCCGCCGAAGCACAGGAAAACGAAGAGATTTTCTGTGACGAGGAATCCCGTCTGGATATGATCGGCCGGGTCTTCAAAACCCGCATGGTGCCCCTGATCACCATCTTTCTCTGCATCCTGATCCCCAATCTGTTCCGGGTGATCGACCGGCTGACCCCGGATCCCTGGGATGTGTTTTTCGTTAGCTTCTTCGGCTTTATGACCCTGGTCTATCTGGTGATTTTCGTCCGGTTCTACCGCTGCTACCGGAAGCTTCGCCGGGGAGAGTGACCGGCGGCGGCCCTGCTTTTACCGGAAGAAAAAAGGATTGACACCGGCTGTGAAAAGGTGTAAAACGATACCATTCAAATGAATGGAGACTGTGAAACGTTATGTTTGGACTCGGAACT
The DNA here is from genome assembly GCA_015058215.1 of Clostridiales bacterium. Classification (GTDB taxonomy): domain Bacteria; phylum Bacillota; class Clostridia; order Peptostreptococcales; family Anaerovoracaceae; genus SIG262. The sequence continues at coordinate 44,589 of SVCU01000005.1, forward strand.
CTCATCAACGGTGCCGCCATCGTGCTAGGCGGCCTTTTGGGACTCTTTTTCGGCAAGCTGCTGCCGGATCGCACCCAGGACGGCCTGGGGAAGGTCTGCGGCATCAGCACCATTTTTATCGGCATTTCCGGTGCCCTGGAACAGATGATCACCGTGGAAGGAACCGGCATCACCGCCGGCGGCTCTCTGCTGGTCATCCTCTGCCTGGCTCTGGGCGCTCTGATCGGTGAAGGCATCAACATCGAAGGGGCCTTCGAACGGTTCGGCGGCTGGCTGAAGATCAAGAGCGGCAGCGCCAAAGATACGAAGTTCGTGGAGGGCTTCCTGACCGCTTCCTTCACGGTCTGCATCGGTGCCATGGCCATCGTCGGCGCGCTGGAGGATGGCCTTTCCGGCGATATCTCCATCCTGACCACCAAAGCCATTCTGGATTTCATCATCATTCTGGTGATGGCCGGTTCTTTGGGAAAGGGCTGCATTTTCTCCGCCATTCCCGTGGTGGTGCTGCAGGGAGCGGTAACGCTCCTGGCCAAGGTGGTGGCTCCCATCATGACCGATGCGGCTCTCAGCAACCTGTCCCTGGTGGGGAATGTGCTGATCTTCTGCGTGGGCGTGAATCTGGTATTCGGGCCCAAGGTGCGTGTGGCGAACCTGCTTCCCGCCATCATTCTGGCGGTGGCTGCCGCCTTCCTGCCCTGGTCGCTGTAGAACCTGTAATTCCTGAATAAAACTTTGCGGGCGAACAAATTTCACATTAAACTTTGTAAAACGCTGAATTCAGAGGCATCCGCCGGATGCCTCTTTTTTAATATCTGAAACTCGACGTGTCGAAATTTGTCGAACGAAAATGATTTCGAAAACTGGAAGAAAATGGTAAACTCGAGAAAGGCAAGTGAGAAGGAGGAAATGATGTGAAAAAAGAGATCCAGTCTTTCGAGGAACAGACAATTCGTACTGCGTGGGATGAAGAAACAGAGGAATGGTATTTTTGTGTAGTTGATGTAATTTCGGCTTTAACGGGAAGTAAAAACCCTACGGACTATTTGAAAAAACTGCGAAAACGAGATGAGCAGCTGCATCTCTACCTAGGGACAAATTGTCCCCAGGTAGAGATGATGACAAAGACAGGGAAGCTGCGTAAAACGTTGGCAGCCTCTGTAAAGCAGGTGTTGCGGATTGTGCAGTCTATTCCTTCTCCAAAGGCAGAGCCGTTTAAGATCTGGCTTGCCAAAGTGGGTGAAGAGCGAATCGAAGAGACGATCGATCCTGAGAAATCAATTGAACGTGCATTGGAAATTTATAGTAAAAAAGGATACTCGGACGAATGGATCCAACAAAGGATGCTTTCTATTCGAGTTCGACATGAATTGACGGATGAGTGGAAAACCAGAGGCATAGAAAAGAGGACGGAATTCGCACTTCTCACAGATGAGATTTCAAAAGCTTGGTCCGGTATGACCACGCGGCAATATAAATCGCTGAAAGGACTTCAAAAAGAAAACCTCAGAGATAACATGACCACAACGGAACTTGTTTTAAATATGCTTGCGGAGACATCGACAAAAGATATTTCGCGGGTTGTTGAACCGAACTCATTTGAGGAGAATAAAAAGGTCGCCAAACGAGGCGGTGAAGTGGCGGGAGTTGCTCGAGCATCGTTAGAAGAAGAAATTGGAGCTTCCGTGATATCTTCGCAAAACTTTATCCAGAAGAAACAAGAGGCAGTAAAAGAACTGAATTGACAGAAGTACGAGTTCGGATTATACTGGAGACAGTATAGTACGAACTCGTATTTTTGTTGTGCGGAAGCGCGGAAAGGGGAAAGCCCATGGAAAGCGAACGGCTGCGGGCCCGCAGGCTCATCAAAGCCTTGTTTAAGATCGACGAAGTGTATTTTAAGAACGAACAGAACCTGAACCTGACCGGTTCAGAGCTCTGCCTGTTGTATGCTTTGGATGACGGGGAACCCAGATCCCAGCGGCAGATCTCCGAGGAATGGATGATCTCCAAGACCACCCTCAACACCATCGTGAAGAAGTGGGAGCGGCAGGGGCTGCTGGTGCAGACCAAGATCCCCGGGACCCGCCGCGAAATGGCCCTGACTCTGACGGAGGAAGGCCGACGCGTGGCGGATCTCTACAACGAACCCGTCTACAAAGTGGAAACGGCAGCGGTGGCCCGCACCGTTGAAAAATACAGTGAATCCTTTATTGAAGCCATTGAGTATTTCGGCCGGTCTCTGCAGGAAGAATTCGAAAAACAGTCCGCGGAGGAAGGCAGAAGCTAACAGGAGGAGCAGCGGAAATGGCAAAAGAGAATCCCATTCAGCTTTCGGATCATTTCACCTACGGCAAACTGATCCGCTTCACCATCCCATCCATTGCCATGATGATCTTTTCGTCCGTCTATGGTGTGGTGGATGGCTTTTTCGTATCCAATTTTGCAGGAAAGACCGCCTTTGCGGCGGTGAATTTCATCATGCCGGTACTGATGATCATGGGCACCTTCGGCTTCATGTTCGGCACCGGCGGCAGCGCCCTGATCTCCAAAACCATGGGAGAAGGGGACAAGCCAAAGGCGAACCGCATTTTTTCCATGCTCACCTATATTTCCCTGGGCACCGGCATCGTGCTGGGGCTTCTGGGATGCCTGTTCCTGCGGCCCCTGGCCGGGCTTTTGGGGGCGGAAGGGGAGCTTCTGGAAAACAGCATCGTCTACGGACGCATCATCCTGCTGGCACTGCCTGCCTACATGCTGCAGATGGAATTCCAGAGCTTTTTCGTCACATCGGAAAAACCGCAGCTGGGCTTCTGGGTCACCGTGGGTGCCGGCGTCACCAACATGGTGCTGGACGGTCTCTTCGTGGCGGTCTTCCAATGGGGACTTGTCGGCGCGGCCTGGGCCACGGCCATCAGCCAGATGGTGGGCGGGTTTCTGCCGCTGGTTTATTTCTTCCGGCCCAACACCAGTCTGCTGCGGCTGGGGAAGACCGTTTTCGACGGCCGGGCCCTGCTTCTGACCTGTACCAACGGCTTTTCTGAGCTTCTGGGCAATATCTCCATGTCGCTGGTGGCAGTGCTTTACAACGTACAGCTGATGAAATTCGCCGGGGAAGACGGCCTGGCGGCCTACGGCGTGCTCATGTATGTGAGCATGATCTTCTTCTCCGCCTTCATGGGGTATTCCGTGGGCACGGCTCCGGTGATCGGCTTCCATTTCGGCGCCGGGAACCACGACGAACTGAAGAATCTGCTGAAACGAAGCGTGATCATCATCGGGACGCTGTCGGTCTGCATGTTTTTTACCTCGGAACTGATCGCGAGACCCATGGCTACTTTCTTCGTGGGCTACGATACCGATCTTTTGGAACTGACGGTACGGGGCTTCCGTGTCTATTCCTTCATGTTCCTGTTCGCCGGCATGGGCATCTACGGATCTTCCTTCTTTACCGCGCTGAACAACGGCATCGTATCGGCGGTGATCTCCGCTCTGCGGACCCTGGGCTTCCAGGTGCTGGCCATTCTGCTGTTCCCGGTCTTCTGGGGGACGGATGGCATCTGGATCTCCGAAGTCTTTGCGGAGGCTATGACCGTGGTCATGGTGGTGATCTGCCTGGTACTGTTCCGCAAACGGTATCGCTACTGGTAAAGAAGCGGCTGCAAAAAGAAGCAAATGTGTTATAATTGGATTGTAACAGAAAGCATATCACAGGAGGTTTTCCATGAAATACAGAGCATTGGGTAAGACCGGCCTTACGGTCAGTGAAATCGGCTTCGGCGGCGAATGGCTGGAACGCCACAGCCTGGAAGAATGTGTGGCCTTGGGAAAGCGCTGCCGCGAACTGGGCATCAACATTGTAGACTGCTGGATGTCCGATCCGGAGGTGCGGACCAAACTGGGAGAAGCCCTGAAAGGCCATAGAGAAGACTGGATCATCCAGGGGCACATCGGTTCCACCTGGCAGGGCGGTCAGTATGTGCGGACCCGCAGCCTGCCGGAAGTGAAGGAGGCCTTCAAGGATCTGCAGACCCGCCTGGGAACGGAATACATCGACCTGGGCATGATCCACTATGTGGACCAGCTCTCCGACTGGGAAGCCATCCAGACCAACGGGTTTGTAGATTACGTGAAAGAATTGAAGGCAGCCGGTACCATCGGGCACATCGGTCTCAGCACCCATAACCCGGTGATCGGCAAGCTGGCCGCGGAGTGCGGCTATGTGGAAGTGATCCTGTTCAGCAGCAATCCTGCCTTTGACCTGCTTCCTGCCAGCGAAGACATCAACAATTACTTCGTGGACGAATACGACGCGGAACTGGGCGGCATCGACCCCGTCCGTGCGGAATTCTACAAGCTCTGCGAACAGAAGGGCGTTGCCCTGACGGTGATGAAGGGGTTCGCCGGCGGCAGACTTTTCGATGCCAAGCGGTCGCCCTTCGGCGTGGCCATGACTCCCGTGCAGTGTCTCCATTACTGCCTGACCCGTCCCGCCGTGGCTGCGGTGATGGTGGGGTACGACACACCGGACCAGGTGGATGACTGCTGCCGCTATGAGACCGCATCCGAGGCAGAAAAGGACTATGCCACCCTGCTGGCAAGGGCTCCCCGCCATGCCTTCACGGGGCAGTGCACCTACTGCAACCACTGCAAACCCTGCCCCTCCGACATCGATATCGCCATGGTGAACAAGTTCTACGATCTTGCTACCATGCAGCCGGAAGTACCGGCTTCTGTGCGGGAGCACTACAAGGCTCTGCCCGTGAACGCTTCCAGCTGCATCGGCTGCCGGGACTGCGAAAGCAGATGCCCCTTCAGCGTACCCATTGCGGAACGGATGGAAAAGGCTGCAAAGCTTTTCGGCTAAAGACTGTTCTGCAGTTTGCCGATGCGTTTGAAAAACGCGATCAAAAAGAAAAGCCCCTGCCTGCGCAGGGGCTTTTTTCGTATGCGGTTATTTTGCATCCGGCAGGAAGACGGTAAAGGTACTGCCCTGACCGAGGGTGGAATCCACCTGCAGGCTGCCCTCATAGAGGGAAACAATCTTCTGCACGATGGTGAGACCGATGCCGTTCCCTTCGGTGGCATGGGAGGTATCGCCCTGGTAGAATTTATCGAACATATGGGCACGGACTTCGTCCGTCATGCCGGGGCCGTAGTCGCGGACGGAGAACCAGAGGCCGCCGTCCTGCCACAGCCGGATCTCCAACTTGCCGCCCTGGGGAGAGAACTTGATGGCGTTATCCAGCAGGTTCACCCACAGGTGATTCAGAAGATCCTGATTGCCGTTAAAAAGCAGAGAGTCGGGAAGGTCGGGATCCAGGTCCAGTTCCTTTTTGCTCCATTTGGGCTCCAGAAGGAGCAGGGTGCGGCGCAGCTGCTCGGCGGCATCATAGGGCTGCCGGTCTGCGGCGATGGTCTGGTTTTCGATCTTGCACAGGTTCAGAACGTTGGTGGACAGCATGGAGAGCCGCTCGGACTCGCTGATGATGATATCCAGGTATTCCTGCCGCTCTTCCTCTGTCAAATTGGGGTTTTTCAGCAGTTTGGCAAAGCCCCGGAGGGAATTGATGGGAGTCTTGAATTCGTGGGAAAAGTTGTGGATGAAGTCGGACCGCAGAAGTTCTGTATTGCCCAGTTCCTCCGCCATGGCATTGAAGCTTTCCGTCAGCTGGGTGAACTCGTAGGGAAGAATGGGGGAGGACAGATGGATGCGGGCGGAAAAATCTCCTTTGGACATACGCTTGGTGGCGGAGATCAGGATGCGGAAGGGCCGCAGAGGCAGCTTGCTGAAAAGCTGGGCAAAGATGGCACCCAGCACCAGGCTGACCACCGCAAGGAAAAGCACCAGCTTGAAAATGTTCATGTGGGAGCCGTCCAGCGTGAGTTTTCCGGAATTGTACAGGATCAAAGTGATGGCACCGGCCAACAGGAGGGCACCGGACAGGATCAGGAGCACCAGCGCCGAAAAGGCGAAGGTGAGATCCCAGGTACTGTTCTGCTGAGGGAAGCTCTCTTTGTCGCGGATCCGCAGCTGTTTTCTGCGCTTTTTCAAACCTTCTTCACCGCCTTATAGCCCAGGCCGCGGACGGTCTGGATCTCGAATTCGGGCCAGCCTTCGAACCGCTTGCGAAGGCGGTTGATGTGTACGTTGATGGTGTAATCGGTGGTGTCGGATTCCATGCCCCAGATCTCGTCCATCAGCTGGATGCGGGTGAAGATCTTTCCGGGGGAGGAAAGCAGCTTGTAGAGCAGATAGAATTCCTTGGGAGGAAGGGTCTGGCTGTCACCGTCGCGGGTCACGGTGAGCGCATCGTAATCCAGTACCACGCTGCCGATGTGCATTTCCTTGGAACTGGCGGAGCGGGACCGGCGCAGAAGGGCCTGGATCCGCAGCAGCATTTCCTCTTCGTCCACGGGTTTGGTCATGTAGTCGTCGGTACCGGCCAGGAACCCCTGACGCTTATCGGCGGGAAGGTCGCGGGCGGTGACCATGAGGATGGGGGTGTTGATGCCGGCATCCCGGAGTTCCTTGGTGAAGGTGAGCCCATCCATTCTGGGCATCATAATATCCAGCACGATCAGATCCACGTGCTGTTCATCCAGAAGGTCCATGGCCTCCTGGCCGTCTTTTGCGGTGTGTACGGTGTAGCCTTCCTGACGAAGGACCACTTCCATCAGTTTGCGGGCGGAAGGATCGTCTTCCGCGACCAGAATGTGAAACATATTCGTTCCTCCTGTTTCGGGTGGTCTGTAATTTCATTATAAATAGAATAGCAGACCTTTGTAAAGTGAAGATAAAGACAGGTTTTTACTTTCGTTTATCTTGCGTTTTTGTTGGGACGCTATTATGGTGATGTGAAAGGGGGGTTCACCCGATGAAACAATGGCTGATCCGCTTCATGGCAGGACGCTATGGAGCTGACTATTTTTCGCAGTTTTTGAACATCGCCGGGCTGGTATTGTGGCTGGTCGGTCTGCTGCTGGGCGGCACGGTCGGCAGTTTGATCTACTATATTGGCGTGTTCATGATCTTCTTCAACCTGTACCGCACCATGAGCCGAAACATTTCGGCGCGGCAGCGGGAAAACCAGTGGTATCTGGCCCAGAGAAACAAGATCTCCGGCTGGTTCCGCCAGAAGAAGATCCGCGCGCAGCAGCGCAAGGATTACGCATTCTTTGCCTGCCCCAAGTGCAAGACTGTGGCCCGCGTCCCCAAAGGGAAGGGCACCATTCGCATCACCTGCCCCAAGTGCAGGGAAGTCTATACCCGTAAGAGCTGAGGCTGTGCAAAAGGCCTCGGACGGCGGCAAAGAAGAGGAAGACCATGTTCGGATACGTGATCGCAAACAAGGACCAGCTGACGCCGGAGCAGCAGGAACGGTACCGTTCTTACTACTGCGGCCTTTGCCATGCCCTGAAGGATCGCTTCGGCAGCATGAAACGCCTGTCTTTGACCTACGACCTGACCTTCCTGATCCTGCTGCTCTCTTCCCTTTACGAGCCGGAAACCGCTACGGAAGAGCTGCGCTGCGGTGTTCATCCGCTGAAGGCGCATACGGTGCGGCGAAACGAGATCACGGAGTACGGTGCGGATCTGAATCTGTACCTGGCCTATTATAACTGTCTGGACGATCTGCAGGATGACGGCAGCCTGAAGGGCCGCCTGGGGGCAGCCCTGTTCAAGGGGCCCATTCCGGAGATCGAAGCCCGCTGGCCCCGCCAGTGCGCTGCTGTGCGGCAGCATTTGGCGGCCATGAGCGCCCTGGAACAGGGCGCGGGGAACGGGGCGGCCTGCGGCCGCCCAGAAGGCGGCGCGACAAATCCCGAAGGCGCCGCCCGGACAAGCGGCGCGTCAAATCCCAACGGCGCCGCTTCCCCTGCCCAACTGGCCGATGCCATGGCCAACCGGTTCGGTGCTCTCATGGGGGAACTTTTCCTCTGGAAGGAAGATCGCTGGGCTCCCGGCCTGCGCCGTCTGGGCGAAGGCCTTGGCCGCTTCATTTATCTGGCGGATGCCTACGAAGATCTGGAAAAAGATCGTAAGAAGGGCGCATACAATCCGCTTCTTGCCTTATACGGCGACGGCGAGGACTGTTTCCGGCAGGGGGAAGAACTTCTGACCCTGTTCCTGGCGGAAGCGGCTGCCGAACTGGAAAAACTCCCCCTGGAGCAGGATCTGGACCTGCTTCGCAACATTCTCTACTCCGGTGTCTGGGCCCGGATCAACGGGGCGAAACTGCGCCGTGAAACCGCTGCGAAAAAGGCGGCCAAAGCCCGCACCTAAGAAAGGAACTAAGCTGCAATGATGGATCCCTATCAGATCCTGGGCGTCGCACCCGGCGCTTCGGACGATGAAGTGAAAAAAGCATACAGACAGCTGGCTCGTAAATACCACCCCGATGCCAACCCCGGCGACAAAACCGCGGAACAGAAGATGAAAGAGGTCAACGCGGCCTACGATATGATCATCAACAAAAAGGTGGGTCCCCAGGGCGGCTACGGCGGGGCAAACCAGTCCTACTACGGCCGCAGCGAAACCGGCGGCGGGTCCCAGGGTGGCTATGGCCAGGGCTACGGGGAAGAAGATCCCTTCTTCGGCTTCGGTTTTGGCCCTTTCGGTACCTTCTTCTACGGTGCTGACGACCAAGATCATTATGGTCAGAACGGTTCTTCGCAGAGCGGCTACGACCCCTACGGCACCGGCGGGTACGGCAGCGCACAGGGCGGCACCTACCGCCAGAGCTACAGTACCTCTGCCAATTCGCCTCAGATGCAGCGCATCGCGGAACGGGTGCAGGCGCGTGATTACGACGGGGCACTGACCCTGCTGAACGCAGTTCTCCTGAAGGACCGCAACGCCAAGTGGTACTATTACAGCGCCCTGGCGAACCACGGTGTGGGAAACCGCATCCAGGCCCGTCAGGATGCAGCCAAAGCGGTGCAGATGGAACCCGGAAACGGCGAATACCAGATGCTTTATGCCCGCCTGCAGAACGGAAGCTACGCTTACAATGCGGCCGGCAGCCAGTACCAGCGCCCGGCCGCCAGCCTGGGAAGTTTTTGTTTCACCCTCTGCCTGATGAATTTCCTGTGCCGGTTTTTCCCCTTCTGCTGGTGCTGAGGGCCATAACTCCATACAGAACCCAAAGGACGCACGACCTGCGTCCTTTTTTCTTGTTTATAAAAGCCATGGGAAAGGGAAGCCATTTTTCAAAAAGGCTTTCCTTCGCCCATTCATATGACTTTTAGAGAGCAAAATAAAAAGGCACACGGCTGTGTGCCTTTTTGAGTGTGAAATTTAGTCCACCACTTCGAACTCTGCATCGATGGCATCGCCTTCGGCGCTGTTCTCGTAGCCGGCAGTGGGGTCGGAACCGGCGGCGAAGCCGTCCGCGCCGGGGCCGTCCTGAGGCACGCTGCCCCGGACGTTGTTCATCAGATCCCGCAGGGCTTCCGTAGCGGCCCGCAGTTCGTTCGTATCCTTGTGGCGGAGGGCTTTTTTGACCCGCTTTACCGGTTCCACCAGAAGGGCCCGGTCTTCCTTCTTCATCTTGCGGGCCATGGAAACGGCTTCGTACACCAGCTGTTCCGCTTCGTTCTTCAAAGCGGTGAGGCTCTTTTTGGCGGCATCTTCTTCTGCGTAGATCTGCGCATCCCGGATGGCGCGGTCGATTTCCTCCTGACTCAGGTTGCCGGAGGCGGTGATGGTAATGCTTTGTTCTTTGCCGGTGCCCAGATCCTTGGCGGACACGCTGACGATACCGTTGGTGTCGATGCTGAAGGTGACTTCGATCTTGGGGATGCCCCGCATGGCCCGGCGGATGCCGTCCAGCTTGAAGCGGCCCAGGGTCTTGTTGGCGGAGGCAAGCTCCCGTTCTCCCTGCAGTACATGAACGTCTACAGAGGTCTGGAAGTTGGCGGCGGTGGTGAACACCTGGCTCTTTTCGATGGGTAGGGTGCTGTTGCGGTCGATGATACGGGCGAAGACATCCCCCATGGTTTCAATGCCCAGAGAGAGGGGGGTGACATCCAGCAGCAGCAGGCTGCGGACTTCACCGCCCAGAACACCGCCCTGAAGTGCCGCGCCGACAGCGACGCATTCGTCGGGGTTGATGCCTTTGAAGGGCTCCTTGCCGGTGAGGCGTCGTACGGCTTCCTGTACGGCGGGAATGCGGCTGGAACCGCCTACCAGAAGCACCTTGCTCAGTTCGTGGACCTGCAGGCCGGAGTCCAGAAGGGCCTGCTGGGCAGGGCCCATGGTGGCTTCCACAAGGTGTGCGGTGAGCTCGTTGAACTTCGCCCGGGAAAGGGCCAGATCCATGTGGAGGGGTTCCCCGTTCTTCATGGTCAGGAAAGGCAGATTGATACTGGTGGCCAGGGTGGAGGAAAGCTCGATCTTGGCCTTTTCTGCGGCTTCGATGACCCGCTGCAGGGCCACGGGTTCCCTGGAAAGATCCACGCCGGTCTGACGGCGGAATTCACCGATCAGATAGTCGGTGACGCAGCGGTCGAAGTCGTCGCCGCCCAGGCGATTGTTGCCGGCGGTGGCCAGTACTTCGATCACGTCGCTGTTGATATCCAGAATGGAGACGTCGAAGGTGCCGCCGCCCAGGTCGTAGACCATGATTTTCTGGGGTTCTTCTTTGTTGACACCGTAGGCCAGAGCCGCTGCGGTGGGTTCGTTGATGATGCGCTTCACTTCCAGACCGGCGATCTTGCCGGCATCCTTGGTGGCCTGGCGCTGGGAGTCGCTGAAATAGGCGGGAACGGTGATGACCGCTTCCGTTACGGTTTCACCCAGATAGGCTTCCGCGTCGCTTTTCAGTTTGGCCAGGATCATGGCGGAGATCTCCTGGGGGGAGAAAGCCTTGCCGTCGATGGTGACCCGGTAATCGCTGCCCATTTCCCGCTTGATGGAAGAAATGGTGCGCTGCGGGTTGGTAACGCTCTGGCGCTTGGCGACGGATCCCACAAGACGCTCGCCGTCCTTGGTGAAGGCCACGACGGAAGGGGTGGTGCGGCTGCCCTCGGGAGAGGGAATGACGACGGATTCGCCGCCCTCCATAACGGCTACGCAGGAATTGGTGGTACCCAGGTCGATACCGATGATCTTAGACATTAAAAAATCCTCCCTTTGGATGGTTTTGACGGAATCTGTGCGGGCGGCGAACGGGCCGCCGCCTCTCGATAGTTCTATTAACGCACAGGAAAATAAACCGAAGATAAAGCGTGCAAAAACTCACGGAAAAAGAAACAAACTTCGTTCTAAGGTGGTTGAAGAAAAAAACCCTTTGTGATATACTAATTTAAATTATCCTCGGGGGCATATCTTTATGAGAAAGGCAAGACATCATAAGAAGGTCAAGATCAATAAAAAAAGACTGACTGTCACCCTCCTGGCACTGATCTTCCTGCTGGCAGGCATCACCGTTCTGCTGCACGGCTGCGGCCCTCAGGGCCCCACGGAAGAAGAACTGGCAGAGCAGCAGCGGCTGGAAGAAGAACGCCGTCAGGAAGAAGAGCGGCAGCGCCAGGAAGAAGAAAAGCGCCAGGCGGAAGAAAAGTCCCGTCAGGACCGCATGTACGCTTACGAAAACGGTTTCCTGATGCTGCTGAATAAAGAACACTCCGTGGATGAAAACTATAAGGCAGAAGACATGGTCATGATCGCCGAAGAGTACTGCTGCCCGGACAGAAGTGCCTCCACCCGCTATATGCGCGAGGAAGCGGTGGTCCAGTTCCAGAAAATGCTGGATGCGGGCAGAGCGGAAGGGCAGGTCATCAAGATGACCACCGCCTATCGCTCCTACTGGTTCCAGAAGACCCTGTGGGATAATTACGTAAAGAAAGACGGCGAAGCCGCCGCGGCCCGCTACAGCGCCCGCCCCGGCACCAGCGAACACCAGTCCGGCCTGGCGGTGGACGTTTCCTCCGCTTCCGTGGATTGGTACCTGCGCAACGCATTCGGTGAGACACCGGAAGGCAAATGGCTGGCAGAGCACTGCGCCGAATACGGTTTCATCCTCCGCTATCCCGTGGACGGCGAAGAGAAGACCGGCTACATGTACGAGCCCTGGCATGTGCGTTACGTCACCGCACCGGTGGCCAAGGAGATCACCGAAAAAGGTCTCGTTCTGGAAGAATATTTAGCCCTGTACGACTGGGAAAACGGCGGCGTGCCCGTGCAGTAACGGTCGTTCATATACAATCGTCATCATTAACAGTCTAAATAAGAAACGCAAAAGAAAGGAAGAAGAATACCATGGCATTTTACTTCAAAGAACCCTCCCGAACTTTCAATGAGTACCTGCTGGTACCCGGTTATTCCTCTGCAGAACACACTCCTGCAAATGTAGACCTGTCCACTCCCCTGGTCAAGTTCAAGAAGGGTGAAGAACCCGCGATCAAAATGAACATCCCCATGGTCTCCGCCATCATGCAGGCGGTTTCCGGTGAAAAACTGGCAGTGGCTTTGGCTCGTGAAGGCGGCGTTTCCTTCATCTACGGTTCTCAGACCATCGAAGATGAAGCAGCCATGGTAGCCCGCGTCAAGAGCACCAAAGCAGGCTTCGTTAAGAGCGTTTCCAACGTAATGCCGACCCAGACCCTGAAGGATATTCTCGCCCTGAAGGAAAAGAACGGTCACTCCACCATCGCAGTCACCGAAGACGGCACCACCAACGGCAAGCTGCTGGGCATCGTTACCGGCAGAGACTACAGAGTTTCCAGAATGGATCCCGCCACTCCCGTGAAGGATTTCATGACCCCTCTGGACAAGCTGATCACCGCTCCCGAAGGCACCACCCTTTCCGAAGCAAACGATATCCTGTGGGACCACAAGCTGAACTCCCTGCCCATTCTGGACGCAGAAGGCAGACTGCAGTCCTTCGTTTTCCGCAAGGACTACGAAACCCATAAGGCCAATAAGCTGGAACTGCTGGACGATCACAAGCGTTACATCGTCGGCGCCGGTATCAATACCAGAGACTATAAGGAAAGAGTACCCGCTCTGCTGGCAGCCGGTGCAGACGTTCTGTGCATCGACTCCTCCGAAGGTTTCTCCCAGTGGCAGGCAGATACCCTGAAGTGGATCCGCAGCGAATACGGCGACACCGTGAAGTGCGGTGCCGGCAACGTAGTTGACGCAGAAGGCTTCCGCTTCCTGGCAGAAGCCGGCGCAGACTTCATCAAGATCGGTATCGGCGGCGGCTCCATCTGCATCACCAGAGAACAGAAGGGCATCGGCCGCGGCCAGGCTTCCGCAGTCATCGACGTGGCAGCAGCCCGTGACGAATACTACAAGGAAACCGGCATCTACATTCCCATCTGCTCCGACGGCGGTATCGTATACGACTACCACATGACCCTGGCTCTGGCCATGGGCGCAGACTTCCTGATGCTGGGCCGTTACTTCGCCCGCTTCGAAGAATCCCCCTCCGCAAAGGTCAACATCAACGGTACCTTCATGAAGGAATACTGGGGTGAAGGTTCCAGCCGTGCCCGTAACTGGCAGCGCTACGATATGGGCGGCGCAGGCAAGCTCTCCTTCGAAGAAGGCGTAGACTCCTACGTTCCCTACGCAGGTACCCTGAAGGACAACGTGGGCCACTCCCTGGCCAAGGTTCGTTCCACCATGTGCAACTGCGGCGCACTGACCATTCCCGAACTGCAGCAGAAGGCCAAGCTGACCCTGGTCTCCGCCACCAGTATCGTGGAAGGCGGCGCCCACGACGTTGTGCTGAAGGAAGCCCGCAATCGCGAATAATTATCTGAGATAAAAACAAATACACCCGGGGGCTTGGCAGAGTCGAACTCTGCCGAACTCCCGGGTGATTCGTTTCCTCAAAAGTGCATTCTGCTTTCTGACGAGTGATTTCAAGAAGGAGGAACGGCATGAAATCGAAGAAGTGGAAAAAGGCCATAACTTCTGTGCTTCTGTTTGCTCTTGTACTTTCAATTATTTGCACTGTATCTACAGTGGGGTATGATATCACTCTTGTTTACGGCTCTAATATCACCCGATGCACCAACAAAATTACCGGGCTATCGGGGGCCATTCTGTTACAATGAGGCGGATGTGGCCGGTACAATGACTATGAAAGAGCCGTAAACGGCTACAAAAAGTAAAAGCGCTGGAACATTAAAGTTAGAAAAAGAAAAGGGATACCCAAGCAGAGTATATGGAGCTTCCAACCACTGCATGCAAGTGTAATGGAGGAAGCGGAATCCGACTCTGTGAGGGTATCCCTTTTTGTTTGTTGTATTTTAAATTCTAGAACAGTGCCTTCTTGGTGCCGGGCACGCTCTCTGCGATCTTCTTGCCGCCCTTCACGTTCAGCAGAACGGGAGCGTCGGTGATCAGAGCTTCATAGTAATCCTTGGCATCCAGCACGATGAAATCGGCGGGCTTGCCCTCTGCCAGACCGTAGGCTTCGCCCAGGTGCAGGGTGCGGGCAGCGTTGGTGCTGATCAGCTTGTAGGAATTCAGGATCTCTTCGTAGCCCATCATCTGGCAGACGTGGAGGCCCATGAAGACTACATCGCGCAGGGAGCCGTTGCCCATGGGGTACCAGGGGTCGAAGATGTCGTCGTGGCCGAAGGAAACGTTGCAGCCAGCGGCCAGAAGTTCCTTCACGCGGGTGATGCCCCGGCGCTTGGGATAGTTGTCCAGGCGGCCCTGCAGGTGGGTGTTCACCAGAGGATTGGAAACGAAGTTGATGCCGCTCATGACCAGCAGGCGCATCAGGCGCTGCACGTAAGCGTTGTTGTAGGAATGCATGGCGGTGGTGTGGCTGGCGGTGACCTTTTCGCCCATGTTCATTTCGTAGGCACGGGCAGCCAGGGTTTCCAGACCGCGGGAGGCTTCGTCGTCAATTTCGTCGCAGTGGACATCCACCAGCTTGTCGTACTTGGCGGCCAGTTCCATGGCGAAGTTCAGGGAAGATACGCTGTATTCCCGGGTGAATTCAAAGTGGGGGATGGCACCCACAACGTCAGCGCCCATCTTGACGGCATCGATCATCAGCTGACGGCCGTTGGGGTAGCTTTCGATGCCTTCCTGGGGGAAAGCCACGATCTGGATGTCCATCACGTCCTTCTTTTCTTCGCGGAGTTCGATCAGGGCTTCCATGGCGGTGAGCTTGGGATCGGTCACGTCAACGTGGGTACGGATGTGCTGGATGCCGTTGACAGCGTACATGCGCAGAACCTTTTCCACGCGCTGGCGCACGTCTTCTTTGGTCAGCTTGTCCTTTCGCTTGGCCCAGCATTCGATGCCTTCGAACAGGGTGCCGCTCATGTTCCAGACGGGGTCCCCGGCGGTGAGGCAGGCATCCAGGTGCACATGGGATTCGATGAAGGGGGGCAGGGCCAGCTTACCGCCCATGTCCACGCAGTCTTCGCCGGGCAGGGGCTCCAGGTGGGAAGCGATCTCCTTGAAGATGCCGTTTTCCACGCGGATATCACTGGTTTCTTTTGCATTTTCCAGATACAGATTTTGATACAGCATAGGTGCTCCTTGATTCTAAAAAATGTGCCGGGAAAAGGCTCCCGGCACATAGGGTGTACAAAATAGGGTTACTTATTCTTCTTGACCAGACGACCGATGTAGTAGCAGGCGAAGGAAACAACCATGTTGTTTACGGCTGCGATACCGAAGGTGAAACCGGGGATGATGTTGCCGCCGGTCAGGTTACCGATGACAGCACCGGCGACCACGCCGATGATGGCTGCCCAGTTGACACCCTGGGGAGCTTCTGCGTCAGCAGCATACTTTTTGCGATCCAGGAAGAAGTCTGCGACCAGGATGACACCGACTGCGGGCAGGGTGGCATTCAGGATGGTGAGCCAGTTGCAGAAGTTGTTGTAGAGCCAGATAGCAGCTACAGTACCGATGATACCGGAGAGGATGACCATCATCTTCTTGGACTTGCCGGTGATGTTGGAGAGGCCCAGAGCACCGGTGTACAGAGCGTTGTCGTTGGTGGTCCAGATGTTGGCACCCAGAACCAGGAAGGCCCACAGGCCCATGCCCAGTTCGATCATGACCCAGAAGATATCGTTGCTGCCGGTGAAAGCACCTGCAACACCGCCGAAGCAGAACATCAGGGTGTTGCCCAGGAAGAAGGCGATGACGGTGGTGATCACAGCGGTTTTGTTAGTTTTGGCAAAACGGACGAAGTTGGGGGTTGCGGTACCGCCGCTGACGAAGGAACCGATGACCAGGCCGATGGCGCTGAACAGGGTCAGGCCGCCGGTGGACTTATCGAAAATGGCGTGGAGGCCGCCGCCTTCGATGGTGGACTTTACCATGGCATAGGTGCCCAGGATGGCGATGAGGGGAACGGAGATGTAGGAAACGATTTCCAGACCCTTGATGCCGAAGTAAGCGGAACCGGTCATGCAGACACCCACCAGCAGAACCAGCACATAGGGCAGAACGGCAGAATCCGGTGCCAGAACCTGTGCGGCGGGGATGGCGAACATGGCAGCGCCTACGCCGAACCAACCGATCTGGGTGAGGGCGATCATGGCGGAGGGCAGGTAAGAACCCTTGGCGCCGAAGGCTCTGCGGCTCAGCAGGTCGAAGGAGAGACCGGTGTCACAGCCGATGTAACCCAGAGCGCCGGTGTAGGCAGCCAGGATGGCACCGCCGATGAGAACGGCCAGAATGAAACCGTTGAGATCCAGACCGTTGGCCAGGTCTACGCCGGTCCACATGCTTGCGGAGAAGAAGGTGAAGCCCAGCATGATGGCGAACATGGGCAGGAAGCCCTTGCGTGCACTCTGGGGCACCGCTTCGTTGGTGTAGTCGATATCGACTTTCTTGATTTCTTTGTCCATTGTTTTGAAGACTCCTTATTTTATGTTTTGATACAAGAATCAATAACGTCCACGGATATTATAAACGTCTTCAATAATGTAGGCAAGAAAATTATTTCTGCAGTGCGGTTTCTTTTCGATATTCTTTCGGCGTTTTTCCGACGTATTTTTTGAAAACCTTGGAGAAATAGTTCACATCGGGGATGCCGCAGTGCTGGGCCACCGTCTGGATCTGCAGATGGGAGGTACGCAGCAGGTGCTGGGCCAGCTTGATCCGCTTCTCGTTGATGTATTCGGTGATGGTCTGCCCCGTTTCTTTCTTGAACAGGCCGGACAGGTAACTGGCGCTGATGTTCTGGGAATCGGCCAGGATCTTCAGGCTCAGTTCCATATTCAGATTGGCTTCGATACGGACGATGGCTTTCTGCACCGGGGAGGAATAGCTTCTGGTGGAATTCTTTCGCACCAGGCGGCAGTAGGACCGCAGCATTTCGCCCATGAGAGAATGGAGACCTTCCGTAGAGGAGATCTGCTCGATCTTATGGGCAAAGGAGGAGGAAACCTTATCCAGATAAATGGGGTGGACACCGCCGTTCTCCGCGGCCTTCCGCAGCAGGGTGTTCATGATGATGCAGTAGTTTTTCAGGTCGCGAATTGGTTCCACGGCCCGGCGCTCAAAGGCCGTCGGGCTGAAGGCGGCCATGGCTACCTCCGCTTTGTGGCTGAGCCCCTGAGAGACGATCTGCATCAATTCGTTTTCCACAGCGTAGCGCTTCTCCATTTCCAGCATGGCGTGCTCCGTATCCTCGGGGAAAATGCCGGGAACGGGGTGGGTGATGGCGGCCAGGATCCCGGGACGTTCCTGGTTCACGTTGAGAAGCGTGAAATTGTCGCTGCTGCCCCAGGTCACCTCGGCAAAGGTGTGTACCAGGGAGAGCAGGAAGGCTTCCGTGGGGAAGGCGGGGACGGAACTGTAATAGCGTTCCATGTGATGGAACTGCTGGGGCTGGATACCGTTCTTTTCCGACTGCTCCATCAGCCTTTCCCGGCTCCATTCGGTTTCGAAGTAGGGGCCGATCAGCAAAATGGAAGAGGGTTGGGTTTCGGGAAGCCGCAGGAACAGATAGCTGCAGAGGAACTGGTCCGTCAGCTTATAGATCGTATTTTCCACGCAAAGGGCCAGACTGCGGTACAGCGTGGTACTGTAATCGATGCTGGCACCGAGTTGTTTGCGGAGGCCCAGGTCCATCCGGTGATCCGGCGGGGCGGTGGGGTCCAGCAGCAGGGTCTGCAGCCGGTATTTTTCAAGAGCGCTCTGCAGGAAGCGCAGTTCTGCATCATAAAACATGGAAACACCTCTGAAATTGCGAAAGAAATCGAAAACGTGATATTTCTCTTATTATCCTACAGAATTACGTAGAATTCAATCGTTTTCCGTAAAATCATACTATAAAAGAAGAAAAAAACACTAACGGTGTTCCTCGGGGTTTTGATATCATAACATTTATAAGTAGCATTCATTATGCGACCTGATAGTTTTTATGAGAAAAGAGGAAAACAATGGGTAAAAACGTCAAACTGGATGCCAAGGGCTATCGCAAGTTCGGTATGCGCGACTGCCTGGCATATGCAGCCGGTGACCTTGGCTGCAACATGAGCTTCTCCCTGAAGGGTACTGTACAGACCTTCTGGCTGGTCTACATGGCAATGGAAACCGGTCTGCTGTCCGCCCTGCTGCTGCTGGTCCAGATCTGGGACGCTGTCAATGATCCCCTCATCGGCAGCATGATCGACGCTGACAGAAGACAGTACAAGAGAGGTAAGTTCAAGACCTACATCCTGGTTGGTGCCATCGGCCTGACTCTGGCCGGCGCAGCCGTATTCATCCCCGCTCCCGGCGCTTCCACCTTCGTGAAGGCAATGCTCTTCATCGTCGGCTACGTGATCTGGGATGCCTGCTACACCGTCGCTAACGTTCCCTACGGCTCCATGCTGTCCCTGGTAACCGAAGATCCCGGTGAAAGAGCCTCTCTCTCCACCTGGAGATCCGTTGGTTCCATGATCGGCAACATGCTGCCCATGATGATCCTGCCCATGCTGATCTGGAAGAAGGAAGTTGACGAAAACGGCAACCCCGTTATCAACCCCGAAACCGGCGTACAGGTCGAAACCCTGCTGGGCGACCGCGTATTCTTCGCAGCCCTGATCATGGGTGTCTTCGGTCTGCTGTTCTTCCTGTTCATGCTGAAGAACATCACCATCCGCGTAGATGAAAACTCCGTAAAGACCAACGAAGGCGGCGAAAAGTTCAACGTAATCGAAGCGTTCAAGAACTTCATGAAGAACCGTCCCGCAGTGGGTGCAACCCTGGCAGCCATGGCCATGTTCCTGGGCATGAACGCAGCTTCCACCGCTGTTACCATCATGTTCGCAACCTACTTCGGCCAGGCACGGCTGTCCGGCCTCGTTTCCATGATCGGTTTCGTTCCCATGTTCTTCTTCATGCCCTTCATCAAGAAGGTGGTTACCAAGTATGGTAAGAAGGAAGCTTCCGTTGTGGGCTCCGCATTCTCCGTACTGGGCGGCATTCTGATGCTGGTATTCCCCATGATCGGCAACAAGGGTCTGGCACTGATCGTTTACCTGATCTCCCTGATGATCTTCGGTCTGGGCATGGGCGTTTACACCTGCGTATCCTGGGCTTTCATGGCTGACGCCATCGACTACAACGAATGGAAGACCGGCAAGAGAGAAGAAGGTACCGTATACTCTCTGCATTCCTTCTTCCGTAAGCTGGCTCAGGGCATCGGCCCCTCCATCGTTCTGCTGCTGATGGGCGCTCTGGGTTATGAATCCGCTCTGGGCACCGAAGGCCAGAGCCTGGAAACCGCTTCCAACATGTGCTGGCTGGTCGCTGCTCTGTATCTGTTCAGTGCAGTGGTACAGTTCGTATCCATCAAGTTCATCTACAACCTGGATAAGAAGACCCTGGCTCAGATGAACGCCGACCTGGCTGCAAAGCACGAAGCTGCAAAATAAATAACAGGAATTGTGCGTTGACATTCCGTTTATATTAAAGCAGTATGATGATGGTGGCAGACGGAACCGATCCGTCTGCCACCATTTCTAAAATAAAAAGCCAATTGCAGCGCCTGCTGCATCAAGATTCAAAGGAGGGCCCTATCTTGAGAAACATTGTCAATCTGAATGCCAAGTGGGCATTCACCAAGCAGTGCTCCGCAGTACCCGCAGAACTGCCCATGGATTGGAACTGGGTAAACCTGCCTCATTCCTGGAATGCCATCGACGGCCAGGACGGCGGCGGTGACTACTGGAGAGGCACCGCTTACTATGCAAAGACCATCAACAAGCTGGATCTGCCTGCTGCAGACCGTTACTATCTGGAACTGAAGGGCGCCAACTCTTCCGCTGATGTTTACGTCAACGGTCAGAAGCTGGCTCACCACGACGGCGGTTATTCCACCTGGAGAGTGGATATCACCGAAGCCATGACCCAGGAAACCCTGCTGGTCATCGCCGTGGACAACGCTGCCAACGAACTGGTCTATCCCCAGGTGGCAGACTTCACCTTCTACGGCGGTCTTTATCGCGATGTGAACCTGATCTGCGTCAATGAATCCCACTTCGATCTGGATTACTGCGGCAGCAATGGTCTGAAGATCACCCCCGCCATCGAAGGCAAGGATGCCAAGGTGGAAGTGAAGACCTGGATCACCAACCTGAAGGCCGGTCAGACCCTGCGCTACACCATCTGCGATGCAGAGGGCAAGGTAGTGGCTTCCGTTGAAACCGAAGATCCCTGCGTCACTCTGGGCATCAGCGATGTGCATCTCTGGCACGGCCGCAAGGATCCCTACCTGTACACCGCCAAGGTGGAACTGGCAGAAGGCGAAACCCTTCTGGACGAAGTTTCCGCCCGCTTCGGCTGCAGAACCTTCCAGATCGATCCCGAAAAAGGCTTCATCCTCAACGGTGAAGAATATCCCCTGCGCGGCGTATCCCGCCACCAGGACCGCTGGGGCATCGGCAACGCTCTGCTGCCCGAGCATCACAAAGAAGACATGGAACTGATCAACGAAGTGGGTGCCACCACCATCCGTCTGGCCCACTATCAGCACGATCAGTACTTCTACGCTCTGTGCGCCGAATACGGTATGGTCGTCTGGGCTGAAATTCCTTACATTTCCCAGCACATGCCCACCGCTCGCGAAAACACCATCTCCCAGATGAAGGAACTGGTTGCACAGAACTACAACCACGCTTCTATCGTTGTCTGGGGCCTCTCCAACGAAATCACCATGAAGGGTGACACCGATCCCGACCTGCTGGAAAACCACCGCATCCTCAACGATCTGTGCCACGAAATGGATAAGACCCGTCTGACCACCGTTGCAGCGGTTTCTCCCACTCCCATGGATTCCCCCTACCTGCAGATCCCCGATGTGGTTTCCTACAACCACTACTTCGGCTGGTACGGCGGCGACACCGACATGAACGGTCCCTGGTTCGACAAGTTCCACAAGCTGAATCCCAGCATTCCCATCGGCTGCTCCGAATACGGCTGCGAAGCTCTGAACTGGCACACCTCCAACCCTGTCCAGGGTGACTACACCGAAGAATACCAGTCCTTCTACCACGAAGAACTGATCAAGCAGCTGTTCCCCAGAAAGTACATGTGGGCAACCCACGTATGGAACATGTTCGACTTCGCTGCCGACGGCAGAAACGAAGGCGGCGAAAACGGCCAGAACCACAAGGGCCTGGTCACCATCGACCGCAAGTACAAGAAGGACTCCTTCTACGCTTACAAGGCATGGCTCAGCGATGAACCCTTCGTACATCTCACCAGCAAGCGCTACATCGACCGCGTGGAAGATGTGACCAAGGTCACCGTCTACTCCAACCAGCCCGAAGTGGAACTCTTCGCCAACGGCGTCAGCCTGGGCAAGAAGACCGCTGAAGACCACTTCTTCAAGTTCGATGTTCCCAATGCAGGCGAAACCACTCTGGTAGCCGTTGCCGGCGACCTGAAGGACGAATCCAAGATCCGCAAGGTGGAAGTCTTCAACGAAGACTATCGTCTGAAGGAAAAGAGCGCCATCCTGAACTGGTTCGACATCACCGAAGTGGAAGGCCACCTGTCCCTGAACAGCAAGATGAGCGAAATCATGGGCACCATGCAGGGCAAACTGCTGCTGGGCGGCTTGATGATGAAGATGATGCCCAGGAAGGGCGACAAGGTGATGGGCGGTTTCGAACTCACCGATGCCATGATGGACATGATGGGCGGCTTCACCCTGATCCGTCTGGCCGGCATGATGGGCCAGATGGGCATGAAGCTGACCAAGGAACAGCTGCTGGATCTCAACGCCAAGCTGAACAAGATCAAGAAGCCCAACAAGAAATAAAACAGGCAATCAAAAAAACAGGTGTACCCGGCGGGTGCACCTGTTTTTGATTGCTTAAAGAGTGTTGCTGCGTTCCAGAATGGGCTGCAGCTCTGCGGGGCCCCAGTCGTCCCTGCCGATGGCGTAGAGGATCATATACACCAGGTCCATATAGGCGGGGGAGGGGGTGCTCTCGTAATTTTTCACAGAGCTCCAGGTCCGCAAAGCGGAAGCCTGAAGGGCCTGCAGAAGGCGAACTTTGGGGAGCAGTTTTTCCTCCGGCTGGTTTGGGAAGCCAGAGAAATCGTAGTCGTTGTTGCGGCCGCAGGGGGAAGCGCAGTCGTAGCAGAGGGGGATCAGCTGCCGCTTGGCTTCTTTGGCCCTGGTGATCAGGTCTTCCGGACGGATGCTGTCCGTTTCCGCAAGGCCGGCGGCCAGGGCTTCCAGAACCAGAAGGTCCATATCCGGTGTCACCTTGTGTTCGTTCCCTTCGGTGGCCCGGGAAAGACCGATGAGGCAGCCCAGAAGAGCGGCCTGCGGGCCATCGGGAAGCGGATGGTCTGCAGCGGACGGAGGAAAAGAAGAAACGTTCGGTCCCATGGGAGCCTCCTTTCCTTTAATCCAAAATCCGGCCATCGGCGGAGACGGTGACCACACGCCAGGGGATGAACTTGCCGCTGGCCTTCAGGGCCTCCTTGGCTGCGTGTTCCAGACCGCCGCAGCAGGGAACTTCCATGCGGACGATGGTGACGCTTTTGATGTCGTTCAGGGCAATGATCTGCGTCAGCTTTTCGGTGTAGTCCACGGCATCCAGCTTGGGGCAGCCGATCAGGGTGACGTGGTTGCGGATGAAATCCTGATGGAAGGAAGCGTAGGCGTAGGCGCTGCAGTCGGCGGCGATCAGCAGGTTGGCATCCCGGTAGTAGGGGGCCTGCAGGGGCATCAGCTTGATCTGCACGGGCCACTGGGCCAGCTGGCTTTTTACGGAGTGTCCTGCGGCGGGTTCGGAGGGGGCAGCTTCCTTTTCACGAAGGCTTCTGGCCAGAGAACCGGGGCAGCTGCGGCTGCCCGCCGCCTTCAGGGCCTTGGCGGCCAGGACGGCAGCTTCGTTGTAGGCGGGGGCTTCCCGTTCCTCGAAGGCGATGGCATCCATCGGGCAGGCGGGCAGACAGTCGCCGAGACCGTCGCAGTAATCCTCGCGGGTAAGGACGGCTTTGCCGCCGATCATTTCAATGGCGCCTTCGTGGCAGGCGGCGGCACAGGCACCGCAGCCATTGCATTTTTCGGAATCGATTTTGATGATGGTTCGTTTCATTTTATAGACCTCCTGGTGAGTGTGGGGGTGAGGGGCGGCCGGATTCGGAACTTGGCCGCCCCGCAATTCTTGACTTTATGGTGATACTTTACTATACTATGGTCATACTGTATGTTGAATTTTCAACAAAATGGAGTTTTTTATGAAAGAATTTTTACCTGTCCTGCGAAACTGTGCTCTGTTTCATCAAATTGCCGATGCGGATCTGCCTGCCATGATGGCCTGCCTGGGGGCAAGGACCCTTTCGTTCCGCAAAAAGGAGACGATCTTCGAAGAGGGCGAGCCTGCCCGTTACGTGGGCATCGTTCTGGCCGGCAAAGTGCAGATCCTGCAGGTGGATTATTTCGGGAATCGCAGCATCATGACCACCGCCGGCCCTTCGGAACTGTTCGGGGAATCCTTTGCCTGCGCCGGTGTGGAAGCCCTTCCGGTGACGGCGATGGCGGCAGAAGACAGCAGGGTGCTGCTGGTGGACTGCCTGCGGATCATGCATTCCTGCGGAAACGCCTGCGGCTTCCATCAGCAGATGATCTACAATCTGATGCGGGTGGTAGCCATGAAGAACCTGCAGTTTCATCAGAAGATGGAGATCACCGGAAAGCGTACCACCCGGGAGAAGCTGCTGGCCTATCTGATGGCCCAGGCGAAAACGGCGGGAAGCAGCCGCTTCCGCATCCCCTTCGACCGGCAGGAACTGGCAGACTATCTGCAGGTGGACAGAAGCGGACTCTCCGCAGAGATCAGCCGGCTGCGGAAAGAAGGCGTCCTCAAAAGCGAACGGAGTACCTTCGAACTTCTGCAGCAATAGGAGGAATGCCCTGCTTTCCTACTGGAAAAAGAAAATGCTCTGTGGTACAATGCGGGTACAGAGGTAGTTTTATTATGGCACCCAATCTCAATACCACTGACAATCGGAAACTGATCGCGGTCATCCTCAGTCTGGCCTGGCCCACCATGCTGGAACAGCTGATGCAGACTGCTGTGCAATACATCGACACCGCCATGGTGGGCAGTCTGGGAACTGCAGCCACTGCCGCCGTCGGTGCCACAACAACGGTAAACTGGCTCATCGGCAGCACCACATCGGCGCTGGGCGTGGGCTTTTTGGCGTTCATTGCCAAAGCCTGCGGGGCGGGGGACCGTCCTCTTGCCAGACGAGCGGTGGCACAGGCTGTGTTCATGGTGCTGGTGATCGGTACCTTCTTTACGGCGCTGACCCTGTCCCTGAGCCGTCAGGTGCCGGTCTGGATGCAGGTGGATAAAAGCATCCGCGAGCTGGCGGGCACCTATTTCTTCATCCTGTACACCCCCATGCTGTTCCGGGCAGCCACCATCATTTTCGGTACGGTGCTGCGGGCGGCAGGGGATACCAAAACCCCCATGAAAGTGGGGGTGGCGGTGAACATCGTCAACGTGACACTGAATTTTCTTCTGATCTATCCCATGCGGCCCTTCTCGCTGCTGGGGCTGCACTTCACCATGCCCGGTGCCGGTCTTGGCGTTGTGGGCGCTGCGATCGCTTCTGCGGCAGCCTTTGTGCTGGGCGGCGTTTACATTACCGTCGTTCTGTGGCGGCACCCGCAGATTTCGCCCAAAGGGGAAAGCTTCAAACCCGATTTTCAGATTTTGAAGCCCTGCCTGAAGGTGGCTCTGCCCAATATGCTGCAGCGCTTCGGCACTTCGCTGGGCTATGTGGCCTTTGCCTCCATGATCAATTCGCTGGGCGAAGTGGCCACCGCAGCCCATACCATCGCCAACACGGTGGAATCCGCCTTCTACATTCCCGGCTACGGGATGCAGACCGCAGCGGCCACGTTGACGGGCAACGCTTACGGCGCCCGGGATAAAAAGCGCATGAAAGACCTGACGGTCCTGTTTATCCCTCTGGAGATCGGCCTCATGATCCTTTCCGGCGGGGCACTCTTCCTGCTGGCACCGCTGCTGATGCAGATCTTTTCCCGGAGTCCGGAGGTCATTGAACTGGGAAGCACGGTTCTGCGCATGGTGGCGGTCTCTGAACCCTTCTACGGGTTTTCCATCATTGTGGAAGGCATGATGCTGGGCGTGGGCAAAACCAATCGCCCGTTCTGGTATAATATCATCGGTATGTGGGGCATCCGCATCGTGGGGACCTTCCTCTGCACCCAGCTGCTGTCCATGGGACTGATCTCTGCCTGGGCCTGCATGATCGCTCACAATATGCTGCTGTTCACCCTGTATCTCATCAGTTATGTGAGGGGGACCTGGAACCCCCTTCGCAATATCCCCGACGAGGAGGGAAACTGACCGCTTTTTCCTGCGGTTCATTGAAGTCGAGGCCTGAAGTTATCGCACTAGTTATTTGAAACGACAGATTCGAGAAAGGAAAAGAAACATGGCTTGGACCAAAGAAATGTTTGGCGTGGAGAAGCCCATCATCGCACTGCTGCATCTGCGGGCGCTGCCCGGAGATCCCTATTACGGCGGGGACCTGGAAGCCGTTTACCGTCAGGGGAGGGAAGATCTGATCGCCCTGCAGGAAGGCGGCGTGGACGGCATCCTCATCGCCAATGAGTTCTCTCTGCCTTACCAGAAAAAGGCGGATATGGTCACTCTGGCATCCCTGGGCTATCTGGTGGGCCGCCTGAAGGAAGACATCAAAGTGCCCTACGGCGTAAACGTGGTGCTGAACCCGCTGGCCAGCCTGGAGCTGGCTGCCGGTACCGGTGCCTCCTTCATCCGCAGCAGCTTCACCGGCGCGTACATGGGGGAACACGGCATCATCGATACCGATATCGCAGAAACCATCCGCCGCAAAAAGGCTCTGGGTCTGGATCATCTGAAGATGTTCTACAAGGTGAACCCGGAAGGAGATGCCTATCTGGCTCCCAGAAATCTGAAGGACATCACCCACTCCATCCGCTTCCTGTGCAATCCCGACGCGCTTTGCGTGTCCGGCGCTTCTGCCGGCTGTGAAACCAGCACCGACATCATGGCGGAAGTCCGTTCCGTTGCGGGGGATGTGCCCGTGTTCTGCAATACCGGCTGCAATCTGGAGACCGTGGTGGAAAAACTGTCCAATTCCGACGGCGCCTGCGTGGGCACCACCTTCAAAAAGGACGGTAAATTTGAAAACAACGTGGAATACGACCGTGTCGCTGCATTCATGAACAAGGTAAAAGAATTCCGCAAAACACTGTAGAAAAAACGGGCGGCCCCAAGCGCAAATCCGGGGCCGCCCGTTTTTTCACCCTCCGGCACCCTGCAGATACGAATGGCAAATTTTTCTTCGATAAAATACAGACAAACTTGAAGGAAACCTCTTGACAGCAGGGATACAACTCGATATTATGATATCGATATTTCGATATCGAACTGTTGACAAGAGAGGAGAAGTTCATCTTGCAGAAAATGACCATCCAGGCGCTGAACCGCCTGCCGTACTATCTGAGCCATTTAAAAAATCTGAAACGCGTCGGCATCGAACAGGCCACGGCCACGATGCTGGCCGATGAACTTCGCCTCAACGAAGTTGTGGTCCGAAAGGACCTTTCCGCCATCCGTACCGAGAAAGGAAAACCCAACACCGGCTTCCCGGTGCAGGAAATGATCCTGCGTATCGAGGACTATCTGGGGTATAACAATACTACAGAGGCAGTTCTGGTGGGAGCAGGGCCTCTGGGCCGTTCTCTGGTTACGGGCATGGCGCTGGATAAATTCGGCATGCACATCGTGGCCGCATTCGATGAACAGCCGGACCTGGTGGGAAAGGAACTGGAAAGCGTGGAGATCTTTCCCATGAGCAAACTGACCAACCTCTGCGGCCGTCTTCACATTCAGGTGGGGATCATCGCCGTTCCGGAGCAGCATGCCCAGGGTGTCTGCAATCTGCTGGTCTCCGGCGGCATCAAATACATTTTGAACTACGCACAGGTCTATCTGGAGGCACCCGAAGGGGTGTTCATCCAGAACGAAAACCCCGCCGCATCTGTGGTGGCCTTCCTGCAGCACATCCGCACCGAGGCGGATGCTGCCGGAAACGGGGAAGAAAGAGAGGAAAACTGATATGAATCTATCCGTATGCATCGGAAGCTCCTGCCATTTAAAGGGCTCGAAGCAGGTGGCAAGAACCTTCCAGACGCTGATCGAAGAAAAGGGGCTGACGGACAAAGTGGAGTTCTGCGCCTCTTTCTGCATGGGGAACTGTCAGAACGGTGTGTCCGTAAGCCTGGACGGTACGGTACATTCCGTTTCCCCCGAAACGGCGGAAGCTTTTTTTCAAAACGAAGTTCTGACCCGCATCGAAAAATAAGGAGACTGGCTTACAATGGCGGAATTTCTCAGACTGAAACGATCCAACTGTAAAAATTGTTATAAATGCATCCGGAACTGCCCCGTAAAATCCATCCGGTTTTCCGCCGGTCAGGCCAACGTGGTGGAAAACGAATGCATCCTCTGCGGCCGCTGCTTTGCGGCCTGCCCCCAGAACGCCAAGCAGGTGCAGAGCGACGTGGAAAAGGTGAAGGTGCTGACCATGAGCGAGCAGGTCTACGTGAGCCTGGCCCCTTCCTTCGCCGCCTGCTACCCCGGTGCCGGTATCGAAGCCATGGAAGAAGCCCTGAAGAAGCTGGGCTTCGCCGGGGTGGAAGAAACGGCCATCGGTGCCACCATGGTGGCGCGGGAGTACGAACGCATTCTGAAAGAGGAGGCACCCAACGTGCTGATCTCCTCCTGCTGCACCAGCGTCAATCTGCTGGTCCGGAAGCATTACCCCGAAGTGCTGTTCGCCCTGGCTCCCGTGCTCAGCCCCATGGAGGCCCACTGCCGGGATCTGAAAAACCGTTACCCCGGTGCCAAAACCGTATTCATCGGGCCCTGCATCGCCAAGAAGCAGGAAGCCTCTGAACGGGATCTGGTGGATGCGGTCCTCACCTTTGACGAACTGAACGAAATGCTGCTGGCAGCCGGCGTGCAGATCGAAGGGAAGGAAGACGTGCGGAAAGCGGGCAAGGCCCGTCTGTTCCCCACCACCGGCGGCGTACTGGCCACCATGGAAAAGCTTCCCGAATACACCTATATTTCCGTAGACGGCGTGGAACGCTGCGCGGAAGTGCTGGAAGAAATCAAAGCCGGTGCCCTGCACAAGTGCTTCATCGAAATGTCCTCCTGCCCCGGAAGCTGCAGCGGCGGCCCGGTTCTGGGCAAGCATCACGGCACGCCCGCACAGAACTATGCCCGGGTGCTGCGCTATGCCGGTGAAGACCGGTTCGAGGTGGAACAGCCTGCCAAGGAAACCTTTGCCAAGCCCATGGAACCCATCGCGCAGGAGGCGGTCATGCCTTCGCAGGCCGAGATCGAAGCCATGCTGCGTAAGATGGGCAAGAAGGGTCCCGAGGACGAGCTGAACTGCGGCTCCTGCGGCTACAACAGCTGCCGCGAAAAGGCGGCTGCCGTCATCCAGGGGAAGGCGGAGCAGTCCATGTGCCTGCCCTACATGATGGCAAAGGAAGAAGGCTTCTCCGAAGCGGTGGTCAACAATTCCCCCAATGCCATCCTGGTGCTCAACGATGACCTGGAAGTGCAGCGCATCAACCCGGTGGCCTGCAAGCTGCTCCACGTGCGCAGCGAAAAGGACGTGCTGGGCGAAGATGTGATCCGCCTCATGGACCCCGATGTGTTCCGGGAAGTACGGGACCGCGGAAAGCGGGTGGTGGACCAGCGGACCTACATGGCCGAATACGGCTGCTACGTGGACCGCACCATCCTGTATAACAAAGAATACCATCTGTTCATCTGCATCATGAAGGACGTTTCCGACGAAATGAGCCAGCAGGAGCGCAAACTGGAAAGCCGGATGCAGGCGTTTGACATCGCCAACGATGTGGCCCGCCGTCAGCTGAAGATCGTACAGGATATCGCATCCCTTCTGGGCGAAACCGCTGCCGATACCCTGATCGCTCTGGAACATCTGAAGGAGACCATTTCCGATGATTGAGAACCTTTATGCCGATATCGGGTTTCAGAGCCTGAACAAACACGGTCAGCTGGTCTGCGGTGACCACGTGGAAAAAATCGAAAAACCGGACGGCTCCGTGATCCTGGTCCTGGCGGACGGGCTGGGCAGCGGTGTGAAAGCTTGTGTACTTTCCACCTTGACTTCCACGATTATTTCTCGTATGATTGCAGAAGAACTGCCTGTCGAATTCTGCGTCAAGGCCCTGGCGGAAGCCCTGCCGGTGTGCTCGGTCAGAAAGCTGGCATATTCTACCTTCACCGTGATCAACATCACCCCTGCGGGCAAGGCTTATATCATTCAGTACGACAACCCGGGCGCCATCCTGATCCGCAACGGTCAGGAAGTGGACATCCCCTTCGTCTCCATGACGGTGGACGAAAAGGTGATCGAAACGGCGGAAGTACAGCTGCAGAAAGGCGACGTATTCATCGCCATCAGCGACGGTGCCGAGCATTCCGGTGTCGGCCCCGGTATGAGCTATTCCCTGGGCTGGAGCCGGGAAGGAATCGTCAAATATATGGAGCCTCTGTGTCTGGCAGGCTTCACCGCCAAGACCCTGAACACCATCCTGCTGGATGAATGCTACTCCCGGTACGGCGGTGAGCCCGGCGACGATACCACGGCCCTGACGGTCTATATGCGTACCCGCGAGCAGGTCAACCTGATGATCGGCCCGCCGGCCAACATGGAAGACAACGAAAAGATGCTGTCCCTCTTCTTTGGAAAGCAGGGCAAGCATATCGTCTGCGGGGGCACCACCTCCCGCATCGCCTCCGAATATCTGGGGAAACCCCTGAAGGTCTCCTTCGACTACGAAGATGAAGACATTCCTGCCATGGGAAGCATCGAGGGTGTGGACCTGGTGACGGAAGGCATCATTACCATCAACCGCGTCCTTGAGTATGCGAAGAATTATCTGGAAGATAATGAATCCTATTCTCAATGGTGCTATAAAAGAGACGGAGCCTCTCTCATCGCCCGTATGCTTTTCGAAGAAGCCACAGACATCAACTTCTTCGTGGGCCGTGCGGTAAACCCGGCTCATCAGAACCCAAACCTTCCCATTAATTTCAGCATCAAAATGCAGCTGGTAAGAGAACTGTCCGAAACGCTGAAGAAAATGGGCAAGAAGATCCGTGTCAGTTACTTTTAGGAGGAAATCATGAGAAAGTTCGACACTAAAGTACAGCATCTGAAATATAAAGTACTTCGCGAAGTGGCTCGCGCAGAATGGAAGGGCACCCTGTCCGAATCCATTTTCACCATTCCCAAGATCATCTCCCCCGGCCCCCACGCCACCATGCGCTGCTGCATCCATAAGGAACGCGCCATCGCAACGGAACGGATCCACATGGCCATGGGCGGAAATAAAGAAAACCCCAATCCCATCGAAGTAATCGCCATCGCCTGCGATGAATGCCCCACCTCCGGTTACAGTGTCACCGACGCTTGCCGCGGCTGCCTGGCTCACCGCTGCGAAGACGTTTGCCCCAAGGGCGCTATCACCTTCCGCAACGACCAGCACGCTGTGATCGATAAGACCAAGTGCATCAACTGCGGCAAGTGCGCCAACGTTTGCGCTTACGGTGCCATCGTCAACCGCAAGAGACCCTGCGAAAACGCCTGCAAGGTGAAGGCCATCAGCATGGCTCCCACCGGCGAAGCCCAGATCGACGACAGCAAGTGCGTCAGCTGCGGTGCCTGCGTTTACCAGTGCCCCTTCGGCGCCATCACCGACAAGTCTCAGATCGTAGACGTGGTCAAGATGCTGAAGGACAGCGATAACGGCAAGAATTTCGACGTATACGCGCTGGTGGCACCTTCCATCAGCAGCCAGTTCACCTATGCAAAGCTGGGCCAGGTCATCAGCGGCATCAAGGCCCTGGGCTTCCACACTGTTGTTGAAGCAGCTCTGGGTGCCGATATGGTTGCCTGGGACGAATCCGACGAACTGGCCGAAAAGGGCTTCCTGACCAGCTCCTGCTGCCCCGGTTTCGTATCCTATATCGAAAAGTCCTTCCCCCAGATGAAGGAACACGTTTCCCACAATCCTTCCCCCATGGTGGCTCTGGCCAAGTATATCAAGAAGGGCGATCCCAACTGCAAGATCGTCTTCGTAGGTCCCTGCACCGCCAAGAAGGCAGAAGCCAAGAAGGATCACGCCAAGGACTATGTGGATGCTGTTCTCACCTTCGAAGAACTGCAGGCCCTGTTCGACAGCAAAGACCTGGAAATCAGCACCATGGAAGAAGACATTCTGGATAACGCTTCCTACTACGGCAGAATCTTCGCCCGCGTAGGCGGTCTGTCCGACGCTGTGGCTCAGGCATTCAAGGAAAAGGAAAGCGACTTCGTGGCCAAGCCCATCGTCTGCTCCGGTCTGGATGAATGCAAGATCGCTCTGCTGAAGGCCTCCAAGGGCATCGGCGACTTCAACTTCATCGAAGGTATGGCCTGCCCCGGCGGCTGCATCAACGGTGCCGGCTGCCTGGCCCACGGCGAAAAGAACAAGGCGGAAGTTGACAAGTACGGCAGAGAAGCCCTGGAAAAGACCATTTCCAGCGCCATCAGCCTACTGAAGTAAGCGTCACAGTAGAGTGAGTAAGGGCGCTGCGCGCCCGGTAAGAAAAAAGCGGCCTGAGGCCGCATCAAAGCAAAGACAAAGCCCGCCTCTTAAATGGAGGCGGGCTTTTTATGTGGATTTGGAAGCTTAATTTCCTGGAATTTTAAAATTGACCGCAGGAATTGCATGCGTTTCGCCGTCTTTTTCAAAGACATAATGCGGAACAAAGTAGAACGTATCGAAAGGAGAGTCTTCCAATCTCATATACAGGATTACTGCTTCGGAAAGTTTTTTTTCGTCGATGGAGGATTTGTACCGGCTTTGATAGTTTGCCAAAACTTCGGCGGTGGAAAGCAGAGGGGCCTGCTCTTTGACAAGATCTGTGGTGCTGTGAACATAGCTGAACAGAAGAGTGGGAGAGTTGAAGGAATACCTTGCCACTTCTACATAGCGAAAAGCTTCATTGTAAAGGGTTTCCGCAAGCGTGTCGCCTTTGTCGAAAATTTTGTAACTGCTTTCCTGAAGATCGCCAAGTGAATCAATGCTATAGGCATGAAGAACCACCGGATTTTCCATTTTCAGCTCTTGTATGGCAACCTGAGCCAAGGGAGAGGTTTTCAGGAAATCCAGTTGTTCTTCCGTACCCCAATCTGTGTGTCCGAAATCAATCAAAGCAGAAATACCATTGGGGCCGGCTCCATAGTTGTTCTTGTCAACGATGTAAGTGACATTCGTCTCTAAGGTGATTTTTCGGGCGGAATCGGGGATTGTGACATTTGCTTTGGAAAGAAAAGCGAGAAGCTTTGCTTCAAGGGATTCCAGAAAGCCTTCCGGAACAGGCTTCTTGAGGCCTACGGGACCGTCGTATGTGATGAAACTGTACACTGGGAAGGAAGTGGTTTTTTCACTGGAAAGTCTGGAACTCTGAAGAATGGCCGCTGATTGTACGCCGGGAAATGTGAATGAAAAATCACCGCCACCAGAGGGGACTCCAATGTAAGGATCTTGCTTTACATTCGCGGCAAGTCCATCGTGCTGGTTGTTTTTCTCAGAGTGAACCTCGGATTGTTCCGTAGGGGTACAAGCAGAAAAAATCAGAAGAACTACCATGAGAAGGGAAAAAATGAGAGGAAGTTTCTGTTTCATGATAAGACCTCCTTTTATAACGGGGCGATAAAATGAACAGCAGACGGATATGCGGCAAGACCATAATTCCATAAAGAGGAAAGAGGAACGTTAAGCTGAGTAGGATAGTTTTCGTTATGATGTGGATCGTTTAAACAAGACCAAGGTGTTGTAGCAGCATCTAAACAAAGACCTCGAACGACTACATAATGTGAATATTCGGTAGATTGATATTCGAAATAGTTAGTGTCGGTAATGTATAATAGAATCTGAACGGGATAATTATAGTTTAAATTCGTAGATATTTCATTCTGAAAAGTAGAGAGGGCTGTGCCGGCAGGAAGATATTGCCACATATAAGAGAAGGTTTTTCCGTTCGCGTGAAGGAAATAGTTGATCGCGTCATCGACATTTCCGGTGTCATTGAAAGCACCACCATTGAAGTTGGCATAGTATTGCTGTTTGGCTACAATCTCTTCCTCGGAAACAAAAATGCCATGGTGGGCAAGTATCATGCGGGCGGAAGCGCTGCTGCAAGTATTAGTTAGGTTTTGACGATATGTGGGAACATTTAAAAGTTCAAGATAAAGCTTACACCTAAACATGTATTGTTCTTCAATGTTTACGTAACTCGTATTGGGATTATACACTTTGATGTAATAGGTTCCTGCGAGCAGATACGTGGAAACTAGTTTATTTGTATTGGAAGTACTCCCGTACAAATAACCACTGGGACCATAGACTGCGTAATAAAAATCGCTGTTATAGGTGGAATTGCCGGGGCATTCAATCCAAAAATTCATTTGACCATCGTAGGTGGTGGTTACTACGAAGTAATCAATATCACCAACAGAACCAAGATAGCCGTAAACGGTTGAATCGATGGAAATGCCATCGGCAGTGGAAGTGGTATTGTTCGGCTCACTTTCATTAAAGGTAATTGCACTGCGCAAAGATGTATTTGGATTTTCAAAGAAATCGGGTGGGAGGTATTCTGCGCTGTAGGCGTTCAAACCTTCGGATGAAGTAAGGGGAGAGGGGAAATCCTCTGCTTCAACAAGTGAGGCGGTTGCAAAAATAGGTGAGAAGGAAAAGGTGAGAAGGATAATTAGAGTGAGTGAAATAGAGAAAAAACGTTTCATAGATATCACGCTCCTTTAGGGACAGAAGAGGGGGAAGAAACCGATACTTGAGCCGGTGAAGAAGTAGAGTGATAACTTATTTATTATAGTATAACACGCAGATAATATAGCGTCAATAAATTTGATAAAAAAATAACAAAACATTCAGCTTGTGTATAAACAGGGGAGATGCACAACTTTCCAACGTTATCATATTCTGTACTATGAAAATTCCCAAAGGAGGTATTCACTATGAATTGCAACAACGGCTGCGGCGGCATCGATGATAGCCTGCTGTTCTTCTTCCTGCTTCTGGTGGTCCTGTTCTGTGGCGGCTTCGGCAATCACTGCGGCGCAGGCTCCTGCACGACCTGCACTTCCTGCTGACGGGCTGAAAGAGGTCGGCAAAGAGAGGACTGTGTCTCTGCAGGAAACCGTACACAAAAAGGCCCCGGTCCGGAGGGATCGGGGCCTTTCCCATGGGATACGCTGCGAATATTACGATATTGTGAAATAATCAGAAAACAGTTTCGCCCGGCGGCATATCATGGTATAATGAAAAGAACAAAAGGAGGGCAAGAACTATGAAAATCAACATTTCCCTGTTTCTGCACCCCGATGCCGAAGAAAAGCGGATCCAGATCGAGGCCGGAACCTCTCTGGAAGTTCTGGCAAAGGAATACCAGAACGAAGCTCCTTACCGCATTCTGGCGGCCAAGGTGGATAACCGCATCAAAGAACTGACGGCTTCCCTGGAGGATTCCTGCCAGGTAACCTTCCTGGATATGCGTACCAACGCTGCCAACCTGATCTACCAGCGCAGCGTCTCTTTCATTTACTTAAAAGCGGTGTACGATGTGCTGGGCATTACCCAGGTGGTCATTGAAAATTCCCTGAACAAGGGCCTCTACACCTCCATCAAGGGCCGCCCGCCGGTCACCGCAGAAGAGGTGGCCGCCATTGAAGAGCGTATGCACCGGATCGTGGAGGCGGATATTCCCTTCATCCGGTCCATGGTGCCCAAGGAAGAAGCCCTGCGGCTGCTCTCCGACGGCGACTATGCGGAAAAGCGCCGCATGCTGGAAAACGCCAACTCCGTGGTGCGGCTTCCCCTCTATAACTGCGACGGCTTCGTCAATTTCTTCTACGGCCAGATGGTTCCTTCTGCCGGATACATTGAGCACTTCGAACTGCGGAAGTACCGCAACGGCGTGCTGCTGCGCTTCCCTGCACCGGCCCAGCCGGACCGCCTGCCGGAATACCGGGACGACGCTCTGCTGTACCAGGCCTTTGGGGAAGCGCATAACTGGCACCAGCTGATGGGCATCAGCTATGTGGCACAGCTGCGGGAAGCGGTGGAAAGCGGCCGCATCCATGAGATCATCCAGATCTCCGAAGCTCTTCATGAGAAGAAGGTGGCTCAGATCGCGGACGTGATCAAAGAGAAGAAGAAGCGGATCATCCTCATCGCCGGGCCTTCTTCCTCCGGCAAGACCACCTTTGCCCACCGCCTCAGCATCCAGCTGAAGGTGAACGGACTGGATCCCATTTACCTGGGCACCGACGATTACTTCGTGGAGCGGGAGGATACCCCTCTGGACGAAAAAGGGGAACCCAATTTCGAAGACATCGAGGCACTGGACATCGACCTCTTTACCCGTCAGATGAACGCGCTTCTGGCAGGGGAGGAAGTGGACATTCCGATTTTCGATTTCATCACCGGGCACAAGGTCTTCGGCAGACGGAAGACCCGCCTGAAAGCCGGGCAGCCCATCATCATTGAGGGCATCCACGGTCTGAACAAGCTGTTGACCGCCGGCATCCCCGCCGAAGAAAAATTCAAGATCTACATCAGCCCCATGACCCAGCTGAACATCGATAACCATAACCGGATCCCCACCACCGATGCCCGTATGCTGCGGCGCATCGTCCGGGACAACCGTACCCGGGGCTATTCCGCCCGGCGCACCATCGCCCAGTGGCCCAAGGTGCGGGCCGGGGAAGAGAAGAACATCTTCCCCTTCAACGGCGAAGCCGATGTGCTGTTCAACTCCGTCCACATCTACGAACTGGCGGTGCTGAAGAAGTATGCCGAGCCCCTTTTGGCCGATATTCCCGCAAATTGTGAGGAATATGCGGAAGCACAGCGGATGCTGCGGTTCCTGCGGTACTTCCCCGTGCTGGAGAACGATTCCGCCATCGTGAACAACTCCATTCTGCGGGAGTTCATCGGCGGCAGCATTTTCGTAGACTGATGCAGGATGATCGATGCAAATAAAAAATCCTCGCATGCCTTGCGGCCTGCGGGGATTTTTTTGCGGATGTTCAGTAGGGCCGGCTTGCACTGTGGCAATGAGGAGGCCTTCTGCCTCGGAACGGGCCGGTCTTATTTCGGCAGGGTGCCGTTGGTGTCGGCGGCGGAGCTGTCGATGGACTCGAAAACCCAGGTGTCGGTTTCGGGGGTGTAATCGAAGATGGTGACGCTCAGGTTACCGATGGTGTATTTCTCCATGTGGTCCAGATCGGTATTGGTGATGGCAGCGATGGTGGCATAGATGGTGCCGCCGTGGCTGACGATGGCGATGCCCCGGGTGTCCTTGGGAAGCCGGGCGACGAGAGAACGGACCCCTTCCGCACAGCGCACATAGGAGTCGTGGTAGGATTCGCCGCCGCCGGGAGCGGGGGTATAGTGGCGATTGGCGTGCCAGGCTTCGAATTCTTCGGGGAATTCTTCGCGGCTTTCCGCCCAGGTCTTGCCCTCGAATTTGCCCAGATTGACCTCATAGAAGCCGGGAGCCTCCGCGTAGGGGAGTTCCAGATAAGAGGCGATGATCTCGGCGGTCTTGCTGGCCCGTTTCAGACTGCTGGTGAAAATGTGATCGATGGGGTAAAGGTCTTTTTTCTCCAGCAGCATCCGGCCTACATTGTGGGCCTGAGCGATGCCGTTCTCGTTGAGGGGGATATCGGTGGTACCCTGGATCTTGCGGGCCAGATTCCAGTCGGTCTGGCCGTGGCGGATGAAGTAAAGTTTCATGGATGGTCTCCTGCTATCTGTACTGCGTTTGGCAAAAATATTTTTTCGTTACAGGTGCCAGTATAGCACAACTTTGGCGGTTTTACAAGGCGTGGGCAGGTTTCCGGAAGAGGGGAGCCCCCGGCTTTTTCGGAGCCTTGCGCCTTGCCCAAAGAAACGGTCTGTGATAAAATAACAGTTGAAAAAACCTTGACCGGAAAGAGAGAACCAAATGGAGTATTTGAAGACTTTGAATCCGCAGCAGTACGAGGCCGCCACCCACAAGGACGGCCCGCTTTTGATATTGGCAGGAGCCGGTTCCGGCAAAACGGCCACCATGACCCGCCGCATCGCATGGCTCATCAAGGAAGAAGGGGTCTGGCCTTCTCAGATCCTGGCCGTCACCTTCACCAATAAGGCTGCCGGCGAAATGCGGGAGCGTGTGGAAAGCCTTGTGGGCCCCGTTACCCAGGGCATGTGGATCCAGACCTTCCACTCCACCTGCCTGCGGATCCTGCGCCTCTACGGCGACCGCATCGGTTACGATAAAAACTTCGTGGTGTACGATACCACCGACCAGAAGGTGGTGGTAAAAAACATCATGAAAGAAAAGAATATTGACGAAAAGAACTACACCCCCAGCTACTTCCTCAGCGTCATCAGCCACTGCAAGGAAACGGGCATGGAACCGGAGCGCTACGAAGCTCTGAACCGCCAGAACTCCAGAGAGCGGCTGGTGGCAGAGGTGTATGCGGAATACCAGAAGGTGCTGAAAAAGAACAATGCGCTGGACTTTGACGATCTGCTCTGGAAGGCAGTGCAGCTTCTGAAAAAGGATCCGGAGGTGCTGCAGACCCTGCAGAACAAGTTCCGCTACATCATGGTGGACGAGTATCAGGATACCAATATGATGCAGTACACCCTGGTGAAGCTTCTGGCTGCCGGCCATCACAATCTGTGCGTGGTGGGCGATGACGACCAGTGCATCTACCAGTGGCGAGGTGCTGATATCCGCAACATTCTGGACTTCGAGAAGGATTTTCCCGAGGCCAGGATCATCAAGCTGGAACAGAATTACCGTTCCTACGGCAACATCCTGAAGGCTGCTCATTCCGTCATCGAAAACAACAGCAGCCGAAAGAAAAAGAAGCTGTGGACGGAGCGGGAGGACGGAGAAAAGATCCGCTACTGCCGTGCCGACGACGACTGGGAAGAAGCCCGCTTCGTGGCCCGGGAAGTGGGCTGGCTGCAGGGGAAACCCGCTGTGTTTGCGGCTTCCCAGCGCAATATGCCCGGGAACGAGCCTTTGGAATACAAGGATTTCGCCGTTCTGTACCGCACCAACGCCCAGTCCAGACGGTTCGAAGAAGTGTTCCGTCAGATGGGCATCCCCTTCCATCTGGTCAACGACCTGGGGTTCTATGACCGAAAAGAAATCCGCGACCTGATGGCGTATCTGCGCCTGGTGAACAACCCGGCGGACGATGTAGCCCTGCGCCGCATCATCAATGAGCCCAAGCGGGGCATCGGCGATAAAACCATGGAAAAAGTGGTGGCCCTGGCGGAGGCGAGAGGCTGCAGCCTCTTGACCGCCCTGGAAGATCCCGATGTGCTGGCCGTGCTGCCCTCCAAGGGGGCCGCTGCCGTGGAATCCATGGTGAAGCTTCTGGTTTCCCTGCGGGACGAACAGGAAAACATGCTGGTTTCCGATATCTTCCTGAAGCTGCTGGAAGGTACCGGCTACCAGAAAGTGCTGCAGGAAAAACCCAATGACGTAGAAAATCAAAAGCGTCTTGAAAACCTGGACGAACTCCATTCCGATATTCTGGAATACGAAAAGACCTGCAAAAACAGAGGAGAAGATGCGACTCTGGCGGGTTTCCTGGAAGGGAAATCCCTGGAACCCGGTAAAAATGCCGGCGGTGAGGAGAACCCGGAAGGGGAGGAAAACAGCGTCAGCCTCATGACCCTGCACACCGCCAAAGGTCTGGAATTTCCTGTGGTCTTCCTGGTGGGTATGGACGAAGGGGTCTTCCCCGGCTTTCGCGCTGCGGAGCGGGAAGACGGTCTGGAAGAAGAACGCCGCCTCTGCTACGTGGGCATGACCCGCGCCATGGCACGGCTGTACCTGACCAGCGCCGAAACCCGTACCCTGTACGGCAAAACCAACTACATGAGAGAATCCTGCTTCCTGCGGGAACTGGACCAGTCCCTGGTCACCGGCAGCGCCATCGACAGGGGCCGCCGTTACGACCGCTACAGCCAGATAACAGGGGATCCCGAATCCTATCGGTATGATCCTTACAGCGGAGGCTCTGCAAGGGCCTTCGGCGGCAAACTGGTGAACGCGCCCGCCGGAAATTACGGAAGCGGGCGCGCTGTCGGCGGCGCCTCTTTGGGCAGCTCCGGCGCCGCCTTCACTCCCCGGCCCATGGGCCAGAGAATGCCGCAGGCAGCCCGTCCCACGGTGAAGGCCGCCGATCTTTCCATCGGTGACCGGGTCAGCCACACCAAGTTCGGCGAAGGCACCATCACCGCTGTAAACGGCGATGCCGCCACCGTCATTTTCGACGGCGCCGGTGTGAAAAAACTGGCTCTCAGCGTCGCCCCTTTAAAGAAGTTATAGAACGGAAGCGGCCGCGAATTGCAGAATCTGCGGCCGCAGGATGGCCGCCTTTCAGAACCGGAGCGGCCGCCCATACAAGGAGAAATCTATGGACCTGTTATCCATGCAGGCGCGCATCGATACCCTGACGACGGAGCTTCTGGAGCACAACCGCCGCTACTACGAGGGGGATGCGCCCTCCATTTCCGACTATGAATACGACCAGAAACTGGCGGAACTGCGCCGCCTGGAAGAAGAGGCTCCGCTCTTCGCCCGGCCCGATTCCCCCACGAAAAACGTGGGCGGCTCCGCACCTCGGCAGTTTGCACCGGTGACCCACCGGGTGCCCGTCATCAGTCTGGATAATTCCTACGACCGGAACGACCTTCTGGAATTCCATCGCCGCACCATCGGCGGCGTGGCGGATCCCGGGCAGGTCTCCTATGTGCTGGAACCCAAGATCGACGGTCTTTCCGTGGTGC
The DNA here is from genome assembly GCA_015058215.1 of Clostridiales bacterium. Lineage (GTDB taxonomy): Bacteria > Bacillota > Clostridia > Peptostreptococcales > Anaerovoracaceae > SIG262. Next base: position 85,037 of record SVCU01000005.1, read on the forward strand.
TGGAGTACCGGAACGGCAGGCTGGTTCGCGGTGCCACCCGCGGCGACGGCATCACCGGTGAAGAGGTGACGGCCAACCTGCGCACCATTTCTGCCATCCCCAAGACCATTCCCTACACCGGCGACCTGGATGTGCGGGGCGAAGTGTATATGCCCAAGGAAGCCTTTCTGGAGCTGAATCGCCGACAGGAGATCGCCGGCGGCCAGATCTTCGCAAACCCCAGAAACGCCGCTGCCGGTTCTTTGCGCCAGCTGGACTCTGCGGTGACCGCTACCCGGCCCCTGTCCATTTTCATTTTCAATGTGCAGTACATCGAAGGCCGCAGCTTTGAAACCCATGCGGAAAGCCTGGATTTCATGGCGGAGCAGGGGTTCCCCGTGGCGGAATACGTCCCCTGCGCCTCCATTGAGGACATCATGGCGCAGTGCGATATCTGGGACGAAAAGCGCCGTTATCTGGACTACGATATCGACGGTCTTGTGGTAAAGGTGGACCGTCTTTCCCTGCGCCGGGAGCTGGGCGAAAAAGCCAAGAGCCCCCGCTGGGCCATCGCCTACAAATTCAAAGCGGAAGAACAGGAGACCAAGGTGCTGGATATCCTGGTACAGGTGGGCCGCACCGGTGTCATCACGCCCAAGGCCATGTTTGAGCCCGTCCGCGTGGCAGGCTCCGTCATCACCTTCGCCACCCTGCACAACGAGGATTTCATCAAAGAAAAAGACCTGCGCATCGGCGATCATGTGCTGATCCACAAAGCCGGTGAGGTCATTCCCGAAGTGGTGCGGGTGCTGGAAGAAAAGCGCACCGGCGAGGAACGGGAATTCGCCATGCCCACCCATTGTCCTTCCTGCGGCACGGCTCTGGTCCGTCTGGAAGGGGAGGCCGCCCTGCGCTGTCCCAATAAGAAGGACTGCCCGGCCCAGAACGTGCGGGGCATCATCCACTTCGTTTCCCGTGCGGCCATGGATATCGAAGGTCTGGGAGACACTCTCATCGAAAAACTGTCCGATTGGGGTCTCATCTCCAATGCGGCTGACATTTATGCTCTGACCAAGGAGGAACTGGCGGTTCTGGAAGGTCTGGGCGAAAAATCTGCGGAAAACCTGATGAATGCCATCGAAGCCTCCAAAGAGGCCGGCCTTTCCCGGCTGCTCTGCGGTCTGGGCATCCCCTTGATCGGCACGAAGGCGGCCAAGGAACTGGCGGTCCATTTCCGCACCATGGAAGCCTTGCAGGCCGCCTCTGCAGAGGATCTGACCGCTTTGAATGACGTGGGCGGCAAGATGGCGGACAGTCTGCTGGCCTGGTTTGCCGACGAAAAAAATCAGCAGCTGCTGCAGCGTCTGCAGGAGGCCGGTGTTTCCATGGAAAGCAAGGAACAGGGCCCCCAGACAAAGGAAGCCTTTGCGGGAAAGACCTTCGTTCTGACCGGCACTCTGGAAAAATACACCCGTGACGAAGCCAGCGCCATCATCGAAAGCTTCGGCGGAAAGACCGCCGGCAGCGTCAGCAAAAAGACCGGTTACGTTCTGGCAGGGAAAGAAGCGGGCTCCAAGCTGAAGAAAGCGCAGGATCTGGGGATCACCATCCTGACGGAAGAAGAATTTGAAGCCATGATCGAAGCTTAGGACTTCTCTGCCTTGACATTGCATAGACTCTTCTATATAATTAAACTTGTGACAATAGGCAAATTTCGCCTGTTTTCGCCACGCTTTCATCTTACTTTTGACTTTCCGTGAAGGCATGAAAGACTGCTGTTCCAAGAAACTTCGCGGAGAAATGAGGAGAAAAATGAACGAAAAGAAATCCATCAACGTGGGCCTCGGCGCTGCCGTTCTGATCGCAGCATACGTGGTCCTGAGAGTGATCATGCTGCTGATCGTCAGCATGAATGCCCTTACCGCATTCGAACTGATCGCTACCGCGGCTGTTGCGGTGATCGTTTTTCTGAAGAGAAAGGATCTGGCACTGATCGTAACGGCTGTGCCCGCAGCTATGGCTCTGCTGTATCTGCTCCGCTACTCCGGCAGACTGTTCAGCTTCTTTGAACTGGTCGCCTGGTGCGCCATCGTCTTCATGCAGGCCACCCAGGAACTGCCCCAGCTGGCCAAGTATCAGAGCCTCGTAAAGAAGTTCTGGTTCGCTCCCGGCGCACTGCTGGTTGCATCCGCTGTTCTGATGTTCTTCTGGCAGCTGATCCTGGTCAAGTTCATGATGTTCGGCTTCACCTTCTTCAACCTGGTATTCGGCGTACTGCTGGGCGCAGGCGTTGCACTGCTGGGTCTGTGGATCGTATCCCCCGAAGCAAACCTGTCTGCTGATATGCTGAAGAGTGCTGCTCCTGCCGCTGCTCCCGCTGACGGCACTGCTGCTTATGCCGCAGCTCCCGCCGGTGCTGCCGCTCCTGCAGGCGACTACACCGCAGAATATGCAAACGTGGGCCAGACCGCTGCTGCAGTCCCCAACTCCGTGATCTACTGCGGTCTTGTGAAGCACATCCTGCTGCTGCTGTTCACCTTCGGTATCTGGCAGCTCATCTGGACCTATCGCGTTACCGCTTATCTGAACAGAGTAAAGGGCGCTCAGTACCGCAACCCCACCACCAAGCTGCTGCTGTGCATGTTCGTGCCTTTCTATTACATTTTCTGGACCTACAAGACCGCTCAGCTGACCGACCAGCTGGCAAGAGAAAAGGGCCTGGCTTCCGACATGGCAACCCTGTGCCTGATCCTGGCCATCTTCGTAGGCATCATTCCCCCCATCCTGCTGCAGGATAAGCTGAACAACATCGTTGCAGTGGAACAGGGCCTGGTAGCTCCCGAAACTCCCGCCGCAGCCTATGCACCTGCTGCTGCTCCCGCAGCCGCACCCAAGAACGATCTGGGCGTTGCGGAAGAACTGAAGACCTACAAGGAACTGCTGGATACCGGCGCCATCACTCAGGAAGAGTATGATGCCAAGAAGAAGCAGCTGCTGGGTCTCTAAGATCTCAACTGAAAGAGGTTTAAACTTTTGATGAAAAAACGATTGCTTGCGATCGTACTTGCAGTGGCCATGCTTTTCAGCATGGCCGCTTGCGGTTCTGCGATCGATGAAACATCCATGGATGCTTACGAAAATTACGCGATCCTGGCAGCCAAACAGGATACTTACAAGTCGTACGAAGATATTGATGAAGTGCTGATCCAGACCGGAGATGCCCTGAAGGCGACTCTGGGCAGCCTTCCCGGCCAGATGGAAGCCCTGGACCTCAGCAAGGTGGGCGCTCTGGTGCTCGTTTACACCAGCAGCCACCAGCGTTACTTCCTCATTGATGCGGCTGCGGCTGAATCCATCTATACCTACGAAAAATCCGACAGTGATCAGGGCGGCGATGACGGGGACAGTGCCCTCGGCGGCAGCGGCAAGCAGGTGGTGAACAATGCTCTGGTCATCTATAAGGGTGGCACCAACTATGCTACCGCAGCTGCAAACCAGGATCCCAAATCCGAACTGAAGAGCACCTACAGTGTGAATATGGACACCACCGCCACCGATCTCCGCTGGGATCTCGCCCAGAAGCAGCTGGACTATGAAAACTATCTGAAGAAGCCCAACACGGAGAAAAACCTGGCAGAATACAAGGATGCCATGGCAGAGATCCAGAAGAAGGAAAACTACTTCCACGATGAAGACTGGCTGCGCCTCTGCGCCAAGAACAGCACCGTGAAGCAGTGCCACACCTACGAACGTGAAATCTATCGTCTGTCCGGCTGGCTCTCCATCCGTGAGTCCTATGAAAAGGATACTTCCGCCGATAAGGACACCAAGTTTGCCAATGCGCTGCTGGCCTTCATGAAAGACTGGAAGGAAGAAACCGATCTTCTGAACAAAAAGCTGAGCCTGCAGAACTATCTGCTGAAGATGGAACAGTACGAGACCGATGGCGCTGCTGCGGAATCCGGTGTTGCTGACCGCATTGCCGCTCTGCAGAAGGAGCACGGTGACGCTTACATCCTGACCACGGATTACTACTATCTGCGTCAGCTGGCTTTGGAAGCAGCTGCTGCCAACAAAAAATCCGGTGCGTATACCAACTACGAAAGCGCCCGGTATTACGCACTTCGTCAGAGACTGTTGATCGAACAGACCGAAAAGGTCAAAACCATGGACGACGAAACGGAAGTGACCTACTCCAACTACAGCTTCAACGAGATGCAGGATTACAGAGCGGACTTCCGGGGCTATGCCATCAGCTATGCGGAAAAGCAGCGGGCCTACGAAAAGTTCCTGGAAACCAACAAGGCCGATATCGATATTTATAATGCGGAAGCAGAAAAGATCAAGGCAAAGTATAAGGATACTTCCTATGAAAACGATCTGGAATACATGAAGCTGCAGCTGCGGTACAAGGACCTTCTGGAAGACGTGGCAGACTACGCGGAAGACCTGGAAGAACTGCAGAAGAAGATCGATCAGCGGACCGAAGACAATAAGAAGAACATTGCCGGTTACGAAGAAAAGCTGAAGAACGCTCTGCATGCCAAGAAGGTTGGCCGTGATAAGGAGAAGATCAATGCGGTGCTGGCACCTCTGGCCCAGAACATGAAAGCAGCCGAACTGAAGGTGGGGAACCGCGACAAGTACGACCCCTTCATGCTGGATAAAAACCGGGAAGGCTGGGTGGTTTCCAGCCCCGAATACGCGGAGGATCTGATGGATCATGTAACGGTTCAGAAGAGCTCTTCCGGCGGCGGCAGCAGCGGTAAGACCTGCGCCATGGCCGGCTGCACCAAGAAGGCGGTCACCAGCGGTGATTCCGTCTACTGCTCCACTCACTCCAGACGCTGCGGCAACTGCGGCTGCTACATCGATGCGGATGCCATGTTCTGCATGGACTGCATCAAAAACGCTCTGAAGAAGTAGAACGAGTCCAAAAAAAAATAAAAACACCCTGGTATCGTACCAGGGTGTTTTTGCTTAGGTTCGGGGTTTTCGCACGGCCAGGCAATAACTGTGGGGAAGGTCGTGGGTCTTGCCGCCCAAAGCGGGGGCGTTGCCTTTACCGCCGGTTTTATGTTCGTACAGGCGGAAATGACAACGGCTGAGCAGGTCCTCCATCTCAAAATCGGAGTAGTGAAGGGGAAAGCCTTCGGGGATGGTGGGCCCGCCGGGATAGTGGATCAGCAGGGTGCTGCCCTCCTTGCAGAAAGGGGCAAGGCGGAGGAGGAAGCGTTCCAGCTCATCTTTGGGCAGCTGGAACGCCAGGGCCGGCAGAAGCACCGTCAAATTCTCTGCCGGCATCAGGGCGGGCGCTTTCTGATCCGCTGCGCCCGTCTTCCGGCCGGCTTCCGCCGTCAGGGCGGCGAAGAATGCCTCCGGATCCCGGAAGGTCAGCAGCGGAAAGTCTGCGGGAAGCTCTTCTTTCGCATCTTTGGACAGAAGCTCCGGTGAAGCCTGAGCACCCGGCCCCACCACATAGGCCATCTCTGCACCCAGAGCGGCGGCCGTGATCAGATGCCGTTCGAAGAAGGAAACGCGTTTGGTTTGGAATGTGTTATCTTTCATAAAATCACCTCCCTTATCTAAATGCCATAAAACCAGAATGATTACAAGTCTTGCAATTTCAACGAAACTGTGGTGTTACCACAAAAATTTTTCGTTGTCAATCCCCTGTATTTTTACAGTTTCGTCTCAAAAACCGGGAAAGGAGGATGGCAGAAGGGAAGAAACAAACCGTTTCAACACTTGACGGAAGGCGCTCGGTTGGGTATAATAGATTAGCAATGTGCCCTCAAGGCCTGCCTGTTTTGGGGACCGGGTCCTGCGCAATAAGAGTCTGTGAACCTCGTCAGGTCCGGAAGGAAGCAGCGATAAGCGGAAATTCTTATGTGCCGCAGAGCAGCCTGGTCCCCCAAGCGGGCAGGAAGAGGGCTTTTTTTCAAAGCAAAACCGGGACAGCGGGAAAGCCCGTCAGTCCATAACATGGAAAGGAGCAGGGAATGTATCAGGCTTTATACCGGAGCTTTCGTCCGGAGACCTTCAGCCAGATGCTGGGGCAGGAACATATCGTACGCATCCTGAAGAACCAGCTGGTCACCAATACGGTCAGCCATGCCTACCTGTTCTGCGGAACCAGAGGTACCGGTAAGACCACCACGGCCCGCCTTCTGGCCAAGGGCCTCAACTGCCGGGCTGCCGATGCTGCGGGGCGTCCCTGCGGCGAATGCGAAGCCTGTAAGGCCATCGCTGCCGGCACCTATCTGGACGTGATGGAGATCGACGCCGCTTCCAACAGCGGTGTAGACAACATCCGCGAACTGCGGGAAAGCGTCAAATATCCCCCCACCAGCGGCCCCTTCAAGGTCTACATCATCGACGAAGTGCACATGCTTACCACGGAAGCCTTCAACGCTCTGTTGAAGACCCTGGAAGAACCCCCTGCAGGGGTCATCTTCATCCTGGCCACCACCGAGCCCCAGAAGATCCCCGCCACCATCCTCTCCCGCTGCCTGAAGCTGGATTTCCGCCGGGTACCGGAGCAGAAGATGCGGGAAGGCCTGCGGGCCATCTGCGGATCCATGGGGGTCAAGATCTCCGAAGCCGCTCTGGGTCTCATCGCTTCCAATGCGGACGGCTCCGTGCGAGATGCTCTGTCCTTACTGGACCAGTGCCTTTCCGCCGGGGATAAATCCGTTTCCCGCAAGGAAGTTCTGGACCTTCTGGGCACCTCCGGCGAAGAAGTGTTCCTGGAGATGACGGAGCTTGTCACCGCCGGCCGCACCGGCGAAGCCCTGCTGCTTCTGGCCCGGGTGCTGGATGACGGCAAGGATGTGCGCCAGTTCCTGAAGGACTGGATGGAGCATTACCGGAACCTGCTGATCGCAAAATATGTGGAAAAACCGGAAGAGATCCTGAACCTCTCCGGTGAAAATACGAACCGCCTGAAAGCGCAGGCCGCAAAGATGGATCTTTCCCAGATCCGGGAAGGCATCGTAGAGCTCTCCGGAGCCTCTGCGGAAGCCAAATGGTCCACTCGCCCCAGAGTGCTTCTGGAACTTGCGGCTGTCCGCCTTTCTTCCGGCGAAGAAATGGAACCTGCCCCCGCACCCCGCAGAGAGCGGCCTGTCCGCAGACAGCCTGCGGCGGCACCGGTGCAGCAGGAACCCCAGGATCTTCCCTACGGTGATATGCCCGCTTATGCGGAAGCAGCACCCGCCGACAATCTGGACGACTTCTGGCAGGGAATTCTGGCAGAGGGTGAAAAGAGCCGCAGCAGCCTCCACATGCTTCGCGTGGGAAGCCGCATGGTGGCCATGAACGAGAAAGTATTCAGCATCCAGGCCAAGACCGATACCGCTTACCGCTACGGTGAAATGTATCGCAGAGAGCTGGAAGAGCTGATGCAGAAACAGACCGGCGTCAGCCGGAAACTGGAAATGCTGCCCCCGGGCCAGACTCCCGCACAGGGAGGGGCTGCCGGTGGTGCAGAAGGACAGGCTCCTGCGGGCCGCCGGGAAAAAACGGCGGAAGACCTGGCAAGAGAACTGGAAAATCAATTGGGAATTCATGTAGAAATTCAATAGGAGGAACAAACAATGGGCAAAGGTATGAGAGCAGGCAAGAAGCCTTCTTCCGGCGGCATGGGCGGCAATATGCAGAAGCAGCTGCAGCAGCTGCAGAGAATGCAGCAGCAGATGGAAGCTGCACAGGCTGAACTGGACGAAAAAGAAATCACCGCAACCGCAGGCGGCGGCGCTGTCAGCGTTACCGCAAACGGCAAGAAGGAACTGACCGCAGTGGTCATCAAGCCCGAGGTCATCGATCCCGAAGACCCCGAAATGCTGCAGGACCTGATTCTGGTAGCAGCCAACGAAGCTCTGCGCCAGATCGACGAAATGACCCAGCAGGAAATGGGCAAGTTCACCAGCGGCTTCTCCATCCCCGGTATGATGTAAGATGGCAGCCTACGCAAAGCCTCTGGCAAATCTGATCACCCAGCTTTCCCGGCTGCCCGGCATCGGCGGAAAGACGGCCCAGCGGCTGGCTTTCCACATCCTTTCCATGAAGGAAAGCGATGCCCAGGCCATCGCAGATGCCATCGTCAATGCCAAGAAGACCATGAAATACTGTTCTGTCTGCGGCAATCTGACGGATGTGGACCCCTGCAGCCTCTGCAGTGACAGCCATCGGGACGACTCCGTGATCTGCGTGGTGGAAAGCGCCCGCGACGTTTCCGCCATGGAACGCATCAAGGAATTCAAGGGCCGTTACCACGTGCTCCGCGGTGTCATTTCCCCCATGGAAGGCATCGGCCCCGAAGACATCAATCTGAAATCCCTGATCCTGCGGCTGCAGCAGAACGATGTAAAAGAAGTGATCCTGGCCACCAATCCCAACATCGAAGGGGAGGCCACCGCTATGTACATCGCCCGGCTGATCAAGCCCGCCGGCATCAAGGTGAGCCGCATCGCCCACGGGATCCCCGTAGGCGGCGACCTGGAATACGCGGACGAAGTCACCCTGTCCAAGGCCATGGAAGGCCGCAGGGAACTTTAGACCTGCCTGCAGCTTTGCTGCAGCGCGCAGGTCACATGCGAAAAGCGCAGCGCTTCAGCGCGCAGGCGCTTGGCCGCTTTAGACCTGACCGGACTCGGTCTCCTTCGGGAGGCCGGGCCCGTTTTTCTTTTTGGCCAGGTTGATAAGATACATGTAGCGGGTGCGGGCTGCCATAACGGCGTAAGAGGCGTAATCCACAAGCTCCTGATCCGTCACTTCATTGAAACAGTTTTCCGCTCTCGTCCATTCGGAACGGGCCTCGCGGATGGAGTCCTGCAGCCACTGATCCTCTCCGGCGGCTTTCTTGCGAAGTACCATTTTCTCACATCCTTTCTGCAGTCTATTTTATTCCACGGGTACATAGTTTATACAAATGCAGAAGAAGAGGAGGAGAAAAATGGATCTGAACACGGAGATCGGCATCCTGCTGGCCTATGCCTTCGGTATGCTGCTTTTATATCTGCTGGGGTATCTGTTCCTGGTACCTCTGAAAACGGTGGCGAAGCTGGTGATCAACAGCGCAGCGGCAGGGGTGCTTCTGCTGGTGATCAACCTGGTGGGCAGCCGCTTCGGCTTCCTGCTGCCCCTGAATCTGTTCAGCGCCCTTTTGGTCGGCACCCTGGGAGTACCGGGGCTGGCGTTGCTTTTTATATTGAATACTTTTTTCTTTTAGGGAAAGCCTTGCGGATTGTTGGGAAATGTTGTATACTAAAATACCGCTTCTATGTGGAAGCGCTATTATTCCTGCCAAAAAGAAGGTGAACCCACATGAGCAAAGGGAGATTATTTGTCATTTCCGGTCCTTCGGGCACGGGCAAAGGTACCATCTGCAAGGAGCTTCTGAAGAAGCGCAGCCTGGCCCTTTCCGTATCCATGACCACCCGGCAGCCCCGCACCGGCGAAATCGACGGCGTCCATTATTATTTTGTCAGCAAAGAAGAATTTCTGGAAAAACTGGCACAGGGAGGCCTGCTGGAACACGCGGAGGTTTACGGCAACTATTACGGCACCCCCAGAGCCATGGTGGAAGAAAAGCTGCAGCAGGGTCAGAATGTGATCCTGGAGATCGAAATGAAGGGTGCAGCCCAGGTACGGGAATCCTATCCCGAAGCCATCACCATCTTCGTCCTGCCCCCCAGCCTGGAAGAGCTGCGGAAGCGGATCCGGGGACGCGGCACGGAGACGGAAGAAGCCATCCGCCTGCGCATGAGCAAGACCCTGGAAGAACTGCAGGAACTGCCCCATTACGATTACTATGTGATTAACGATATTCTGGAGGATGCGGTACGCTGCACCGAAGCCATTATCGATGCGGAAAGCGTCAAGGTGGACAGCACCGTCACCGAACTGATCCGGAAATACGAAGAGGAGGAACAAACATTATGATGCTGGAACCGTCCGTAAACGTGGTTAAAACCAAGGCAGACAGCCGCTACACCCTGGTAATCCTGGCAGCCAAGAGAGCCAGAGACATCATCGACGGCAAGCCCCAGCTGCTGGAAGAAGAAATGGAAAAGCCCGTTTCCGCAGCAGCCCACGAAATCGCAGGGGATCTGATCACCTATACCAGACCCGAAGAAGAGGAAGAAGAAGAGCTGGCTGAAGAAGCAGAAGCTCTGTAAGCCATGGAAAAGACCCGCTACGACAGGACTCGCATGCTGGTGGGAGAGGACGGTTTCGCCCGCCTCCGCAGCGGCAGAGTACTGATTTTTGGTGTAGGCGGCGTGGGCGGTTATGCCGCAGAGGCGCTGGCCCGCACCGGCATTGGGACCATCGGGCTGGTGGACGACGATACGGTGGACGTGACCAACCTGAACCGGCAGATCATCGCCCTGGAGAGCACCCTCGGTCTGCCGAAGGTCAATGTCATGAAAGACCGCATCGCGGGGATCGACCCGGAAACCGAGGTGGCAGCCTTCCATCGCCGGCTGACGGCGGAAACGCTGGAAAGCTTCGATCTTTCCGCCTGGGATTACATCGTGGATGCCATCGATGACGTGGCAGCCAAGGTCCTTCTTGCGGAAGAAGCCGTACGCCTGGGCATTCCCATGATCGCGTCCATGGGCACGGGCAATAAGCTGGACCCCTCCAGGCTGAAGGTGATGGACATTTCCAAAACCCATACCTGCCCCCTGGCCAAAAAAGTCCGGAAGGAACTGCGTGACAGAGGCATCCATCATCTGAAGGTGATCTTTTCCGATGAACCGCCCTACCGCACCGGCGGTGTCTCCAGCGTGGCCTTCGTACCCGGTGCCGCCGGTCTTCTCATCGCTTCGGAAGTGGTAAAAGACCTGCTGCAGAAGGATGAAAAGCCTTTGCAGGACGTTGCAACAGAATAAAAAGAAGATACAGGCCGCAAAAGGATCCTTTTGCGGTTTTTTCTTTTATTTTTGTCCTTTTTTGAGCGGAACGGTCAAATCGTGAGCGGAATCCGGTGCGAAAGGTGTCTGCGAATTAGGAGGTGCAAATCATGAGCATACTAAAATTCAGCAGATCGCAGGAGGCAGCGCAGCAGATGCTGGTCCTGTTCCTGCGGAAGGGGATCTTCCGGATCCCGGTGGATTCCATCCGCTGTCTGCAAAAGGAAGGACGAAAGCTTTGGATCGTCTACGACGGCGGCAGGGTGAGCCATTACGGGAAACTGGATGAGGTGGAGGCGGCGCTGCCCGAATACTTCTGCCGCTGCCACCATTCCACGGTGGTGAACCTTCGCCGGGTGGTCCGGCTGGAAGGGAATCGGTTCCATCTGGAGACGGGAGAAGTGGTGGCCATCAGCCAGAGACGGGGAGCGCAGGTCCGCCGGGCGTACCTGCGCTTTTTGGAGGAGATCTGAGGAGCGGCGGCGGAAGTTTTCCGTCGCCGCAAACCCTGTATTTTCTGCGGTTTTTTGCAAAAAAACACTTGCATTACAGCCCGCACTATCGTATAATATTTTCCGCGTGGCGATTGGACCGCGCAGATTAAAATTCACACACCCCCCAGGCCGAGGGAAAGGTGCCTTGCCCAAAACCTTCAAATTTGAAGCGTTTCGGCAGGTTTACCCCAGTCGGAGCACGGGGAGTGGAGGTTTAAAACCAGGAGGAAAAAAGAATGTCTGTTATTTCCATGAAACAGCTGCTCGAAGCAGGCGTACACTTTGGTCACCAGACCAGAAGATGGAACCCCAAGATGGCTCCCTACATCTTCACCGAAAGAAACGGTATCTACATCATCGACCTGCAGAAGACCGTAAAGAAAGTTGACGAAGCTTATGCTTTCATGCAGGAAGTTGCCGCTACCGGCAAGCCCATCCTGTTCGTAGGCACCAAGAAGCAGGCTCAGGCTGCTATCGAAGACGAAGCAAAGCGCTGCGGCCAGCACTTCGTAAACGAAAGATGGCTGGGTGGTATGCTCACCAACTTCAAGACCATCGCTACCAGAATCAAGAGACTGGCTGAAATCAACGAAATGGAAGCTAACGGCACCTTCGACGCTCTGACCAAGAAGGAAGTCGGTAAGCTGAAGGCAGAAGCCGAAAAGCTGGAAAAGTACCTGGGTGGTATCAAGGAACTGAAGAGCATGCCCGCTGCAATGTTCGTTGTAGACCCCAAGAAGGAAAAGATCGCTGTTAAGGAAGCTCGCATCCTGGGCATCCCCGTAATTGGTATCGTTGACACCAACTGCGATCCCGACGATGTCGACTACGTCATCCCCGCAAACGACGACGCAATCCGCGCTGTAAAGCTGATCACCGGCCGCATGGCAGATGCTGTTATCGAAGCAAAGCAGGGTGAATCCTTCGACGAAGGCGAAGCCGCTGTCGAAGCATAAGAGAGTTTAGGAGGTATTAAGCTATGGCTGTTACTGCCGCAATGGTAAAAGAACTGCGCGAAAGAACCGGCGCAGGTATGATGGACTGCAAGAAAGTTCTGGTAGAGACCGATGGCGATATGGAAAAGGCCATCGAACTGCTGCGTGAAAAGGGCCTGGCAAAGGCTGCTAAGAAGGCCGGCAGAATCGCTTCTCAGGGTCTGGTAAAGCTGGCATTCGCTGCCGACGGCTCCAAGGCTGCTGCTGTTGAAGTAAACTCCGAAACCGACTTCGTAGCAAAGAACGAAGAGTTCATCGAATTCGTTGAAAAGCTGAGCAACATGGCTCTGGACACCACCGTGGCATCCCAGGAAGAATTCATGGCTCTGCCCTATGGCGAAGAAGGTACCGTACAGGAAGCTCTGACCGCAAAGATCTCCAAGATCGGCGAAAACATGAACGTTCGTCGTTTCGTTAAGCTGGACAAGGCTGGCGTTGTATACGTTGGCTACGTACACGGCGGCGGCAAGATCGGCGTTATCGTCGGTTTCGAAACCGAAGCTGCTCTGGCTGACATCCAGGTTATGGGTAAGGACGTTGCAATGCAGGTTGCTTCCATGAACCCCAAGTTCATCGACGAATCCTACATCGATCCTGAATATCTGGAAAACGAAAAGAAGATCCTGGTACAGCAGGCTCTGAACGAAGGCAAGCCCGCTGACATCGTCGAAAAGATGGTTGTTGGCCGCCTGAAGAAGGAACTGAAGGAAACCTGCCTGGTAGAACAGAAGTTTGTTAAGGACAACGAACTGACCGTTAAGCAGTATGTAGAACAGACTGCAAAGGCTACCGGCAAGTCCATCAAGGTCGTTGAAATGATCCGTTACGAAGTAGGCGAAGGCATCGAAAAGAAGGAAGAAAACTTCGCAGAAGAAGTAGCAAAGCAGATGGCTAACTAGTTAGCTGTTACGGACAATTAACTCCAAAGAAGCAAGCCCCCGGACCCCGGGGGCTTTTTCTTGTAAAAAAACTGAAAAAGGTGTTGTTTCCCCATACTCTGCTATGATAAAATAATACAGGTATTATACCTTGAAAATTCACATCACAGGGGAGTCAAAATGGAACCCAAATACAAGAGAATTTTACTGAAAGTCAGCGGCGAAGCCCTGGCTGG
>SVCU01000024.1 GCA_015058215.1 Clostridiales bacterium
AGGCTTCCAGAGCGCAGCTTCCGATGCGCTGTTCCTTCATCCTTTGCAGCAGATCTTCCAGAACTGCCGCACCGGGTGTGGTGTTCACCGTAGGCAGCACTTCCTCCCCCAGATAATTCCCCAGGGTACCGATGAGACCGCAGCTCCGGCCCGCGTGCTGCAGGATCTGCCGCAGCATCCAGGTCACCGTGGTCTTTCCGTTGGTTCCGGTCACAGCAAAAAGCTTCATGGCCGCCTCTGCTTCTTTGGGAAGGTCTCTTCTTTTTTGTTTTCTTTGGTTCGCGTTCTTTGCCCGTCAGGGCTTTCTACTCTCTGTAAACGTAGACCGCCGTGCCCTTTTTCACCGTTTCACCGGCTTTGGGGTACTGGTCCACGATGGTGAAATCCTCATTGCTTTCGGAAGCGGGAGCCGCTTCGTACTTCAGGCTGGCGCCGGCCAGGATGCCGATGCCTTCGCTGAAGCTTTCCCCGGTCACATTGGGAACCACGGTCATGCCGCTGGCCTGCTGGGTCAGTTCTTCCTCGCTGTACTCGGGCTGGATGTTCAGGTAACGCAGGGTATCCTGCAGAATGTAGCCAACGCCGGGAGCGGCGGTAATGCTGCCGTATTTTACCCCCTGCGGAGAGTCTACCACCAGCAGGATGGCCAGCCGGGGATCGTCGATGGGAGCCAGTGCTACGGTGGAGGAATAGGTATTGCCTCTGTAGGCACCGTTTTCCACCTTATCTGCGGTACCGGTCTTGCCGCCGATGCGGTAGCCGGCGATCTTGGCCGCACCTGCACCGCCGTCTGCAACGACGGTTTCCATGATCTTCTGCATTTCTTCACAGGTTTCGGAGGAAAGCACCTTGCGCAGCACCACGGGTTCGTAGCTTTCCACCACGTTGCCGTCGCTGTCCACCAGTTCCTTCACCAGACGGGGCTGCATCAGGTAGCCGCCGTTGCCCAGGGAGGAAATGGCAGTGAGCATGCTGATGGGAGTGACGGCGATGCCCTGGCCGTAGGAAATGGTGGCCAGTTCCACAGGGCCTACCGCGGATTCCGCCTGCAGCAGGTTATAGCCTTCGCCGGGATAGTCGATGCCCGTGCGGCCGGTGAGGCCGAACAGGTCCATATAGTCGTACATGGTGCTCTTGCCCAGCCGCTGTGCCAGCTGGATGAACACGGGGTTGCAGGAGTTCCGCACCGCCATGGTCAGGCTTTCGCTGCCGTGGGGATTGTAGGAACGCCAGCACTTCAGAGTCACATTGGTGCCGGCCACCGTGTGGAAACCGGTGCAGGTGAACTGTTCCGAAGGATTGGTGACCCCTTCTTCCAGGGCCACTGCGGTGGTCAGGAGCTTAAAGGTGGAACCGGGTTCATACACGTCGCTGACCAGAGAGTTTCGCCACATCTGGTTCCAGTATTCCATCTTTTCTGCATCGCTGAGGGTAGCCACATAAGCGGCTTCCCCTGCATCCAGCGGCGTTCTGGGGTCGTTGGGATCGTATTCCGGAGTCTGGGCCATGGCCAGCACATCGCCGGTCTTGGGATCCATCACCAGACACCAGACCCGCTTGGCCTGAGTATCCGTCTGCACCCGGGCAATGGCCTTTTCCGTGTAGTGCTGAATCACTTCGTCAATGGTGAGCACCAGAGAGAGGCCGTCTTCCGCTTCGTAATATTTTTCCTGATTGCTGGCCAGAGACTGCTGAGCACCGTCGGTACTGGTGATCCAGCGGCCTGCCGTACCGGAAAGATAGGAGTTATACCACATTTCCAGACCCGCAAGGCCCTGGTTGTCGTCGGTGGTGCTGCCCAGCACATGGCTGGCGAATGCCCCCATCGGATAGGACCGCTTCACGTCCTCCACGATGGAGATGCCGGGAAGCACCTCCTGTCGGATGGCTTCGGCGGTGGCCCGGTCTACATACTTCTTTACCTTCACCAGGGACCGTTCCTGGGTCAGGGTGGCCCGCATGGTGAGTTCATCCACTTCCAGCAGTTCGGAAAGGGTGGTCACGGTTTTGCTGAGGCGTTCCGCCTTGGCATCGTCGGTTTTGCCGGAGGCCACATTCTTGGGCCAGGCCCAGATGGTATAGCTGACGGTGTTCACCGCCAGTTCCTTGCCGTTGCGGTCGTAAATGACACCGCGCTGGGCGGAAACGGGAGTGTCCTGAGTCTGCTGCTCCACCGCCAGCGTGGAGAAATATTCGCTGCGGATGATCTGGTACCATCCCAGACGGAACAGCAGGACCACCAGCAGGATCACCACGAGACCGAAGAAGATCACCAGCCTCTTTTTATTCTGTTTTGTTGCGGTAGGAGTACCTCTCATTCTTTCCTCCAGTAACAGCAAGGGCCGGCAGCCGGCCCGGAAAAGTAGGAAAGGACCGGGATTGAAAGCGTGCTTCATTCAATTATCCTGGTCCTTGATCTTCCATATGAAATTTTGGGGTCTTCCGCCCGCTTCCAGTGTACGAAAGCGGAGGCACCCATATTCGTGAAATCCGGCCGGACTTACTGACCGTTGTAGGCAACGGACTTCAGAGCGTTGGCCAGGTCTTCCCCGCCGTTTTCACCGGCGGTCAGACTGATGATCTCCTGATGGGTGGGATAGACCATGCCCATTTCCAGGGCCTTTTCTTCTACGAGGACGATATTGCCCGCCTTCTGGATGGCGGCATTGAGATCGGCGATCTCGCTTTCCAGAGCGTCACACTTGGCCAGGGTCTTGTTCAGATTGTACTGAGCCTGTGCGCCGTAAGCGGTGATCATGATGATGCAGATGCACAGCAGACCGATGAATGCGGTAAATACCAGCACCTTGGCCTTTTCACGCCAGTTCTGGGTGGCTGCAGCTGCTTTTGCAGGTTTCTGCGTAGCAGCAGGTGCGGCCTTGGGCTTCATGTCCAAACCGTACTTCTGGTAGCTTTTCTGGTATTCATACCACTTTTCTGCCTGCATCATTTCGCTGCGTACCTCTTACTTCTTTTCGATGACCCTCAGCTTGGCGCTTCGGGATCTGGGGTTAACTTCCAATTCTTCGTCCGAGGGGACGATGGGCTTCCCGGTGACCTTTCTCACGTCGGAAACCTTGCCGCAGACGCAGACAGGGAGTTCCTTAGGACAGGTGCAGGGGTCAAGCCGTCTTTGATAACATTCTTTTACAATACGGTCTTCCAATGAGTGGAAGGTGATGATACAGAGCCGTCCTCCGGGTGCCAGAAGATCGATGAACCGATCGACTGCCTTTTCCAACTGGGCCAGTTCTTCGTTGACTTCGATGCGAATGGCCTGGAAGGTTCTCTTGGCCGGATGCGGGCCGTCTCTCCGGGCTCCCGCCGGAATGGCGGCTTTGATCACCTCTACCAGCTGCCCGGTGGTCTGGATGGGTGCCTTTTTCCGTTCTCTTACGATGAACTGCCCGATGCGGGAAGCCCAGCGTTCTTCGCCGTAGTTACGGATGATGCGTACCAGGTCTTCTTCCCGATAGCCGTTGACCACATCGTAAGCGCTGAAGCTGTCCGATGCGTTCATCCGCATATCCAGCGGTGCGTCCTGCATGTAGGAGAACCCTCTTTCGGGGTTGTCCAGCTGGAAGGAAGAAACCCCCAGGTCAAGAACCGCGCCGTCGATCTTCGGTATGCCGAGCTCCTGCAGTACGTCCCCTACGTCTGCGAAGGTGCTCTGAACCAGGTGCTTTGTACAAGGGTACGGCTCCAGGCGTTTGCCTGCTGCAGCCAGTGCATCACGGTCTCTGTCGATGCCGATGAAAACCCCCTTTTGACTGAGTTTCTCACAGACACCGGAGGCATGACCGCCGCCGCCCAATGTCCCGTCTACGTAGATACCGTCTTCTCTAATCCCTAAATTTTCGATGGTTTCGGAGAACAGAACCGATACGTGTTTGAATTCCATGCTTATCACCTCAGGTCAGATGCCCAGCTGTGCCATCTTTTCTGCGATCTCGTCCGTATCCATGGTGCGTTCGCAGTAAGAGGTCCATTCCGCCTTGCTCCAGATTTCCACGCGGTTCATTGCACCGATGGTCACCAGTTCCTTCTCGATCTTGGCATGATCCCGAAGATGGGTCGGGATGCTGATTCTGCCCTGCTTATCGATCTCGCATTCCGTTGCGCCTGCATAGAAGCTGCGAATGAAAGCGCGGGCATCCTTGTCTGCCACGGGAAGCTCTTTCAGGCGTTCCTCGAACTTCTCCCATTCATCCATGGAATAGAGGAAGAGACAATGGTCCAGGCCTTTGGTCATGATGAAGCGAAAGCCCAGATCCTCGCGGAACTTGGCAGGTACGATCAGACGACCTTTTGCATCTATTGAGTTTTGATATTCACCCATGAACATAGATTTTACCTGCTTTTTGGGAACACTTCGCCCACCTTAGTGATAAGATACCTTCACTATACTCCACTTCCCTCCACTTTGCAACCACTTGACTGCATTTTTTAGGGAAAAACCACCACTTTTAGGGGTGGAAAACCCCCAAATATACCCCTCCGAGCACCACAAACACAAGATATTGTGTATCGCACATATGTTTGCACAAAATCTTCTTTAGGGGCCGTTCAGGGATTTTTTAACCCCAAAAACAGGAGGGGCGGCCGCCGGATCCTCCACCTGGCGGCCGCCCCTTTCCGCACGAAAAAAGCCCCCTCCCGGGGGCTTTTCCTGTAAAGCAGCAATTTGTTTCATCGAATCTGTTCCAAAGAAAAACCGGCCTGCGGTTTTGTCGCGGGCCGGTTTTTTTTAGATTTACAGAGTGAACTGGCAGACGCAGAATGCCACATAGATCGCCAGCAGCAGGATCCCCTGCCAGCGCCCCAGCTTCTTGGTCAGCAGTGCGGGAACGGTCATGAGAGCCATCACGCCCAGCATGACAGGGATTTCCAGCACCAGGGACATGTTCAGCCCGGTGTTCAGCAGTTCGTTTTCCATGGGTACGGGGAAGGGTGCCAGAGAAACAGCCACACCGGAAACCAGTACCAGATTGAACACGTTTGCGCCGATGACGTTGCCTACGCCCAGAGAGGCGCGGCCCTTGCGAAGGCTGGTGATGGTGGTGACCAGTTCAGGGAGGGAAGTGCCCAGGGCTACGAACAGCAGAGCGACTACGGTTTCGGGAACGCCCAGACCCAGAGCGATGACCTGGCCATGTTCTACCAGGAAGTCAGCACCCACGGCGATGACGGCAGCGCCTACGATCAGCAGCAGCAGTTCTTCCCACATGGCCTTTTCGCCGCCCTTCTTGGCCACGTTCTGCTTTACAAAGAAGTACACGGCAAAAGCGGCCAGCATCAGGATACCGGTGACCAGACCGGAGAATACGGCGATCAGAACAGCGGAGGCTGCCAGAAGCACCAGTTCTTTCCACTGGCCCTTGGCATCCGTTTCTTCTTCCTCTTCTTCTGCTTCAACGGCATCGGGGTTCTTCAGACCGTTGCGGACGGTCAGGATCATGTACACCACGAAGACAGCCAGCATGACGAAGCCCATCCAGCGGGGGAATTCGCCCAGGATGTAAGAGGCCAGGCAGTAAATGGCGGCGGAACTGAAGAAGAAGATCACAGGGGTCTTCATGGACTTCACGTTCACGGGGCCGGGGTTGATGGAAATGGAAATTGCAGCGATCAGTGCGGTGTTGCAGATGATGGAACCGATGGCATTGCCATAGGCCATTGCGCCGGAACCCTGCAGAGCGCCGGTGGTGGATACCATAACTTCAGGGAGGGTGGTACCGATGGATACAACGGTGGCACCGACCACGATATCGGGCAGATTGAACCGCTTGGCGATGCCGGTGGCACCGTCAACGAACCAATCGCCGCCCTTGATCAGCAGCACCAGACCCACGGCAAACAGTAATACAGATTCGAACATGAATGCGTCTCCTTGGTCTTGTTAAGATTTCGTTAATCGTCGCGAATTGTTTGCTCAGATCAAAAAAATGCTACCATGCCGCCCATTTTTAGTCAATCTTTTTGTCGGAATCCACCGTCAAAAATGTGGATTTTTCTGCAGAAAATCGCGTTTTTTGATGAAAATTCCCGGTTCAGTACGTAAGTCCGAAATCCAGTTCATAGTAATTACCGGCGCTGTCCCGGTAAGCATAGGCTTTACCGTTCCGGGCAAACAAAAGGAGCGGTGCCAAAGCACCGCTCCCTGCCTGTTATTTGATCATTTTCAGTTTGACTTCGCCGATTTCGTCTGCGGTTTTGCCGATCTTATCGGCCAGAGCCCGCATTTCGCGCATCAGTTCTCTGTTCTGGATCAGTTCACCCTGGGTGAGCTGTGCGTCGTCGATATCCAGAATGGACTGCCAGTACAGTCTCTTGGCCTGGTTTCCCAGCTTCTTGGCGTCTACCAGATAGGTCCACTGGGTCTCGCTGGTACCGTCCCGCAGATTTTCCACGCACTTCACCAGGTTCTTCATGCTGTCCACAGACAAGGCAGCGATCTTTTTCAGGCTGTCGCCGGGCTCCACCCGGAAGATTTCCATGATGTCTTTGATCTCATCCACCTTGTCGATGATGTCGTCGATGTTGCGGGAAAGGATGAAGATTTCTTCTCTGTCGAAAGGAGTGATAAAGGTCTCACGAACGCCGTAGACCACCTCTTTGCGGAACCGATCCGCCTCCTTTTCGTAGCCTACGATCTTGGTGACGCTGTGCTGCTTTTCGGGACCGTCAGGCAGTTCCATATAGCGGCACAGTTCCTGGATGCCTTTCACGCAGAGTTCTGCCTGGGTCAGCAGCAAGCCAAAGAAGTCGGGTACGGGTTTCTTGCTGAACATGCTCATTTTGTTACCTCCTGAAAATGGCTGTGAAAATTGAAATAGATGCATTTCCGCCTCTTTCGGCTAAGCCAGGAGAGCACGGAGACCCCAGAACACCAGCGCGCCGATGGCTCCCGCTGCGGGGATGGTGGTGAACCAGGAAATAATGATCTTGCTGATGATGCTCCAATTGACCCGACGCACGTTGGCGCCGCTGCCCACCCCCATGACGGTGGCGGTGATCAGTTGGGTGGTGCTGATGGGCGCACCCAGGATCGTGGCGGTCAGAAGCACGAAAATGGTGGAAATCTGGCAAGAGAAGGAATGGGCAGGTTCCAGCTTGTAGATCTTCATGCCGATGGTTTTGATCATGTTGAAACCACCGCAGATGGCGCCCAGAGCCAAGGCACCGGCGCAGCCGGCCATCATCCAGAAATCCACGTCGAATTCGCTTTTGCCGTAAACCATAGCCACTACCATAGCGATCAGGCCCATGGATTTCTGCGCATCGTTGCTGCCGTAAGCAAAGGCCAGAACGGCCATGGTGGCTCGCTGCAGGCGAACGATGACGCTTTCCACTTCCCTCTTTCTTCCCGTGAAAAACCAGTGGAACAAGAGATAGACCCCCAGACCGATGGTGAACCCGATCAGGGGTGAGAGCAGCATGAACAAAATGACTTTGATCAGCACGCTCTCCCAAAGTACAGCATCCCAGCCGAAGGCCATGATGCCGGAGCCGATGAGGCCGCCGATGACCGCGTGGGAAGAGCTGGAAGGCAGAGCCAGGATCCAGGTCAGAATGTTCCAGAGGATGCCGCCCAGAAGAGCTGCCAGAATGAAGGTGACGCCCTTCTCCGCGTCGGCAGCCATCATTTCCTCCTGGCTGATGACACCGACACCCACGGTTTTGGCAACCGCAGTGCCGAGACAGATTGCACCGAAGAATTCAGCGATGCAGGCAAGGGCAAGAGCTTTTTTCGCGTCGAAGGAGCGGGAGGCGATAATGGTAGCTGTCACGTTGCTGCCGTCATGCATACCGTTGATGAACGCGAAAAGGAAGCCCACCCCGATGGTAAGGATAGCAATCCAGGTCATGATTTTGATGAACTCCTTTAAAAAGTGACTTTGAAAAAAGCGAAGACCATGTACGCGTATGTACGTGTACATGGTCTCATAGTTATGGTGCGGTAGAAGGGATTTGAACCCCCACCCTTTCGGACACGGCCCTCAACCGTGCGCGTCTGCCGATTCCGCCACTACCGCCTGTTGGAAGAAGTCACTTTAACTTCGGAGTCAACACTCCCATAATAATACTTCCAACACTTTGGTTTGTCAAGTGATTTTATCGCTTTTTGGACATCAATACTCCAGATACCAGCCCGCCGCGCCTGCATAGGGACAGGTGACAACCGGACTTTCCATCCCCTGCAGTTCCTTGGATGCCACGACGCTGTAGGTGCGATTAAAGAGGCAATAGTAAGGAACCTCTGATTTTAGAATGGTTACAGCCTCTTCTGCCAGCTTTTTCTTCTCGCTTTCCGTGCAGGCGGATTCCATGAGGCGCAGGAGTTCCGTCAACCGCTGGTTGCTGAATTGGGCCGGGTTCAAATAATCGCCGGAGAGCAGGTTTCTGAGATCATAGGCATCCCGCACCCGGTAGCCGCCCAGGAAAAGTTCGTACTGACCGGACTCCAGGGCCTTTTGGTACCCTTCTGCATCATAGGCTTTCAGCTCCACGGTGATGCCCAGGCGTTCCAGATCGGAAGCGATGCGCTGGGCCGCCAGGGCACGGCTGCTGTTTTCTTCATTATAGATCAGACGGAATTTCAAAGTCTTTCCGTCGAAATCCTCGATCTTTCCATCTTCGTCCCGGTCCTGATACCCTGCGTTGCTGAGCAGGGTCTGGGCTGCAGCCATGTCATACGGCCAGGCATCGACAGCGCTGTCGGTGCCGTAATAACCGGGATAATAAAGCGTGGCAGTCTCCACACCAGTACCGTAATAATAACTGTTGAGAAGCGCCTTGCTGTCCACCGCCAGAGAAATGGCCCGGCGCACCACAGCGTTCTGCAGAATGGAATTGCCACAGGCAAAGCCCAGCACCTCCGTCTCCGTGGAAGCGAAGGAGGTGACCTGCACCTGGGAGGATTTCAAACCGGTCTCGCGGTCCGCATCCTTCCAGAACACCAGGGAAACGTCCCGGATGGGAAAGAGATTGGGGGCATCCGCCCGCTGAGGCAGCACCCGGAAGATCAGGGTATTCTGCGCTTTTTCGCCGCTGTAATGCTGGTTGGGTACCAGAGTGATGGCTTTGGCCAGGTCGATGCTCTCTGCCCGGTAAAGGCCGGAGCCGATCACCGCCGTATCCCCCGCCGCTCCGGTCGCCCGGTAATGGCTGGACCCGAACTGGGTCCGGCTGATGATGGGGAAGGTCAGATTGGAAAGGGAAACGTTGTCGGCCTGGTAATAGCGGATCACCACCGTGCGGTCGTTTTGTGCCGCCGCGCTGCGGATGTTATAGACCGCATCGCTGTACAGGGTGCCGCTGCCGTAAAGAGCAGAGATGTAGCAGTCGATGGAAAAGGCCACATCGCGGGCGGTCAAAGCATTGCCGTCGCTGAACTTCAGCCCTTCTTTCAGGGTCACCGTCAGACTGAGGCCATCCGCACCGTACTGCCAGGATTCTGCCAGCTCCGGCTGGGGAATCATGGCTTCATCCAGACGGAAAAGCCCCTGGTACAGCAGGGAAAACAGATGATAGCTGTCCTCATCCTTGGAAACAAGGGGATTCAGGCTCCGCACCCGTTCCATGGCCACGGCCACTGTATCGGAACGGGTCAAGGCGTTATTCCCCTCTTCGGCATCCCCTTCCAGCAGGTCTTCCATGCCGCAGCCGCTGAGAAAGCAGCCCAAAAGAAGGCTCAGCACCAGGCCCCACAGCAGTTTTTTCTGTTTTGCAATTGCTTTACCGTAACCCATTTACGGTCCCCTTTCATTTTTACATTTCTGCCAGCAGTTCGTCGATCTGCCGGTGCAGATTGGGAAGATTACCGGAGCCGTCCAGCACATGAGTGGCTCTGCGGTTCCGCTCTTCGCTGCTCATCTGACCGGCGATGCGGGCCTTCACCTGTTCCGGTGCCAGACCGTCCCGGGCCACCACCCGGGCCACCCGGATCTCTTCCGGTGCATCCACCACCCAGCTGGCATCGCAGTCTTTATCCATACCCACTTCAAAGAGAAGGGGCACATCCAGAAACACGGGCTTCTCCGGTTCCTGTTCTGCAGCAGCGCGGGCCCGTTCCCAGGCGGTGCGGATGATGGTGCCGTGGATCACGTTTTCGTAGGCCGCTTTCCGTTCCGGAAAGCCGAAGATGCGGGCAGCCACCAGCGGCCGGTCCATGGAGCCGTCCGGGCGCAGCACATCGGCACCCAGAAGTTCTGCGATCTTTTGCAGCAGCGGATGGCCGGGCAGGGTCACCTCGTGAGCGATCTTATCCGCATCCACCACGGTGTAGCCCAGCTCCAGCAGGTAATTTGTAACGGCGGACTTCCCGGCACCGATGCCGCCGGTGATCCCGATAAATCTCATAGTTTTGCTCCTTTATTTGCCCCGAATTTATTTCAAAGTGAACCAGTTCTCGCCGGTGTTCAGGTCGGCTCTGGTCTGCACGTTCAGGGAAACCGCATTCTCCATATTGGAAACCAGCAGTTCCTTCACTTCTTCCAGTTCATCCAGTTCCGCAGAAATGATCAGTTCGTCGTGGACCTGCAGGATCAGGCCGCTCTTCAGCCCCCGCTCCTTCAGTTCTTTATGGCAGCGGATCATGGCCAGTTTGATGATGTCGGCCGCTGTCCCCTGGATGGGGCTGTTCATAGCAAGACGTTCCCCTGCCTGCCGCACCATATAATTGGAGGCTTTCAATTCGGGGATGGGCCGCTTTCTGCCCAGCAGTGTGGTCACATACCCCTGTTCCTTCCCTTCTTCCACCAGCCGGTCCAGATATTCGCGGACGCCGGGATACTTCCCGAAGTATTCTTCGATGTACTTCTCTGCTTCCCGGCGGGTGATGTGCAGTTCCGTAGAGAGACCAAAGCCGCTCATGCCGTAGATCACGCCAAAATTGATGGCCTTGGCCCGGCTTCTCTGCTCGGCGGTCACCTCTTCCGGTGCAATGCCCAGCACCCGGGCAGCGGTGGCCCGGTGGATATCCTCTCCGCTGCGGAAGGCTTCCGTCATGGAGGGGTCGCCGGAAAGATGGGTCAGGATCCGCAGTTCGATCTGGGAGTAGTCTGCCCCCACCAGCACGGAATGGTCGTTATCGGGCACGAAGGCTTTCCGCAGCTTTCTGCCCTCCTCCTGACGGATGGGGATGTTCTGCAGATTGGGCTCCGTGCAGCTGATGCGGCCCGTTGCGGCCACGGTCTGCTGGAAATGGGGATGAATCTTGCCGTCCTCATGGATCAGGGGCAGCATACCGTCCACATAAGTGCCTTTCAGCTTGGTCAGGGACCGGTATTCCAGGATCTCCCCGATGATGGGGTGCTGGTCCTTCAGCCCTTCCAGGATCTCCGCATTGGTGGAGTACCCGTTCTTATTCTTCTTGCCCGCAGGCAGCAGCAGCTTTTCAAAGAGGATCACCCCCAGCTGCTTGGGGGAGTTGATGTTGAATTCTTCGCCGGCCAGTTCCCAGATGCGGGCCTGGATCCCGGTGATGCGGCGGCCCAGATCTTCTCCGGCCCGCACCAGCTCCGCCCTGTCCACGGCGAAGCCCCGCTGTTCCATGGCGGCCATGACTTCGATCAGGGGGAGTTCGGCCTGCTTCAGCACCGGACTCAGCCCTTCGGACTGGATGCGGGGAGCCAGCACCTGGCTCAGTTCTTCCACCGCCATGGCGTGGCCCATGGCCTTTCTGGCCAAAGCATTTTCCTCCTGGGGCGCTGTCAGGAAGCCCAGCTGCAGATCGTTCTGTACCCCTTCGCTTTCCGGCAGGTTCTTGTGGAATGCCTCCAGATACAGCACATCCAGATCGTATGCGCTCTTCCCCGGTTCCAGAAGATATGCCGCAACGGCGGTATCAAACCGGGTATTGGGGCACCAGGCCAAAAGCCCGCTGCAGAACAGGGCATAATAATCCCCCTGCAGCTGGTGGCCGAAAATGGCAGGATCCCGGTTCTGCAGGATCTTCAGAAGTTCTTCGCAGGCCAGCGCCTTTTCTTCCCGGCCCATGGCCGCGAAATCGATCCAGAAGAACGCATCTTCCGTCAGGAAGCCTGCACCGAACAGTTCCGGCAGCGCCCTGTGGTTGCCGTCGCTTTCCACCCGCAGCACCGCTTTGGATTCTTTGGCCAGAGCCGCATCCAGCTGCTGCAGGTCCGCTGCGGTCCGCAGCACGGTAATGGGCCGTTCCTTAGCGGAGACATACTCCACATCCGGTGCATAGTCCACGGCTTCCTCCCCGTCGGCATCTGCCGCGGCGAAGGGGTTCCCATCCGCCGCAGAATCCGCATTTTCTGCGGCGGATGGCCAATCTGCCGGGGCTTTTTCTTCAGCCTTGGATAATCTTTTAAGGAAACTGTTAAATTCCAATTTACTGTAGAGCTCGATCAGCGCATCCCGGTTGGGCTCCCGTACCTTCATTTCCTCAAAGGAAATATCCAGAGGGATGTCGGTGACGATGGTGGCAAGGCGTTTGCTCATAAGAGCCAGCTGTGCGTTGTCCTCCACCTTCTGCCGCAGCTTGGCGCTGCTGATCTCTGCGGCGCGTTCGACGAGCCCTTCCACGGAGCCATACTCCAGGATCATCTTCTGCGCCGTTTTTTCACCCACCCCGGGGATGCCGGGAATGTTGTCGGAGGGGTCACCCATGAGGCCCTTGAAATCGATGAACTGCAGAGGGGTAAAGCCGTACTTGTCGATCATGGCCTGACGGTCATACAGTTCAAATTCGGAAATGCCCTTGCGGGTCAGAATGATCTTGGTCACATCGGTGGCCAGCTGCAGTTCGTCCTTATCGCCGGTGATGATCAGGGGTTCCAGACCCTCCGCCTCGCCCTTCCGGGCCAGGGTGCCGATGAAATCGTCCGCTTCCAGGCCCTCCTGCTCCACGATGGTAATGTTCATGGCCCGCAGCACATCCTTCAGCAGAGGGATCTGCATGGCCAGTTCGGGCGGCATCTTTTTGCGGCCGGCCTTATACTGGTCGTATTCCAGATGGCGGAAGGTGGGTGCCTTCAGGTCGAAGGCCACGGCAATATAGCCCGGGTCGTAATCCTTCAGGGCTTTGGTGAGCATATTGAGGAAACCGTAGATCCCGTGGGTGTAGATCCCGGTCTTGGTGATCATGGGCCGCTGAATGGCGTAATACGCCCGGTTCACCAGGCTGTTGCCGTCCAGAAGGAGAATGCGCTTATTCATGGTGCCTCCTTGATACATATTTCTAACAAATTATTATACCACAGTATGCCCGAAAAGCAAAGCCGCAGACCGCCTTTCTTCACCCCTCTTGCATTTCCTTTCCCATCTGCTATACTGATTCTGCAGCGACTTTCGCCGCAGTCCGTACGGCGCAGCCGCATTTCCGCAAAAAATTCCCGCAAGGAGGCACATCCCATGCTGATCGATTATCACGTACACTCCACCTTTTCCCCCGACGCCCAGAATTCTATGGAGGAAATGGTACAGGCAGCCCGGGCAGCCGGCATGAACGAAATGGCCATCACCGACCACCGGGACCCCTTCTGCCCCGAACGCCAGTATCCCGGCCCGGATTTTCCCCAATACCACGCGGAGATCACCCGCATCCAGGAAAGCCTTCCCCCGGATTTTAAGCTGCGCCGCGGCCTGGAAATGGGTCTGCAGAACAACGAACCCACCATCAGCGCCTGCCGTGAACTGGCCAGAGCCTACGATTACGACTACCTGATCGCCTCCTGCCACAGCTGCGGCGGCTACGAACTCTATCTGCGTAATATTTTCAAGCAGCATACCCCCGAAGAAGCCTTCCGCATCTACTACGAAGAACTGTACGGCTGGCTGCAGAACTTCGACGACTTCGACTGCATCGGCCACCTGAACGTGGTTTCCCGCTATGCCCCGGTGCAGGCCGCCCCCGCCTCTTACATGGATATCGTGGACGAGATCCTGAAACTGGCCGTGCACAAAGGCAAGGGGCTGGAATGGAACACCTCCACCTTCCGTGTGGACAGCCCCTTCACCATGCCCACCGAGCAGATGCTGCGCCGTTACCGCGAGCTGGGCGGCGAGATCATCACCACCGGCTCCGATGCCCATAACGCCGGCCAGGTTGGCGACTCCATTCAGCTGGCCACCCAGATGCTGCAGGCCTACGGCTTCCGGTACATCACCACCTTCGAGCAACACAAGCCCACCTTCCACAAACTTTAGATCGAATTCAGTATTCAACCGCAGAAACAAAAACCCCGTAAAGCCGATAGGCTAAACGGGGTTTTGTTTCTAAAGTTTATGAGCCGAGCCGCGGAACCATCCAAAGCGACAACCGCTGCACCGGGCAGCCTCTGCCTTTTGAACAGCAGCCGGGCCTTCTTCGCCTCTTGCCTTTCGATTATTCGAAATCGCAGGCAGCCTTCAGGCCGAATGCGGGCTTTGCAGCCTTAGCGGCGCGAACGATGGCTTCTTCCATTACGTTTACAGCAACTACGCCCAGTGCATCGGGATGTACATCCACTTCGCCGGTTGCTGCTGCGAAGATGGTATCGCCGTCAGCATTGGTATGTACAGGGTAGATGGCTCTTGCGAAACCGTCATGAGCAACGTGAGCCAGCTTTTCGCACTGTGCCTTGGTCAGGTTGGCGTTGGTCACGATCGCACCGATGGTGGTGTTGCCCTTCCACAGGTCGATGTTGGGGTCCAGCATGTCGAAGATCAGTTCTTCGGAGCTTCTCATACCGGTCTTGTCTTCGTTCAGCAGACCAGCGATCATCTTGTTGCCGTTCTTTCTGTCGATAACATCGCCCAGAGCATTTACAGCAACGATTGCACCAACGATCAGGTCGCCGATCTGTACGGCATAGGTGCCCAGACCGGACTTCATGATGTAGTCAACGCCCAGCCACTTGCCGACGGATGCGCCGGTACCTGCGCCTACGTTACCTTCTTCTACGGGGCCGTCATTTGCTGCTGCAGCTGCTGCATAACCCATAGCCTTGTCGGGGCGGCACTTGGGGTCGCCGACTACCAGGTCGAACAGGGATGCACCGCAAACGATGGGAACGGTGCCTACACCGACATCAAAGCCTCTGCCCTGGTCTTCCAGCCATGCCATAACGCCGGAACCTGCATCCAGACCGTATGCGGAGCCGCCGGACAGAACGATGGCGTCGATCTTTTCCATGGACTTTTCGGGATCCAGCAGTTCGGTTTCTCTGGAAGCGGGGCCGCCGCCTCTGACGGAAACGGATGCTGCTGCTCTGTCGTCAAACAGAATAGCGGTAACGCCGGTTGCGCCTACCAGATCCTGGACCTGACCAACCTTTACGCCTTTGATATCGGTAATCTTAACTTCTTTCATGATGATCTACCTCCTATAATGATCCCACTGGGGGAACGGTACAATGTTACAAGCTTTATTTCAATGGGTCTTAGTCGATCCAGTCGAAATCCTTATAGCAGGGCAGGCCGTATGCGGCATCTGCATGCTTTGCTGCGCTGATGACAGCACGTTCCATGACCTTGGCGGCCAGAGCTGCCACTGCATCCACATCGGTCACTTCCACTTCGTTTGCGGTCACTGCGAAAATGCAGTCGCCATCGCGGAAGGTATGTACGGGACGGATGGCTCTTGCGAAGCCGTTGTGAGCCACTTCAGCCACCTTCTTGCACTGTGCCTTGGTCAGCTTGGCATTGGTGACGATGCAGCCGATGGTGGTGTTTTCCCCTTCGCCGCCGGCAGGGATCAGGAATTTTTCCAGCAGGCTTTCCAGACCGCGGAAGCCCTTCTTGTCTTCGGTGAGAGAACCGGCAACGATCTTACCGGTTTCGGGGTCCCAAACGTCGCCAACGGCATTCACAGCTACGATGGCACCGACGATGACATCGCCCACCTGCAGTGCATAGTGACCGAGGCCGCCCTTCATGGCGTTTTCAAAGCCCTGCATCTTGCCCAGAACTGCGCCGGTACCGGCACCTACGTTGCCTTCTGCAACGGGGCCGTCGGTGGCGTTCAGGCAAGCCTGATAGCCCATTTCTTCGCCGGGTCTGAAGTTCCAGTCACCGATGGGAAGATCGAAGATGCAGGCACCGGGAACGATGGGAACTACGCCCTTGCGCATGTTCTTACCCTTGCCTCTTTCTTCCAGATAGCGCATGATGCCGCCTCTTGCAGCCAGACCGAATGCGCTGCCGCCGGAAAGCATAACAGCGTGGATGCCCTGATTGCCCTTTACGGGATCCAGCAGTTCGGTTTCCACGGAAGCGGGGCCACCGCCGCGAACTTCACAGCTGGCCAGCATACCGTCTTCGCAGAGGATAACGGTGGTGCCGCTGCCGCCTTCGGGGTTCTGGGCGTGGCCTACTTTAATGCCTTTGATGTCGGTGATTTTAACTTCTTTCATCTTGGGTTCTCCTTATCGAGTGTCCTGTGCCCTGACAGGGCAAAAAGATTTTTAAATTTTAAACTACCTGATATTGTAGCATAGAAACGAAATTCTGAAAATACTTTTTCCCGCTTTTCTCTGCGGAAAATGCGGAATTATGCCAAAACGTCGATGACCCGGTAGATCAGAAGTTCATGAACCTTGAACACGGTCCCGGGATCGCCGGTGAAGGAAACGGTCCGGGGAGAAAGGCGCACCACACCGGGCACCAGGGAAGCGGTATCCGCCATGTTGGAATCCTTGAAATCGATCTCCATGGTCAGAGTTTCAGGGCAGTCCATGGGCTTGATGGAATCCCGGCGGGAAAGCGCCGCCATCACGCCCTCGTAGATCATCTTGCGGGCCACCGTGGGATGGACGGAAACGGCAGCGAAGCGGCTGACCCCTTCCTTCACCACCACGGCTTCCATTTCGGGGACGAACGCCTTGCATTCCTGTGCCAAAGCAGCATCGCCCACGCAGGCCACAAGAGGCACTCCGTAATGGCCGGCGATGAGGGCGTTGACCACGGTCTCCGTGTTCATGGTAATACCGTTGAACCGCAGGTTATAGACCTTGCCGCCGTTGTAGCAATGGTCCATGACGCCGCCGACCGTCTGGCCGGCACCGGCATGCCCGAAGGAAATATAGGCATCGAAGGAACTGTCCAGCCCTTCCATCTGCAGGCTGCTGCGCATGGCACCGCTGATCAGCTTGCAGCGGGGATCCATGTCTTCGATCAAAAGATTTTCCATATCGCCGTGGCCGTCGCAGACGTAGACTTCGTCGTAACCGCTGTCGAAGCAGGCCCGGATGGCGGCGTTCACATCTTCCGCAAGGCGTTTTCTGGCGTAGCCGTAGTCGGGCTTGCCCCGCTTGGACTGCATCAGGGAAACATTGCCTTCCATGCCTTCGATATCGGCGGAAATGAATGCTTTTTTCATGTGGGTTCCTCCCCTATTTCAAAGTTTCGTAAAACGCAGGTTGTCCCGTTCATTATAGCACAGGGAACCGGCCGCGCAAAAGGGGAATTTGCTTCCCCTTGTCGAAACCTGCCGAATGGGGTAGAATGAAGGAAACCGAAACACCCCCCGGCTTTACGAAAGGATACCCATCATGAAGATCTGCGTCATCAACGGCTCCCCCCGCGGAAAATACAGCACCACCCTGCACACCTGCCTCTACCTGGAAAAGAAATTCCCCGAGCACAGCTTCACCTACCTGCCCGTAGCCAATCTGCTGCGCGGCCTGGAGCAGGATATGACCCCCGCCCTCACCTACCTGAAGGACGCGGATCTGCTGCTGTTCTCCTACCCCGTTTATACCTTCATCGCCCCCTCCCAGCTGCACCGGTTCATGGAGCTTCTGAAGGCCTCCGGCTTTGATCTCTCCGGCAAATTCGCCACCCAGATCACCACCTCCAAGCACTTCTATGATGTGACCGCCCACCGCTACATCGAGGACAACTGCCCGACCT
>SVCU01000025.1 GCA_015058215.1 Clostridiales bacterium
ATTCCAAGTGCCGAACAATAAGGGCGCACTTCTATACTTAGCATTCTGCAATATAGTGCGGAGGAAGATAAAAGCCAAGCTGCAAAAAGCAGCTTGGCTTTTACTGTTTTATGAACTCTGCCCTAAAGGCTCGCTTTTTTATTTGCGCCGCAGCAGCCGGACCGCCCGAGGTCAACATTTGACGGCTTCGCTGAAGCCATCGGTGCGAGGAGGAAAGGCTTTGATCCAAACAAAAATCCCGGCGTCGCCTACAAAATCTGTTGGCGCGAACGGGATTTTGTTTTCAAAGTCTCCGACGAGCGCCGCTCCGGCTTCCGAAGGCGGCAACCGGTTGGCCTCGGGCGGTCCGGCTGCTGCGGCGCTCTAAAAAAGCGTCCCTTACTGCACCATCTCCAGGACATCCTCTTCCGGCACTTTCACATAAGTGCTGGGCACATCCCCCACGATGATGGTCTCCGCGATCAAAAGCTCGTTCTCCGTCGTCAGTTCCTCCCGGGAAAACGGTGCCAGCAGCCTGGCCCTGGTCTCCACCTCCAAATAGACCTTGTATTTGGTCTGATTGATGCCGACAGCCTCAAATTCGGTTTCAAAGCCGATTTTCGCCGTGCCGAGGGGCTGCACCCTCACATTCATGAAAACGTTCGTCTGAGACCAGATTTGGCTCCCCAGAATGGCACCGAGGGGCACCTGCTGCCGCTGCGGTTCCAGGTTCTCCAGTTTATTCAGGATCCGGTGGGAGAGATCGGCGGAAAGACGGTTCATGGCCGCCGTATCCGCCCGCACCAGCACGGGTTCTCCTGCGCCGTCCGTCAGGACCTCCAAAAGCACAGCGGCGCTTTCATCCTCCAGAAACTTCTCCCGGACCGCATCGTTTACCGCCTCCGCGATCATGGTCTGGGCCCGGAGCTGCCCTGCGGCCACAAGGGTCGGGCGAACGGTGCTGCGGACGAAGCTGGCGATGGACACAAACAAAAGCAGAGTCAGACCGAACAGCAGCAGCCACTTCAGCCGCGCTGCGCTGTCCATCCCTGCGGGCCGCCCTCTTCGCTTGCGGCGGCCCCATACCTTCCTGTTTGTCACCGCGCCCTCCTTTCTCCATACAGAAAACACCCGCTGGTCCAGTGTATGAATCAGCGGGTGTTTTGTGCATTTTGTTCAGTGGAAGCGATGCTTCCTTTTGAGTGGGATTTTTACCGGTCCAGGCTCTTCAGTTCTTCCATGAAGCAGTCATTGAGCACCTTGATGTGGGTACCCTTCATGCCCAGAGAACGGGTTTCGATGACGCCGGCGCTTTCCAGCTTGCGCAGGGCATTGACGATAACGGAACGGGTAATGCCGGAACGGTCTGCGATCTTGCTGGCGATCAGCAGGCCTTCGGTGCCGTTCAGTTCAGCAAAGATCTGCTGAATGGCGGCTGCTTCGGAATAGGACAGAGTATCCAGAGCCATGCGGACCATGGAGCGCTGGCGTTCTTTCTGTTCTTCTTCCAGGATATTTCTTCTGCGGATTTCAAGACCGACAACGGTTGCACCGTATTCTGCCAGAACCAGATCTTCTTCTCCGTATTCCGGAGCATAACGAGCCAGGATCAGGGTGCCCAGACGTCTGCTGTCGTTGACGATGGGAACGATGGTATGAACCTTGCCGGAAGTATCGTATTCGTATTTGAAGATCTTCAGCGCATCATCGGCGGTCAGATTGACCTCCGGTTCTTCTACCTTCAGCAGTGCATCGTTGTATTCTGCGGGGAACTTCTGAATGCCGGTTTCCGGATCCACGATCGCTGCACTTTCAGACTGGTTCTGATAATATGCACCCAGGATCTTGCCGCGGCGATTCAGAATATAAACATTCGACATGGTAACGCCGCCCAGTTCGCGGCAAAGGTCATCGAAAGAGAAAATACCGGAAGAACTTTCCTGCAGTACCCAATTCAGCTTTCTGACCTTTTCAAGAATTCCGAGGCCCATTGCTAATTCCTCCCTTTTTATCTTACTAACAATGTAAATAAACTGTTCTATTTTTCTGTATTTATTATAAAGAGTATTCCGGGCAAAAGTCAAGTACTAAATATAGATTTTTCTAAAAATTTCACCTTGTTTCCACCCCGGATTCTTTTTCGAAAATAAAAAAGAATCCACCGGGCGGTTCCGATGGACTCTTCGTCATTTTATTTTTCTGTCAGACCCGCGGTTACAGAATGAACTTATCGATGTCGTACGCGTGGATCTGTTCGCCGAAGCGGCCCTTCACGTACTCAGCGTCGATCACCACTTCTTCCTCTTCCATTTCGGGAATATCGAAGGAGATGTCTTCCAGCAGCTTTTCCATGATGGTGTGCAGACGGCGTGCGCCGATGTTTTCGGTCTGCTCGTTCATCAGGAAGGCCATGGTGGCGATCTCTTCCACCGCGTCGTCGGTGAAGGTGACCTTGATGCCTTCGGTCTCCAGCAGCATCTTATGCTGCTTCAGCAGCGCATTCTTGGGCACGGTCAGGATCCGCACGAAGTCTTCCTGGGTCAGGTTTTCCAGTTCCACGCGGATGGGGAAACGGCCCTGCAGTTCGGGGATCAGGTCGGTGGGCTTGGAGATATGGAATGCACCGGCACCGATGAACAGCACATGGTCCGTTTTCACGGGGCCGTACTTGGTGTTGATGACGCTGCCTTCCACGATGGGCAGGATGTCTCTCTGCACGCCTTCGCGGGAAACGTCGGCACCCATCTTATATTCGGAGTTGGAGGCGATCTTATCGAATTCGTCGATGAAGATGATACCGTTCTGTTCTGCGTTTTCCAGAGCTTCCGCGGTAACCTGATCCATGTCGATCATGTTCTGGGCTTCCTGTTCCCGCAGGATCTTTCTGGCATCCTTGATGCGGACCTTCTTGTTCTTCTTTTTCTTGGGCATATCGCCGAAGATGCTGCCGATGGCAATGCCCATGCCTTCGCCGTTGCCCAGGTCCAGAGTGTTCATGCCGCCGTTGGGGGCTTCTTCCACCTGGATGTCGATCAACTGTTCTTCCAGAAGGCCGCTGCGCAGCTGCTGGCGCACCTGTTCGCGAGCCAGGTCGATCTCGGAATCGGAAAGTTTGGATTCTTCCGGTGCGGGCTGCTGGGGCTGCTGCTGGCCGGGGATGGCGAACATGCCGCTCTTGCCCTGCAGGCCCAGAAGCATTTCGAAGGGATTCTGGGAATTGTTCTGCTGCTGGGCGGGCTTCTTCTTGCCGGGCACCAGCGCTTCCACGATCTTTTCTTCTGCCAGTTCGTCAGCGATGGCATACTTTTCCTTCAGCTTCTTCTGCTTGGTGATGCGGATGGAGGCTTCCACCAGATCGCGCACCATGGAATCCACATCGCGGCCCACGTAGCCCACTTCGGTGAATTTGGTGGCTTCCACCTTTACAAAGGGAGCGTCCATCAATTTAGCCAGACGACGGGCGATCTCGGTCTTACCGCAGCCGGTGGGGCCCATCATCAGGATGTTCTTGGGGGTGATTTCTTCGCGCATGGCTTCGTCCAGCAGGCTGCGGCGATAGCGGTTGCGCAGAGCCAGGGCCACAGACTTCTTGGCTCTGTCCTGGCCGATGATGTATTTATCCAGTTCTCCCACGATTTCCTTGGGAGTCATAGAAAACAGTCCGTTCATGGTTTTCCCTCCTTACAGCTTTTCGACGGAGATATTGTCGTTGGTGTAGACGCAGATGGAAGATGCGATCTTCAGGGCTTCCCGGACGATCTCTTCCGCGTTCATATCGGTGTGATGATAGAGGGCATTGGCCGCTGCATAAGCGTAGTTGCCGCCGGAACCGATGGCCACGAAGTTTTCATCGGGTTCGATCACTTCGCCGTTGCCGGAGAGCAGCAGGATGGATTCCTGGTCTGCCACCAGCATCAGGGCTTCCAGGTTCCGCATACCGCGGTCGCTGCGCCACATCTGGGCCAGGGCCACAGCGGCTCTCTTCAGGTTGCCGCCGTGTTCTTCCAGCTTCTTCTCAAACTTTTCCGTCAGGGTGAAGGCATCTGCCACAGAGCCTGCAAACCCGGTGAGAACGGTGTTTTTATAAATTTTGCGGACCTTCTTGGCATGGTGCTTCATGACCACGCTTTCGCCCATGGTCACCTGGCCGTCGCCGCCGATGCAGACCTGGCCGTCCTTGCCTTTTACCGCTACGATCGTTGTTGCATGAAATTCAGTCATTTCCAAACCTCCTGCCGCACGGAGCCTTTCGGCTGCCGCGCAGTTATTCTTTATGACCGCACTCTGCGTTGGAGCAGATGTAGGTGCTGGTCTTCGTTTTCTTTTCCGTCAGCAGGCTGCCGCACTTGGGGCAGACCTTATTGACAGGCTTATTCCAGTAAAGCTGGTTGCAGTCGGGATAGCCGCTGCAGCCGTAGAACAGTTTGCCGGTGCGGCTCTTTCTGGCCACGATGTCTTTCCCGCACTTGGGGCACTTCACATCGATCTTCTGCACGATGGGCTTGGTGTTCTTGCAGTCGGGATAGCCGCTGCAGGCCAGGAAAGTGCCGAAACGGCCGTGTTTGATGGCCATGGGCTTGCCGCAGAGTTCGCAAAGTTCGTCGGTGAGTTCATCCTGTACCTTCACCTTTTCGATTTCTTTTTCGGCCACAGCCAGTTCTTCCTTCAGGGTGTTCCAGAAGCCGTCGATGACTTCCTTCCAGTCTTTGATCTGACCGTCTTCCACATCGTCCAGCTTATCTTCCATGCCGGCGGTGAAGCCCGCGTCCACGATCTCCTTGAAGTAGTTTTCCATCAGGTCGGTGACCACGAAGCCCAGTTCCGTAGGCTTCAGCACCTTCTTTTCGCGCTTGGCGTAATCGCGTTCGATGAGGGTGGCGATGATGGGTGCATAGGTGCTGGGACGGCCGATGTTCTTTTCTTCCAGATCCTTTACCAGTGCCGCTTCGGTGAACCGGGAGGGAGGCTGGGTGAAATTCTGTTCGCCGGTGAGATCCAGAAGATCCACTTCTTCGCCTGCCTTCAGCTCGGGCAGCATCTTTTCTTCTTCATCGTCTTCCATGGTCTGGCGGTAGACCCGCAGATAGCCGTCGAACTTCATTTTGCTGCCGCTGGCATGGAAGGTGTAATCACCGTTCTGGATGGAAGCGCTGACCGCGTCGAAGGTGGCGGCGGTCATGCAGCTTGCCACGAACCGGGACCAGATCAGCTTATACAGGTTGTACTGGTCTTTGGTGAGGGAGTCTTTGATGTCATCGGGATGGAGATTGATGTTGCTGGGGCGGATGGCTTCGTGGGCGTCCTGTACCGCCTTCTTCTTGTTGGAATAGGTGAAGTTGCCCAGATAGGCCTCGGAGTAGTTGTCGCGAATGTAATCCGCTGCGGCCTTTCTGGCCTCGTCGGAGATACGGACGGAGTCGGTACGGATGTAGGTGACAAGACCCACGGTGCCGTGGCCCTTGATTTCGATCCCTTCGTACAGCTGCTGGGCGATGAGCATGGTCTTCTTGGTGAAGAAGCCCAGACGGTTGGAAGCTTCCTGCTGCAGACTGCTGGTGGTGAAAGGAGGATAGGGTCTCTTGGTCCGTTCCTTTTCTTCCACAGCGGATACGATGAACTTGCCGCCCTTCAGGTCAGCCAGCACTTTATCGGATGCCTGCTGATTTTCCACGGTGATTTTCTTGCCCTTGTACTCGCCCAGTCTGGCATTGAACTGCCGCTTTTTGGCTTCCCGGACACCCAGTTTGACCCCTTCCTCCGGTTTCTTGGAAAGGAGAGCGC
Organism: Clostridiales bacterium; assembly: GCA_015058215.1. Taxonomy (GTDB): domain Bacteria; phylum Bacillota; class Clostridia; order Peptostreptococcales; family Anaerovoracaceae; genus SIG262. The sequence goes on from SVCU01000025.1 coordinate 5,761, forward strand.
TGATGACCCAGTATTCCTTGGCTTCAAAGTTCTGGATCAGCTTTTCGCGGTCACAGATGATCTTCAGAGCTGCGGACTGCACGCGGCCGGCGGACAGGCCTCTTCTCACCTTCTGCCACAGCAGAGGGCTGATTTTATAGCCCACGAGACGGTCCAGAACGCGGCGGGCCTGCTGGGCATCCACCAGTTCCTGACGGATGGGTCTGGGGTTCTTGATGGCAGCCTGTACGGTGCCCTTGGTGATCTCATTGAACTCGATGCGGCACTTTGCAGCAGGGTCGATGTCCAGAAGATGGGCAATGTGCCAGGAAATCGCTTCGCCTTCGCGGTCAGGGTCCGTTGCCAGGAAGACTTTGGATGCGGTCTTGGCCTCTTTCTTCATGGCCTTGATCACGTCGCCCTTGCCCCGGATGGCGATGTAGTTGGGTTCAAAATTATTTTCGATATCGATGCCCAGCTTGCTCTTGGGCAGGTCACGGACATGGCCCACGGAAGCGATCACTTTGTAGCGGCTTCCCAGGAACTTTCCGATGGTTTTGGCTTTGGACGGTGACTCTACGATCACCAGGGATTTTTCAGCCATTGGTATACCCTCCTTGCGGTCTCATACTGAAAACGGATGCTGCCGGCCCTCCGCCGGCGGCTTCTCTTTTAAACTTCTCTACTATTATAAAAAATATGTAGAGAAAATTGCTTTCCGTATGGACTATACTGCATCCCATCTTAATTTGCAATGGTAAATTGCAGATAAACGAAAAAAAGAGTGGACGAAAATTCGTCCACTCTTTGTTGTGTACTGTTTTCAGTTGTGCGGTGAGGCCGTGACTTATTCGTCTACGGGTTCGCCCATTCTCAGGTAAACCTTGCCGTCCTTGTACTTTTCGCCCTTTCTTACATCGTAGGTCTTCTTGCCCCAGATGCCGATCAGCTTCATGAATACCAGGTAGACAACGATGACGCCGATCATGGAGATCAGGAAGGTGGTCATGCCCATGGTTCTGGCTGCGAAGGCCAGGATAGCGGGTGCGATAACCAGGGATGCGGGCAGGTTAACTGCGTTGGAGGGACCAAGTTCTGCAGCGGTGGTGGTGTCGTTGTTGGGGTCAACAATACGAACCAGAGCAAGGCCGGTTGCGTTGGTACCGGTTACAGTACCCCATTCGCCCAGGAATCTTTCGAAGTCGTTCTTGCCGCCGAAGCGAGCTGCGAAGTATCTCAGAGAGTAGAAGGTTGCAGCTGCAACAACTGCTGCTACGATCAGGATGGGGATGATCCACTTGGCCAGGAACTGCATGTCGATGGCCAGGAAGGTTGCCATTACCATCAGGTCGGTAGCACCGTTGGTGATACGGATCTGGGTGCCTCTGTCAACATACTTGTAAACGCCCAGCTTACCCAGGATCGCTCTCAGGATGTAAGCTGCTACCATGCCCCAGAAGAAGAAGATGGTGGAGCCCAGCTTGATGCCGCCCATGACGATGTAGTCGAGGGGGATGCACAGGACCTTGCCCAGGATCCAGGACATGCCGGTCAGTGCGATATGGAAAGTGAAAGTGTCGAGGTTACCACCGAAAGTGGTGATCTTGCCGTAGCTTTCCTGCTTTTCGGGAGGAATGAAGCCTACGCGCAGTTCGTCGGAGATTTCAGCCTTGGATACGGGGATGCCGTTCTTGATGGCCTTCTTTGCCAGAGGAACACCAACGCCGAATGCTACCAGGAAGCCGATAGCGGAGAACATGATACCGACCTGGATAGCGCCTTCCCAACCGGCTGCTTCAAGAGCAGTACCGTAGGAGATGGACTGGCCGGGGCCCTGTGCGAATGCGAAGGAGATCATGAGACCGTATTCGGGATCCATGCCCCAGATACCGCCGATGACTTTCAGGATAGCGAAAGCGATCAGAGCCTGGAAGGAATAGGCCAGTGCCCAGTAGGAACCCATACCGAAAATACCGGAGAACTGGGTGTCGCCCATCTTGGCGCGGAGTTCCTTGATACTCTTTGCTTTTTCTTTCTTTTCACCGATTTTTGCTGCTGCGGTGATGCCCAGGTTGATGAACATGAAGTTGTACATCTGACCGGAGATGGTGCTGTAATCAGCCAGCGTTGTCCAGGGGAGGCCAACGGTGTTGATCAGGATACAGCCGAGAATACCACCGATCAAGCAAGCAGGGATCATAGTATTACCGATAAACTTTACTTTGGCTCTGACCAGTGCGCCAATAAGGAACATGACACCGATCCAGCCGACTGCGGTCATAACTGACATTCTGCTTCCTCCTTTTTTAACTAGTAACACGAAAACGGATAAAATAAAAGTTCTGTAACAGGCTCTTGGTACCTGTTGTTACTATTCTATCAAAGCACCCCCGCATTCAACAATAGCGTAAAACGAATAGCCCTATTCCATTTTCGGAATCTTTACAAAAACAGATCAATTGTGTTTTTTATACTCCTGCTGCAGGGCATCGATGCAGTTTTTCAGAACTTCCTGCACCACCGCGTCCTTCTCGCTGGTTTTCTTCCAAATAATTGCCACGTGGCGCAGCGGCATGGATTCCCCCACAACGAAGAACTGCAGCCGGTCGCTGGGCGCTTTGGTCACCATTTCCTCATTGGCGAAGCAGATCCCAGCCCCTTCTTCCGCAAACCGCTTGGCCGCCTGGACGGAATCTTCAAAGATCCGCACATCGGGGTATAGTTCTTCCGCGCGGAAAAACTCCTGGCAAAGGTCGTAAAGTCCCGTGCCTTCGCCGCTGAGGATCACCTTCTGCCCCTGCAGGAACCGGGGCTCCAGATAGGGATAGGGGCTTCCCACCATTTCCACCGCATGGCTGCAAATCTCATGGTCTTTCGGTGCTCCCACCAGGATCCGTTCCACATAAAGTTCCCTTGCCCGGATGGATTCCGGAAGCTGCATGGAACGGGTCAGGGTCAGCAGAGCGAAATCGATGGTCCCTTCCGTCACACCTTTGATCAGTTCTTCTTCCCGCAGGATCCGGATCATCAACTGGTGGTTCACCGCCCGGTCGCAGCCCAGGATCTCCCGGGAGACCGAAATGGCATTCCGGGTATGGGGCAGGCCGAACACCACCTGCTTCCGGCTGGCTTCTTTGTGCAGCAGTGCCATTTCGGCCAGCACCTTTTCTTCCGCCGTCACCGCTTCCTCTGCATAGCGCAGATACCGTTCCCCTTCCGGGGTCAGCAGAAGACCATTGGCAGACCGGTCGAAGATCTTGTACCCGATGGATTTTTCGATGGAGGATACGATTTTGCTCAGCGAAGGCTGGGACATATACAAGCGATTGGCCGCACGGGAAATGCTCCCTTCTTCGCGGATGATCATTAAATAACGCAGTTTTTCTACTTCCATAGCTTGTCTTCCTTTCCTGCTATCAGTATATCGATTTTGCGCCGTAAAATCGAGTCTTTTTTGTTCGTTCCTCCCGATTTTCTTCCCTCTTCGCCGGAAAAGGAATACAGCTATACACTTTTGTTCATTGTCGGAGTTTCCGAAAACTGGTATTCTTTTCTTAAGAAATTTGTTTCATCCACCCGTATCTGTTCCTTCCACAGGAGGTGTTTCCATGCCGATTGATCCTCAGGTCATTGCCCATTACGAAGCCAAACGCGCCGCCACTTCCACATCGCAGGCCTTTTCCACCGTTGAAGAAGCGGTGGCTGCCCTGCGCGCCAATGCCGACGAATTGTATAACGACAAACGCCAGTTTCCACCCGTTTTCTCCGTAACGGACGCATCCGTTCCCTGCTTCTGGGGCGATATGCCCATCCGCATTTATTCCCCCGGAGACAAAGGTCCCTACCCCATCCTGATCTACTACCACGGCGGTGGGTTCATGATCCACAACATCGCCAGCCATGACGGCATCTGCCGGAAGCTCTGCCTGGAAGCGGAAGCCACCGTGGTCAGCGTGGGCTACCGTCTGACCCCGGAAGTCAAAGTCAGCGACTGCCTTGTGGACAGTTATATGGCTCTGGACTGGGTCTACGATAACGCTCATACCTTCGGCGGCGACAAGACCCGCATCGCCGTAGCCGGCGACTCCGCAGGCTCCATGATCTCCGCCTCCGTTGCCCTGCTGGCCAGAGATCGGAAAGGCCCCAAGATCGGCCTGCAGATTCTGATCTACGGCACGGGCTGCGGCCTCTCCGAGGAAGAATCCGAATCCTTCCGCACCCTCATCGACCACAATTACGTTCTGAACCGCGGCTTCATGGCGGTGACGGAACAGGCCGGCCGGGGCGGCGATGCCGGTGTCAGTGAGATCTACATGAACCCCGGCCGCTGCAAGGATCTTTCCGGAATGCCCAAAACCTTCTCGCTCAATGCGGAATACGACCCCTTGCGGGACGACGGCGAAGAATATGCCCGCCGCCTGAAAGAGGCCGGTAACGAAGTGATCAGCTGGCGTGTGCCCGGCATGATGCACGGTTTCCTCCTTCTTTGGGAGAAATTCGACACCTCTGCCTTCGCCATGCAGGAGATCGCCCGGGTATTCAAAGAAACCTTTGCAAAATAAACCTTACAGCTTCAAAAAGGCCCGCACCCTCGGTGCGGGCCTTTCTCATTCGTTCAGAAAGATACGCCCTGCCTGGCTGCTAACCAGCCCCTTTACTTCCATGTAGGTAACTTCCGCCGCCAGGTCCCCCGGCGGCAGCTGCAGGATCTCCGCGAGCCGGTTCAGGGATAGCTCCCCCTCTCGCCGAAGCGCATCGGCGATCCTCTGTTCCTGTGGGGAAAGCAGCGGTTTCGGCGCCTTCCTCTTCACTTCTGCCCTTCTGTCCAGGCCGAAGATCTCCAGCACATCATCGAAGCTGACGATGGGGATCGCCCCATCCCGGATCAGTTTATTGGTACCGAAGCTGTAAACCTGATTGATGTTTCCCGGGACGGCGAAAACCTCCCTTCCCTGCTCCGCAGCAAGCTCTGCGGTGATCAGGGACCCGCTTTTCAGCGCCGCCTCCGCTATCACCGTTCCCTGGCACAGACCGCTGATGATGCGGTTCCGCACCGGAAACATGGCGGGGTGCGGTTTGGTTCCGGGCTGGAATTCCGAAAGAACCGCCCCCTGCTGCAGGATCCTTCCCAAAAGTTTCCGGTGGGAAGAAGGATAGCAGATATCCACCCCGCAGCCAAAGACCGCCACCGTCTTGCCGCCGCCGTCCAGCGCGCCGGTGTGGGCGGCGGCATCGATGCCGTAGGCCATCCCGCTGACTACCGTAATGCCGTAGGCTGCCGCTCGTCTTGCCAGTTCATAAGCCGCCCAGCTGCCGTAAGAGCTGGCTTTGCGGGAACCCACGATGGCAAGACAAGGTTCCTGCAGCGGAGAAAGATCCCCTTTGTAATACAGCGCAGACGGCGGATTTTTTATGGTCTGCAGCAAAGCCGGATACTCCGGGTCCTGCCGCGTCACTTTCCGGATCTCAAGGTCCATTTGCGATCTCCCCTTTTTCAAAATGCGCCCCGGTAGCGCAGTGCCTCGCCGACCTCAGCAAGACCGATGGTATCCTTCCCGTTGAGGTCAGCCACCGTCCGGGCTACCTTCAGCACTTTTCCGTAGGCCCGGGCCGAAAGATGGAGGCTCTGAAACGCCTGTTCCAAAAGATCCGCTCCCGGCCGGTCCGGCGTGCAGTATGTTTTCAGCTGTTTGGCATCCAGCTGGCTGTTCCTTCGGATCCCAATGTTCCGGTACCGTTCCTCCTGAACAGCTGCCGCCCGCTGCACCTCTTCCCGCAGCTCACTGCTGGTGCGGCAGCGTTCCGTGCTTCCTTCCTTGCTTTGGTCTGGCTTCCGCACCGCCAGTTCCCGGTACGGTACCGGCTCCACTTCCAGACGAATATCGATGCGGTCCAGCACAGGGCCGGACAGTCTTGCCCGGTACCGCCGGATCTGCGCACCGCTGCAGGTGCATTCCCGCTCTTTGCTGCCCAGAAAACCGCAGGGACACGGGTTGCAGGCCGCCACCAGCAGAAAATCCGCCGGATAGACCACCGTTTCCGCAAGACGGGTCAATACCATCCGCTTGGATTCCAGCGGCTCCCGCAGAGCCTCCGTGATCCGGCGGTCGTATTCCGGCAGTTCGTCCAGGAACAGGATCCCTCCGTGGGCCAGAGACAGCTCCCCGGGCTTTGGTTTTCCTCCCCCGCCCGTTAAGGCCGTCACCGGTATGGTATGGTGGGGTTCCCGGAAGGGACGACGACGCACCGCACCTTCTTTCCCCTTCAGTTCTCCGGCCACGCTGTAGATCATGGTGATCTCCAGCTGTTCCTCCGGTGTCATGGGCGGCAGGATCCCCGGCAGGCAGCGGGCCATCATGGTTTTCCCGGCCCCCGGTTCGCCCGAAAGCAGCACACCATGGCCTCCGGCTGCCGCCACAGTCAGCGCCCGTTTGATGCCTTCCTGGCCCCGTACTTCACCGAAATCCGGATAGAGAGACGCGTCCTCCGCCAGCGTTCCGGAAGGATCCCCCTGCCAGCGCTGTGCAGACGTTTCTCCCCGCAGAATGTCCACCACCTGGGACAGATGTTCTGCCGGGTAGAGTTCCATTTCCTGCAAAAGCCCGGTCTCACCGCAGTTTTCCTTCGGCAAAAACAATTTACGATAACCACTATTTTGTAAACCTGCTGCCAAAGGCAAAGCTCCCCGCACCGGGTGGATGCGCCCGTCCAGCGACAGTTCTCCCAGGAAGGCTTTTCCCTGCAAAGAGTCCGGCGGAATCACCTTTCCTGCCGCCAAAACCCCCAGCGCAATGGGAAGGTCGAAATGCGTCCCTTCCTTCCGTTGATTGGCTGGCGACAGATTCACCGTGATCTTTTTCTGCGGGAAGGAAAACCCGCAGTTTGCAATGGCCCGGTGGATCCGGTCTCTGGCCTCCCGCACGGAAGTATCGGGAAGCCCCACCAGAAGAAAGGCGGGAAGCCCCGCCGAAAGGTCCACTTCTACCTGCACCGGAAGCCCTTCCAGCCCGTGCAGCGTAGCTGTTATCACATTGGAATACATGTTGTTCCCCTTTCATGAAAACGCGTTCTCAATGTGATGCAGGTACGGTTTCTCCTCCAGAAACAATACCTCCACCACATCCATGCGCAGCGGCATACCGCGGATGCCCTGTGTTCTGCAATAATAGGCCGCCCCCTGCAGCAAATGGATCTGCTTTTTCGGCGTCACCGCCTCACCGGGCAGGCCAAAGGCCAGGCTGCGCCGCGTTTTGACTTCCGCAAACACAAGCACGCCCCCCTTCTCCGCCACAATATCCAGTTCTCCCCTGCGGCAGCGGAAATTCCGGGCAAGAATGCGGTACCCCTTACGCTGCAGATAGTCTGCCGCCAGATCTTCTCCCCGCTTTCCCAGCATCTGCGTTTGTTCCATGGTTACACTCCCTTCTTTATTTTCCATATTTTACCACAGTATTCCCGCATTGTCTACCATATTTTTCCATTCATTATAAAAAAGGAACGGTGCGGTTCCCTCGAAAAAAACCGCACCGTTCCGGGTGATGACGTTTTGTTTGTTTTTAGTTTAGAAGCACTTGTCCAGGACATCCTGATCCAGGCCCTTGCCGATGGTGAGCTTGGATACTACGAAGTACAGGATCATGCCAGCCAGCAGACCCCAAACAACAGCGTTGATACCTGCAACCTTGACGAAGTAGTAGCAGAAGATGTAAACTGCAGTACCGCCGATGGAGGAAGCGACAGCACCCTGCTTGGTGCCCCACTTGCAGAATACGCCGCCGACCAGAGGCCAGAAGAATGCGCATTCCATACCGCCCATGGCGAACAGGTTCAGGAAGAAGATGATTTCGGGGGGTTCCAGAGTGAAGATGGTAACCAGAGCACCGATGATCAGGGTTGCGCCGAAGCTCAGCTTGGAGAAGTTCTTGTTGTACTTTGCAATCTTAACTTCGTTATCCTTAACGATGTAGGTGCGATACAGGTCCTTGATGATAGCGGCGGAAGCCAGAATCAGCAGGGAAGAAACGGTGGACATAACTGCTGCCAGAGGAGCTGCCAGGAACAGACCTGCGATGGGGGTGGGCATGATCTTCTGAACCAGCATGGGGATCATGTAGTCAGAGGTGGGCAGGTTGTCGAAGTCCAGCAGAGCGCCAGCCCATGCACCGGCCAGGTGCATACCGCCGATAACAACAACACAAACGATGGTGCCGATTACCATAGCAGACTTCAGGTTCTTGGTGCTCTTGAAGCCCATGGAACGAACTGCAGTCTGAGGCAGACCGATGGTACCAACGCCGACCAGTACCCAGAAGGACAGCAGAGCGCCGGGGGTGTACTTAGCAGTCAGGTCGTCATAAACGCCGGGCAGGTTGTTGGCCATACCTTCGTTGATGCCTTCCAGGCCGCCACCTGCCTTCAGTACGAAGAAGATGAACAGGAAAGTACCCAGAACCATGATCAGACCCTGGATGGTGTCGGTGATAACTACAGCGGTGAAGCCGCCGAATGCGGTGTAAGCGATAACTACGACTGCGAAGATCACCAGGGATACCCAGTAGGGCAGGCCGGTTACGGATTCGATCAGGGTAGCACCACCGGTGAACTGGGAAACCATCTGAGCCATGAAGAAGGCTACCATCAGCAAGCTGGTAACGATGACCAGCACGTCGGACTTATAACGAGCCTTCAGATAGCCGGCGATGGTGACAGCGCCGGTTTTACGAGCGGAAATAGCCAGTCTGTTGCCCAGAACACCCATAACCAGGAAGACTGCGCCGAACTGTACGGCAGCAACCCAAACCTGAGCGTAACCGTAGGTCATACCTGCGGCGCCGGGGCCGGAAACGAAAGAGCTGACACTGGTGTAAGTAGCCATGGTGGTCATTGCCAGAACCAGACCGTTCATACCACGAGAGCCGATAAAGTACTTCTTTTCTTTGCTCATGGTGGAGCCGGCTTCCTGCTTCTTGGCCATAATCATGCCGATTGCCACGTTCAGAACGAGGTAACCGATCATGATGCACAGAATGATAATCTGATTAGTAGTCATGATGTATAATTACCTCCTTACTTATTCTTCGATTTCATCGTCGTAATCAAAATCGATGAAAACTTTCTTGGTCAGCAGTAAAATACCTACGATTGCGATTACGCCCTGACCAAATACGCTTACTACGAACCATGCGGGCATGTGCCAAATGAACTGGCCATTGCCGTTCAGCAGGAAAGCAGTAATGATGTGCCATGCGGCACAGATAGCAGTCAAAACGCAAGTCCACTTGATTTCCTTTTTGATCTGCTTATCCAGCTGTTCTTTGTTCAACTTACTCAAATCATTCTCCTCCTTTTCGATTTGATTTTGGGTTGAATCTTCCCTGCCGTCATCAATACAGGGCCGATCACAACTGCAATTATAAAGAAAGCGAGAACCGGACAGGTCGTTTCCGACCTGTCGATGTTCTCGCAATCTAATCCGTTTTTCTATTCTGTCGTTCCTCGCAGGCAAAATAGATCCGAGCATGCGGCAGAGCCGCATTCATGTTGTCTGTCCGGCGAACCTTACAGGGCTTCTACGATAGCCTTGGTGTCGCGGGCGATCAGCATTTCTTCGTTGGTGTTGATGATCCAGACCTGAGTGGTGGAATCATCGGTAGAAATTCTTCTTTCTACGCGGCAGCCGTCATTGGCTTCCTGGTTGATCTTGATGCCCAGGAATTCCAGACCCTTGCAGGAACGTTCACGAACTGCCCAGTCGTTTTCGCCGATACCGCCGGTGAATACAACTGCGTCCAGACCGCCCATGGCTGCAGCATAGCTGCCGATGTACTTCTTGATCTGGTAGCACATCATCTTCAGAGCCAGGTGTGCTCTGTCGTTGCCTTCTGCGATGGCGTCATGGATGTCTCTCATGTCGGTGGAAACACCGGAAACACCGATGATACCGGACTTCTTGTAGAGGATATCCATTGCTTCCTGGTAGGAAATGCCTTCGCCGTCCATCAGAGCCTGGGGAATACCCATATCGACTTCACCGGATCTGGAACCCATCATGATACCGCCGTTGGTGGAGAGACCCAGGGAGGTGTCTACGGACTTGCCGTCCTTTACTGCGGTGATGGAAGAACCGTTGCCCAGGTGGCAGGTAACGATCTTGCTGTTGGGCTTGTTGCCCAGCAGTTCGTTCATTCTTTCTGCTACGAAGCGATGGCTGCTGCCGTGGAAGCCGTAGTGACGGATGTTGTGCTTCTTGGACAGTTCATAGGGAAGCGCATACATGTATGCGTAATCTTCCATGGTCTGGTGGAAGGAAGTGTCGAATACGGTGACCATGGGGATGTCTTTGCCGAATACTTCCTGTGCAGCGCGGATTGCCACCAGTGCGGGGGGATTGTGCAGAGGAGCCAGACCGGAAATCTCGTCGATGCCCTGCAGAACTTCTTCAGTGACCAGAACAGACTTGACAAACTTGTTGCCGCCGTGTGCGATTCTGTGGCCGATGGCTGCAACTTCAGCAACGTCTTCAACGACCTTGGTTTCGCCGGTGGTCATCAGCTTCAGAATTTCGTCGAAAGCTTCTTTGTGGGTGGGGAAAGGTACTTCGTACTTCAGGGAAATACCTTCGGCAGTCTTATAAACCATCTGACCGCCTGCACCGATTCTTTCACAAATGCCCTTGGCGATGAATTCTTCGGTCTCCATGTTGATGAGCTGGTACTTCATGGAAGAGCTACCTGCATTGATAACAAGGATTTTCATGGGTGGGGTTCCTCCTTTGAGAATGGAAATGCAATTTGTAAACTGATGTGAGCGTTCGTTGTACGCTTTCTAACCTTTTTAACCGTTTGCCGCCGGATTTCGGGGCATGACGAAAAAAGTGCATATAGATACGGCTTAAGCATACCATAAATTTCCCCGTTCGTCCATGATTACTTTTTGAGAAATCTCCATTCTTTTACACTTTTTTAACAAAAAACCGTAAAAAAGCCCTCTTTTTGACGGGTGTCCGTAAAACAGTTAAACCGACCTATGGTTACGATCATAGGTCGGTTTTCTTATTGTGCACTGGCACGGGAGCGCCTAAGGCTCCCTTGTGTAAAGGGAGCTGTCATCGAAGCTGACTGAGGGATTGACAACCCCTCCGCCCCTGCGGGGCACCTCCCCTTACACAGGGGAGGCTTTGGTTCGGAGTAAAACCGCACAATACGCACTACACCGAAGGGTGTATAGAAGTGCGCCCTTAAACTATTCGGCAAATTGGCATTACCTTATGCCTTGTGCCATTTCATACAATGATACTTTGACACATCATCCGTAAAACCAACGGATTTATACAAATTGTATCCAGCATCTGTAGCTTTAAGCTCCACAGAGCTCAAATTCAT
>SVCU01000026.1 GCA_015058215.1 Clostridiales bacterium
AATTTTCGTACGACCCGTTCAATTGCTTGAACGATACTTTGTACATAGTCATTTTATTGACTTCATCTTTGCACTATGAAGTTTTCAAGGTACGCTGAAGGGTTGAAATTTCAACCTTTCAGGGCTCTCGTTCGACGTTGCCGTTTTCCCGAGCGCAGATATTACTATATCAAATCGCATGGTACTTGTCAACACCTTTTTTCAGGTTTTTTGAAAGTTTTTTTGAAAGCCTTCAAAAGCCTTGAAATTCCAATGTTCTGCTTTTGCAGATCAACCTGGTTGCCGTCGAAAAAGGGCGCTTTCCTATTATAACAAAGGGCAGTTAAAATGCAAGTACTTTTTTCAGTTGTTTTTAAATTATCCTGTGCGTATATATTATATATATGTAAGTTTTTTTGCAAACTGTTGAAATCCCCCTTGACTTCTTCCTTATATAATGATACTTTTGCATAGACAACCGAATTGTTCCGGATACCCTCCGGGGCAACGATAGAGGTGCGAACGGTAAGAGTATCTTTCAGAAGCAGAGTCTCTGTTTCAAAACATCCGGGCAAGGAGGAAAGAGAAAGGATCGCTCGCCGAAGGAAAGAAGACCCAGCCCGCCTTCTTTCCTGGGCTGCAGCAAAACATGCTGCAGACTGTCACTACGGTGGAGCGCTATCATCGGAAACAGCTTATCTATGTTTCTTTCGTATGGCCTGCCGCAGTGGGCCATATTTTTATTTTATTCGAAGTACTTAAATGTACAGGAGGAAAACGCAATGAATTTTATCAAGTCCCGTAAGGGCAGATCCGTGCTGCTGGCAGCACTGGTCCTGCTCGTCGTACTGGCTTGCAGCGCTATCGCTTTCGCTGACGGCGAAGGTGAAGCAGCCAGCGGCCTGTATGCAACCGCCTGGGCTCTGCTGCCCCCCCTGGTAGCAATCGTCCTGGCACTGATCACTAAGGAAGTATTCTCTTCCCTGTTCCTGGGTATGCTGGTCGGTGCCCTGCTGCACACCGGCTTCTCTCCCATCGACACCGTTGACGCCATCATCAACGACGGTATGGTTGCCGCCATCGCAGACAGCGCAGGTATTTTCCTGTTCCTGGTGCTGCTGGGCATCCTGGTCTCCCTGGTCAACGCTTCCGGCGCTTCCAGAGCTTTCGGTCAGTGGGCACAGAAGAACATCAAGTCCAAGGTTGGCGCTGCTCTGGCCACCTTCGCTCTGGGCGTTCTGATCTTCATCGATGACTATTTCAACTGCCTCACCGTCGGTTCCGTTATGAAGCCCGTCGGCGACAGCCACAAGATGTCCCGCGCCAAGCTGGCATACATCATCGATGCCACCGCTGCTCCCATCTGCATGATCGCCCCCATTTCTTCCTGGGCAGCTGCCGTTTCCGGCGTAGCAAGCGACCTGAACGTAAACGGCATCGAACTGTTCCTCCAGGCGATTCCCTACAACTTCTACTCCCTGCTGACCTTCGTCTTCGTCATCGGTCTGACCCTGATGAAGTTCGATTTCGGTCCCATGAAGGCCGCCGAAAGACTGGCTGAAACCACCGGCGATCTGGGTGCCATCGAAGAAGAACTGGAATTCGATGCCGGCCACAAGGGCAAGGTCATCGACCTGCTGCTGCCCGTTATCGTTCTGATCATCTTCTGCATCCTGGGCATGATCTACGTTGGCGGTTTCTTCGGCGTAGATGCTTGGGGCGGCACCGACTGCGCAGGCGACTTCATCGGCGCTTTCGGTAACACCGACGCTTACATCGCTCTGCCCTGGGGCGCTCTGATCACTCTGATCCTGACCGTGATCTACATGGTAGCCCGCCGCGTTGTCACCTTCAAGCAGGCTATGGAATGCGTACCCAAGGGCTTCATGGCCATGGTTCCCGCAATCACCATCCTGACCATGGCAGTTTCCCTGAAGACCATGACCGGCTTCCTGGGTGCTGACGTCTTCGTAGAAGGCCTGATGAAGGGCGCTGCCGAAGGCCTGTTCAACCTGCTGCCCGCAGTCATTTTCATCGTTGCCTGCGTCCTGGCATTCGCAACCGGCACTTCCTGGGGTACCTTCGGTATTCTGATCCCCATCGTACTGCCCATCTTCACCAATGATCCCGAACTGCTGATCATCGGCATCTCCGCTTGCCTGGCAGGCGCTGTCTGCGGCGACCACTGCTCCCCCATCTCCGATACCACCATCATGGCATCCGCAGGTGCACAGTGCAACCACGTACAGCACGTCTCCACGCAGCTGCCCTACGCCATCACCGTCGCAGCCATCTCCTTCGTTACCTACATCGTTGCAGGTTTCGTACAGAACGCTGTTATTTCCCTGATCGTCGGTGCAGTTCTGACCGTTGGTACTCTGATCGTACTCCGCAAGCTGTCCAACAAGGAAAATGCGCCCGCTGCATAAGGTTGTCAAACGCGTAAGCTGATTCCAAAGTGTAAAACTGAAAAAAGATCCCGGCACTGCGGCCGGGATCTTTTTTATTCAGATAGCGGAATGGATTTGTTCAGCGTGAACAGGTACAGATAGGTCTCGTCCACCTTGATTCCCCGGATCTGTTCCAGTGCCAGGCGGTACAGTTCCAGCTGGCTGCGATACATTTCCAGAATGGCCGCCTCCGCCCGTTCCGTTTCTTCCAGGTAATTGGATTTATAATCCAGAAGGATCCAGCGGTCTCCCTCGCGAAAATAACAGTCGATGGTGCCCTGCACGGTGACCGGCTCGCCCTCCTGCAAAAGGCGCAGGTTGAACACGGTTTCCCGGAACAGCTGCCCGCGCTCCGCGGCAGCCACCGCCCGCAGCCCCAGAGGGGAAGTAAAGAAGCGCAGCACCTTTTTGCGATCGATGGAAGCTGCTTCTTCCTTCGTGAAAAACTCGCGGATCTGCAGGTCTTCAATGCAGGCATTCAGAGACGCTTCCGTCCAGTCGGCGCGGAACGGCAGATGTTCCATCAGGCGGTGGAGGAAGGTGCCCTTCTGCGCACCGGTGAAGGCCTGCACAGGCTTTTGCTCCGCGCCGGCAGCTGCAGCGCTCTCTGCCGCCGCTCTCCGGAATGCCGGTACCGACAGAGGGATGGCATAGGGCTTCTCCCCTTCCGACTGCCGGTTCAGTTCCGTAACAGTGACCTTGGAGCGCACTTTGGATGCCTCCTGCCAGGGATATTTCCAGGTCAGTCTGCGGGAAAGTTCGTCCCGGAAGGCAGCCCGTTCCGCAGCGGTTTCCGGTGCCGCAGCTTCGGCAAACCCGGCCCGCAGAGCCTTTTCCCGGGCGGCATCTTCCCGTTCCGCCTGTGCCCCCGCCGCCGCGATGGCATTGCGGCTGTGGATATGAACCTCGGCGGTTTCCAGGAATTCCGCGGAAGCCAGCAGCCAGTCCAGGTAGCAGGAGGCTTCCATCACACCGCCCCGGCTTCCCAGCTGTTCCAGATCCAGATCTTCCATGGCGGACTGGGAAGGCGTTCCCAGAAGCACCAATTTATGTTTCGGGCGGGTCATGGCAACGTACAGGACCCGCAGTTCCTCCGCCCGCTCTTCCGTAGCCTTCTGCTGCTCCAGAATGTTCTGCAGCAGGGTCTTACAGGTCAGGTGGCGGCTGCGGTCCACATACTTCAGGCCCATGACGCCTTCCTGCCGCAGCAGCAGCGGATCGCTGACGCCGCGCTGGTTCATGGATTTCCCCATATCGGCCACCAGCACGTAGGGGAATTCCAGACCCTTGCTCTTGTGAATGGTCATGATGCGCACCACGTCATCGTTTTCGCCGGCCATCTTCACCTGAGGCACGGAGATCTTGCCCGCCTGCATCGCTTCCACGAAGCGGATCCAGCCGAACAGCCCCTTGCCGCCGGAAGCCTCATAGGCCGTGGCCTTCTCCGTCAGCGCCCGCAAATTGGCCTGGCGGATGCTGCCGCCGGGCAGGGCCCCGGCGTAGTGATAGTAGCCGGTGCCTTCCATCAGTTCCCACAGGAAATCCTCAAGGGGCAGGAACCGGCTTCGGTTCCGGAAGTGTTCCAGCAGCGCGGCTGCTTTGCGGCATTTTTCCCGCAGATCTTCCCGGGAGCCTTCTTCTGCACAGAACAGGAAGGCCTCCGCAAAAGAGCCCTCTCGCCGCTCCAGACGGATGGCTGCCAGTTCGTCGGCTGTGAAGCGGAAGATGGCAGAGTGTAGGGTGCTGATCAGGGGTTTGTCCTGCCGGCGGTTATCGATCACGCGCAGCAGATCCAGGAACACGCCGATTTCCAGGGTATCGAAATAACCTTCCCCCACATTGGTGTAAGCCGGGATGCCCCGGTCCAAAAGGGCCTGTTCGTAAGCGGTGCTTCCCGTACCCGCCCGCAGCAGGATCACCACATCCCGGTACTGCAGCGGGCGCTCCGCGCCGCTATTCTTATCATAAAAAGGTTTGCCGATGGCTTTGGCGATCAGCTCAGCGGCCAGTGCCGCTTCCGCTTCCGCCCGCTTCAGTTCGGCTTCGGGCGCGGCAGGTTCGGAATTTGCCGCGCCTTTGGGCGCGCCGTCCGAATTTGCGGGCGCGCCCGCCGGGGCGCCTTCCGGGCTTTCGGGCGCCCCATCGGCACCGGCAGCCCCGGCCGGTGCTTCCGTTTTCCGAGGATCCACAAGATGGAGCTCCACCGGCGTTCTTCGGGCCGCCGCATCCGCAGTGCCCGGATACAGAGCTGCCGCATCATCGTAATCCATACCGGAGATCTCCCGTTCCATGAGGCCGCGGAACAGGCGGTTCACGCTGTCCAGAATACCGCCCTCGCTGCGGAAGTTGCGGTTCAGATCCAGCCGTTTTTCGCTTTCCTTCCCGCCTTCTTCTTCCTTCTTTCCGTAGCGTTCGCCTCTGGCCAGGAAGATGCCGGGCTCCGCCAAACGGAACCGGTAAATGCTCTGCTTTACATCCCCCACCAGGAACAGATTGTTCTCCTCTGCCTTCAGGCGGGCGATCAGCTCCTCCTGCACCAGGTTGCTGTCCTGGTATTCATCCACAAAGATATGCCGGAACCGGCCCTGCAAAGTCTTCCGGGCTTCCTCCTCCCGCAGGATCCGCAGAGCGCAGTGCTCCAGATCCGAGAAGTCCAGCAGGTTTTTCCGTTCCTTTTGCTGCCGGTACAGGTCCCCGAACTCCGCCGCAAGGGTGCAAAGGGTCTCCGCCGGTTTTTGGGTCCCCCGGATCCATTCCAGCGCCCCCGCGAGATCATCCCGCAGGTACAGGGCCGCCAGATCCTTGAGCCCTTCTTTATAATACGCGCGCCGCCGTTCGATGGATTTTTTCTCGACGGCATACTGCTCTTTTTCTTCTTTCTTCGCCCGGAACTGTTCGAAACTTGCCGCCAGGCACAGCTCGCGCCCCTCGTCGAAGCTCTTTTCGAAGGCCGCACAGATCTTTCGCACCTGCTTCGCATCCGAAGCCGCCTTCAGGCCCAGGTTCAGAGGATACCGTTCCATCAGATCCTTTTCCAGATCGTTTGCCGCCTTCTGCGCCCGGCGAAGATAACGGCCGATATCCCGCTGCATCCATTGGAACTGCCGGGTCACCCGGAATTCCTCCAGACTCTTTCCGGGGAATGCCGCCGCCTCCGCAAGCCAGGCTTCGGGGTCGGGCAGGCTTTCCACGAACCGGTGGATCTGCAGGATCATGCTCTTTACCGTTTCTTCCCCTTTGCTGGTTCCGTACAGACGAAGGAATTCCAGGAAATCCTCTTTATACGCCCCTTCCCCTTCAAACCGGCTGCGCAGCAGTTCTTCCATGGCCGCATTCTGCAGCAGACGGGACTGCACGTCATCACAGACCTTGAACCCGGGGTCCACCTCCGCTACGGGGAAGTACTCCCGCAGAAGCTCCGCAGCAAAGGCATGGAAGGTGCTGATATTGGCCCGGTGCAGCTGCGACAGCTGCTCTTTCAGGAACCGCTCCTCCTCCGCCGGAAGATCGGTCCGCAGCAATTCCTTGCTGAGGGCTTTCTGGATCTTTTCCCGCATTTCCGAAGCGGCGGCTTTGGTGAAGGTGACCACCAGCATGGCGGTGACGGGCACCTTGTCCTGCAGGATCAGTTTCTTGATCCGTTCCACCAGGACCGCGGTCTTGCCGGAACCGGCCGCAGCGGAAACCAGCAGGTCTTTCCCCCTGCTGTCGATGGCTTCCTGTTGTTCTTTTGTCCAAATATTGGCCATTGCGTCTTCCTGCCTTTTTTCTGCCCGAAGGGCGATCTGCAAGAGGTTTCAAAGCCGAAACCCCTTGCCTTTCCTTTATTATATCGCAAAGTCCCCTTGTCTGAAAAGCCCCAACGTGTTATAATAATGCGGTTAATGCACAAATTAGCTTCGCAGCGGCTTTTCCCGCCGAAGCATTTACGGGCTCACGCCCCCTACAAAGAAAGAGGTACTCGAAATGAACAATCTGCTGATGATCCTGGACGGCTTCGGTGCCAACAACTGCACCGAAGGCAATGCCATCGCCCAGGCCAACACCACCTACCTGAAGCAGCTCTTCGCTTCCTGCCCCCACACTCTGATCGATGCATCCGGTCTGGCCGTCGGTCTGCCCGCAGGCCAGATGGGCAACTCCGAAGTCGGTCACATGAACATCGGCGCAGGCCGCGTGGTCTACCAGGAACTGACCCGCATCACCAAGGCTGTGGAAGACGGTGATTTCTACGAAAACCCCGCTTTCGTCAAGGCAGTGGAAAACGCCAAGGCAAAGGGCACCGCTCTGCACCTGATGGGTCTGCTGTCCGACGGCGGCGTACACAGCCACATCGATCATCTGATCGCTCTGGTTCGCCTGGCAGCCAAGAGAGGCCTGCACCAGGTCTTCGTCCACGCATTCCTGGACGGCCGTGACGTTCCCCCTCGCTGCGCAGCCGAATACATCGAAAAGCTGGAAGCCGCCATGGCCGAACTGCACTGCGGCAAGATCGCCATGATCTCCGGCCGTTACTACGCCATGGACCGCGACAACCGCTGGGAACGCGTTGTCAAGGCTTACGATGCTCTGACCCTCGGTGAAGGTCTGCAGGCAGCCTCCGCACTGGAAGCTCTCAGCGCCGCATACGAACGGGGCGAAGACGACGAGTTCGTCATCCCCACCGTGGTTTGCGAAGCCCCCATTCAGGACGGCGACTCCCTGATCTTCTTCAACTTCCGTCCCGACCGTGCCCGTCAGCTGGTCCGCACCTTCGCAGACCCCGCCTTCAGCGGTTTCGAACGCAAGGCCGTCCGCAAGGATCTGACCATCATCAACATGACCAGCTACGACGCCTCCATGCCCAACGTCACCGTGGCATTCCCTCCCCAGTCTCTGAAGAACACCTTCGGTGAATACGTTGCTTCCCTGGGCAAGACCCAGCTGCGCATCGCCGAAACCGAAAAGTACGCTCACGTCACCTTCTTCTTCAACGGCGGTGTAGAAGCAGCCAATGCCGGCGAAGACCGCATCCTGGTGGCTTCCCCCAAGGTGGCCACCTACGACCTGCAGCCCGAAATGAGCGCTTACGAAGTTGCAGCCAAGACCGCAGAAGCCATCCTGGCCAAGAAGTATGATTTCATCATCCTGAACTTCGCCAACGCCGACATGGTCGGCCACACCGGCTCCATGGACGCTGCAGTGGGTGCCATCAACGCTCTGGACAAGTGCGTGGAAACCGTTGTGGAAGCCCTGAAGACCGCCGGCGGCAACATGATCCTCACCGCCGACCACGGCAACGCCGAAGTGATGTTCGACAGCGAAGGCAACATCGTTACCGCTCACTCCACCAACCCCGTACCCTTCCTGGTGCTGTCCGACAAGTGCGCCTGCCGCATTTCCGAAAGCAACCTGAATGTACCTTCCTGCGACGGCCTGCTGGCCGACGGCGGCGTTCTGGCAGACGTGATCCCCACCCTGCTGGATCTGGCCGGTGTTCCCCAGCCCGCAGAAATGACCGGTCACAGCCTGCTGGTAAAATAAAGCTCAAACGCATCAAAAAAGAGCGAAAGGATTTCTCCTTTCGCTCTTTTCTTTTCCTCTTTCTTCTGCGCAGTGAATCACGCTGCCAGCGGCATCACTGATTCAGCTGATCCGGGAAGTACTCCTCCAGCGGCGTGTCGAAGCTGGGCGGACCGATGGGATTGCTGTTCCCCAGAACCACGATGGTTTCAGGGTCCAGGCTGCCGTCCTCCCGCAGTTCTGCAGTGAGCTGCAAATGCATATTGGCATCCCATTCCACCCCTTCGTCGCTGGAAACATCCCAGCCCTTTCCCAGGTGGTACATGGTCCACCAAATATCCGCGGTCACCTTGCCCTCCGACACCGCTTCTTTGTATCCGCGGATCTCATAGCGGAGGCCGTCATAATAGGGTGCGAAGGCTTCCGTGAACCGGTTGGAAAGATACAGGAAAATCTGCTCCTCGATGGTAGCTTCGGTTCCGGCCGTGCCGGGATCTTCGGACCAGTTTACATTACCGGAGTTATCCACGATGGACCACCGCATGGTTTTTTCATCCCGGGTCAGATAGAAATACTGCACCACGTCGCCGTCGCTGCGGGTGGTCTTTTCGTGATCGTATTCCGCGTAGTATTCCGCCTTTACGACGATAAAATGCTGCTGCAGATAGTCATCGCTCCAGCCCTGCCGCTCTGCGATCACGCCCTTGATGAACCGTTCCACCACTTTTTCGGTCTCCGCAGGGTCTACCTCCACGCGTTTGACCTCGATGGCCAGTGTATAGTCTTTTCCCTCTTGATTTTCCAGCGCGGTGCGTACCGTTTCCGCCGGATCTTTTGACGGGATCTGCATCCAGAGATCCCCTCTTGCCGCTGCGATTACAGCAGCCCCCATCAGCAGCAGCGCCATTGCCGCTGCAAGAAGAGCGATCACAGCCTTGCGCTTCCCCCGAAGGGGGATCACCTTTTTTGCACTGTATGCCGCAGCGCTTTCAATGTAGCGATCGTCCAGCTGCCCCAGCGCCTCCAGAATCACTGTTCTATCCATAGAAAAACCCCCTTTCGCTCAGCCATTTCCGCAGTTTTTTACGAATGCGTACCAGCCGTACGGACACTGTTTTTTCCGCGAGCCCGGTCTGCCGGGCGATTTCTTCGTAGCTGTCATAGAACCAGTACCGGCGCAGGAAGATCACGCGGTTTTCTTCGGTCTGCGTATCCAGAAACTGTTCCAGAAGCCGGGTCAGTTCCTTCCCTTCCAGTTCCGATTCCACCGTATTGGGTGCGGATAAGACCTGCTCCAGTTCGCTCAAAGCCGCATCGAATTTGCCGTTTCGCTTCGCCGCCGAATTTTTATGATACCGGTCCAGGGAGATGTTTCGCACGACCCTGCAGAGATAGGCCCGCAGCGGATCGGGACGGGCCGGAGGGATCGCATTCCACAGGCCGAAATAGGCATCGTTTACACATTCTTCCGCATCGTGATGATCCTGCAGAATGTTGCCGGCGATCTGCCGGCAAAGCTTTCCGTACGTTTGGTCCAGTGCCCGGATGGCTTCTTCCGACCGCTGGAAAAACAGATCGATGATTCGTTCGTCGTTCATTTCGGCTCCTCCTTTCTGTCTTCAACCATATACTCGGGTTTTTCTGCCGGGAACTACACTCCGTTCCAAAATTTTTTAGCAAATGCCGAAAAGCAGGACACCATAGAAAATGAAAGAAGACAAGGTATGTTTCAACCTTGTCTCTATCGGTCCCTACTTCGTCCGCCAAACGCGGGGTTACTCGTCAACTCCCATGCTTATGAGAGTGTCTATCAAACGTTTTCTGCTGAAAAACACTGCAAATCTGTATTCATTTCCATTTCGCATTTTTACCGTGACCGTCGGCAAAATAAAAAGCCACCCCTTCGTCACTCCGCAAATATCTTCGTATTTCATTACCAAATGGCGGTATTCTTGGGGTATTGTCAACTTACCCGTGTGGTAAGTAATTGCTTCTTGATCAGCAACAATGCCGCCTCCCAGAATTCCGTTTTTAACCAAACTGACAACAAAGTATTTTTTCACACGAATTCCTCCTTCGTCGAATCCTAATCCGGTCATCCATCTTTATCTCAGACACAGTCTTCAGATATTCCCGCCCGGATTTTATTCGGCCAATTTTTTCAGGGTGTCGCCGGTGATGCGGTACACAGTCCAGTCTTCCATGGGGACCGCTCCCAGGGAGCGGTAAAAATCGATGCTGGGCTTGTTCCAGTCCAGGCACCACCATTCCAGCCTGCCGCAGCCTCGCTCTGCGGCGATCCGCCCCAGGGTCTTCAGCAGAGCCTTTCCGTAACCCTTTCCCCGGTGCTGCGGACGCACATACAGGTCTTCCAGATAGAGGCCGGCCCTTCCCAGAAAGGTGGAAAAGTTGTGGAAGAAGAGAGCAAAACCCACCTCACAGCCATCCTCCAGGGCGAAGATCACCTCTGCCTTTTTCTTTTCGAAGATCCACTCTTTCAGAAGGTCTTCTGTGGCTACCACTTCTTCCAGCATGTTTTCGTACTCCGCCAGCTCGCGGATGAACTGCAGGATCAGAGCTGCATCCTGTTCTTCTGCGAATCGGTATTGGAATTTACTCATTATAGTTCTCTCAGCACTTCTTCCAGCGAGTTCAGGAAAGATTCTTCACCGATGGTGTTGATCTTGAAGAACATGGCCTGGCTGCCGCCGGAGGTGATGGCGGAAAGGGACACGTTGCCGTTTCCGGTATCCACCAGCATGATGGAAAGGCTGACCCGGTTTCCGCCCATGATGCTGTACCGTTCATAAACCATATGGCGGGCGGTGCCGCCGCCGGGCAGATGCAGAATGGATTCATCCTCGAACGAAGCAGAGGAACTCATGCCGCTGATCCCTTCGTGGATCTTTGCAGCGATCTGCTCCAGGTTGCCCTGCAGAGTTTTTTCTAACTTTGCCATAGTAAATCTCCTTTCTTATTCCAAAGGCTTTGCGTAGCGGCGGATGATCTGTTCCGCCTGACGGATGCCGTCCACCGCAGCGGATACGATGCCTCCGGCGAAACCGGCGCCTTCCCCGGAGGGATAGATGCCGTCCACGGCGGAAATCCCCTGCTCGTTTCTCAGGACCCGCACGGGGGAAGAACTGCGGCTTTCCACGGCGGTGAGCACCGTGTCAGGCCGGTCAAAGCCTTTGATCTTGCGGCCAAAATTGGGGAAGGCTTCCTTCATCGCTTTTACCGCGAAGGGAGGAAGGCACCTTGTGATATCGGTGTAGACCACGCCACGGGAGTAGGTGGGCTGAGGGGCTGCCGCAGACTCTGATGCGGCCCCGCCGGGCGCGGACGCAGCGCCTTCCTCTTTTGCACCGCCCAGAAAATCGCCCAAACGTTGGGCGGGCGCCTTATAGGTTCTGCCGCCGGCTTCAAACGCCAGCCGCTCATAGGTCTCCTGGAATGCGATGCCGGCCAGGGGATCTTCCGAACGGAAATCCTCAGGGTGAACATCCACCAGAACCGCGCTGTTGGCATTGCGCTCACCCCGGTTTGCATTGCTCATGCCGTTGGTGACCACGCCGCCGGTCTGGGAGGCTGCGGCTACCACGAGACCGCCGGGGCACATGCAGAAGGTGTAGACACCGCGGCCATTGGAGGCCTTGTACGATAATTTATAGTCTGCCGGTTCCAGACCGATATCGGAAGCGAGACAGCCGTACTGCGCCCGATCGATATCGCTCTGCAGATGCTCTGCCCGGACGCCGATGCTGAAGGGCTTCTGCACCATGGGGAGCTTTTGCTCTGCCATCACCCGGAAGGTATCTCTGGCGCTGTGGCCCAGGGCCAGGATGGCAGCGTCCGCAGGCAGGATTTCGGTACCGCCTGCGGTTTCCAGCTTCAAAGCGGAAAGCTTACGGGACAGTTCTGCGGAAGCGGGCGCGGCAAATTGAGAAGCGCCCGCGCTGACGGCCGCCGAATCAGGCAGCCCGGCGGCCTCTTCCCAGCCTGTCAGCTTTGTTTCAAACCGGACTTCGCCGCCCAGTTCCAGGATCTTTTTACGCAGGTTCACCACCACTTCCCGGAGACGATCCGTGCCGATGTGGGGCCGCTGCTTATGAAGAATATCGTCACCGCCGCCGGCCAGGGCCAGTTCCTGCAGCACTTTATAAATGCGCTGGTCGTGGGTACCGGTGGTCAGTTTGCCGTCGGAAAACGTTCCGGCACCCCCTTCCCCGAACTGCACATTGCTTTCGGGATCAAGATCACCGCCGTTCCAGAAGGCTTCCACATCCTGCAGACGGCCTTCCATGGCCTTGCCTCGCTCCAGCACGATGGGGCGGTAGCCCGCTTCCGCCAGAACCAGTGCGGCGAAAATGCCGCAGGGGCCGAAGCCCACCACCACAGGACGGTGCTGCAGGGGTTCCGTGCCGGGCTCTGCGGGATGGTACTGCCGCAGGGCAGGATCCGGCGCTTCGGCAAGCTTCCAGTTCAGCTTGCGGCTCAGCAGTTTGGCCTCCTTTTTCGGAGAGGCCAGTTCCAGATCCACGGTATAAACAACAGAGATGCGGCTGCGGTCCCGGGCATCCACAGAGGACCGGATGATTTCGAAGGAGACCACCTCATCGGGGCGAAGGCCCAGCTTGCCTTCGATCCTGTTTTTCAGATCCGCCGGGGTACTGCCGGGGTTCATTTTAATATTGGAGATCCGGATCATGCCAACCCCTCCTCCTTCTTTTCGTCCGCGCAGGGTTCACAGCCGCGCAGGTTTCCTGCTGCCGGCAAGCAGCCCCATTCTGTATCTGCCGCGGCGCAACCGGCCAGAAAGCCGGTGGTCCAGGCCCACTGCAGATTGAAGCCGCCGCAGGGGCCATCCGCATCCAGAAGCTCGCCGGCCAGGTAGAGGCCGGGAACCAGGCGGGATTCCAGGGTATCCTCTTTCACTTCCGCAAGGTCGATGCCGCCGGCAGTGACCTGGGCTTCCACCCAGCCCTTGGTGCCGGTGATGGTCAGCTTGTATTCTTTCAGCAGCCCGGCCGCCTCGGTCAGCGGATCCTTATGCCGACCGGAGGCCACTTTGGACAGAGCTTCCGCCAGTTTGGCAGGCAGGAAGGCGGAAAGCAAAGTTTCCACAGCTGTACAAAGATCTGCTGCAGCGACGCTTTCCGAGAGCAAGTCCTCTTCCGCAGCCGTCAGCTTCCGCAGCCGGTTCAGAAGCTCTTCGCGGGAAAGGTCCGGAACCAGGTCCAGGACCGCTTCGTATGTATGGTCTTCCGTGTCCGCCACCAGGCGGGACAGGTCGAAAATGCAAATGCCGGAGAGCACGCCCTGGCCAAACTGGATCTCCCCTCTGGAAAATCCGGCTTCTTTGCCGTCACGCAGCAGCGTTACTTTGCCCAGGGCGCGGACCCCCTTCAGACTTCCCAGATACGGATCTTCCTGGGTCAGCTGCACCAGGGCGGGGTGAGGCCGCACCACGGTGTGACCCAGAGTGCGGAGCCAGCGATAGCCGTCCCCCTGGGAGCCGGTGCGAATGCCGGCCTTGCCGCCGGGAGCCAGGATCACTTTATGTGCCCAGAGCACATCGCCGGTTTCGGAGACCAGACGGAAGGCGGCCTCCGGATTCTGAGGGCCGCCGGAAGCGCCGCCGGATTTGCCGTCGGCGGCGCCCTGTTCCACGCTCTTCACCGCAAAGCCGTAGTGCCATTCCGCACCCAGTTCTTCCGTTCTGCGCACCAGAAGATCCCGCAGCACCGCTGCCTGGCCGTGGAAGGGATAGACTCTTCCTTCTTCTTCCTCCCGGCAGAACAAACCCAATCCTTCAAAGAATTTCAGGGTTTCCGCAGGCGTGATCTTCGCCAGGATATCCTTTGCCAGCAGGGGTTCCTTGCTGCCGTACTGCGCCGCGAGCGCCCAGGTATTGGTCACGTTGCAGCGTCCGTTTCCGGTGACCGCCAGCTTCTTTCCCCCTTCTTTGTTCCGTTCCAGCACCGCCAGACGGACCGGTTTCTTTTCCGCTCTGAAAGCACAAAGGGCCGCCAGAGCTGCCGCGATCCCCGCAGCACCTCCGCCGACCACAATCACATCGTAGAATTTATTCTTCATGGGCGTTCTCCCGCTCTTTGTTTACACGCTTCTGCTTGCGAAGTGCCTCCAGACGGTCCACCATTTTGCCGCTGGGCACAAGTTCCACACCGTCAGCCACGATGCCGACACCATGGACGATGAGCACAATGCCCATCAGGAAAGCCGGGCTCAGCCAACCCGGATCGAGGACGCAGTAGAGACCCGCGGCCAGGAACAGACCGGAAAGGCCCAGAAGCCAGGGACGGGAAGCTTGTTTTTCCCCTTCCTGCAACAGCACGGGCACCAGGCGCATCACGCCGCAGGCCAGCAGCCACATGCCCAGGAACTTGGGCACGGAGCTTTCGGGGCTGAGCAGATTCAGCAGGATCAAAAGCCCTGCGACGCCGTCCAAAAGCGCTTCTGCCATGGACCAAAGGGCCAGCAGGCTCCCGTCTCTCTTCTGCCGGAAGGCAATCGCAATGAGACAGCCGCACAGCAGCAGCACCGCAAGACCTGCGATCAGCGCCACCGTAACAAAGGCTGTGCCCTGCTTCAAAAAGCACCAGACACCTGCCGCCGTCAGCATGATTCCCGAGAGTAATGTAAAAATGCGCATGGGTTCCCTCCTGCATTGATTTCTGAGTTTATTATAAATGGTTCTGCAGCATCCGTCAACGGCACCCGGCCATTCCGGCACGCCGCCGGATCTGCACCGTTTTTATTCTTCCGGATCGTTTTCGTCCCCGGGGCCGCCATGACCCGTAGGGCGGCCGATCCACAGGTCGTTTTTCAGCACCCGGCCGAAGGTGATGGAGCTGTTCCCGAAGCGCTGCCGGATGCTGTCCATGGCCCGTTCCGCCTGTTCCGTCCGCTGCCGCCGGGCATTCTTTTCCGCGAACAGGCTCATCTGCTCCGCTTCATCCTCCCGGCAGAGATTGATGCCGGTGATGGTGAGCAGCCGGATGGGCTTTCCCTCCTGCCAGGATTCCCGCAGGATCTGCAGGGCCGCATGGCTGATCTCCTCCGCCAGATTGGTGGGCACATCCAGCTGCTTCTGGCGGGTAATGGTCTTAAAGTAGGGGTCTTTGATGTCCACCTTGACACCGCCGCACTTCACCTGCTGCTTTCGCAGGCGGGCAGCCACCGTATCGGAAAGAGCGGTCACCGCCGTACGGATATCGTCTCCGGTTTCCAGGTTGCGCCGGAAGGTGACCCCATTCCCCACGGATTTGGCCATCTGGTGATCATCGATGTGAGCCACAGGGCTGTGCTCCAGACCGTTGGCATAGTCGTACAGCTGCTCGCCGGCCTTGCCGAAAATGGAGGCCAGCACCGCCCGGTCCGTCCGGGCCAGGTCCCCGATGGTATGGATGCCGATGGTTTCCATGCGGGCAGCGGTGGCCTTTCCCAGGGTGAACAGGTCCCCTGCGGGCAAGGGCCACAGCAGGTCTTTATAATTCTCCCGGGTGATCACCGTGGTGGCATCGGGCTTCTTGTAATCGCTCCCCATCTTGGCGAAGATCTTGTTAAAGGACACGCCCACGGAAAGGGTAAGCCCCAGTTCTTCCTTCACTTCCTTCCGGATTCGGTCTGCAATGGTCTTGCCGTCGCCGAAGAGGGTGCGGCTTGCGGTCACATCCAGCCAGGATTCATCGATGCTGAAGGGCTCCACCTGGTCGGTGAACCGGGCGTAGATTTCGTTGATCATTTTGGAATACCGGCTGTATTCCTTGTGGTGGGGCGGGATCAAAATCAGGCCGGGACATTTCTTCTTTGCCTGCCACACGGTCTCTGCGGTCACCACCCCCATGGCCTTGGCCTCCTGGCTTTTGGCTAAAACAATCCCGTGACGATTCTCCGGATTTCCGCAGACCGCCACGGGCTTTCCCCGAAGTTCGGGAAGGGACAGGAGTTCCACGGATGCGAAGAAATTATTCATATCGCAGTGCAGTATGGTGCGGTCCATGGAGTCTCCTTCTTCCTTTGCTTACGTCTTTATTTGGATAATACTTCGGCCATGGCGATCAGCTCGGGGCTGGATTTCCGCTTGATGGCCAGGGCTTCTTCCAGATCCATATCGATGATCCGGTTTCCGGAAATGCCCACCGCACGGCTGCCGCCCTCCTGCTTCAGCAGTTCCACGGCATGGTAGCCGGTGCGGCTTGCCAGAATGCGGTCGTCTGCCGTGGGGGAGCCGCCTCTCTGGATGTAGCCCAGAACCACGGCCTTGCATTCTTCGCCGGTGCGTTCCTCGATGATCTTCGTGATCTCTTCCGTGGAAAGAGGAGCCCCTTCCGCGCGGACGATGAGGCTGTGGTGCTTGCCCCGGGCCTTGGCTTCCAGAAGCTGACGGCTCATGGCTGCGGCATCCACTTCTGCGTCGGGCAGCAGGATGTATTCGGCACCGCTGGCGATGCCTGCATAAAGGGCGATGTCGCCGCACTTACGGCCCATCACTTCGATGACCGTGTGGCGGCCATGGGATTCGGAGGTGTCGCGGATCTTGCCGATGGCATCGATGACGGTGTTGACCGCCGTGTCGAAGCCGATGGTGAAATCGGTATAGCCCAAGTCGTTATCGATGGTGCCGGGGAGGCCGATGACGCGGATGCCCC
>SVCU01000027.1 GCA_015058215.1 Clostridiales bacterium
GGGGGAGACGTAGATGGGCAGGTCGCCGATGAGCTTGATGCCCTTGCCATTGGCATAGGCCCGCAGGCTGTCCCACTGCTGCCAGAAGAGGAACTGCTGCTGCTTCACAGCATCCATGGTCTTCTTGCAGGAGCGGCGGTACTTGGCGAGGTCGGTGCGGTCACGGGCATCTTCCGGCCAGTCCTGCCAGGGAGCATCCTTGAACTTGGTCTTCAGGCCGCAGTAGAGGGCGTAATCTTCCAGCCAGTAGGCATTTTCCTTGCAGAAGGCCTTGTAGGATTCGGGATCCGCTTCCGCAGCGGTACCGGCATCGATCAGATCCGGATTTCCGGCGAAAACGGCAGGGGAGAGGTAGGGAGATGCGCCCAGCCCGGTGGGGTTCAGCGGCAGCACCTGCCACAGCTTCATACCGGCACTGGCCAGGTAATCGACGAAGACTTCGGCCCCTTTGCCCAGTTTGCCGCCGGGAAGGCTGCTGATGTGGCAGAGGATCCCGGCGGAGCGGTCCAGAGGCTCTCTCTTGGGAGCTTCTTTCTGCAGCAGGATCATCATGGCGGTGCAGGAAGGAACGGTGATGGTCAGAATGCCGTCTTCCACGGGAAGTTCCTTGGAGGTCAGCAGCTCCAGCGCCCAGGGGGCACTGCTTTTTGCAGGGGAAGCTGCGTCGCTGGCATCGCAGAAACCGCAGTCTGCGGTGAAGAGGGCATCCTTCTTGCCGGGGTTTGCCAGCACCAGGATGGTTTCATCGTCGTTCTTCCGCAGGAAGCCGTACAGGTCGTTCTTGGTGAAGAAGGGCTCGTAGGAACCGTTCTTCAAGACGGGGTGTTCCTGGTACAGCTGGCCCAAGATGCGGTAGTGCTCCAGCAGGTCCTGATCTTCCCGGCCCCAGGGATAGGGGCCCCGGTTGAAGGGATCGGCATAGCCTTCCATACCGGCTTCATCGCCGTAATAGGTGCAGGGGACACCGGGGGAGGCATACTGGAGCGCAGACAGCAGTTTCAGCCGTCTGAGAGCCAATTTTCGGGCTTCTGCAGGCATCCGGTAATGCTCCTTGGCAAGTTCGCTGTGCAGCTCCGGGGCTTCGCCCAGAACGGTGAGCACCCGGGTGCGGTCGTGACCGCTGATCAGGTTGAAATTGCCGTAGAAGTTTTCTTCGGGATAGTTTTCCTGCAGGGAACGCATGCGGCGGCAGAGGGTCTCTGCGGTGCAGCGGCCCAGCACGTAATCCAGAAGCATTTCCCGCAGGGGGTAGTTCATGACGGCGTCCAGTTCGTCGCCGCTGAAGTAACGGCGGGTGACACCGTAGCTCTGTTTGTTGCTGGCATCCTCCCAGACCTCGCCGATGAGTACGCCGTCGGGCTTTTCGGCCTTGAGAGCGCTGCGGAGGTCGGCGATGAATTCGTCGGGAAGTTCATCCGCTACGTCCAGACGCCAGCCGCGGGCACCGGCTGCCAGCCAGTGACGAACCACGCCTTTTTCGCCGCAGATGAAGTCTTTGTAGGAGGGGGCCAGTTCTTCCACGTTGGGAAGATCGGTGACACCCCACCAGCATTCGTATTCCTGAGGACCCTCAGGGGTAAAGCGGTACCAGTCGGCGTAGGGGGACTCTTTGTCCGTGTAGGCGCCGTGGCCGCCGTAATTTCCGTATTTGTCGAAGTAGAGGCTGTCTGCACCGGTATGGCTGAACACGCCGTCCAGAATGACGGAAATGCCTCTCTGTTCCGCTTCTTTGCAGAAGGAGCGGAAGGTTTCCTCATCGCCGAACATGGGGTCGATCTGCATGTAATCCGCAGTATCGTACCGGTGGTTGGAGGTGGCCTTAAAAATGGGGTTGAAGTAGATGGCCGTCATCCCCAGGCTGCGGAGGTAATCCAGCTTCTCGCGTACGCCTTCCAGAGTGCCGCCGAAGAAGGGCCAGCGGGTCACTGCCCCCGTTTCGTCGCGGGTGTAGAAGGGGGTATCGTTCCAGTTTTCCTGGATCACCTGCTTCTGGCCCTTTCGGTCCTCCGCAAAGGAAGCATCCGCCACGCGCTGCCGCCAGTCTGCGCCGCGATGGAAGCGGTCGGGGAAGATCTGGTAGACCAGCGCATCCTTGTACCACTGGGGCACGGGCTGGGGCTTGTAGACAGTGATCTGGTAGGAAGGGGGTTCGTGGTCGTAGACCCGGCCTTCGCCGCCCAGGCCGTCTTCCCGGTTGCCGTAATAGGAAACGGTGCCTTCGGCATCGGTAACGATGAAGTAATACCAAAGGAGGCCGGCGGCATCGGGCAGCTGGAATTCTGCGGTGAAGATGCCTTCGGCGCCCTCTGCGGATTCCATGGGCAGCAGAGTTTCCCCTGTGTCATCGGACCAGAGGCGCAGCAAACAGGAGGCTGCACCGGCAGCTTCCAGGGTGAGAGACAGTTTGGAAGAAACTGCCGCCGCCCCGAAGGGGCGGCGGTAGTTCAAATCTTGGGAATTGTGATAAATCAACATGGGAAAGGTGAACTCCGGATTCGATTATTCTTGTACCAGTTCCTTATAGAGGGCCCGGTACTTCTTGGCGGAAGTGCGCCAGCTCAGGTCCGTTGCCATGGCATTCTTCTGCAGGGCGACGAACTTTTCGGGTTCATCATACCATACCTTCAGCGCGGCATCGATGGTATCCAGCATTTCGTGTGCATTGTAGTTTGCAAAGCTGAAGCCGGTCCCTTCGCCGGTGTACTGATTGTAGGGCTGTACGCTGTCCTTCAGGCCGCCGGTCTCGCGGACCAGAGGCAGACAGCCGTAACGCATGGCCATCATCTGTGCCAGGCCGCAGGGTTCGAAGCGGGAGGGCATCAGAAGCAGATCACCGCAGGCATACATGCGGCGGCTCATGGGTTCGTTGAAGGAGAGGACAGCAGCGATCTTGCTGGGATACTTATCGGCATACCAGCGGAAGGCTTCTTCGTATTCGGGAGAGCCTACGCCCAGGATCACCAGCTGCATGTTCCGTTCCACGATGGCGGGCAGATCGTAGGTCACAAGATCCAGACCCTTCTGCTCGGTCAGACGGCTGACCAGTACGAACATGGGGATGTCGGCATTGACTTCCAGACCCAGTTCGGCCTGCAGCTCTTCCTTGTTCTTTTTCTTCAGATCCAGGCTGTCGGCATCGAAGGGATGGTTGATCACAGGAGTATCCATGGGATCGTACTTCTTGTTGTCGATGCCGTTCAGGATGCCGGAGAGGACGTCCTTGCGCTGGTTGAAGAGCCAGTCCATGTTTTCGCCGTAGTAGGGGGTGCAGATTTCTTCCGCATAGGAAGGGCTGACGGTGGTCAGACGATCGCTGTAGCGGACAGCGCCCTGCATCAGGTTGACGGCATCGCCGTACATCAGCTGACCGGCTGCGGGGCAGTTGTGGAGGCCCAGAACGTCAGCCAGTGCAGAGGAACCAAACACACCCTGGAACTTCAGGTTGTGGATGGTGAATACGGTCTTGATGGATTCGTAGCCGGGGATCTCCATGTACTGTTCTCTCAGATACACGGGGACCAGAGCGGTGTGCCAGTCGTTGCAGTGCAGCACGTTGGGCATGAAGTCGGGAATGTACTGGATGCTTTCCAGTACAGCCTTGGAGAAGAAGGCTACCCGTTCGCAGTCATCGCCTTCACCGTAAACCTTTTCCCGGTTGAAGTAAAATTCGTTGTCGATGAAGTAATAGGTGACACCTTTATGACGGAGGCGCAGCAGACCGCAGTACTGGTAACGCCAGGCCAGAGGCACGTAAAATTCGGCGATCTTTTCCATCTTGGCCTTGTACTTTTCGGGTACGACGTTGAGATTGGGCAGGATCACGCGAATGTCATAATTGGTGCTGGAGATATAAGAGGGCAGAGTCCCGGCCACATCTCCAAGACCGCCGGTCTTGGAGAAGGGCTCCGCTTCGAAGGAAGCGAACAGGATCTGCATGGGCTTTTTGGTTTGGGTCGTCATTTTCCCTTGCACTCCTTTGGTTTAGAACTTCTGGTCCTTGGAGACGATCAGGGGCTGGTCGGGCTGACCCACCAGCTGCATGCCGCTGCCAAGGCTGGAGTATTTGTCGCAGACAACGTTTTCGATCACAGCACCGGCTTCGATGACGGTGTGCTGCATAACGATGCTGTTCTTGACCACTGCGCCGGGCTTGATGGTAACATCGCGGAACAGGATGGAGTTTTCCACTTCGCCTTCGATGATGCAGCCGGTAGCCACCAGGGAACTCTTCACGGAAGCGCCCTTCTTGTAAAGGGTGGGAGCGCTGTCCTGAACGCGGGTGAAAATCTTTCTTTCAGCGCCGAAGAGTTCGTGAGCGATGGAGGGCTGCAGAACGTCTCTGTGGACCTGCATGTAGTCGGAGATATTGTCTACCACGCCTACATAGCCGCGGAACAGGAAGGTGCCTACTTCGATGTCAGCCAGGTTATCTACGATCACTTCGGTCAGGGACATGAAGTCCAGAGCTTCGTACCACTTGGTGCAGTTGATCAGGAATTCGCGGTTCACGATCATGCAGTCGAGGAAGTAGTTGGCCTTGCCGGTGGTGGGCTTCTGCGTAGCGGACTTGATCTTGCCGTTTCTCTTCAGGGTCAGGAACAGACCTTCATAGCCTGCAGCTTCCTTCAGCTGGGTGTAGGCAAAGGTGACGGGGGTGCCGTTCTTTTCGTGGGCTTCGATCAGATCCTTGAAGTCCATGTTGTAGATCTTGCTGGA
Organism: Clostridiales bacterium; assembly: GCA_015058215.1. Taxonomy (GTDB): domain Bacteria; phylum Bacillota; class Clostridia; order Peptostreptococcales; family Anaerovoracaceae; genus SIG262. The sequence continues at coordinate 4,717 of SVCU01000027.1, forward strand.
ACCGCTGAGGATGACGTAATCAGCATCGTCCTTGTAGAAGAAGCGGCCGTTCTTGACCAGGTCCCGCATCAGGAACTTGCCGGTCTTGGTGCGCATGCCGTAAACAGCGCCGGGCAGAACGAAGAGACCGCCTCTCTTTTTATCCATGCCCCAGGGTCTGCCGACACCGACGTGGTCCAGCAGGGAACGGGCATTGTGGGGGGTGATCAGACCAACGGTGTCGATGCCGGCGTTGGCCATGTTGGACAGGGGGAAGTCAACGATACGGTAGCGGCCTGCGAAGGGCAGGGAAGCCAGAGTACGTCTGGTGGTCAGTTCACCGAAAGTATCGTTGGAATAGTTGGCAGAAATTAAGCCGATAGTCTTTTTCATTGCAATTATACCTCCGATGGATTAGAGCAGATCGCTCTTGGGATTGTCATTGACCAGGGTGATATCGCCGCTGCGGCTGCCGTAGTTGGAGTCTTCCATCAGGGTGCAGCCTTCGTTGACGATGCAGCGAACCAGCTTGGTGCCCTTACGGATGTGGCTGTTGGGCAGAACGATGGAGTGTTCGATGACGCAGCCTTCTTCGATGACGCAGTTGAAACCGATGATGGAGTGCTTGACTTCACCTTCGATGATGCAGCCGTTGCAGACCATGGATTCGGCAATGGAACCGGCACCGACCACCTGGTGGGGAGGATAAATGTTGGAGTTGGAGAAGACGCGGTTCTTTCTGTCGAAGATGTCGAAACCGGTGCCTTCGTCCATCAGTTCCATCTGGGCTTCATAGTAGCTGTCGATGGTACCGACGTCCTTCCAGTAGCCTTCGAAGCGGTAGGAGAACAGGTTCTTGCCTTCTGCCAGCAGCTTGGGAATGATGTTCTTGCCGAAGTCCTTGTCGGAAGCGGCATCTTCGTGGTCTTCCAGCAGAGCCTGCTTCAGAACGGGCCAGGAGAAGATGTAGATACCCATGGATGCCAGATTGCTTTCGGGCTGTGCGGGCTTTTCTGCGAACTTCACGATGCGGCCTTCTTCGTCAGTGGACATGATGCCGAAACGGCTTGCTTCATCCCAGGGAACTTCGATGACGGAAACGGTCAGGTCTGCGTTGTTGGCCTTGTGTGCAGCCAGCATCTTGTCGTAATCCATCTTGTACAGATGGTCGCCGGACAGGATCAGTACATATTCGGGATCGTAAGCGGAGATAAAATCGATATTGTGATAAATGGCATCTGCGGTGCCGGCATACCACTGGCCGCCGGTTTCCGTAGCGTAGGGAGGCAGCAGATGGACGCCGCCGTTGGAGGAATCCAGATCCCATGCGTCGCCGGTGCCCAGGTAGTGATTCAGGATCAGGGGACGATACTGGATCAGCACACCTACGGTGTCGATACCGGAGTTGACGCAGTTGGAGAGGGAGAAGTCGATGATTCGATACTTACCCCCGAAGGATACTGCGGGCTTTGCATTGTTCTTAGTCAGAGCGTTGAGACGGCTTCCCTGACCACCTGCCAGCAGCATAGCGATACATTCTTTCTTTTTCATGTACTCAGACCCACCTTTCTTAGTTTTGTTGAGTTTGGTTGACAGAAGGATCAGCGTTTATCATAACGGGTATGCCAGATCTCATCGGCATACTCCCGTATGGTACGGTCACTGGAGAAGAAGGCAGAACGGGCGATGTTCATGGTGGACATGCTGCCCCAGCGCAGGGTGTCGCTGTAAGCCTTGTCCATGTCTCTCCAGGCTTTGGTGTAGGAATCGAAATCCTTCAGCACGAAGTATTCGTCGTTGTGCTGAAGCAGAGCATCGTAGATGCCCCAGAAGTCCTTGCCGCTGTTCTTGAAGAAACCGTTGACCAGCTGGCCGCTGATGGTTTCCAGGCGGGGGTCCTTCTTGCATTCGTCCTTGGAATTGTAGCCGCCCTGAACGTAGTAGTTCATGGCTTCGTCGGAGGTGAGACCGAAGATGGTGATGTTTTCGGGGCCCACCAGGTTGGCGATCTCCACGTTTGCGCCGTCCAGGGTACCCAGGGTGACGGCGCCATTCATCATGAACTTCATGTTGCCGGTGCCGCTGGCTTCCTTACCGGCGGTGGAGATCTGTTCGCTGATATCAGCGGCGGGGTAGATCAGCTGGGCGTTGGAAACGCAGAAGTTTTCCACGTAGACCACGCGGATCTTCTGGCTGACCACAGGATCGTTATTGACCACATCAGCAACGGAGTTGATGAACTTGATCACTTCCTTGGCATAGGCATAGCCCTGGGCAGCCTTACCGGAGAAAACGAAGGTGTAGGGGTTGATGTCCAGATCGGGGTTGGCCTTCAGCTGGTTGTAGAGATCCAGAACCTTGAAGGCGTTCAGCAGCTGACGCTTATAGGCGTGGATACGCTTGACCTGTACGTCGAAGACGGAATGGGGATCCACCTTGACGCCGGAGGTCTGATAGAGGTAATCGGCCAGGCGCAGCTTGTTCTGGTACTTCACGTCGCGGAGCTTTTCGATGAAGGCGGTATCGCTGCGGAAGTTTTCCAGACGGGAGATCTGGGTCATATCGGTCTTCCAGCCGTCGCCGATGGCTTCGGTGATCAGCTTGGTGAGGCCGGGATTGGACTGGATCAGGAAGCGGCGGTGGCTGATGCCGTTGGTCTTGTTGTTGAATTTGTCGGGCTGCAGGGTGTAGAAATCCTTGAAGACGGTTTCCTTCAGGATCTCACTGTGCAGGGCGGCAACGCCGTTGACGGAGTGGCTGCCGATGACGGACAGGTTGGCCATGCGTACTTCGCCGTCCCAGAGGACCGCGGTGTTCCGTCTGGTATCGGGACCCAGATTGGATTCCTTATCCAGAACTTCGCGCCAGCGCTTATCGATTTCTTCCACGATCATGTACACGCGGGGCAGCAGGTTCTTGAACAGGTCGATGGACCACTTTTCCAGAGCTTCGGGAAGAACGGTGTGGTTGGTGAAGGAAACGGTGCGGCAGGTGATGTCCCAGGCTTCGTTCCATTCGAACCCTTCTTCGTCCATGAGGACGCGCATCAGTTCGGGGATGCAGAGGGTGGGATGGGTATCGTTGATGTGGATGGAAACGTGTTCGGGCAGGTGCATCAGGTCTTCCTTGGTGCTGCCGTAGACCTTCTTGTACTGGCGCAGGATGGAAGCGATGCCGGCGGCCACGAAGAAGTATTCCTGCTTCAGGCGCAGGGTGCGGCCGGTGCCGTTGCTGTCATCGGGATAGAGGATGCAGGTAATGGCTTCGATGTCGGCACGTTCCTTCATGGCGGCGGCGTAATCGCCCCGGTTGAAGGCAGCCAGGTCGACCCGGTCGTGGACGGGCTGTGCGTACCAGAGACGCAGCACGTTGACATCGTGGCTGCCGTAGCCCACGATGGGAACATCGTAGGGAACAGCCTTTACGTGAGAGTAGCCTTTATGTTCGTAGGAGATCTTGCCGTCTTTGTACTGACGGTCTACATAACCGCCGAAACGGACCAGCACGGATTCATCGGGCTTGGCCTGTTCCCAGGGATTGCCGTTTTCCAGCCAGGCATCCGGTTCTTCCACCTGATAGCCGTTTTCGATCTTCTGACGGAAGAGGCCGAAGCGATAACGGATGCCCATGCCTACGCCGGGGACGCCGATGGAGGCCATGGAATCCAGGAAGCAGGCAGCCAGACGGCCCAGACCGCCATTGCCCAGACCGGGGTCGCGTTCGATGGCTTCCAGTGCGTCCAGGCTTTCACCCAGTTCGGAAAGGCCTTCTGCCACGATATCGCGGATGCCCAGGTTGATCAGATAATTATCCAGCAGTTTGCCGATAAGGAACTCCATGGAGAAGTAGTAGATCTTCTTCTGGTGTTCTGCGGCATGGCGCAGGGAGGTTTCGGTGCGGATGGCAGAGGCGGTCTTCATGACCAGCTTTACCAGGTTTTCATACTTTTCAAGGGGAGTGCAGTCTGCCAGAGGCTTTGCGAAGTTCTCTACCAGGCTGCGGGTGTACTCTGCTTTGAAATTTTCTTTGCCGACAAACATATGACGGTACTCCTTTATTTAGATATTCTTTTTAAGATCATGCCACCGATGGGAGGGACGGTGACTTCAACAGAATAGGGCATGCCGTGGGCGGGGATCGCTTCGGCCTGCACCGCTTCACTGTTGACTTTGCCGCTGCCGCCGTAGGCTGCAGCGTCGGAATTGATCAGTTCCTCGTAGCGTCCCGGGAGAGGAACGCCGATGCGGTACTTTTCGTAAGCCCGCACGTCACAGTTCAGAAGGGTGACGGTGGTGATGCGGCCGCTGGCAGAGGTGCGGATGTAGCTGAGCACGCCCTGCTCTGCGTTGTTGGCATCGATCCACTGGAAACCGTTCCAGCTGTGATCGCAGTCCCAGAGGGACTTTTCTTTTTTATAGACTTTATTCAGGTCCTTGATGAAGGCCTGATGTCTTGCGTGATGATCGTAGCCCAGCAGGAACCATTCGATCCCTTCGTAATAGCGCCACTCGATGAACTGGCCGATTTCGTTGCCCATGAAGTTCAGCATCCCGCCGGGATGGGTGGTCTGGTACAGGGCCAGCAGGCGGAGGCCTGCGAATTTACGCCAGTAATCGCCGGGCATGCGGCCGATGAGAGACAGCTTGCCGTGGACCACTTCATCGTGGGACAGGGGCAGAATGAAGTTCTCGTTGAACGCATACATCATGGAGAAGGTGAGCATGCTGTGGCAGCCGGGCCGGTAGGGGAAATCGGTGGACATGTATTTCAGGGTGTCGTTCATCCAGCCCATGTCCCACTTGTAGTGGAAACCGAGACCGCCCGCTTCGGGAGGTGCGGTGACCAGGGGCCAGGAGGTGCTTTCTTCCGCTGCGGTGAAAACGCCGGGGAAGTAGCGGCCCACCATGCCGTTGAATTCCTGCAGGAAGGAGATGGCATCCAGATCGCCGTCTCCGCCGTAGATGTTCTGCCGTTTGGGTTCGCCTTCGTTCTTGCCGAAGTTGAGGTAGAGCATGCTGGTGACACCGTCCACGCGGATGCCGTCGGCATGATACTTCTCCAGCCAGAACATGGCGCTGGAAAGCAGGAAGCTGCGAACTTCGCTGCGGTTGAAGTTGAATTTATAGGTGCCCCACTGCTGGTGGTCGTCGCCTTCGTACAGCATCTGACCGGTGAAGCGGCCCAGACCGTGGGCATCGCGGCAGAAGTGACCGGGGACCCAGTCTAAGATCACGCCGATGCCGGCCTTGTGGGCGCAGTCGATGAGGTACATCAGGTCCGTGGGGTCGCCGTACCGGGAAGTGGCGGCGAAGAAGCCGGTGAGCTGGTAGCCCCAGGAACCGTCAAAGGGATGTTCCATCACGGGCAGCAGCTCGATATGGGTGTAGCCCATTTCCTTCACGTAGGGGATCAGGGTCTTGGCCAGCTGGCGGTAGGTGTAGAAGCGGCGGGGATCACCGGGATCGTCGGAATCCACGGGGTGCTGCTTCCAGGAGCCCAGGTGTACTTCGTAAATGTTCTTGGGCTGGGAGAAGTGGTCGGTCTTGGCCCGCTTTTCCATCCAGCGGGCATCCTTCCATTCGTAATCCAGGCTGCGGACCACGGAAGCGGTTTCGGGACGCAGCTCTGCCTGGAAGGCGAAGGGGTCGGCCTTCATGAGGATCTGGCCGGCGGCGGTCTCAATGCGGTACTTGTAACGCTGACCTTCTGCAACGCCGGGAACGAAACCGCTCCAGACGCCGGTGGTGCCGATGGGTGTCAGGTAGTCCGCGTTGTGCGCCCAGTCGTTGTGATCGCCGGCAACGGAAACGGAACGGACACCGGGAGCCCAGACCGTAAAGCGGACACCGCTTTTACGGCCTTCTTTGACCAGATGGGCCCCGAAGGTATTATATGCATGATAATAAGACCCTTGGTTGAAAAGGTACAACAGATTCGGGTCGATGAAGTTTTTCGGATGGGTGGTTTTCATAGTTTTCCCTGCTTTCTTGGAAACAGCATTGCAAGATGCCGTACGGAAACGGCGCGGATAAGGTAGGGATTCTTGACGAAACTGTTAAAACAAAAAAACTGCCTTCATTCTATTTGTACTATTTTAACACACAACGATTACCGTTGGAAGAGCGAATGTGTTTTTTTTCTCTGAAAATGGGCCGAAATCACCGGAAAAAAGCCCAAAAAACCATAGACTCACTCTGTTTTTTGGTGTATTCTTAAAAAAAGATGTTCTTTTTTGGGAAAGAGAAGATGAAATCCACCAAAACAACTGATTTTTTGCGAAAACACGGCATGAAAAGCGATGATCTGGATCTGACCCGGTGCACCGGCGATTTTTTGCGTGCCATGGAACAGGGCCTGCAGGGCGAGCCTTCGTCTCTGTATATGCTGCCCACCTATCTGGACGGCAGCGGCGGCATCCCCCGGGAAGAAAAGGTCATCGTTATGGATGCGGGCGGCACCAACTTCCGCCTTGCGGTCATGCAGTTCGACCGGGAAGGGCGGGTCCGCACGGAAGGATTCCGGAAATTCCCCATGCCCGGCACGGAAGGGGAACTTTCCAAGGAACAGTTTTTTGACCGCATCGCCGGCTGTCTGGCCGAGTATGCTGCAGAAAGCGACCGGGTGGGCTTCTGCTTTTCCTACGCGGCGGAGATCACTCCGGACCGGGATGGCCGCATTCTGGAATTTTCCAAAGAGGTGAAGGTCACCGGTGCCGTGGGAAGTCTCATCGGCGAAGAACTGAACAAAAAGCTGGAAGCCAGGGGGCTTTCTCCCAAGAAATTCACCCTGCTCAACGATACCACCGCCACCATGCTCTGGGGCATGGGGCAGCCTGAAGACAGTTACAGCAGCCATATCGGCTTCATTCTGGGGACGGGCACCAACACCTGCTACCTGGAAGAGACCGCAGCCATCGGCAAGATCGGCGGCGGTACCGGCCGCATGGGCGTCAACCTGGAAAGCGGCTGCTACGCCGGTTTCCCCAAGGGCGATTACGACCGGCAGCTGGACGCCGCATCCAAGATCCCCGGCGACCATCCGGCGGAGAAAATGATGGCCGGCGCCTATCTGGGCGAGCTGCTGACCCGTACGGCTCTGGGAGCAGCGTCGGAAGGGCTCTTTACGGCGGGCTGCGCTGCGGCTCTGCGGGAAGTGACCCTCGGAGACGCCTGCCGCCGGGAACCGGATTCCGGCGAACGCATTTCGGCCTTTACCATGCCGCAGATCGGCGCATTTCTGGAAGGGGAGGGCCCTCTTGCGGAACTCTTTGCCGCAGCGGAAGACCGGCAGGTTTTTCTGGAACTGACGGAGGACTGCTTCGAACGGGCGGCCCGCATGACCGCTGTCATTTTCGCCGCCATCCTGACCCGTACCGGGCAGGGGAAGGATCCTCTTCACCCGGTCTGCATCTCGGCGGAAGGGACCACCTTCTTCCGGGCCAAGCTGTTCCGGCCCAAACTGGAACGGTATCTCAACGAATACCTGCGGGACACCCTGGGTCTTCACTGCACCGTGGTGAAGGCGGAGGATGCCACGCTGGTGGGTGCTGCCGTAGCGGCGCTCGCATAGATCCGTTATCATTAACACGGTTATACTTTATAGGAGGATGATTCCAATGGCCAACTATCGTGACACCTTTGAATTCTGGAAGTCTGATCTGTTCTTCGACGAAGAAACCAGAGAAGAGCTGGCAGCCCTCACCGATGAAAAGGAAATCGAAGATCGTTTCTACAAGGATCTGGAATTCGGCACCGGCGGTCTGCGCGGCATTATGGGCGCAGGTTCCAACCGCATGAACATCTACAACGTTCGCCGCGCCACCCAGGGCTTTGCAAACTACCTGCTGGATACCTATGGCGAAGATGCCAAGAAGAGAGGCGTTGCCATCGCTTTCGACAGCCGCAACAATTCTCAGCTGTTCGCCAAGGCCGCTGCCTGCACCATGGCTGCAGCAGGCATTCCCGCCTACCTGTTCACCATCCTGTCCGCCACTCCTCTGCTGTCCTTCGCAGTTCGTCATCTGGGCTGCTGCGGCGGCGTGGTTGTGACCGCAAGCCACAATCCCAAGGAATACAACGGCTACAAGGCCTACGATGAAACCGGCTGCCAGCTGGGTCTGGTAGATGCCAAGACCGTCATCGACTATGTTGGCAAGGTGGAGATCACCGCTACCAAGACCATGGACGAAGAAGAAGCCGTTAAGGCCGGTCTGATCCGGTACATCAACAAGGAAGTTCTGGATGCTTTCCTGGAAATCGTTGAAACCCAGGCTCACGAACTGTCCGCAGAAGCAAAGGCTGCTCTGAAGGTGGTCTATTCTCCCCTCCACGGTACCGGCAACGTGCCCGTACGCACCGTGCTGGCTCACCAGGGCTTCACCGGCGTTTCCATCGTAGAAGCACAGGAACTGCCCGACGGTGATTTCTCCACCGTTCGTTCCCCCAACCCCGAAGAAAGAGACGCTCTGCGCCTGGCCATCGAACAGGCAGAAGCAGAAGGCGCTGACCTGGTTCTGGGCACCGACCCCGACTGCGACCGTGTCGGCATCGCTGTCCGCGGCAAGGACGGCTTCCAGCTGTTCAGCGGCAACCAGACCGGTGCCCTGCTGGCCAACTACGTTCTGGAACGCCGCAAGGACACCCTGAACGAAAAGTCCACCCTGGTCAAGACCATCGTGACCAGCGAATTCGGTGCCACCATCGCCAAGAGCTACGGCCTGCAGGTGGTTGACGTTCTCACCGGCTTCAAGTTCATCGGTGACCGCATGAACCAGTGGGAAAAGGACGGTTCCAAGGAATACGTCATGGGCTACGAAGAAAGCTACGGCTACCTGGTAGGTACCCACGCAAGAGACAAGGACGCTGTTGTGGCTTCCATGCTGATCTGCGAAATGGCCGCTTACTACCTGGCACAGGGCAAGACTCTGGTAGACGTTCTGGAAGAACTGTATGCAAAGCACGGCATCTTCCTGGATGTGCTGGATTCCTACACCCTGAAGGGCAAGGACGGTGCAGAACGGATCAAGGCCATCAGCGCCGAACTGCGTGAAAAGGATGTCACCCTGATGCCCAACATCGCAAAACTGCTGGACTACAGCAAGGGCGTTGCCGATCTGCCCAAGTCCGATGTGCTGAAGTACTGCTTCACCGAAGGCTCCTGGATGGCAGTCCGTCCCTCCGGTACCGAACCCAAGATCAAGGTCTACTACTCCATCAAGGCCGCAACCCGCGCTGAAGCAGAAGAGATCCTGGCAGCACGCCGTGCCGTCATGAACGCACTGATCAACGCATAAGCGATCGCACAAAAAGAACGAAACGGACCGGGGCTTCGCTCCGGTCCGTTCTATGAAAAAATATAGTTGAAGGAACAACCAATATGAGCATTTTGAACGTTGAACATCTGTCCCACGGTTTTGGTGACCGGGCCATTTTCGAGGATGTTTCCTTCCGCCTGCTGAAGGGGGAACACATCGGCCTTGTGGGTGCCAACGGCGAGGGCAAGTCCACATTCATGAACATCGTCACCGGTAAGCTGCAGCCCGATGAAGGCACTGTGGAATGGTCCAGAAACGTCCGTGCGGGCTATCTGGATCAGCACACCGCCCTGCAGCCCGGCATGACCATCCGGGACGTGCTGCGCTCCGCTTTCGAATTCCTGTTCGAAATGGAAGCCCGTATGAACAAGATCTGCGACGAACTGGGCTCCGCAGATGAAGAAGCCATGGCGGAAATGCTGGAGGAACTGGGCATCATTCAGGACTCCCTGGACGCTCACGATTTCTATATCATCGACTCCAAGGTGGAAGAAGTGGCCCGCGCTCTGGGCCTTCTGGACCTGGGGCTGGACCGTGATGTGACCGATCTTTCCGGCGGCCAGAGAACCAAGGTGCTGCTGGCAAAGCTCCTGCTGGAAAAGCCCGATATCCTGCTGCTGGACGAACCCACCAACTATCTGGATGAGGAACACATCGTCTGGCTGAAGCGGTACCTGATCGAATACGAAAACGCCTTCATCCTGATTTCTCACGATATTCCCTTCCTCAACGAAGTGGTCAACCTGATC
>SVCU01000028.1 GCA_015058215.1 Clostridiales bacterium
CGCCTATGCCCAGGTGCTGATCATCCTGACGCCCTTCTATGCGGCACTTCTGATCCGTGCCGAAAAACTGCGCCACAAGGTGTTCTGGGGCGCCATGCTGCTGGCCGCACTGTATGCTCTGTTCATGACCTACAGCCGCACGGGTTACATCAGCCTGGCGGTGGGCATCTTCGTCTTTGCCATGATCGTCAACTGGCGGGTGCTGCCCCTGTGCATCGTTCTGGGCCTCATGGCCCTGCCCATGCTGCCCGATACCATCTATCGCCGCATCATGAGCATTTTCAACCTGGCAGACAGCAGCACTTCCTATCGTCTCAACATCATGAAGACCGTACTGCAGCCCGCTCTGGAACGCTGGAAGTGCGGCATCGGTCTGGGAAGCGATGCGGTGCGCCAGATCGTCTCCAACTACACTCTCTACAATGAAGGGGCCGTTCCCGTTCACAGCCACAACGTGTATCTGCAGATCTTTGCGGAAACGGGCATCTTCGGTATCCTCAGTTTCCTGGCCAGCATGATCCATCTGGCCAAAGAAGCCTTCCGCATGGGGTACCACAAACTTTGTGAAAGCAGTCTGAAATACTTCATCATCGCCGGTGCCGCCGGTATGGCCGGCTGCCTGGTGTTCGGTCTGGCAGAATACATCTGGTTCTACCCCAGATTGATGGTGCTGTTCTGGATGGTTTACGCCATGATCGCCGCCGCCGTCCGCATCGCCAAAGAAGAAGTGGCAAAGGAGGAAGCCAATGCGTAAAGGTAAGAAAATTTTCCTGGGCATCCTGTTCACCATCCTGGCGCTGGTGGCTGTCCTGATCGCTCTGGTTTTCATCGATCTGAAGATCAACCCCCTGCTCACCGAGGAACAGGTAAAGGCTATTCTGCTGGAAGAAGTTCAGCCCCAGCTGGATAAAATCGCCAGGGATAATGGTCTGGAGCGGCTTTCCATGGACATCGAATTTGAGGAATACGAATACTATTCCGCTTCCATCCTGTCCGGAAACGGGGTCATCAACATCACCCTGAGCGAAATCTATAAAGGCTCCTTCCCTGATCTGGAAGCCGGCGAATACACCGACGATCTTTACAAGAAGTACACTGCCATGGACCGGGTGGACTGGACCCAGGTGCAGATGCCGAAGTACGACCTGTACATCAACCAGAGCAAGAATTCCTGTGTCTACGCGGATCAATCCGGCAATGAATACGAAATGTTCATGGATTGCTTCTGGAAGAACAACGAAATCGTCGCTGCCATCGGCAGCATGGCCAAGCTGCAGGAAACCATCGATAAGTACGGCGGTAAGCTTCACAGCAATACCGGCGGCAGTTCTTCCGGCAAGGAATACGGCATGCCCCTCCCCGGGGAAAGCCTTTCCGATTACATCAAGCGGGAAGATCCGGAACTGTACAAGTCCATGAAAGAAATCTACGAAAAAAATACCAAGCAGTACAGAAAATAAAATCAGCCAAGTAACTCAGAAAGGTCGGTGCCGCAGGGCACCGACCTTTTGTACTGTGCAAAAAGGAGAATGGTATGGACAAATATAAGATGGTTTTGTAAACTTTAAATAAGAGGATTTTATCACGAAGAAAGGAGGTTTGCATGAATAGTTCTTCAAAAAAATGGAGTGTATTCACGGTGCTGCTCGTCTTTCTTGTACTGCTTACTTCATGCACGGAAAAGAAACCGGAAACAGATAGGTCTGGTGATTTACAGATGATGCAAACCTGCTACGACGTGGTAATCAAAGAAGCCGCCATTGACCCGGAAGTGCAGATCCAAAAGTTCTTTGATAAAATCGTATCCTCACCGCAAACCAGTTCGGGATATGCGGACTATATCGAGGCACATCCGGAAGAATACAGGGAACTGTTATACTTTGGTGATTACACTCTGCGTTATATCCTGAATGTTTTCGAGGCTGGAGGACAGATGGGTTTACAAGGTCATTTGATGCGAAGCCTATTGGATGAACTGGCACCGGAATGTAAACTGGAATTTTATCCGCAGACCGCACAGGAATACTTTGATTACTGGCTGCAGGAGAATCATTCTTTCGCAAGCAGATTACTTCAAAGAGAGGATGAAAAGCGAAAAGAATTCTATGTAGCGGAAATTTTAAAAACGGATACTCGTTTTCGAAGTTCTTCCTTCAGGAGACCGACTACAGGATACTATGAGTATCTTAGTCTGAGCCCGGAACTTGGATTTGCTTTTGAAGCCGTTGCGGACAAGTTGCAGGAAGACCGTTTCCAACAACCTGCGGTTCCTGGATTTTGGGCTATTTTAACTCTGCAAAATGGTGAAGTACTGGAGATGGAGGCTTGCCAGTATTCCTGCTTGATCCGGTTTCGATACACGTACGGTGACATAAAAGAGACTACAGTGGTGTTTGATCCAACCTTATATCAATATCTTTTGGGGGTGGCAGAAAAAGCCGGGGTTGATCTGCATGATTTGGATAAAGACGGCGACTATGAAACGCTTACCTATTGGCCGGAAAAGAATCGATGGCGATCGGTGATTCGAGATCTTTACAAAGGAGAATTTCTTTATCTGGATATTTGTGAAGAATTACAGGTGAACGGAGCCAGCCATCAGGCCAGCAATGCAAGTGCATCTGAGTATTTCAAAATGACCTTTTATACGGAAAAGGGATACTATTATTATAAAGATGGTAAAATGCATCCCTGTTTGTTGAGTAATTAGTAAAAAAGAGCTGATGCGAACCGCATCAGCTCTTTTGCATGAGCAATCGATTTAGTTGGTGCCCAGCTGCAGGTCTTCTTCGTAGGGAAGGCTGGTATCGATGGTGATGGTCCAGGCCTCCTGGTCCCAGGCGACGCCGAAATCCATGACGGCGGCCAGATCACGCAGCTTGAAGTAATTGTTGTTGCCGATCTTGTAGGCGGTGGGGTACCACAGACGGCCGTCCAGGTAGAGGGCGGACTGGGTGGCGTAACAGCTCTGGATGTCGTTTTCCACGGGGATCACGGTGAGCTCGCCGCCCACTTCCGTATAGGGAAGGTGGCGCAGCAGGTGGATGTCATTGGTTTCCGCATTCCATTCCACTTCAAACTGGGAGTGGGTGCCGCTAAGCACCTTGGCCAGGTCGCGCAGCTTGAAATAGTTGTTTCCGGCCACGGCGAAGACCTGGAAGGAAACTTCCTGGCCGTTGACGATGACGGTGGTGCTGCTGACCTGAGCATAAGCGTTTGTGCCCGGTTCCACGGCGAAGGAGCCTTCCACTGCCCGGAAATAATAGTGGGTGGTGGTGCCCTTGCTGGTGACGGAGAGGGCCATATAGGCGCTGCCCCGGTCGGCTTCCGTCAGCACATGGTAGCGGGCGGTGCCGCTGGTGCGGTTCAGGGAAGCGGTACGCAGCAGGCTGTCGGCGCTGTCGTAGTAGGACAGGCTGGCGAAGAGAGATTCGTTCCCTTCGGCAGGGGCCACGGCTACATAGGAATCCACGGGGACATCGTAGAGATAGATGTTGGCAGAAATCTGCTGGGCGGCGGTGACGCGGCTCAGGATAACGGTGAAGTCTTCCTGCTGGTCCGTGAGACGGGTGCCGGTGACCGTGTCGCTGACGGGAGAATCCGTATAGGTGGGCTGGTTTGCGTAGACGGTGACGGAGCAGAGCGTCAAGAGCAAAGCCAGAAGAAATGCAATTCGTTTCATAGGCTAACCTCCTGTTTCGTTCAGTATTCCCAATACTTCTCTATAGTATAGCCTCCGGAAAGGAAAGCCGCAAGTGAAAGTTGACGGAAAGAAGGTTTGCAGAGCCGGAAAAGAGTGGTATAATCACAGTATGTGTTTCCGCAAAACACCGAGGAGGATTCCGAAATGAAACACGAACTGATCCGGGGCAAGGGCGGCAGACCCATTCCCTGCGAATACGAAATCAAGGGTGACGAAAAGCTGGTGATCCTGGTGGTGCACGGTCTTGGCAGCTCCAAGGAAAGCGATATCGCGCTGCGCCTGTACCAAAGCTTCCCTGCAGCCGGCGTAGGCGTTTGCTCCTTCGATTATCCCGGCCACGGCAACAGCCCTTCCGATGACTATCTGGTAAAGAACTGCCTGTCCGATCTGGCGGATGTGGATGCATATGTACGCAAGCTGGCTCCCCATGCGGAGGTGGCTTACTTCGGCTCCAGCTTCGGCGTGTACAGCAGCCTGCTTTATCTGAAGGATAAAATCGCAGAAGACCGCAAAGAAGGCCGCGATGTGACTTACCGCGTCTTCAGCCGCAGCGGTGCTGTTTCCATGCCCGACCTGATGGAAAAGAGTACGGCAGACCAGACCGATGCTCTGCAGAAGGATGGCTGGTTCTGGCTGAACTGGGGGTTTGCCCGCAGCGTGAAGATCACCGCCGAATACCTGCAGGAACTGAAAGAAAACGATCTCTTCCAGATCTATGCAGCAGGGGAAGACTCCCTGGCAAAGAATCTGCACATGGTGATGGTCCACGGCGAAGCGGACGACCTGATCCCCGTAGAGGGTGCACTGGATTTTGCTGAGCTGGTGGATGCGGATATCACCGTAGTTCCCGGCGGCGACCACAGACTGTCCATCCCCGGCGGCCCGCAGCTGGTTGTCGAAAAGGCGAAAAACTTTTTTGAAATTAGGGCTACCCAAAAACAGAAAACCGTAGTATAATACTTTTTGCCGGTGCTTTCGGGCACCGCATCTGGAGGCATAGCTCAGCTGGTTAGAGCGCATGCTTCACATGCATGAGGTCACAGGTTCGAGTCCTGTTGTCTCCACCAGTCGCAGATGCCTTCCGTTTTCGGGAGGCATTTTGCTTTTTTCCAAGGTGGCCCCGCTTTTGTTCCGGGGGCCGGGATCCGTTTTTTTAAGCCGCAGTTTTGGCAGGAAAGGATATTGTTATGAAACTGATCATCGACGACGCTGACATCAAGAAAATCAAAGAAATCTACGAGTTTTACCCCGCCGACGGGATCACCACCAATCCTTCCATCGTTTCCAAAACCGGCAGACCGCCCTACGAAGTTCTGAAAGAGATCCGTGAATTCATCGGTGAAGAAGGAGACCTGCACGTGCAGACCATTTCCCAGAAGGCCGAAGACATTGTGGAAGAAGGCCACCGGATCGTGGCAGAGCTGGGCAAGACCACCTATGTCAAAATCCCCGTGACCCAGGAGGGGCTGAAGGCCATCCGCATCCTGTCCCAGGAAGGGTACCGCACCACCGCCACTACCATCTACACCCCCATGCAGGCTTACCTGGCCGCCAAGGCCGGTGCTGACTACGCCGCACCTTATGTGAACCGCATCGACAACCTGGGGGCCAACGGCATCGAAAGCGTAAAGGTGATGCAGGATATTTTCAAGAAGAACGGCTTTAAGACCGAACTGGTGGCCGCCAGCTTCAAGAACTCTCAGCAGGTGCAGGAACTCTGTGCCTACGGCATCGGCGCAGCCACCCTGGCTCCCGATGTGATCAAGAACCTGGTATTCAACCCCTGCAACGAAGCAGCGATCGCAAACTTTAAGAAGGATTTTGAAGGTCTCTGCGGGGAAGGGAAAACCATGAAAGACTGCGAATAAGCAGAAGGCGGACAGGAATCCGCAGAGAAATAATTGCATAGAATGAAACGGCGCCGCCAAATTCCGAATCCGGCGGCGCCCTCAAAAGCGCCCGCGCCACATTCCAGGCGGGCGCGCGCCTCCGGCCTTCACCGGTAGGCGCTCATACGGGCTCGTAGCTCAGCTGGGAGAGCGCCGCGTTCGCAACGCGGAGGCCGAGGGTTCGAACCCCTTCGGGTCCACCAAATTACAGCAGGGAAGTCTGTCTTGCAGACTTCCCTGTTTTTTTCTGCGCTTTTTAAAATTAACAAAACCCAAACATTTTTTGAAAGATTCCCTAACAACCGCCTGGTAGGATACAGTCATAAGATCCCCCGGGGAGCAGTTCAAGCAGAAAAGGAGAGAATAAAATGGCGAAGATTGCAGATATGGTCGATAAGATCAGCGAAACCGTTACCGAAGGTTACCGGAAGATTGAAGACGGCGTTGTCAGCGGTTACAAGAAAATCGAAGACGGCGTGGTGGAAGGCTTCGGCAAGGTCAGCGACAAGTTTGTAGAAACGCTCTTCACCAAGGAAGGCGAGAGCGTGGAAGATGCCAAGAAGCGTCTGTCCGGCGAGAAATAAATCAGGAGGTAATGAACAATGAATAAAAATGATCAGGAATTTCTGGTGCAGAAAATCCGCACCCAGTACACCGAAAAAGAACACACCCAGCTGGATGAACTGAAAAAGCTGGATATCAAAGTCAAGCGCCCCGCCAATGCCTTTGCCTACAGCTTCGGCACCGTCAGTGCCATCGTTATGGGCGGCGGCATGAGCCTTGTGATGACGGACATCGGCGAAGTGGTCGGTTTGTCCGATGCGCTGATCCCCGGTATTGTGATCGGTATCGTCGGCATGATTCCCCTGGGCTTTGCCTATCCCGCCTACAATCGCATTCTGAAGAAAGAGCGTCAGCGCATTGCACCGGAGATCCTTCGCCTGTCCGAGGAACTGATGAAATAATGACGGTCTGCGAAACTATAAAAAAAGCCCTTCTGCATTGCAGAGGGCTTTTTCATTGGTGTTATTTTGCGGCAGCGGCGTTTCGCTTGGCGGCTTCTTCCCGCTGGCGGCTGATTTCGGCCCAGGTGGGCATCTTGCTCAGAATTTCGGCGAAGTTCTTCAGGGCGCCGGGGATGTCGATACTCTGGGGGCAGATCTTGGCGCACTTGCCGCAGCCGATGCAGGCAGCGGGGCGCTTTTCGTCCGGCAGGGCTTCCAGGCCGATGACGTTGATCAGGCTGGGGGCATAGAGCACGTCGTTGTAGACGCTCAGCAGCAGGGGGATGTCAAGCTCCATGGGGCAGCCGGCGGTGCAGTAGCGGCAGGCGGTGCAGGGAACGCCTTTCTTCAGGCCTTCCGCCACATCCAGAAGGGCGGAACGCTCTGCATCGGAGAGGGGAGCGCGGGCCTCGAAGGTGGCGATGTTCTGCTGCATCTGGGTCAGGTTGGACATGCCGCTGAGAACCATTTTGACGTTGGGCAGGCTCTGCAGGAAGCGGAAACTCCATTCGGCATCAGTACGGCCCGGAGCGCCGGCTGCCTGGGCTGCGGCCTGCAGTTTGACGGCGGCATCCCCTTCCAGAGCGGCCAGCTTGCCGCCCCGCAGGGGTTCCATGACCCAGACGGGGATGTTGCGCTCCGTCAGAAGTTCATACTTTGCTTTGGCGTCCTGCAGGGTCCAGTCCAGATAGTTCAGCTGGATCTGGCAGAATTCCATATCGTCGCCGCAGATGTCCAGAAAGGCTTTCAGGGTCTCGGCGCGCCCGTGGCTGGAGAAGCCCAGATGCTTGATGCGGCCAAGGCGCTTCTGTTCTTTGAAGTAATCTAGGATGCCCCACTTGGGATCCAGGTACACGTCCATGGAGTTTTCGTAGACGTTGTGCAGTAGGTAGAAGTCGAAGTAGTCCACGCCGCATTTTTTCAGCTGTTCCTCGAAGATGGCGGCGGGGTCGTAGCTGCTGCTGATCTGGTGACCGGGGTACTTGGTGGCCAGGTACCAGCTGTCTCTGGGATATTGGTTCAGAACCTTTCCCATGACCACTTCGGATTTGCCGTCGTGATAGGGGTAGGCAGTGTCGAAATAGTTGACGCCCTGCTTCAGGGCGTAGTCGGTCATCTCGGCCACCTGGGCTTCATCGATGGAACCGTCCTTGGCCAGGGGCAGGCGCATGGTGCCGAAGCCCAGAAGGGAAAGAGTTTTATCCTGAAATTTACTGGTGATCATGGGAACCTCCGTTGCGGCATTCTATTTGCTGCCCGCCAGATACTCTTCTGCGGAATGGACGGCGATGGCACCGTCTGCGGCGGCGGTGACCACCTGGCGCAGGGCCTTGGTGCGGACATCGCCTACGGCATATACGCCGGGGATGCTGGTTTCGGTCGATTCGCCGGCTACCACGTAACCGGATTCGTTGAGCTCCAGCTGCTCTTTGACCAGCCAGCTGGCGGGGTTGCGGCCAATGCTGACGAAAACGCCGTCACAGGCCAGCTCTTCCTCTTCGCCGGTGAGCAGGTTCTGTAGGCGAAGGCCGGAGAAGGCAGGGCCGGCGGCGAAGGGGGCAAAGCCCAGGCCGGGGGCAAGATCCAGACCCAGACCGGAAAGATCGAGGCCCGGCACGGCGGCGGAAGCCGGGCCGTTCGCAGCTGCTTCCGGCTCCTTGGTCAGAAGGCCGGTCACCTGGGAGTTCCAGCGGAACTCCACGTTTTCCGCCTGCAGCAGGGGGTCGTGATAGACCTTGGTGGCCCGCAGGGTATCCCGGCGGTGTACCAGGATCACCTTCTTCGCGATGCGGGACAGCAGCAGGGCATCCTCTGCAGCGGTGTTGCCGCCGCCGATGACCGCTACGGTCTTGCCCCGGTAGAACATGCCGTCGCAGTTGGCGCAGTAGTGAACGCCGCGGCCGGTCAGCTCCTGCTCCTGGGGCACATCCAGCTTTCTGGGGTCGGCACCGGTGGAAAGGACCACGGTGCGGGCGTGGTAGGTCTCGGAAGCGGTGACCACTTCTTTGGGCTCCTTGCGAAGATCCAGAGAGATCACTTCTTCCAGTTTGGTGATGGCCCCGAACCGTTCGGCGCCTTTTTTCATTTTGTCGGACAGGGTGAAGCCGTCGATGCCGATATCGAAGCCGGGGTAATTGTCGATCTGGTGGGTCAGGGCCAGCTGGCCGCCGGGAGCCATGCGCTCCAGAAGCAGGACGGAAAGCCCGGCGCGGGCGGCATACAGGGCGGCGGCGTATCCACCGGGGCCGCCGCCTACGATGATCATATCGTACAGATTGATTTTCTGTGCAGAGGGTACAGTCATAGGATCCTCCTTTATGGATGTTTTCTTTAGTATGCCTCAAAAATCGGACGGGTTATTTGCTGAGACCGTTCAGAATGTCTGCAATCTGGTCGAAGGCCTGGTCCAGGGTCTTGTATTCGACGGCATAGTCGCAAAGGGTGATGTTTTGCTTTTCCGCGTCCATGGCCATGAGGCGGTTTACCTTATCTTCCACAGAGGTGTTCTTGGAGAGGATGCGGGTCATCAGCGTCTTTTTTTCACGCTTCAGATAGATGGTGATCACGTTCTGGAAATTGGTTTTCAGGGACATGGCACCGCAGATATCCATGGTGGTCAGAACGTGCTTGCCCCGGGCCAGGATCTCTTCCACATCCGCCTTGCGGGAGCCGTAGCCGTGGCCCGCATACATGGTGGACTGGAACATTTCGCCGGTCTCGCACATGCGGTGGAATTCCTTCAGGGAAACGTAGTTGTACCAAAGGTTCTGGGCTTTTGCGGTGTGGTCCTTGGTGGTATAGCTCACCAATTTGCGGAAGCTGTCATCCTGCTCCAGAAGCTGGCCGGCGATGGTGGTTTTACCGGAGCCGGAAGGACCGACCAGTACCACGATACCCGGCTCTTTCAGGGTGTGCTGCACTTCGTGGGTGCTGTAGCTTTCGGCGATCACTTCCACCACCTTCAGGAATTCGTCGTAGGTGTTCACCGCCAGCATACCGGAAGCCTGCTGGTTCCAGGGACGGCGCATCAGCACCGGGTAGTCGGCACTGGAATTCAGCACGTTGTGCATCCCGTCGTCGAAGAGGATGTCCGCCTGGATCTTGTCCTTGCGGGACCCCATATAAATGTGGTCCACGGGGATCTCCGGGAAGGCTTCCGTGATCTGCCGGGCCCGGATGCCCATGAACTCCGGTGGGATGGAGGTGGAGACGAAGACCTCGGTCATGCGGGTCAGTTTCTGCACGAACTCGCGGGCCCCCTTCAGCACGGGCTGGTTGCGGTAAAATTCCGGGTCGGAGAAGAATTCGAAGATCACGTCGGCCCGGGTGCCCAGCTTGCCCCAGCGATCCACCTCGTAAATGGTGAGAGGAGGATCGAATTTGTATTTTTCGTTGGCCAGCCGGACGGCATAGGGAATGCACTCCAGAAGCAGGTCGTCCACATCCAATGCGGTGGAAAGGCGAAATTTTCGTTTCATAAGTCTTGACCCTCCTTTTGAAACTATTATATACTGATAATTAAGAAAAAGCGAGAAATTTCTTGCGCGCCGAAAAAGGAGTTTACCATGGCCAGACTGCTGAATCTGGGTTCTTTGAATATCGACCACACTTATCGGGTGAAGCGCCTTGCGGCAGCCGGGGAAACCGTTCCGGTTTTCGCTCTGGAGCGGCACATCGGCGGCAAAGGGCTGAACCAGTCTGCGGCCTATGCCCGGGCCGGCGGTAAGGTCTTCCACGGGGGCAAAATCGGCCCCGATGGCCTTTTCCTCAAACAGTTTCTGCAGGACGAAGGCGTGGATACCGGTCATGTTCTGGAAACCGGCTCCGTCACCGGCCATGCGGTGATCCAGGTGGACGAAGAGGGCCGGAACGGCATCCTGGTTTACGGCGGTGCCAACCGGGAACTGACGGAGAACGAGATCGACGGCATGCTGGCAGCCTTCGGCCCCGGCGATGCCCTCCTTCTGCAAAACGAGGTGAACCTGACCGCCTATGCGGCGAAGAGAGCCAAAGAACGAGGGATGCTGGTGATCCTGAACCCCTCTCCGGTGGAAGATCTCGAAGTCCCCTTTGCGCTGGTGGACTGGTTCCTTCTGAACGAGCACGAAGCGGTGCAGCTGTTCGGATCGCCGCAGGATGACTTTCGGGCGGAGCTTCTTCCCAGGCTGACGGCCTCCGGCCTGATCCCTGTCATGCAGAAGACCTGCCCGCAGGCGAAATTCGTACTCACCCTGGGCGAAACGGGGGCAGTCTGTTTCGACAGCCAGAGGATCCTGTACCGGGAAGCCTTCTCCGTGGAGGCGGCAGATACCACCGGAGCAGGAGATACGTTCACCGGGTATTTTCTGCAAAGCATTTTGGCGGGGGGCTCTCCGGAAGAAGCCCTGCTTCTCGCCTCCAAGGCGGCGGCCCTTGCGGTGACCCGCCCCGGAGCGGCAGAAGCCATTCCCCGCGCAGAGGAAGTCCGAACGGCTTTCCTCTGATCCAATTTCGTTTATATAAAACCAAAGAAAAGGATAGAGCATCATGAGCAAACAGTATTACCAACCGGAAATCGAATGTGCATCCCGCCAGCAGATCCGTGCCTGGCAGAGCGAGCGCCTGGTGGAGACCGTCCATCGCGTTTACAGAGACGTGCCCTATTATCGTGATCTGATGGATAAAAAGGGTGTGAAGCCTGAAGATATCAAGTCTGTGGACGATCTGCACAAGCTTCCCTTCCTCACCAAGGACGATTTACGGGAGGCGTATCCCTACGGCCTGCTGGCCAAGCCCCTCAGCGAATGCGTCCGCATCCAGTCCACCAGCGGCACCACCGGCCGCCGCGTGGTCGCCTTCTACACCCAGCACGACATCGACCTTTGGGAAGAATGCTGCGCCAGAGCCCTGGTGGCAGTGGGTGCCGGGAAGGAAGACGTGGTACAGGTGGCTTACGGGTATGGTCTGTTTACCGGCGGCCCCGGCCTCAACGGCGGTTCCCATAAGGTGGGTTGTCTGACCCTGCCCATGTCCTCCGGCAATACGGAACGGCAGCTGCAGTTCATGACGGACCTGGGCGCCACGGTGCTCTGCTGCACGCCCTCCTATGCCGCCTACCTGGCAGAAAGCATCCACGAAAGAGGTCTCCGCGATCGGATCAAGCTGAAGGCCGGTATTTTCGGCGCAGAAGCCTGGAGCGAAGAAATGCGCCGCGACATCCAGGAACAGCTGGGCATCAAGGCCTACGATATTTACGGCCTCACGGAGATCTCCGGCCCCGGCGTTTCCTTCGAATGCGAGGAACAGACCGGCATGCACATCAACGAAGACCATTTCATTGCGGAAATCATCGACCCTGTCACCGGCGAAGTGCTTCCCGAAGGCTCCAAGGGCGAACTGGTCTTCACCAGCATCACCAAAGAGGCCTTCCCCCTGCTGCGTTACCGCACCCGCGATATCTGTGTGCTTTCCACCAAGCCCTGCAGCTGTGGCCGCACCCATGTGAAGATGAGCAAGCCCATGGGCAGAAGCGACGACATGCTGATCGTAAAGGGCGTCAACGTCTTCCCCTCTCAGATCGAAGCCGTTCTGATGAACAAGGGATACCCCGCAAACTATCAGATCCTGGTCACCAGAGAAAGGAACAACGACAAGCTGGAAGTACAGGTGGAAATGACTTCCGAAATGTTCTCCGATACCCTGGGTCATATTTCCGCCCGGGAAAAGGAACTGGTGGAAGCACTGAAGGCCATGCTGGGTATCTACGTGGAAGTGAAGCTGGTGGCACCCAAGAGCATCACCCGCAGCGAAGGCAAGGCCGTCCGCGTCATCGATACCCGCAAACTGTATTAGTCCCCGCTGGGAGAAAGGAGACCCATCATGACAGTCAATCAGATTTCCGTTTTTATGGAGAACACCCCCGGTCAGCTGCTGGAATTCACCAAGCTGCTGGAACAGCATAACATCGACCTGAGAGCTCTTTCCCTGGCGGAAGCCGAGGATTTCGGCATTCTGCGGGTCATCGTGGACGATTCCTACAAAACGGTCCGCATGCTGAAGGATGAAGGCTACGTCTGCTCCGTTACCCAGGTCCTGGCGGTGGAGATCCCCGATCAGCCCGGCGCTCTGGTGAAGATCCTCACCGTTCTGGGCGATAGCGGTGTCAACCTGGAATATATGTATGCCTTCCTGGGAAGAAAGAAGGACAGTGCGTTCATGATCTTCCGTGTGCCCGATAACGATTATGCGGTCAAGGTGCTGCGGGAAGCCGGCATCCGGCCCATCGACCAGGAAGAACTGCACCAGCTGTTCGCTTAGAACGGTAATGCTGCGCTTTGCACCAATGGACAGAGGCAGAAGGCTGCGGTTTGCGCAGGACCGGGATACTCTGCGCAAAGGGCCAATTGAAAAGCAAAAGGACGCTCCTGCGGGAGCGCCCTTTTTTCTTGCTTGCGGGGATCGAATGTGCTATACTGATACAAATTGATACTTTCTGATGCTTATGGAAAAGAGGGGCACTGTGATGGATGCAAAACTGTTTGCGGCGATCCTGGCGGACAAAGATCTGCAGGATCTGAGAAAAATCAAATACAAATATCCGCAGGCAGACCTGAAGGAATTTGCAGAACTGCTGCAGATAAGCCTTTGCCGGGAACTTCCGCTGGCGGATTTTTCCGGTCATCCTTTGGTATATTTGCCGGGGAAGACGGGGCTGACCGCCGGTGCTTCCAAACTGCTGCTGCAGCCCCGGTATGGCTCGGAAGGCTTCGGTCGGAAGGCTATGGAACGGGAGATCGCTTCCACCTTCACTATCGAGAACGTGGACTTCACCCGGGAAAGCGTGCGGAAAATCGTGAAGGGCTTTGCCCCGGAAACGGAAGAAGAATGCCGGATCCAGGGGATGAAGCTGGGCTTGGAGTTCATCAGCGATCCGGAGAACAAAATCACGGAAGAAAACCTGTATTGCTTGTACCAAATGGCCGTTGAACCTTCCCTGGAGGGCGAAAACCGTTTGCTTCCCGGACGGAAGTATCGCCACGACAGCGTATTCGTGGTGGGCCGAGGTGTGGAACATGCAGGGCTCAGCGCGGAAAAACTTCCGGAAGCCATGGGGGCACTGGTCAGGTTTGCGGCAGAAGAGGATGGAATGGATGATCTTCTGAAAGGAGCGGTGCTCCATTTCTATCTGGCCTATCTGCATCCCTACTTCGACGGAAACGGACGCATGGCCCGGCTTCTGCATCTCTGGTTCCTGGTGCAGAAGGGTTATCCTTCCGCGCTTTTCGTGCCGCTTTCCGCCTACGTGCAGCAAAGCCGCAGCGGATACTATAAGGCTTATCGGCTGGCAGAGCAGAACGCGGAGCTTTCCGGCATGCTGGATGTGACACCCTTCCTGCAGTATTTCTGTGAATCGGTCTATGGCCGTCTGCAGGACGCGCAGCCCCGGGAGGAAAGCCTGCGAGAGGCAGAAGAAGCGTATCTGCAGGGTACCGTCACAGCGAAAGAACGGGACCTCTGGAACTTTGTCCTGCAGGAATACGGCACGGACGAATTTTCCACCAAACAGCTGGAAAACGATTTCGGGAAGGCGGCTTATGCCACCATCTATGCCTTCGTGCATAAGTTTACGGACCTGGAGCTCCTGGAAAAACGCGCCGGAAGCGCGCGGCCCCGATACCGGGTGCGCTGATGCGGTGTTTGTCTTTTTTAATGTAGGCTCTGTTAGCCTAGTGTATTGATATTTTTATTATATCTTCTAAAATTAAGCAAACTAAGAAAAATCCATAAAATACTAAATATAATTATGATAGAATA
>SVCU01000006.1 GCA_015058215.1 Clostridiales bacterium
AAAAAGGGGTGGTGGCCCCATACTCTGCTATGATAAAATAATACAGGTATTATACCTTGAAAATTCACATCACAGGGGAGTCAAAATGGAACCCAAATACAAGAGAATTTTACTGAAAGTCAGCGGCGAAGCCCTGGCTGGCCCCGCAAAGACCGGCATTGCAGACGATATGCTGCTGCAGGTTGCAGATCAGGTCAAAGCCATTCACGATCTCGGTGTTGAAATCGGCATCGTTGTGGGCGGCGGCAACTTCTGGAGAGGCAGAACCTCCGAAGGCATGGATCGTGCAACCGCTGATTATATGGGCATGCTGGCCACCGTCATCAACAGTCTTGGCCTGCAGGATGCGTTCAAACGCCGCGGCATTCCCGTACGCGTGATGACCGCCATCGAAATGAACAAGGTGGCAGACACCTATACCAACAGAGGCGCTGTAGAAGCTCTGAAGAATGGCGAAGTGGTCATCTTCGGCGCAGGTCTGGGCAGCCCCTTCTTCTCCACCGACACCACTGCCGCGCTGCGTGCAGTTGAGATCGGCGCAGACGTGATCCTGCTGGCAAAGAAAGTAGACGCTGTCTACGATTCCGACCCGGAAAAGAATCCCGATGCAAAACCCTTCAAACACCTGACCCACCAGGAAGTGCTGGAAAAGCGCCTCGGTGTTATGGACTCCACTGCAGCATCTCTCTGCATGGATAACGGTGTGGCCATCCACGTCTTTGGTCTGGCCGAACCCGAAAACGTATTCAAAGCCGTCTGCGGCGAACCCATCGGAACTGTAATCGAATAAGAAACGCAGAGCCGCACAGCGGCAGCGAAGAAAAAGGAGGACTCATCATGCATGATGTAACTGAATTCGCCACTAAAATGGAAAAAACCAAGGCTGTTCTGAAAGAAGATCTGAACACCGTCCGCGCCGGCAGAGCCAACCCCGCACTGCTGGATAAGGTCATGGTAATGTACTATGGCGTTCCCTCTCCCCTGAGAAATCTGGCCAATATCTCCGTGCCCGATCCCAGAACCCTGCTGATCTCCCCCTTCGATCCCAAGAGCATCTCTGAAATCGAAAAGGGCATCAATCTGGCCAACATCGGCATCAACCCCACCAACGATGGTAAGGTGGTTCGTCTGGTCATTCCTCAGGTCACCGAAGAAAGAAGAAAAGAACTGAACAAGACCGTCAAGAAGATGGGCGAAGATGCAAAGGTCGCTATCCGCAACCTGAGAAGAGACATCAACGATGCTCTGAAGAAGCAGGAAAAAGACGGTGAGCTGACCGAAGACGATCTGAAGAAGGCACTGGACGACGTGCAGAAGAAGACCGACGGCTGCATCAAAGACATCGATGATATCATCGCCAAGAAGGAAAAGGAGATCATGGAAGTCTAATGGCCTTTCATGAACATCTGCTTTTGGGAATGATCCGGGAGGATGCGGAAGCCCTTCTGCATCGTGAGGGGATCCCTTACGAAGTGGAAGAAACGGCTCCGGAACGTCTCCGGGAGCCTCTGAACGGGCCCTGGAGGGTCATTCGCCAAAAAGAACAAAACGGAAAGCTTCTGCTGACCGTTTGCCGCGTACCTGCCCTGCAGCAGTAAAAGCGGTATAACTGCAAAAAGAACAGGGCCGGCTTCCGCCGGCCCTCGCTTTAGACCTGCCCGTATCCCGGATGCGGCGTGCAGGTCCCAAAGGAGAACCTATGAACACCGGAAAACTTGATCCTGCCCGTATCCCTGCACATATCGCCATGGTCATGGACGGCAACGGCCGCTGGGCCAAAGAAAAGGGGATGCCCCGTGTGGCCGGCCACAACGCGGGTATGCAGTCCCTGAAAGAGATCGTGAAGCGCTGCTCCGTCTTGGGTGTGAAGCATCTGACGGTCTACGCCTTCTCCACGGAAAACTGGAAGAGACCCCAGGAAGAAGTGGGCGGCATTTTCAAACTTTTGGTGCTCTATATTAACAGTGAGTTGAAAGAACTCTGCGAGAATAACGTAAAGGTTTCCGTCTTGGGCGAGATCGACCGGCTGCCCGATGAGGCCGTTCAGAAGCTCCAGGAAGCCCTGGAAGCCACGAAAGATAACGATGGCATGGAATTCCACATCGCGCTGAATTACGGCGGCAGAAGGGAGATTCTCCTGTCCGTGCAGAAGCTGGCAAAGCTGGCTGCAGAGGGAAAGATCGATCCCGAGTCCATCACGGAAGCGGATTTGGAAGCCGGTCTTTTCACTGCTGGGTTCCCCGATCCCGACCTGTTGATCCGCACCGGCGGGGAGAAGCGCCTCAGCAACTTCCTGCTGTGGCAGGGCGCCTACAGCGAACTGGTTTTCACCGATACCTGGTGGCCCGATTTCACACCGGACTGTCTGGAGGATGCCATCATTGAATACCAAAGCAGAGACCGCCGCTACGGTGGGCTCACTGCAGAAAAGAGAGGAACCAAATGAAACAACGCATCCTTTCCGGCATCCTGATGCTGCCGGCAGCTGCATTTTTCTATTTTGGCGGTAAAGCGCTGATCCTGGGCATGCTGGCCATCGCCCTGATCGGCCTCTATGAATTTTACAAAGGCTGGGAACGAGCCGGTTCCAAGCCCTGTCCCTGGATCGGATACGTTGCGGCTGTCGTACTGTACGGTCTGGGCTGGTTCACTCTGGACCAGGGGCTGCGCGAAGTGGATTTTCCCCAGTATCTGGCCTGGTTTTTCCTGGTGATGCTGTCCAGCTGCACCGTACTGTTCCGCCGCAAGGATCACAGCCTGGCGGACGGTGTGATCACCGCTTTCGGTGCGTTCTACGTGGTTTATTTCTCGTACCATGTGGTACTGACGGAGTATTATTTCCACAGCGCGGTCTGGTTCATCGTACTGACCGCTTTCGGCACGGATATTTTCGCCTACTTCGTGGGCGTTCTCATTGGCAAGCATAAGCTGTGCCCTGATATCAGTCCCAAGAAGACCGTGGAAGGCGCGGTGGGCGGCATCTTCGGCAGCCTTCTGCTCTGCGGCATTTTCGCGTGGATCTTCAACCCCGAATGGCTGCTTCCCGCACTGATGATCGGCTTCTTCGGCAGTTTCTTCGCCCAGCTGGGTGACCTGACCGCCTCCATTTTCAAGCGGAAGATGGGCATCAAGGACTTCGGGAACCTGATCCCCGGCCACGGCGGCATTCTGGACCGGTTTGACAGCATTTTGTTCACCGGCCCCTTCGTATATTATTTCATGTGCTACTATATGCTCATTACGGAAGGAACCCATCTGGTGGGCACAGTATAGAGGAGGCGCGAAGTATGAAGCGCATCGCCATTTTTGGCAGCACCGGTTCCA
The DNA here is from genome assembly GCA_015058215.1 of Clostridiales bacterium. Lineage (GTDB taxonomy): Bacteria > Bacillota > Clostridia > Peptostreptococcales > Anaerovoracaceae > SIG262. Next base: position 3,325 of record SVCU01000006.1, read on the forward strand.
TCGGAACACAGGCCCTTGATATCGTTACCAAAAACCGAGACCGATTCCAGGTCTCGATTTTGGCTTGTGGGAAAAACCGCGGTCTGCTGGAGCAGCAGATCCGTCAGTTTGGACCCAAAGCAGTATCCATCGCATCGGAAGAGGATGGCCGCATCCTGCAGAAAGAATTTCCCCATGTGGAGGTGTACTGCGGGCGGAAGGGTCTTTTGGACCTGGCGGCCGCCGGGGAAGACTACGACCTGATGCTGAATTCCCTGGTGGGGATCGCCGGGCTGGAACCCACCCTGCAGGCCATTGGTGTGGGGAAAGATGTGGCTCTGGCCAATAAGGAGACCCTGGTGGCCGGCGGCGATCTCGTCATGGCCGCCGCCCGTGCAAACGGAACGAAAATCATTCCCGTGGACAGCGAGCACAGCGCTATTTTTCAGTGTCTGCAGGGAACTCCCGTGCCGCCGCATTTCACCGGAAAGGAATTCCGCAAACTGCTTCTCACCGCTTCCGGCGGCCCCTTCCGCGGCTATACCCGGGAGCAGCTGGGCAAAGTAACGGCAAAGGAAGCCCTGCGCCATCCCAACTGGTCCATGGGCAGCAAGGTCACCATCGACTCCGCCAGTCTGATGAACAAAGGGCTGGAGGTGATGGAAGCCTGTCATCTGTTCCATCTTTCCGTGGATCAGGTGCAGGTGGTGGTGCATCCGGAAAGCATCATCCATTCTATGGTGGAGTTCCGGGACGGTGCCATCGTGGCCCAAATGGGTGCGCCGGATATGCGGGTGCCCATCGCGTATGCACTGTCCTTCCCGGACCGGGTGGAGACCGGAGCCGGCTCCGTGGACTTCTTTAAGCTGGGAAGCTTTCATTTTGAACCGGCAGATCTGGAGACCTTCCGCTGCCTGGCACTGGCCCTTTCCGCGTTTCAGGCAGGGGGCACCTATCCGGTGGTCCTGAACGCAGCCAATGAAGTGCTGGTGGAACAATTCTTAAAAGGGGAGATCGGGTTCCTGCAGATCCCTGAGGGGATCGAAAGGGCCATGGAACGTCATGGGTCTTCTGCACAACCGACTCTGGAAGACATTCTGGAAGCGGACCGCAGAACCAGGGAGGAGATTTTACAATGCTGACAGCGATTTACGCCATTTTGATTTTTTGTCTCTTGATCTTCGTCCACGAATTCGGCCATTTCATTGCGGCCAAAGCCGTGGGCATCCGGGTCAACGAGTTTTCTTTGGGCATGGGTCCCAGACTGCTGCATAAGCAGGGGAAGGAAACGGAGTATTCTCTGCGTCTTCTCCCCATCGGCGGGTTCTGCAAGATGGAAGGGGAGGATGAAGAATCCGAAGACCCCAGAGCCTTTAACCATAAGCCGATCCCCGCCCGCATTCTGGTGGTGGTTTCCGGTGCCCTGATGAATTTCATCACCTGCATCGTCATCATCACTTTGATGTATCTGACCAGCGGTTTCACCACTACCACCATTGGTGCGGTGGTGGACGGGTACCCGGCGGCGGAAGCCGGCGTCCGGGCCGGTGATACGATCCTGGAAATCGATGGCGCGCCCATCGAAAGCTGGAACGACATCCTGAACCGGATCAATGAAGCAGAGGGGGATACCCTGTCTCTGGCCGTGGAACGGGACGGAAAGACGCTGCGGCTTTCCAGCCCTCTTGTGACCGGTGAAGGCGGCCGAAAAATGATCGGCATCGAGGTGCAGAAGGAGTATGATTTCTTCCGCTCCGTCAAGTACGGTTTCACAGGCACCTGGGAATGGGCCAAGAGCATGTACGGCTATTTCGGCCAGCTGTTTACCGGACAGGGTTCCATGGATGATCTGATGGGTCCCGTGGGGATCGTAGCCACCATCAACGACCAGGCAAAGCTTGGTTTTATCTATATTGTGAATCTGACGGCCATGATCAGCCTGAACCTGGGTATCGTCAATCTGCTGCCCCTGCCCGCCCTGGACGGCGGACGGCTGGTATTCCTGCTGATCAGCCTTATCACCGGCAAAAAGATCAGCGAAGAAACGGAAGGAAAGGTCCATTTTGTTGGATTGCTGCTGCTCTTCGGTCTGATGATCTTCCTGGTATTCCAGGATATGGGCCGGTTGTTCTAAAGGAAGGGAGTACCAAAGATGGAAAGAAGAATCAGCAAGCAAGTGAACTGCGGCGGCGTTCTCATCGGTGGGAATGCTCCCGTTTCCGTACAGTCCATGACCAACACGGATACCAGAGACCCGAAAGCCACACTGGAACAGATCCGCAAGCTGGCGGCCGCCGGCTGCCAGATCATCCGCTGCGCCGTTCCCGATCTGGAAGCGGCAGAAGCTCTGGCTGAAATCAAAAAGAACAGCCCTCTGCCCGTGGTGGCAGACATCCATTTCGACCATCGTCTGGCCATCGCCGCCATCAAAAGCGGTGCCGACAAGGTCCGCATCAACCCCGGCAACATCGGCGGCGACGAAGGTCTGCGGGCGGTGATCCGCACCGCCAAAGAACACGGCATCCCCCTGCGGGTGGGTGTCAACTCCGGTTCTGTGGGCAAAGACATTCTGGCCAAATACGGCCATGTGACCCCGGAAGCCCTGGCGGAAAGTGCTCTGGTCATGATCCGCAAGATGGAGGAAGAAAACTTCGACGATCTGGTGATCTCCGTAAAGGCCTCCGGCGCGGAACTGAACTACAAAGCCCATCTGCTGCTGGCAGATAAGATCCCCTACGCATTTCACGTGGGCCTCACGGAAGCCGGTACCCCGAACCGGGGAAAAATCATTTCCTCCATCGGTATCGGCAGTCTGCTGATGCAGGGCATCGGAGATACCATTCGTGTTTCTCTCACCGGTGACCCCACGGAAGAAGTCTATACCGCCTGGGAGATCCTGCGCTCTCTGGACCTGGCACCCTCTGCCATCCGGCTCATCAGCTGCCCCACCTGCGGCCGTACCAGAGTCAATCTGCTGGAGATCGCCGAACAGGTGGAAAAGGGCCTGCCTGCCGCAGAAGAAAAGCGGCGCAAGCTGGGCTTGCCCGGTCTGCAGGTGGCCGTCATGGGCTGTGAAGTGAACGGTCCCGGCGAAGCCCGCGAGGCCGATCTGGGCGTGGCCTGCGGCAAAAATGAAGGCTTACTCTTCCGCAAGGGCGAGATCCTGCGGAAGGTTCCCGCAGCAGAGATCGCACCCACCCTGCTGCGTATGTTGGAGGATTGGAATTGAAAGAACTGATCGAAAACGGCGTCCGGTGGAGTGCCATCGGAAAGCATTCGAAAACTGAATACGTCTACTCCATCGGCAGGGCCGTCCTGGAAAAAGAAAGCAATACGCTGACCATGGACATCACCCTGAATTTTGTCATTCCCTTCGAGGACGCAAACCGCATGGAAGAGGACCTTTCTGCACGGTTCGATCCCGTCCGCTTCCGGTTCCGTTTCCATTATGAGGACGTGATCCTGACGGAAAAAGAGATCCTGAAGCAGTACATCCCTTACATGGTGAAGGAAGCCAACGGCACCTGGGCCCACCTGACCCGAACCCTGGATCCCGATCAGTTCACGGTGGAAGGGGATACGGTGAAGATCCAGTCCCTGGGCAAAACCATCACCGAACAATTGAACGATAAAGTGGCAAAGCTCTTCAGCGGATACCTGAAGCGCGATTTTGCCATGGATAAAAAAGTCCTCTTCTATAACAGCGAAGAGGCATACGAAACCGTCACCAGAGAGCAGGAGCGCAAGGCGGAAGAAGATATGCGCCAGGCTGCGGAAGAAGCGGCCCGGGCAAAGGAAGCCGCCAAGGCCGCGGGCCGCGCCCCGCAGGAAGGCGGCGCTTCCGCAAACGGCAGCGGTGCTGCACCCTGGCAGGGCAGCAATGGCGGCGGCTGGAAGGGTGGAAACGGCGGCGGAAACCGCCGGGCCTCCTGGAAAAAGTTTGTGCCTGCCGAAGGCAACTGCCTGCTGGGACGCCCCATCAAAGAAGCCAATTTCAACCTGGGGGACCTGCGGGAAGACAGCGGCGATGTGATCGTGCAGGGCGAGATCCTGCGCATGGAGGGCAAGAACACCAAGACCGGCAATGTGATCGCACAGATCGTCATCGCCGATACCACCGGTGCTACCTGCCTGAAATTCTTCACCATCCCCGAAAAATGGGAGGAACTTTCCGGTCTGCTCCATTCCGGCGACACCATCATGGCTGCCGGCTCTCCGGAATTCGACCCCTATGAGAAAGATCTGGTGCTGCGTACCCTGGATATCTCCAGAGGCGAAAAGAAGGTCCGCAAGGACGAGTGCACCGAAAAGCGTGTGGAACTGCACATGCACACCAAGATGAGCCAGATGGACGGTCTCATCGATACCAAAGCCGCCATCAAAACCCTGGCCGGCTGGGGCCATAAAGCGGCTGCCATCACCGATCACGGCGTGGTCATGGCCTTCCCCGATGCCATGCACGTGATCGAGGACAAAAAGTGGAAGTACCCCGATTTCAAGGTGATCTACGGTATGGAAGGCTATCTGCTGCCCGACGATGACGGCCCCATCGAGAAAAAGTCCGATTACCGCGGCCGCCGTACTTACCACATCATTCTGCTGGCCCAGACTCAGGCCGGCCTCAAAAACCTGTACAAGATGGTTTCCGACTCCCATCTGAAGCACTTCTACCGCAAACCGCTGATCCCCCGTTCCTTGCTGAAGGAACTGCGGGAAGGGGTTATCGTGGGCTCTGCCTGCGAAGCCGGTGAATTTTTCCAGGCTGTGTTCCAGGGCAAGAGCGAAGAAGAACTGCTGCAGCTGGCGGAGTTCTACGATTATCTGGAGATCCAGCCCCTGATCAACGATGCTTTCATGATCCGGGATGGTCTGGTTTCCTCCGAAGAAGATCTGCGCAACATCAACCGCCGCATCGTGGAGATCGGTAAGAAGGCAGGAAAACCTGTTGTTGCCACCTGCGACGCGCATTACATGGAACCGGAAGAAGCTCTGTACCGCCGGATCCTCATGGCCGGCAACGGCTTCAAGGACGCGGAAAGCGGTGAAGGTCTCTATCTGCGTACCACCCAGGAAATGCTGGACGAGTTCGCCTATCTGGGCGAAGACATCGCCCACGAAGTGGTCATCGATGCGCCCAATGCCATCGCAGACCGCATTGAACGCATCCGTCCCGTCCCCAAAGACAACTATCCCCCCAAGATCGACAACGCGGAGCAGCGTCTTCGTGATACCTGCATGCGCAACGCCCATGCCCTTTACGGCCCCAATCTGCCTCAGCTGGTGGCAGACCGACTGGAGGCTGAGCTTTCCTATGTGATCGATAAGGGCTACGCGGTGATGTACGTCTCCGCGGAAATGCTGGTGCAGAAATCCCTGTCCGACGGCTACCTGGTAGGTTCCCGAGGATCCGTAGGGTCTTCCTTTGCCGCCACCATGGCAGGCATCACGGAGGTAAACCCGCTGCCCGCCCATTATATCTGCACCAACAAGGACTGCTGGCACACCGAATTCGATAAGAGCGGCCAGTACGACTGCGGTGTGGACATGCCCGATAAGCCTTGCCCCATTTGTGGCGCGCCCACCATCAAGACCGGTTATAATATCCCCTTCGAAACCTTCCTGGGCATCGCCGGGGCCGACAAAGAACCGGATATCGACCTGAATTTCGCCGGTGAATACCAGCCCTCCGCCCATAAGTACGTAGAAGAGATCTTCGGCAAGGAAAACGTATACCGCGCCGGTACCATGACTTCCGTACAGGATAAGACCGCCTACGGCTACGTGAAGAAATACTACGAAGGCAAGGGGGAAAACCCGGGCAAGTGGGAAATGGACTACCTGGCCCAGAAGTGCACCGGCGTGCGCCGAAGCACCGGCCAGCATCCCGGCGGCATGGTCATCGTGCCCCGCGGCCACACCATCGAAGAGTTCTGCCCCGTGCAGCATCCCCCCAATGAAGAAGAGACGGTCACTACTCACTTCGAATATCACGCCATCGATAAGAACCTGCTGAAGCTGGATATTCTGGGCCACGAAGTTCCGTCCATCATCCGTCACCTGCAGGACCTGACGGGGGTGGACCCTCTTACTGCGCCCGTGGGCGACCCCAAAGTTATGAGCATTTTCCTGAACACGGAAGCGCTTGGAATCAAAAATCCCGAGTATCCCTTCCGCCACGGAACTTACGGCATTCCCGAATTCGGCACCAAATTCGTCCGCCAGATGCTGGATGACACCAAGCCCAGTCATTTTGCTGACCTGGTGCGTATCTCCGGTTTCTCCCATGGTACCGACGTGTGGCTGAACAACGCCCAGGATCTGATCCTGGAAGGCATTGCCACCATGGCCGATGCCATTTCCACCCGAGACGACATCATGAACTACCTGATCGCTAAGGGTATGCCCGGTAAGGATGCCTTTAAGATCATGGAAAAAGTCCGTAAGGGCAAAGGCGTCACCGATGAAGAAGCAGAGCTGATGAAGCAGTTCGGTACCCCCGACTGGTACATCGAATCCTGCCGCCGGATCCAGTACATGTTCCCCAAGGCTCACGCGGTGGCCTATGTGCTGATGTCTTACCGGATCGCCTATTATAAAGTGTATTATCCCCAGGCTTTCTACGCCGCGTCCTTCTCCAGCAAAGTTGCGGATTTCAACGCGGAAGTGATCCTGGGTGGTTTGGATTCCATTATGAAACGCATGGCGGAGATTCAGGCTCTCGGCCGTGATATGACCCCCGTGGATGAAGGGGAACTGATCGTACTGGAACTCGCCTGTGAAATGCTTTCCAGAGGCTACGAATTTTTACCTGTAGATCTGGAAAAATCCAATGCCACAAAGTTTTCTGTGGAAGACGGAAAGGTTCGTTTGTCCTTCCAGGCACTTCCCGGTGTCGGGGAAACGGCAGCCAAAAACATTGCTGCCGCAGCAAAGGCCGGCCCCTTCCGCTCCAAAGAAGACCTGCAGAGCCGTGCAAAAATCAGCAGCAAAGTGGTAGAGACCCTTGGTGCAGCAGGAGCCCTAACAGGCTTACCGGAGGCGGACCAGCTCTCCTTGTTCTAAATAAAGCGATCAACGCAGAAAGGAACAAGATTTGCATAAACATGACGCATAAAAACGATGATATTCAGTTTTACAGAACCGAAATCGCACCGCATTAGAACTACATCCGTAAATTGCTGATGACTCTCATCGATGATGCGGATCTGGCGGAAGATCTGGTTCAGGAAACCATGGAAAGGGCTTGGCGGAAGCGGGCACTGATGAAAACCTATGCGTACCCGAAAGCGGCATTGGCCGAAATGGCCAAGAACATCTGCCGCCGGCGCATGAAGAAAATCAGTGCAGACTTCGCACAGGTCAGTCTTAACATGCTTTTGGAACAGGAGGTGGCTGTCACCACAGCAGAGGATGTTGCGGATACGTTCATCCGCATGGAATCCCGGCACTATTTGCACAGCATCCTGGCGGAACTGCGGTCGGAGTACTCCCGCGTACTGGTACTGCATTACTATTACGGCATGCCGCTGAAGGAAATCGCGGATCTTCTGAACATGAACTACAATACGGTGACCGCATGGCACCGCAGAGCACTGGAAAGTGCCAGAAAGATCCACAAGGAACGGGAAGGAGGCAGATGCTATGAGTAATCGAAAGAACAACGCGCTGGAAAAGAAGGCCGGTATCGGTAAGATCCGCTCCTTTTTCATCGACCTGATGGTTTTCGGCCTTCCTCTGCCGAACTCTTATGAACCTGCAGAAGAGGAAGCACTGCAGGAAACGGCGGTGGAGACCGGTCAGCCGGATCCCATCGACCTGACAGAACGCCTGCGGAAAGCAGAATGCAAGCGGCGCTGCCGCGCTGTGGCCCTTTGCGCCTGCCTGCTGGCAGTTCTTTTGGGCATCGGCGCCTGCAAGCTGTTTATCACCCCACCCGACGCGCAGGCGGACCCCATGGATATGAACAAACTGATGAAGACCTATGCCAACGAAATCAGTGCTGGCAGCATCAGTGTGGTCGGATCTGACGACACCACTGTTACCATCGAACTGAATTCCACCATTCCGATGGAAGAAGGTCAGAAGGTTTTGCCAGAACTGCACATCCCGCAGTACATTCCGGAAGGGTATGAATATAATGGGCTTAATATCCAGAAAGCAGCTGACGGAACATATGGAGCAACCTATAATTTTACTTTTAATAAAAATGAACTGATTTTCAAACAAATGTATCGAAGCGGAGACGCTGGGAGCATCGTTAACTTAGGACTCACGCTTGAGATGGAGTCAGGACATGGAAATCTGTATTATGGTGAAGATGGGTTGACCAATATAAATCAAATGGTTCTAATTGAGAATAGCGGAATACGGTACATCATTTATGGCACGTTTGAAAAGGAAGAACTAAAAAAGATGATGGAATCATTTGAACTGAAACCGCAGAAGTAAAAAAATCAACGAGAAATTTATGAAGAAGCCGTTTTTATAAAAAGAAACGGCTTTTTCATTATTTTTTGTAAGAAATGAACGTTTTTTGAAGGAAGAAGCATCTTAATGGATAGAAAGGGAAAGGAGGTGACTGATGACCAGAAAAAATTGTGTGAAAGTACTGCTGCTGCTTATGTTGCTTATCATTTCAACTGAAACTGTATTTGCAGCCTCGAAAGAGGTCAATGTGACAACATTGGATAGTGAAAGAAGTTTGATGGAAGTTTCAGTAGGTTTTGCTCGATTTTCAGAATTGCAAGGACGCAGCGTCATTACGGCATCATCCAATACAACACCCGACTTGATGTGGGCTGAAATTATGCTTCAAAAGCTGACGGGAACAGATCCTACCAATGAAGCACATTGGACAAACCAATGGATGACTCCTGAATATCGCTATGATAATAGTGGGGTAGGAACAATGATTGTGACGGATTATTTTGATGTCATCATCAGTGGTACTTATCGTACAAAGGTAACTTTCTATGAAATGAATGGAGGTATCACAACTTCCATTGGCCCTGTGTATTCTCAGGCGGCCGGTCTCTAAGGAAGACCGGGCAGCAAGCACTTTTTCGGGAGGCAGCGGGAACTGCTGAACGTAAAGAAGAGGCTGTTCGGAACGCTTTGGTGACAGATTCGTGATGCACGGTCACGGGTCACCGGAAAACTGAGATACTCCTGAAGGATCAGGAAGGGCGGAGCTTGTATCCGGGGAGGGGAATCTGCACAATTTCCATCCCGAAGGAAAGGGCTCCAAACCGGATCGTTTGCCGGAATCGACAGTACTAGACGAACACAATGAAAACAGCATGGTAAACACAGATGCTGTCCTTCGGAGGCCTTCGTCTGCACACAGACTCTAACGAAGATTCCAAAGGCAAAGGATCCTACTCGCCGTCACTCTAGTTATAAAGGGTCTCGGTATCATTCAAAAGCAAAACGGTGCCCAAAGGAGCCTCATGAGTCCCTTTAAAAAGTTTCTCCTTTGGGTATTCGTCATGCTTTTGAAATTGCATGAAACAAGAACGCATAAAAGAAAGCGCCCTGCGGGGCGCTTTCTTTTCGTTTCGATCAAAGGAAAGGTGTGATGGCAGGGATTGCCGGAGCTGCATACACTGGCGGGGAGGGGGTGGAAAAATGGAACGGATCGTGAATGGGTATCTGTACCCAAGCGTGCAGCCGCAGGTGCTGCGGCAAACGGCACCGAAATTGACGTATTTATCTATGTTTACGTATGGGGTGACACCGCAGGGCGGGCTGGTGCAGTTGGAGGACCGGAGTCTGGCTGAAGGTGCCTGGGCCGGAGGTGCGGGGCCGCTGATGGTACTGGCAGCCATGGATGAAGAAGGGAACTTTGACAGCAACCTGGCATCTCAAGTGCTGCGGGATCCTGCGGTGCGGCAGAACCTGGTGCGAAGCATTGTAGAAAACGTGGCCGGGAAGGGGTTGGCGGGGGTGGATTTCGATTTTGAATTCTTGTACCCGGAGGACGCGGAGCTGTATGCGGCTTTGGTGCGGGAGACCAAAGCCGCGTTGGCAGCTGTGGACCCCTGGTATACGGTAATGGTAGCTCTCGCGCCCAAAACCTCTGACGGCCAGCCGGGAATCTTATACGAAGGGCACGATTACCGGGCGCTGGGGGATGCGGCAGATTATGCGTTTCTGATGACGTATGAATGGGGGTATACCTTTGGACCGCCGATGGCTGTGGCACCGCTTCCGCAGGTGCGGCGTGTCATCCAGTACGGACTCAGCAGGATCCCGCGAGAAAAGATCCTGATGGGGATTCCCAATTATGGCTACGACTGGACACTGCCCTTCGTGCAGGGAGAAAGCCGGGCCGAAAAGATCGGCAATGAGGAAGCGGAGCTGCGGGCGAAACGGTATGGCGCAGCGGTACAGTTTGACGAAGAGAGCCAGTCACCGTATTACAGATACCGGGATGCGGAAGGCAGGGAGCATGAAGTGTGGTTCGAAAACCGGGCCAGCATCCGGGCGAAACTGCAGCTGATTCCAGAGTACGGTTTGGCGGGTGTATCCTACTGGAATCTGATGGAATATTTTCCGGTGCTCTGGGAAGAGCAGGAAGGATTGTTTGGAACGAAGAAACTGGGATAGGCGCGGCCGAGGGCAAATTTGGCCGCGCCGGTGCAGGGCGGCCGAAAGAACTTGACAGGCCGCCCTGTTTTGGCTAAAATAGAAGCAATTTGATATGTTTTCAAAGGCTATGATGAAGAACAAGTAACCGATCCATCACCCAACAGAGAGCAGCCGGCCGGTGAGAGGCGCAGGGGAAAGATTTGGCGAATACATCTTCGGAGCTGCGCACCGAACGGCTTGCCCAGTAGGCTGCGACGTCCCTTGCACACGTTACAGTGCTCAGGGTTTACAGGCATTTGCCATGAACCCGAAAAGGCGGGCGGAAGTGATTCCGGCCGTGAACCTTGGGTGGTACAGCGAAAGGAAGTTCCTTCGCCCCTTGGAACAGGGGGCGGGGGATTTTTTTATTCACCCCGTCCGGAGAAAGAAAGGAGTATATAAAACAATGCCCATCACAGATTTCCTGGAACGGAACGCGAAATTATATGCGGAAGATACCGCACTGGTTGAAGTCAATCCGCAGCACGAAAACCGCGGAGCTTCCTGGCAGGAGTACAGCCTGGTCGAATCCGCCCCCGGTGAAAGCTATCGCCGGGAGATCAGCTGGGAATCCTTTGACCGCAGAGCCAACCGGTTCGCCAACCTGCTTCTGGCCAACGGTGTCAAGAAGGGGGATAAAGTGGCGATCCTGCTGATGAACTGTCTGGAATGGCTGCCCATCTACTTCGGCATCCTGAAAATGGGTGCGCTGGCCGTGCCTCTCAACTATCGCTACACCGCAGAAGAGATCCGTTATTGCCTGAGCCTTTCTGATGCTTCCCTGTTGGTGTTCGGTCCTGAGTTTGAAGAACGTGTCCGCAGCATCCAGGGGCAGATCCCCCAGGTGAAAATGCAGTTCTTCGTGGGTGCAAAGTGCCCCGATTATGCAAAAAGCTATTTTGAATACATTTCCTTCTGCAGCAGCCGCAAGGTGCCTGTGGAAATTTCCGAAGAGGACGAAGCGGCTATTTACTTTTCCTCCGGCACCACCGGGTTCCCCAAAGCCATTCTCCACACGCACCGCAGTCTGACGCATGCGGCTCTTTGCGAGCAGGCACACCACAAGCAGACGCGGCAGGACTGCTTCCTCTGCATTCCGCCCCTGTACCACACGGGTGCCAAGATGCACTGGTTCGGCAGTCTGGTGGCGGGAAGCCCTGCTGTACTGCTGCGCGGTGTCAGCCCGCAGTGGATCATCGAAGCCGCCGCATTGGAACGGTGTTCCATCGTCTGGCTGCTGGTACCCTGGGCACAGGATATCCTGGATGCCATTGAACGGGGCGAGATCGACCTCAAGAAGTACGATCTGCACCGCTGGCGCCTGATGCACATCGGTGCACAGCCCGTACCGCCCAGCTTGATCCGTCGATGGAAGGAAGTATTCCCGAATCACGACTATGATACCAACTACGGCCTTTCCGAATCCATCGGCCCCGGCTGTGTGCACCTGGGGATGGAAAACATCCATAAGGTAGGGGCCATCGGCGTTCCCGGCTATGGCTGGGAAGCAAAGGTGGTCAATGTTCTGGGTGAGGAAGTGTCCGGCGACGAAGTGGGCGAGCTGATCGTGAAAGGCCCCGGCGTTATGGTCTGCTATTACCACGACGAAGAGGCTACAAAGGCTGTCCTGAAGGATGGCTGGCTCTACACCGGCGACATGGCCCGCAAGGATGAAGATGGGTTTATCTTCCTGGTGGACCGCAAGAAGGATGTGATCATCAGCGGTGGTGAAAACCTGTATCCGGTCCAAATCGAAGATTTCATGCGCAGCTGCCCATGGATCAAAGACGTGGCTGTGATCGGCCGTCCTCATCCCAGACTGGGCGAAATCGCCAGTGCCATTGTGGAGCTGAAGGAAGGCGCGGAATGCACGGTAGAAGACATCGAAAAGTTCTGCATGGCGCTGCCTCGCTATAAGCGCCCCAAGGAGATCATCTTTGATACGGTTCCCCGCAATCCGACGGGCAAGATCGAAAAGCCCGCTCTGCGGAGAAAATACGGTGCTGTAGAGCTGGTAGCCCAGCAGACGGAGAACAAGGAATAAAAACAGAAGAAGAGGGCGGGCCCCGAGCGCAGAATTTGGGGCCCGCCGTCCGGGCCGGCCGCCAAACCCAGGGGCCGGCCCTTTTTATCCTTGCATTCCATCTGTCAGGCGGGTATAATCAAGAACTGTGTGTGCGAACACGTAGAAATAGATAACAAGAGGATATTGCAACATGAGAAAGACTAAAATTGTATGTACCGTAGGCCCTGCCAGCGCCAACGAACAGACCCTTCGCGAAATGTGTCTGGCCGGCATGAATGTGGCCCGTTTCAATTTTTCCCACGATGTTCACGAAGAACATAAGCGCCGCATGGATCTTGTGAAAAAGGTCCGCAGCGAACTGAACCTGCCCATCGCCCTGATGCTGGATACCAAAGGCCCCGAATACCGCATCGGTATTTTCGAAAAGGGTGCCATCGACCTGGCGGAGGGGGATACCTTCGCTTTCACCGTGGAAGACATCAAGGGGACCCAAAACCGTGTCTCCGTCAGTTACAAAGGCATGATCAAAGAGCTGGAGATCGGTGATACCATTCTGCTGAACAACGGCCTTCTGCGCTTCGTGGTAGAAGAGCTGACCGAAACCGATGCCATTTGCCGCGTAGTGGACGGTGGTCACCTTTCCGACCGCAAGAGCATGAGCTTCCCCGGCAAGGTTCTGAAGCAGATCTATCTCAGCGAACAGGACAAGAAGGACATCCTTTTCGGCGCCAGCCAGGAGATCGACTACATCGCCTGCTCCTTCGTTTCCTGCGCGCAGGACCTGATCGACGTTAAGAATTTCCTGAAGGAAAACGGCATCAGCGGCATTGACCTGGTGGCCAAGATCGAAAACCAGTCCGGTATCGATAACATCGAGGAAATCTGCGCCGAATGTGACGGCATCATGATCGGCCGCGGCGATATGGGTGTGGAAATTCCCTTCGAAGAACTGCCCGCCATCCAGAAGCATCTGATCACCAAGTGCCGTATGCTGGGCGTCCGTGTCATCACCGCCACCGAAATGCTGGAATCCATGATCACCAATCCCCGTCCCACCCGTGCGGAAATCTCCGACGTGGCCAATGCCGTTTATGATGGCACCAGCGCCATCATGCTGTCCGGCGAAACCGCTGCCGGCAAGAACCCCGCTCTGGCTGTTGCCACCATGGCCAAGATCGCGGAACACACCGAACAGAACATCCATTACGAAAAGCGATTCCGCTCCAGAACCTTCCTGATCAAGAACACGCTGGATGCCATTTCCCACGCCACCTGCGGTATGGCCATCGACATCGAAGCCAAAGCCATCGTGGTCTGCTCCCTGTCCGGCAAGACCGCCCGCATGGTGTCCCGTTTCCGTCCGCCTGTAGATGTTGTGGGTCTCACCACCGACGAACGAACCTGGCGGAAGCTGGCTCTGTCCTGGGGTGTGGTTCCCATGATGTGCGAAGAACTGCCTTCCACGGAAGTGCTGTTCTACACCGCCAAGAAGCTGGTAAAGCCCGCCCTGAATCTGCAGTGCGGCGACCGCATCATCATCACCGGCGGCAACACCAACGGCCAGTCCGGCAACACCGACCTGATCAAGATCGAAACCCTGTAGCCATTGCAATTTCAATGGAAGAAGTAAAAAGACAAGCCAAAGAATAAGTTAAAAAACAAGTGAAAAGTAAGTAAAAAGAGGAACCCTGCAGGGTTCCTCTTTTTTAGAAGCGCTGTTTCATAAGACCGTGCTTGTTGCAGTACCAGTACAGGTAGGCGATGCCCCGCTTCTGGAAGCGGGCTTCCGCGTTGCCTTCCGGATAGAGCTTTACAAACTGTACCCGGTCAGCTCCAACCACAGCCAGGAAGGAAATGAAATGATCTTTGGTCATGGGATGGCGCACGGTGACGAACTGTTCATCTTCCACCGGCTCAACGGTGACGGCGTGGGCTTCGTCCACCTCCTCAGCTTCCAGCGGGGGAAGGGGGATGCCGCAGCAGCAGATCACTGCATCGCCGCTGGCGTGGATCACATTGCCGCAAACCGGACAGACGTAGAATTTGGACCGCATCATGTTACAGGAAACATTGCGGTTGATCACGGTATTTCCGGACATCAGCTCCATGACGGTGACACCCAGGGCATTGGCCAGAGGTTCCATGAGAGAAATATCGGGCAGACCCTTAGCGGTCTCCCACTTGGAAACGGCCTTGCTGCTGACACCGATCCGGTCTGCCAGCTCGCCTTGGGTCATGCCTCTTGCTTCGCGCAGCTGTTTGATAGCTGCGCCGGTGATGTAGGTATCCATAAAACGATCTCCTTGCGTAATACAGCATGGACTGAACTTCTGCGAATCCGAATGCTGCGGGATTCTGTTTCTACTATACCCAAAGATGGAGTTCACTGCAACCTACGCTGCGTGGATGCGGCTGTGACAACGGGAATACCGGTCCGTTCTTCTACTGCGAGGCGGGCAATGCCGGCGGCTTCGCCGCCTTCCCGCGCCACAGCTTTGTTTTCATCAAAAGTTTCAGGCTCCTTTTGCTTGGAAATCTCTGTGGTAGTTGCTTCTGCGAGCATATTGAGAACCAGTTCCAGCGTGGTCATGTTATCCCGCAGATTTTCTTTTTTCAAGCCTTTAAGATCTTTATACTGCCGCGTGGTAAGCCCTGACCAGGCCTGAGAAATTTCATCGGTGAGAATGGCATATTCTTTTCCTTTTTTAACACCGCGATGCTCCCATTCGTCGGTCAGTTCTTTGCGAACCTGGATGGCCTGCAGACGTTGGTTGATCCATTCCCGGGAATAGCCTTTTCTTTGATAAGTCGCCAAGGCACGATTGATACTGAGCTCCGGATCGATGTTTTCTTCCAGGCGTTCCCGGCCCACCTGCGCCAGCCAGAGCTTGAATGGTTCGGCTTTTGGGGAGGGTATGGACTGGATAAGCCGCAGAAGCTGCTCTGTATCCGCCACATCGGTGAGATACATCTTACCATCTTTTGGAGATTTCATTCTCAGTCGGTTACAAAATGTAACCGACTGATTTCCTTCTTCTGAAAGACGTTTTTTTAGAACTTTCCAGTAGTTATTAGGATTTTTACTTTCTGTCAGGACGGCCACCACATCCACGATGGAAAAGTACCATTCTTCTTTTTCGGAATCCCAGACACTGCGGATACGCTGATTCTGGAAAAGCTGCAAACTGTTCAGTTTTGTCATGAGAATACCCCCTTTTGCAAAGTGTTCTTTACGAAAAGGGTAACATAGAAAACGAAGAAGAACAAGTGTTCGCGCCCGGAAATCGTTCGACAAGTTTCGACAAAATTCGACAAACTGAACAAAAGCGAGCAAACTGCAGACAGCCCGGTTGATTTACAGAATCGCAGGTGATATGATTGAACAAAATAAAGAAATTCGCGTTTTCTTTGCGAAGAAAGGCTGGTCTTTTCCGATGTCTACCATTGTTACATTGAGTGTATGTTTGCTTTTGACATTGATCCCTTCGCTTGTTATCCTGCTTCACAAAAGCGATCCGAAGAAGAGTCTGCCGCTGACCATCATGGCAATCGTGTTTACCGGGATTTCCTGCATCGGCGGTTTTGTCGCAACTAAGTTTATCGGACTGCAAATCATGCTGGGCCCCATCGAACTTTTCTCGCAGATCCTGTCGATCCTGGCATCGGTGATCCTTTCGCTGTTCTTTAAGAAATTTTTCGCCGGAAAAGCGGACGAATCTGCTGCTGCAGAAACTCAGGATGGTTCCGGACAGCCTGCACCGAAAAAGAATGCAAAATTTGGCCTGTTGATCACCGTTGCAGTTCTGGCAGTGGCCCTGGTGGGTGTAATGGCCCTTGCCGGCGGCGGGGAAGAAACTTTCACTGTGGGGCAGGTATGTGGCCCCGATGGCATCAATTTCATTTTGTATGAATGCTATCTGTCGGAACGGATCGATAAAGATACCCTCGATCCCAAAACCATCGATGACGAAGGCTGGAACGCAGAGGAAGGCAATATTTTCACCTATCTGAACTATCGGGTCATCAATCATTTGGACTACACCATCAACCTTCACACGGACGTGAATATTTATGCGGAATTCCGGGGAGAGCGGTATGGCAATTACCGGGTCAGCAGCCAGGGGGAAGATCCTGCCGATATGGATGTGGCCCCAAATCAGGATAAAAGCTGTCACTTTGTGTTTTATGATATGACCGAAGAACTGCGCGATGCGGAACCCGGTGAAAAACTGCGCATTCTGGTGGATTTTCAGGGCAAAACCTTTGTGTACGAAATCCCCGTTTACGAACTGGAAGTTTGCAAGGCTGAGGAAGTGCAGGGGAATGGTTCCGGCTTTGTAAAGGCGGATGCATCCACGGAACAGAACGTGCGGCAGATCCTGAATAACAGCAAAGGTTATACCTGGCAGAGCGGCAACGTCAAATGCAGACTGTCTTTCACCGATACGGAAGCCAGCCTGGAACAGACTCTGGCCGGCAGCACCTACACCGTCAGCGGCCCCTACGAAGTGGGAACCGAATACCTGAAGGTCAACTATGGCGGCGGCGATGTGTATTATCGCTGGGATTACAACGAAAACGGGCATCTGAACCTGTATCTTGTTGACTAAGCCGATGCGGTTCCGAAGATACTATTTTAGAAAAAAGAATAGAAAAAAGGCTCCGACATGGTCGGAGCCTTTTTCGATTGGTAGTCCCTAGGGGAATCGAACCCCTGATTCCGCCGTGAGAGGGCGACGTCTTGACCGCTTGACCAAGAGACCACAATTTTGTAAGCACAAACTATTATATTGGATTTTTTTCGCTTTGTCTATGGTCTTTTTGGATTTTTTTTGTTAGAATGGACACATTCCGGCGGAGCGTGCGCGCGATGCCGTCACATAAGGAGGATCATTATGATTCGTTATCAGAGCACCAGAGGAAGCAATGTGAAGAAGTCCGCAGCCCAGGCCGTGATCCGGGGCATCGCAGAAGACAAGGGTCTGTACGTGCCCGAAACCATGCCGGAAGCTTTCCTGACTCCCGCCTTTCTGGAAAGCCTGAAAGATAAGACTTACCCTGAAACCGCCGCTGCCATCCTGCCCGCATTCCTGACGGACTATACCGCAGAAGAGCTGCAGGCCTGCATCGACGGCGCTTACAATACCGATAAATTCAGCAAGGAAGAGATCGTTCCCCTGCAGAAGGCCGGCGGCGCCTGGTTCCTGGAGCTGTACCACGGCCGCACCGCAGCCTTCAAAGATATGGCTCTGTCCATCCTGCCTTACCTGCTGACCACCGCCATGAAGAAGGAAGGGGAGACCAAGAAAGTGGTCATCCTCACCGCCACCTCCGGCGATACCGGCAAGGCCGCCCTGGAAGGCTTCGCCGACGTTCCCGGCACGGAGATCATCGTTTTCTATCCCGAAACCGGTGTCAGCCAGGTGCAGAAGCAGCAGATGATCACCCAGGAAGGGGAGAACACTCACGTTTTCGGCATCCGCGGCAACTTCGACGATGCCCAGACCGGCGTCAAAAAGATCTTCACCGATGCGGCCATCGCCAAGCAGCTGGAAGATCTGGGCTGCAAGTTCTCTTCCGCAAATTCCATCAACATCGGCCGTCTGGTGCCCCAGGTGGTCTATTACGTCTGGGCTTACACCCAGCTGCTGAAAGCCGGTGAAATCAAGGCCGGCGAAGCCATCAACGTGGTGGTGCCCACCGGCAACTTCGGCAACATCCTGGCCGCCTGGTACGCCAAGGCTTTGGGCCTGCCCGTGAAGAAGTTCATCTGCGCCTCCAACGAAAACAACGTACTCACCGACTTTATCAACAACGGTGTCTACGATATTTCCGAAAGAGCCTTCCACGTGACCAGCTCTCCCTCTATGGACATCCTGATCTCCAGCAATCTGGAACGTCTGCTGTACCATCTGTCCGGAAACGACGGCGACGAGATCCGCGCGCTCATGACCGCTCTGGAAACCGAAAAGAAGTACGAGGTCAGCAGCAAGATCCGGGAAGGTCTGGCCGATTTTGTGGGCGGCTGCGCAGACCAGGCGCAGACTGCGGAAGCCATTGGCAGCCTGTGGAAGTCCGAGGGCTATCTGATGGATACCCACACCGCCGTAGGCTACAGCGTTTACAAGGCTTATAAGGAAGAAACCGGCGATGATACCCCTGCGGTGATCGCATCCACCGCCAGCCCCTATAAGTTCGCGGACAGCGTTTCCGCCGCCATCGATCTTCCCAAAGCTGCGGACGGTTTTACCGCTCTGGAAGAACTGCATGCGGCCACTTCCGTGACCGTTCCCAAGGGTCTGCAGGCTCTGGACAAGAAGGCTGTCCGCCACCCCGGCGTCGTGGAAATCGATGCCATGACCGAAGCCGTTTTTGGCTCTCTCCGCTAAGAATCGAAACAATTTTGAAAAAGATTTAACGAAATTGAACGAAGTTTTAACGAAGTTGAAAACTGTTTTAACAATGTGCAAAAACGCCCGCAAAAAAGCGGGCGTCTTTTGTATTTTTTGCAGTTTTTTTTGATTTTCTTCTTTTCAATTGCTGTGTTTATGTTAAAATGTTACTGTTGATTTTTGCAACGTTTTTTATGCTGCAAAAATGAAAGTTTTTGAAAGGAAGTAGAGACAATGATTCGAAAACATCTGCCGGCAATTCATGTGGCTCATCACAAGAACACCATGAATCTGCCCGTGGAAGCTATGCCTATCCCTGCCAAGGTCTGCATTGCTATGGTACAGCACATCGGTGCTCCCTGCAAGCCCGTTGTCAAAGTTGGTGACAGCGTAAAAGTGGGCCAGGTCATCGGCGATAGCGAAGCTTTCGTCAGCGCTCCCATCCATGCCAGCGTTTCCGGTAAGGTGGCCAAGATCGAACGGAAGATGACCCTGCAGGGCCAGCACGACGAAACCATCACCATCATTCCCGACAAACTCCAGGAAGTCTACGAAGGCGTACAGCCTCCCGTGATCGAAAGCCGTGCCGATTTCCTGAAGGCAGTCCGCGCCAGCGGTCTGGTCGGTCTGGGCGGCGCAGCATTCCCCACCCACGTAAAGTTCAACCCCAAGAACATCGACGAAGTGGACACCCTCATCGTCAACGGCGCAGAATGCGAACCCTACATCACCGTAGACTATCGCAGAATGCTGGATGAACCCCAGAAGGTCATCAACGGCTGCCTGGCCGTCATGAAGTGGATGGACCTGAAGAAGTGCTTCATCGGCGTGGAAAGCAATAAGCCCAAGGCCATCAAGGCTCTGGAAGAAGCTGCAAAGGATTACCCCGAAATCGAAGTGATCACTCTGCAGGCCAAGTACCCCCAGGGTGCAGAACGAGTTCTGATCTACGAAACCACCGGCAAGGTCATGGGCCCCGGCAAGCTGCCCGCTGACGTCGGTGTGGTGGTTTCCAACGTCACCTCCATCGCCACTCTGCAGGAATACCTGGAAACCGGTATGCCTCTGGTCGCAAAGAACCTGACCGTGGACGGCAACGCAGTCCGCACTCCCAAGAACCTGCGGGTTCCCATCGGTACCGTCATTTCCGACGTTGTCGATTACTGCGGTGGCTATCGCCGCATCCCCAAGAAGCTGATCATGGGTGGTCCCATGATGGGCCGTGCCATCTACGACGATGGTCATTCCATTCTGAAAAACAACAATGCTATTCTGGTCTTTGACGAAAAGGCATCCGAACAGCCCAAGGCAACGGATTGCATCCGCTGCGGCCGCTGCGTGGAAGCCTGCCCCATGAACCTGATGCCCACCGAACTGGCAAGAGCAGTAGACGCCAAGAACGTTGACGCTCTGGTAAAGCGCCGCGTCGGTCTGTGCATGGAATGCGGCAGCTGCTCCTACGTCTGCCCCGCAAAGCGTCAGCTGTCCCTGATTAACCGTCTGGGCAAGGCCATCGTAGCAGAAGGAGGTAAAAAAGCATGAGCCGTCTCGCACAGGGAAGCTTAGTCGTATCTTCTTCCCCCCACGTTCACAGCGAAGCAACCACTCAGAAGATCATGCTGGATGTGATCATCGCCATGATCCCCGCCATCATCATGTCTGCAGTTGTTTTCGGTGAAAGAGCTGTCCTGATGACCTGCGTCTGCGCCGGCGCTTCCGCTGCATTCGAAGCACTCTATCGTAAACTCATGAAGAAGGAACAGACCGTACAGGATCTGTCCGCTATCGTTACCGGTATCCTCATCGCACTGAACGTGCCCGTAACTCTGCCCTTCTGGCAGGCTGTTCTGGGCTGCGGCTTCGCAATCATCATTGTTAAGCAGCTGTTCGGCGGTATCGGTCAGAACTTCGTGAACCCCGCCATCGCAGCAAGAGTTTTCCTGCTGGTATCCTTCGCCACTCCCATGACCACCTGGTCCGTGACCCGTCAGATGGTCGCAGCCGGTGTGGATGCCACTACCATGGCAACTCCTCTGGGTCTGCTGGCAGAAGGCGCTGTAGACCAGCTGCCCTCCAACCTGGATCTGTTCCTGGGCTTCTGCGGCGGTTCTCTGGGTGAAACCAGCGCACTGGCACTGCTGATCGGCGGCATCTACCTGGTAGTCCGCAAGGTCATCAGCCCCGTGATCCCCGTATCCTACATGGCAACCGTGGCTCTGTTCGCACTGCTGATGGGCCAGGATCCCATTTTCCATCTGTGCGCCGGCGGCGTGATGCTGGGTGCCATCTTCATGGCAACCGACTACACCACCGCTCCTCTGACCACTACCGGCAGAATCATCTTCGGTGTCGGCTGCGGCTTCATCACCATGGTGATCCGTCTCTTCGGTTCCTATCCCGAAGGCGTTTCCTTCGCCATTATGCTGATGAACATCATCACTCCTCACATCGATAATCTGTCCAGACGTAAGCTGTACGGAGGTGTAAAGGCATGAGTAAGAGCAAGTTCAACGAATACGGCAAGCCCATTGTCGTGCTGACCCTGATCTGTCTGGTCGTCACCGCAGCACTGGCCTTTACCTACGATTTCACCAAGCCCATCATCGATGCGATCAACGAACGCATCGCCAACGAAACCAGAGCTTCCGTTCTGCCCGAAGGCACCAGCTTCACCCAGTCCGATGCCGCACTGGCAGACGGTGTGATCGAAGTTTATGTTGCCGATAACGGCGCAGGCATGGTCGTCACCTCCGCAGCCAAGGGCTTCGGCGGCGATATCACCGTTATGACCGGTATCGATGCCAACGGCAAGATCACCGGCGTCAGCGTTACCAGCCATGGCGAAACTCCCGGTCTGGGCACCAAGGCTATGACCGAAACCTACCTGGCCAATTACCAGGGCCTGGATGAAGCCGTTCTGGGCACCACCATTGACGGCGTCACCGGTGCAACCTATTCCTCCAGAGGTATCTGCAACGCTGTTGCAATGGCTCTGGCACAGTTTGAAAAAATGGGAGGTGCATTCTAATGAAGAATAAACTCTCCATTCTGACCAACGGTTTCCTGAAGGAAAACCCCGTATTTGTACTGATTCTGGGTACCTGCCCCACCCTGGCAACCAGTACCAGCGCCATCAACGGCCTGGGCATGGGCGTATCCACCATGGCAGTTCTGATCTGCGCCAACATCGTGATCTCTCTGCTGAAGAACATCATCCCCGGCAAGGTCAGAATTCCCTGCTACATCGTCGTGATCGCAGGCTTCGTTACCATCGTTCAGCTGCTTCTGCAGGCTTTCCTGCCTGAAGTCAACGAATCCCTGGGTCTGTACATTCCCCTGATCGTAGTAAACTGCATCATCCTGGGCCGCGCCGAAATGTTCGCCAGCAAGAATTCCGTAGTGGATTCCGCTCTGGACGGCATCGGTATGGGTATCGGTTTCACTTTCGCACTGTTCGTCATGGGCTCCATCCGTGAGATCCTGGGCTCCGGCACCTGGATGAACATGGACCTGACCGGTGGCGCTATCGATCCCATCTCCATCTTCATGCTGGCTCCCGGTGCATTCCTGACCTTCGGCTGCATCATTGCATTCATCAACTGGATGACCAACGGCCGCGCTGTCAAGAAAAAGAGCTTCGGCTGCGAAGGTTGCCCCTCTGCTGAAGGCTGCGGCATGAAAGAGGAAGGAGGCTGCTCCAAATGAAAGAATTAGCCATCATCCTGATGAGCATGGTACTGGTCAATAACTACGTACTGGTACAGTTCCTGGGTATCTGCCCCTTCCTGGGCGTATCCAAGAAGCTCAACTCCGCTGTGGGTATGAGCATCGCCGTTATCTTCGTTATGGTGCTGGCCACCGCTGTTACCTATCCTATCCAGATGCTGCTGGATATGTGGGGCATCGGCTACCTGCAGACCGTAATCTTCATCCTGGTCATCGCCGCTCTGGTACAGCTGGTCGAAGTTGCCATGAAGAAGATGCTGCCCGCTCTGCACCGCTCCCTGGGCGTATACCTGCCCCTGATCACCACCAACTGCGCTGTTCTGGGCGTTTGCATCCAGGTAATCGACAACGGTTACAACTATCTGGAATCCATCGTCTGTGCAGCCGGTGCCGGCCTGGGCTTCATGCTGGCAATGGTACTGTTCTCCGGCGTTCGTCAGAGAATCGAAGACAACGATTTCCCCGAAGCTTTCAAGGGCATTCCCATCACCCTGGTTGCTGCCTCCATCGTCTCCATGGCCTTCATGGGCTTCAGCGGCGTTGTTGACGGCATCTTCGGTCTGTAAGGAGGTGCGGCAGAATGTCTAATATTTTGATCCCTGTTGCACTGTGCGGCGGTATGGGCCTGATCCTCTCCGTGGTTCTGGTCATCGCTGCAAAGCTCTTTGAAGTTCCCGTAAACGAAATTGCCGAAAAGGCAAGAGGCGTACTGCCCGGTGCCAACTGCGGTGCCTGCGGTTATGCCGGCTGCGACGACTACGCAGCAGCTCTGGCAGAAGGCAGAGAAACCAAGATCAATCTGTGCATCCCCGGTGCAAATGGTGTTGCTCAGGCTCTGTCCGATGTTATGGGCGTTGAATTCGAAGCTGCCACCAGCAGAATGGCTGTTGTCAGATGCTCCGGTACCAGAGGTAAGACTTCTTACGTTATGGATTACCAGGGTCTGCAGTCCTGTAAGGCAAACAGAATGTTCTATCGCGGCAGAGGTTCCTGCGGCTCCGGCTGCCTGGGCTTCGGCGACTGCGCCAAGGTTTGCCAGTTCAACGCCATCGTGATCGAAAACGGTGTTGCCGTTGTAGACCGTACCAAGTGCACCGGCTGCGGCATGTGCGCCAAGATCTGCCCCGTCAACATCATCGATATCATGCCTCAGACCGCTCGCGTCATCGTCGGCTGCGCATCCACCATGCCTGCCGCACAGACCAAGGACGGCTGCGACATCGGCTGCGTTGGCTGCGGTATCTGCATGGATACCTGTAAGTTCGATGCCATCAAGGTTGAAAACAACTGCGCTGTTATCGACTACGACAAGTGCAAGAACTGCGGTCTCTGCGCCAAGAAGTGCCCCAGACACATCATCCGTGTTCTGCCTAAGATGGGTACCAAATAAAAAATCATTTGTCTCTCTTAAAGAGCCCGGCTTCGGCCGGGCTCTTTTTTTCGCAGCAAACGGGTGCAGGCCTGCTGAAAAATGAAGAAGCAGTCCGAAGGAAAGCTGCAGAGAAAACATGTGAAAAAATGTTCATATGTTTTCCGGCTCATATGAGTAAATGCTCAAATGATGGGTATCAATACAGCATATGAAACGAAAGGGAGGAAAGAAGTATGGCAAATTGTGTCCATGACCACGAAGAACTCCTCTGCAAAGTGCGTCAGGAACTTCCTAAGGATGAACTGCTCAGCGACCTTGCGGATCTGTTCAAGCTGTTCGGTGATACCACCCGCATGAAGATCCTGTTCGCCCTGATGGAATCGGAGCTGTGCGTCTGTGCCATCGCGGAGCTTCTGGGAATGACCCAGTCCGCAATCTCTCATCAATTGAAAACCTTGAAAAATGCCAACCTGGTGGCCAACCGCAGGGAAGGGAAGACCATCTACTACTTCCTGGCTGACGACCACGTACACGATATCGTCGCACTGGGCTTTGCGCATCTGCTGGAAGAAAGGAACGAACACTAAGGAGCACCCCATGAAAACCGAAAAGAACATCCTCATCGCATTCTTACTGAACCTGACATTTTCCATTGTGGAGTTCGTCGGCGGCGCCATCACCGGCAGCGTTGCGATTCTCTCCGATGCTCTGCATGACATCGGTGATGCAGCCAGCATCGGCGCATCCTACTTCCTGGAACGGAAGAGTAAAAAACAGCCCGATGCCACATATACCTACGGCTATCTGCGCTACTCCGTTGCAGGCAGTATCATCACCACCACCATTCTGCTGGTGGGCTCTGCCGTGGTGATCTATAATGCTGTTTTGCGTATCATCCACCCTGTGGAAATCAATTACAACGGTATGATCATTTTTGCGGTCTTTGGTGCGCTGATGAATCTGGGGGCCGCCTGGGTCACCCGGGAAGGGGATTCCCTGAACCAGAAGGCTGTAAATCTGCACATGCTGGAAGATGTGCTGGGCTGGATCATCGTATTGATCGGTGCTGTCATCATGCGGTTCACCGACATTTCCATCATTGACCCCATCATGTCCATCGGTGTTGCCGTATTTATTTTCATCCACGCTCTGGGTAACCTGAAAGAGGTGCTGAACCTGTTCCTGGCCAAGGTGCCCGGCGGTGTGGACGTGGAAGAGATCAGGGCCCATCTTCTGGCCATCGAAGGGGTAGAGGATGTGCATCATATCCATATCTGGAGCATGGACGGGTTCCGCCATTATGCCACCATGCATGTGGTAACCGACGCAGAAGGCCATGAGATCAAAGAACGGATCAAAGGAGAACTGAAGGAACACGGCATTGGCCACTCCACTCTGGAACTGGAGAAGGTGGGGGAACACTGCCATGAGGAAGAGTGTCACGTGGAAGAACACAACGGCGGTCACGGTCACCACCATCACCACCATCACCACCATGGTCACGGGCATGCCCATGCACACGGAAATGGCCATAGCAATGTGCATCACGATCACGAGCACCATCACCACCATCAACACAAATAGAAGAAGCAGAAAAGAACGGAAAAAAACGAAAAAAACACTTGCATTATCGAATCATGTATGCTATATTAATACATGGTTCGTGTGGAGAAGTCGCCTAGTTTGGTCGAGGGCGCACGACTGGAAATCGTGTAAACCGCAAAACGGTTTCGAGAGTTCGAATCTCTCCTTCTCCGCCAATAGGAAATACCGCATTCGCAGGAATGCGGTATTTTTCATAAGTACCCAAAAGTTAAACAGTTTGTAGGCTTTATAGGCTATTTTGCAACAAACTGTTTGCAATTATTCCAATCATATGGAGGTAACTATTATGGAAACCCAAAAAAAGCGCGGTAATTTCAGCGGCTCTCTGGGCTTCGTGCTGGCAGCAGCCGGTAGTGCAGTCGGTCTGGGCAACATCTGGCGGTTCCCCTACCTGGCCGCTAAGGACGGCGGCGGTCTGTTCCTGCTGGTCTATGTTGTTCTGGCACTGACCTTCGGTTTTGCACTGCTGACTTCCGAAATCGCCATCGGCCGCAAGACCGGCCAGAGCCCCCTCACCGCTTACGGTGAACTGTCCAAGAAGTGGAAGTGGATCGGCGTATTTGCCTGCATCATTCCGGCTATGATCCTGCCCTACTACAGCGCCATCGGCGGCTGGATCCTCAAGTACATGGGTGATTACTTCATGGGCGGCATCGCTGCCGGAGAAGCAGACGCACACTTCGGTGGCTTTATCACCGCACAGTGGAGCCCCATCATCTGGTTCCTGCTGTTCCTGGCGGCTACCATTTTTGTCGTCTACAAGGGCGTTGACAGAGGCATCGAACGTCTGTCCAGAATCCTGATGCCCGCACTGCTGGTGCTGATCATCGGTATCTCTGTATTCTCTCTGACTCTGAGCCATACCGACGATGCCGGCGTTACCAGAACCGGTATCGATGGTCTGCTGGTCTACCTGATCCCCAACTTCGAAGGCCTGACCTTCAACAAGTTCTTCACGGTTCTGATGGACGCCATGGGTCAGCTGTTCTATTCCATCAGCGTCGCCATGGGCATCATGATCACCTACGGCTCCTACGTTAAGAAGGAAACCAATATTGCAAAGTCCGTTAACCACATCGAGATCTTCGATACTGCGGTTGCTTTCCTGGCAGGTCTTATGATCATCCCCGCTGTATACACCTTCATGGGCCACGACGGCCTCTCCGCCAGCGGCCCCACTCTGATGTTCAAGTCCCTGCCCAAGGTATTTGACGCGATGGGCGGTATCGGCACCTTCGTGGGTATTGCATTCTTCCTGATGGTAGCTTTTGCAGCGCTGACTTCCTCCGTTTCCCTGCTGGAAGCCATCGTTTCCAGCTTGATGGACCAGTTCAAGATCGAACGCAAGAAGAGCGTTGTCCTTGTCTCTGCAGTCACTGCTGTACTGGGGATCATCGTCTGCCTGGGCTACAATGTATTCTACTTCGAACTGACCCTGCCCAACGGTTCCGTTGCACAGATTCTGGATATCATGGACTACATCAGCAACTACATCCTGATGCCTGTTGTATCCATTGCAACCTGCCTCCTGATCGGCTGGGTGGTTGGTCCCAAGACCATCATCGATGAAGTAACTCTGAACGGTGAAACGTTCAAGAGAAAGGGTCTGTACACCGTCATGGTGAAGTACGTTACCCCTGTTCTGCTGCTGCTGTTGCTGCTGCAGGCCCTGGGTCTGATCCTCAAAGCAAATTAACAAGGAGTATCCGCTATGAAGGAAATCAAAACTGTTTCCCTCATCGGTCTGGGAGCCGTTGGCTCTTACTTCGCATCCAAACTGCAGCCCGTCCTTGGTGACGGGCTGCGTGTCGTTGCGGACGGTGAACGGAAGAAACGAATCGAAGCAGAAGGTCTGATGATCAACGGTACCCGTTACGACTTTCGGGTGACGGAACCCGGTGATGTGACCGGGTACGCGGACCTTGCCATCATCATTCCCAAGTTCATGGGTCTTCGCCGGGCCCTGGAAGATATGAAAAACCAGATCGGCCCCGAGACACTGATCCTGGCCCCGCTGAACGGTGTGGAAACGGAAGCGGTCGTGGCGGAATACTACCCCGAAGAAAGTATTCTGCCCTCCCTGATGATGATCGGATCCGTACGGAAGGGCAATGCCTGCGTTTTCGATGCCGATCATTCTGCCCTGCAGATGGGAGAATGGACCAACGATCCCGTCTCCGAACGGGCGGCGATGGTGCGTGATTTCCTGAAAAATGCCGGCCTGAAGGTGCAGGTGCCCGCGGATATGAAGCGGGCCAAATGGCTGAAGTTCATGATCAATGTCAGCGAAAACCAGTCCTCTGCGGTACTGGGGCTTTCCTACGGCGCCTGGAACGGTGAAAACGAAAGTGCCACCGCCGTCCGCGAGCAGCTGGCCCGGGAAGTGATCGCTCTGGCCAATGCCCAGGGCATCGACCTTTCAGAAGAGGATCTTGTGACCCGCAGAAAGCGGATCGCTGCGGTGGATCCTGCCAATAAAACCTCCATGCTGCAGGATATGGAAGCCGGTCGGCCCACAGAGGTGGAGATCTTCGCCGGCACCATGATGCGGCTCGGGAAGCGATACGGCGTGGATACCCCCTGCAATGAACTGATCTATCACATGATCAAAGCCCTGGAACAAAAAAATCGATAACAGAATATATGACAACTGTCTGTTTTTCTGCTATACTAATACAGATCGATATTTTTGAAAGGGGTACAAAATGGAAAAGAATAACGACTACTTGGGAACGGCTCCTCTGGGGCGGCTTCTGGCGAAGCTGGCCATCCCCACGGTGGCTGCCCAGCTGATCAATATGCTGTATAACATCGTGGACCGGATTTACATCGGCCATATGCCCGGCGACGGGGATCTGGCCTTAACGGGCATCGGGATCTGCATGCCGCTGATCCTGGCGATCTCCGCCTTTGCGGCTCTGGCCGGTGCCGGCGGTGCTCCCCGGACCTCCATGTTCATGGGTGGGAAGAACCAGAAGGGGGCGGAAGCGATTCTGGGGAACAGCCTGACCGTTCTTCTGTGTGTTTCCGCAGTACTGACGGCCGTTCTTCTGATCTGGAGCCGGGATCTTCTGCTGGCGTTCGGTGCCAGCGAGAACACCATCGGGTATGCTACGGATTACATGAACATTTATGCAGTCGGTACGGTGTTCGTTCAGCTGACGCTGGGGATGAACGCTTACATAACGGCCCAGGGCTTTGCCAAGGAAAGCATGCTGACGGTAGCCATCGGCGCGGTCTGCAACATCCTGCTGGACCCTCTGTTTATTTTCGTATTCGATATGGGTGTGAAAGGGGCTGCTCTTGCCACCATTCTGTCCCAGGGCATCTCCGCTGTCTGGGTCATGACGTTCCTGCTGGGAAAGAAGACCATTCTGCGGTTCCGGAAGGAACATCTGCGCCCCCGCTGGGAAGTGATCGGCCCCTGTCTGGCACTGGGCCTGGCTCCCTTTATCATGCAGTCCACGGAAAGTCTGATCTCCGTCTGCTTCAATTCCTCTTTGCTGAAATACGGCGGCGATGTGGCGGTGGGTGCGATGACCATCCTCACCAGCGTGATGCAGCTGGCCATGCTGCCCCTCAACGGCCTGGGGCAGGGGGCGATCCCCATCATCAGCTACAACTTCGGTGCCCGCAATAAGGATCGGGTGCGAAATGCCTTCAAACTGCTGGTGAAGGCCAATACGCTGTATTCCTGCGTGTTCGGGCTTCTGATCATTCTGTTCCCCGGCGTTTTCGCAGCTATCTTTACGGACAAGCCGGAGCTGCAGGAGTTCGCATCCCGGATGCTGCCCATCTACTGCGCCATGGTGCCCATCTTCGGCATTCAGACCGCTTGCCAGATGACCTTCATGGCCATCGGCAGTGCCAAGAGCTCTATCATGGTGGCCGTCATGCGGAAAATCGTATTGCTGATCCCGCTGATCTATCTGCTGCCTGCCATTCTGCCGAACCAGACTCTGGCTGTGTATCTGGCAGAGCCTGTGGCGGATTTCTTCTCGGTCTGCTTCGCTGCAAGTCTCTTTGCGGTGCAGTTCCGGAAGGCACTGAAAACCCTGGAATAGAAGAAAGATACAGAACCGCAAAACCCCGGAGCATTCCGGGGTTTTCTTATAACTGTTTTCGCTTGCATGCAATCGGAAAGAATAGTATAATATCGGCGTTAAAGGCTTGAAATTCAAAGCTTTGGAGGATATATGAAAGATCAAAAAGAAAATCGTCTGATGAACATCAGTGTGAAATCTTTTGCCACGGCCCTGATTATGCTGCTCTGTCTCATGATCCTGACCTACGCCCTCACGTTCGTACTTCCGGCAGGGGAGTACCAACGGGTGACGGAAGAGGGCCGGGAGATGATCCTGAACGGCACCTATACGGCTGTGGAGGGCGGCATCCCCTTCTGGAAGTGGATCCTTTCTCCCTTCCTGTCCCTGGGGGCAGAGGGGGGCGGTTCCACCATCGCCATCATGGCCTTCCTGATGGTGATCGGCGGTGCCTTCACCGCACTGGATGCTGCCGGTGTCATGGCGTATATGCTGGGCCGCATCCGGAATGCCTTCCAGCACCGCAAGTATGTGCTGCTGGTGATCATGTGCCTGTTCTTCATGTGCATGGGCTCCTTTGTGGGTTCCTTTGAGGAGTGCGTGCCTCTGGTACCCATCGCCGTGGCCCTGGCCTGCTCTTTGGGCTGGGACTCCCTGGTGGGGATGGGCATGAGCCTTCTGGCCGTGGCCTGCGGCTTTTCCGCCGGCGTCTGCAACCCCTTCACCGTGGGCGTTGCACAGGAGCTTGCGGGGCTCCCCATGTTCAGCGGCATGAGCTTCCGTCTGCTGACCTTCGTTCTGATTTACGGGCTTCTGCTGCTGTTCCTGATCTCTTACGCCAAGCGCATCGAGAAGGACCCTTCCAAGTCTCTGGTCTACGATCCCGAGAAAGCCCGGCAGCAGGAGAAGATCCTCAGCGAGTTCACCCGGGATGCTAAAAAAGACAAGGCTCTGGCCTGCTTCGGCGGCGTTCTGGGTTTCGGCATTCTGCTGATCTTCCTGTCCAGCGTGATCCCCTTCCTGCAGGATATCATCATGCCCCTTGTGGCGGTGATCTTCCTGGCGGCAGGGATTTCCGCAACTCTGGTTTCCGGCATGAAGGCGAAAGAACTGTGGAAGCAGTTCGGCAGCGGCATCGTCAGCATTCTGCCGGCAGTGCTTCTGATCCTCATGGCCAGCTCCATCCGCTATACCATGGCGGAGGCAAAGATCCTGGACACCATCCTGCACAGCGTGGTGGGGCTTACGGAGGGCGCTTCCAAAGGCGTAGTATCCCTGCTGATCTATCTGCTGGTGCTGGTGATGAATTTCTTCATTTCCTCCGGCTCCGCCAAGGCCTTCCTGCTGATGCCGCTGATCGCACCCCTTGCGGACCTGGCGGAGATCAGCCGGCAAACCGCTGTTCTGGCCTTCGTCTACGGTGACGGCTTCAGCAACGTGTTCTATCCCACCAATCCGGTGGTTCTCATCAGTCTGGGTATGATCGGTCTCAGCTATGGCAAATGGGCCAAGTGGACCGCAGTTTTCCAGCTGGCAATTATCGCAGTCACTTCCGGTCTCTTGCTTCTGGCAACGGCCGTCGGGTATTGAGAAAGGAGATCTCAAACTATGAAATACGATTTTGATCAGGTGATCGAACGCCGCAACTCCGGCTCTTCCAAATACGACTACGCAAGAGCAGCCGGAAAGCCTCTTGACCTGCTTCCCTTCTGGGTGGCGGATATGGATTTCCGGATCCCTCAGCCTGTGATCGATGCTATGGTGGAACGCACCAAGCACGGCATCTTCGGCTACGGGGAACCCAGAGAAGATTATCTGGACCCCATCATCGGCTGGTACAAGAAGTACTTCGGCTGGGAACCCAGGAAGGAATGGATGGTGTTCACTCCCGGCATCGTTTTCGCCGTTTCCATGGCCATCCGCACCTGCACCAAGCCCGGTGAAGCCGTACTGATCCAGCGTCCCGTCTACTATCCCTTCACCAACATGATCCTGGAAAACGACCGCAAGCTGGTAAATAACCCCTTGATCTACAAGGACGGCCGCTATACTCTGGATCTGGAAGACTTCGAAAAGAAGATCGTGGAAGAAGATGTGAAGCTTTTCATCCTCTGCAGCCCCCACAACCCCGTGGGACGCGTCTGGACCCCCGAAGAACTGGTG
The DNA here is from genome assembly GCA_015058215.1 of Clostridiales bacterium. Taxonomy (GTDB): domain Bacteria; phylum Bacillota; class Clostridia; order Peptostreptococcales; family Anaerovoracaceae; genus SIG262. The sequence goes on from SVCU01000006.1 coordinate 35,260, forward strand.
GCCATGGGCGATATCTGCAAGAAGCACGGCGTTCTGGTGGTCTCCGACGAGATCCACGAAGACTTCGTGTTCGCGGGCCACAAGCACCATGTGTTCATCGATCTGAAGGAGGACTACAAGGACTTCACCATCACCTGCACCGCGCCCAGCAAGACCTTCAACGTGGCCGGTCTGCAGCTGTCCCACATCTGGATCCCCAACGAAGACATCCGGAACAAGTTCAAGAAGGTGCTCTACAGCACCGGTTACGAAGAACCCTCCGTGTACGGTACCACCGCTGCCTATGCGGCCTACAGCGAAGGCAGAGAATGGCTGGAACAGCTGAAGGAATACCTGGCCGGCAACGTGGACTTCGTCCGCAGCTATCTGGAGGAACATCTGCCCGCAGTGAAGCTGGTAGAGCCCGAAGGCACCTACCTGCTGTGGCTGGACTGCTCCGCACTGCCCTATGACACCGCAGAACGCCAGAAGCGCATCGAGGAACAGGCTAAACTGTGGCTGGATACCGGCGCTATGTTCGGTCCCGAAGGGGAAGCCTTCGAACGCGTCAACATCGCCTGCCCCAGAGCCACTCTGGAAGAAGGCATGAAGCGGTTCTGCGACGCACTGAGATAAAAGAAAGGACCGGGCGCAGGGGATCAAACAGCGCCCGGCTGAAAGGGGGAAGAACCAATGTTAAAAATTAAGAATCTGACCAAGAGCTATGACGGTACCGTCAAGGCGGTGGACGATCTTTCCTTAGAGATCAAGGCCGGTGAAATCTACGGGTTCATCGGTCATAACGGCGCCGGTAAAACCACTACCATCAAGGCCTGCTGCGGCATCCTGGATTTCCAGGAAGGGGAGATCCTGGTGGATGGCATTTCCATCAAGGAAGATCCTCTGGGCTGCAAAAAGAAGATCGCCTATCTGCCCGATAATCCGGATCTTTACGAATTCATGAGCGGTATCAAGTATCTGAACTTTGTGGCCGATATCTTCGGCATCCCTGCCGATGTCCGTCGGGAACGGATCCGCAAATACGGTGATCTTTTCGAACTGACGCCTCATCTGGCACAGAACATCGGCGATTATTCCCACGGCATGAAACAGAAGCTGGCCGTGATCTCCGCCCTGATCCACGAGCCCAAGCTGATGCTGATGGACGAACCCTTCGTGGGTCTGGACCCCAAGGCTGCTCATATCCTGAAGGGCATCATGCGGGAACTCTGCGACAACGGCGGCGCCATTTTCTATTCCACCCACGTACTGGAAGCCGCGGAAAAGCTTTGCGATAAGGTGGCCATCATCAAGGACGGCAAGCTGGTGGTCAGCGGCACCATGGAAGAGGTAAAAGGCAATACCTCTCTGGAAGAAGTGTTCCTGGAACTGGTGGAAGAAGATGTTTAAAGCACTCCTTACCAGCCGGCTGAGCGCGCTCTGGAACTCCATGTTCAGCCGCATGAGCAAGAAAAAGAAGGTGGGTACCGGGGCCAAGGTGGGGGTCATTCTTCTGATCGTCTACCTGGTGGTGGTGCTGGGCGGTGCTCTGGGCGGCATGGCGTTCATGCTGCTTGATAGCTCTGCCGGTACGGACTTCCACTGGCTGGCCTTTGCCATCATGGGCTTCATGGGCCTCCTTCTCAGTGTGGTGGGCAGTATTTTTACGGCGCAGAAGCAGCTCTTTGATGCAAAAGACAACGAACTGCTGCTGTCCATGCCCATCCCGCCTTTCTACATTCTGGCAAGCCGCCTTGCCATGCTGTTCGTGCTGAATTTCGCCTTTTCGGCTCTGACCATGATCCCTGCCGGGGTCGTCTGGCTGATCTTAGGGGAATCCGTCACCGCGGCAGGTGTGATCTTCTGGGTGCTTTCGCTGCTTCTGCTGCCCTTGCTGTCCATGGCGCTGACCTGCCTGCTGGGCTGGGTCTCCGAAGCCATCAGCAGCCGTATGAAGCGCAAAAACCTGGCCACCACCGTCATCATGGCGGTATTCTTCGCCGCTTATATGTATTTCTGCTTCAATATGAGCAGCTTCCTGGATACGCTGCTGCTGCAGGGAGAAACCATTGCAGAGGCATTCCGCACGGTGCTGCTGCCCTTCTATTATATGGGACGGGGCATTCTGGAAGGAGATCTGTGGCGATTCCTGGCCTTTGCGCTGTTTGCCGCCGTTCCCTTCGCACTGGTGGCCTGGCTGCTGACCCGTACCTTCCTGAAACTGATCACCACCAAGAAAAAGGGTTTGAAGGTGGTCTATGTGGAAAAGAAGGCCCGGGAAAATTCACCGCTGATCGCTGTGCTGAAAAAAGAAACTTCCGTGCTGCTGGGCATGCCCGCCTATCTTCTGAACTGTGGTCTGGGCGTGATCATGATGCTGCTTCTGGCCTTTTTCCTGGTGCTGAAGCGGGGTGAACTGCTGGAAATCGCAGGGACTTTCGATGCCCTGACCGGCGGAAACGGATTTTCTGCCATGCTTCCCGCCATGCTGCAGGTGGCTGTGGGCTTCTGCATCCTGATGACCTGCACCGCTGCACCTTCCGTTTCCCTGGAAGGGAAGAACCTGTGGCTGCTGCGCTCCATGCCCGTGGCGACGGAGACCATCCTGAGCGCAAAAATGCTGCTGAACGTGCTGGTGGCCGGGGTTCCCGGCGTACTGACCGGCATGATTCTCAACTTTTCTCTTCCCATGAGCATCCCGGACCGCATCGCCGCCATCCTGCTGCCTGCCGTACTCGCCTGCTTCACCGCTGTGTTCGGCCTGTGGTGCAATCTGAAATGGCCCCGCCTGGACTGGATCAATGCAGCCACCGTGGTGAAACAGGGCGGAAGCGTCATTGCAGCCATTTTGGGCGGTATGGGCATCCTGATGCTCCCTGTCGTTTTGTATGTGGCATTGTTCAGCCGCTTCCTGGGACCGGACTGGTTCCAACTGCTGTGCTGCTTGCTCCTCGCTGCGGCAACTTGGTTACTGTTGAGAAATGTGCTGACCCGCGGGAAAGAGAGATTTGAGTCGCTTGGGTGAGAAATGTGCAAAATGTTGCCATATTTAGGGTTGGATATTGATTATTTTTCTCAAATCGCATATACTAACATCCGTAGTACTAATTTAGGAGGATCTACCAAATGAAAGTAGCAATCAATGGTTTTGGCCGTATCGGCAGACTGTCTTTTAGAAAAGCTTTTGGCGCAGAAGGCGTAGAAATCGTTGCCATCAACGACCTCACTTCTCCCGATATGCTGGCATACCTGCTGAAGCATGATACCGCACAGGGTCTGTACGATGCAGAAGTTTCCTGCACCGAAGATTCCATTATTGTAAACGGTACTGAAATCCACGTATACAAAGAAGCTGACCCCGCAAAGCTGCCCTGGGCTGCTCTGGATGTTGACCTGGTTCTGGAATGCACCGGTTTCTTCACCAGCAAGGCAAAGTCTCAGGCTCACATCGAAGCTGGCGCAAAGAAGGTCCTGATCTCTGCCCCCGCAGGCAATGATCTGCCCACCGTTGTTTACGGCGTAAACGAAGGCATCCTGACCAAGGAAGACACCATCGTTTCCGGCGCAAGCTGCACCACCAACTGCCTGGCTCCCATGGCAGATGCTCTGAACAAGCTGGCTCCCATCAAGAGCGGTCTGATGAGCACCATCCACGCTTACACCGGCGACCAGATGCTGCTGGACGGTCCCCACAGAAAGGGCGACTTCAGAAGAGCAAGAGCTGCTGCTGCTAACATCGTTCCCAACAGCACCGGTGCTGCAAAGGCCATCGGCCTGGTTATCCCCGAACTGTCCGGCAAGCTGAAGGGCTCCGCACAGAGAGTTCCCGTAACCACCGGCTCCCTGACCATGCTGGATGCAGTTGTAGAAGCAACCGACCTGACCGCAGACAAGATCAACGCTGCAATGAAGGCCGCTGCAACTCCTTCTTACGGTTACACCGAAGAACAGATCGTTTCCAGCGACATCGTCGGCATGAGTTTCGGCTCCCTGTTCGATGCCACTCAGACCGAACTGGCTGACAACGGCAACGGCACCTTCCTGGTAAGAGTCGTATCCTGGTACGACAACGAAATGAGCTACGTAAACCAGCTGGTCCGCACCATGAAGCACATGGGCACCCTGCTGTAAGCTCCGGAAGTAAAAGTAGAAGAAAACTGCGAAAGCAGTTTGACATGCAACCATCCTGAAGAAGGCGGAACTGCTGTGCGGTTCCGTCTTTTTCATTTTTGTATTCATCTTGCCCGCGGGATATGGTATAATTTTAATAGATCTGTTATGTCAATCCCCTTGATCGAAACGAAACAGAGGTGTTACTTATGTCTGAACGTATTTTAGCCATCAATCCCGGCTCAACCTCCACCAAGATCGCCTATTACGAAGGCGAGGAACAGATCTTCCTGGAGAACATCGCCCATCCCCGCGCAGAACTGGAAGAATTTGAAACCATCCTCAGCCAGCTGGATTACCGTCTGAAGACGGTGCTGGATGCGCTTGAAAAACACGGCGTAGACCCTGCCAAGCTGGATATCGTCGTAGGCCGCGGCGGTATGTTCCCGCCCGTCAAGGCCGGCGGCTATGTGGTCAACGAAGCCATGCGCCGCATGATCTATACCGCCAACATCCCCCAGCATGCCTCCAATCTGGGCGGCCTCATCGCCCACGACATCGCCCGGCTGGCCGGCGTGAAGGGGTACATTTACGATGCCACCTCTGTGGACGAATTTCCGCCCATCGCCAAGATCACCGGCATTCCCGAAGTGGAACGTCAGAGCTTCTGCCATGTGCTGAACAGCAAGGCGGTGGCCCGTATGTACGCCGAAAGCATCGGCAAGGAATACGAAGACCTGAACCTGGTGGTGGCCCACCTGGGCGGCGGCATTTCCATGAGCACCCATAAGGGCGGCAAGATGGTGGACTCCCAGTCCGATGACGCCGGTTCCTTCGCACCGGAACGTGCCGGCAGCATTCCTTCCGTTTATGTCATCGACCTGTGCTACAGCGGCGAATACAACCGTGCCCAGATGAAGAAAAAGATCCGCGGCATGGGCGGTCTGCGGGCCCACCTGGGCACCACCGACTGCCGCGAAGTAGAACGCCGCATCCGCGAAGGGGACGAGCATGCCAAGCTGGTCTACGATGCCATGATCTACCAGATCGCCAAGGGCATCACCCTCAGCTTCCCGGCACTGGAAGGCAAGATCGATGCCATCCTCCTCACCGGCGGCGTTTCCTATTCCGATTACGTCTGCGAAGGGGTAAAGAAGTACGTGGGAGCCTTCGCTCCCGTGGTCCGCTTCCCCGGCGAATACGAAATGGAAGCCCTGGCGGCCGGCGGCCGCCGTATCCTGGAAGGGGAACCCACTCACGAAATGTACGAAGAAGAAAAGACCTTCGTGCTGCCCAAATCCTTCCTGGAAAGAAGTTATCTGTAAGAAGGAAAGCAGTTTAAGGCCGCTCACGGCTTTTTCCGGTGAGCGGCCGCGCACAAAACACTCTTTTGCGGTGAATGGCCGCAGGCGCACAGAAAGGAGGCACCCATGGCCGAATTCAAAGTCATATCCGATTACCAGCCCATGGGCGACCAGCCCCAGGCCATCGCCAAATTGGCGGAGGGCATCCGCCAGGGCAAAAAGCACCAGACGCTGCTGGGGGTCACCGGCTCCGGGAAAACCTTCACCATGGCGAAGCTCATTGAGGCGGTGCAGAAGCCTACGCTGGTGATCAGCCACAACAAGACCCTGGCTGCCCAGCTGCACGGAGAATTCAAGGAATTCTTCCCCAACAATGCGGTGGAGTACTTTGTGTCCTACTACGACTACTACCAGCCGGAAGCCTATGTGCCCTCCACCGACACCTATATTGAAAAAGACTCCGATATCAACGACGAGATCGAAAAGCTGCGCCACTCGGCCACCGCAGCCCTGGCGGAACGCCGGGATGTGATCGTGGTGGCTTCCGTCTCCTGCATTTACGGTCTGGGCAGCCCCGTGGATTACGAAAACCAGGTGCTGTCCCTGCGGCCCGGTATGGAAAAGCCCCGGAACGAGATCCTGCGGAAGCTGGTGGATATCCAGTACACCCGCAACGACATCGATTTCCAGCGCGGCAGCTTCCGGGCGAGAGGGGATATCATCGATATTTTCCCCGCCGGTGCAGACCATGCGGTGCGGGTGGAACTCTTCGGTGACGAAGTGGAGACCATCAAAGAGATGAACCCTGTCACCGGCGAAATCACCGGCCTGCGGAATCACGTGTCCATTTTCCCCGCTTCTCACTATGTCACCTCCAAGGAAAACATGGAACGCACCATCACCGACGTGGAAGCGGAACTGGAAGAACGGGTGCAGTGGTTCCAGGACCGGGGCAAGTTGATCGAAGCCCAGCGCATCGACCAGCGCACCCGCTACGATATCGAAATGCTGCGGGAGGTGGGCAGCTGCAAGGGCATCGAAAACTACACCCGTCACATCAGCAATCTGAAGCCCGGGGAACGACCCTACACCCTGATCGACTATTTCCCCGATGACTTCCTGACCATCATCGACGAATCCCACGTGATGCTGCCCCAGCTGCGGGCCATGTACCACGGCAATTTCTCCCGAAAGACCTCCCTGGTGGATTACGGCTTCCGGCTGCCTTCGGCACTGGATAACCGGCCCCTGTCCTTTGAGGAATTTGAGGGCATGATGAACCAGACCGTCTACACCAGCGCCACTCCGGCGGCCTACGAGCGGGAGCACAGCGGCGATGCGGTGGCGGAACAGGTGATTCGCCCCACGGGCCTTCTGGATCCGCCCATCGAAGTGAAGCCGGTGGACGGCCAGATCGACGATCTCATCGGAGAGATCAATAAAGTCACCGCACAGGGTGAGCGTGTCCTGGTCACCACCCTGACCAAAAAGATGGCGGAAAGCCTGACGGATTACCTGAAAGGGGCCGGCATCAAGGTACGCTATCTGCATTCCGAAGTGGAGACCCTGGAACGTCTGGAGATCATCCGCGACCTGCGCCTGGGTGTGTTCGACGTGCTGGTGGGCATCAACCTGCTGCGGGAAGGTCTGGATATTCCGGAAGTTTCCCTGGTGGCCATCCTGGATGCGGATAAAGAGGGCTTCCTCCGCGCGGAGACCTCGCTGATCCAGACCATCGGCCGCGCTGCCAGAAACGCCCACGGCAGGGTCATCATGTATGCGGATACCATCAGCCCCGCCATGGAAAAAGCCATTGCGGAAACGGAACGCAGACGAGGGATCCAGCAGGCCTATAATGAAACTCACGGCATCACCCCCAAAACCGTGGAAAAGGCGGTTCGTCAGGTGATTGAAGCCACCAAGGCGGCAGAACCGGAACTGGACCGTTACGAAGGAAAGAGCCCTCTGGAACTGACCCGGAAGGAACTCGCCGACTATGTGAAACTGCTGGAAAAGCAAATGAAAGAAGCGGCAAAGGATCTGCAGTTCGAACGGGCCGCGCTGCTGCGTGACCGGATCTTCGAATACAGAGCCCGGCTGTAAAAAACTTGCGACAAAAACGGAGCAGGTGTATAATGAATGTACAATCGTGAAAGGAGAAACAGACTATGCTGAACTTTTTGTCCTGGTGCATCGTCGGCGCTCTGGCCGGCTGGATCGCAAGCAAGATCATGAAGACCTCCGGCGGCCTGCTGAAGAACATTCTGCTGGGCATCGGTGGTTCCTTTGTCGGCGGCCTGGTAGCAGGCTTTTTCGGCATCTCCGCACGCACTTTCAGCGTCGGCGGTGTTCTGGTGGCGGCGATCGGCGCCTGCGTCATCATCTGGCTGGCCCGGAAATTTGCCAAATAAGCACGGAAGGAATTCCATACAAAAGGAAAGAGGCACTTGCAAAAGCAAATGCCTCTTTTGTGTTTTTTGTTGCAATTCGGTGCCGGGGGATTATTCGTCGCCCAGACGCTTGATGGAGCGGGCGGAAACCGCTTCTCCTTCTGCTTCGGCAGCAGCTTCGGACTTCTTGGTCTTCTTGGAAACATTCTTGACCGCTTCCGCGTAGATCAGCTTCCGGATGCGGAAAATATCCACGATGTAGTAGACCCAGAAACCGAGCAGCAGGAAGAAGGGGATGACCTTGAACAGCCAGAAGGGCAGTTCGGGCAGAACGGCATAGAGCAGATCCACGCCGCTGAGACCGGAAAGATCGGCGCTGAAACCGAAGATTTCCCAGCTGAAGCCGAACATGGCGAAGAGGGCAGCCAGATAAGCGAGCAGAACCAGAGTCAGGGAAAGGACCTGGGTGATGAACCGCTTGCGGCGGCCTTTCAGTGCTTCTGCCCGGGGGAAGAGGATGTCTTCTTCCTTGCCCAGGGGATTGCCGTCGCTGTCCACGTCGCAGGCGAAGTACTGGCGGCCGGAACGGGTGGTACCGGCAATGTGGGTCCAGCCGCGGACGGAACGCTTGCCGATATAGGACATATATTCTTCGGGAGTCTTGAACCAGCGGTAATCCAGCACATGGTGTACTCTGACGGGCTTGCCTTTCTTGAAGGAAATGGAATCCCAGTAGCTGTATTTATCCAGAATCAGACCCATTTCTGCCATCACGTCCAGAGTGGCTGCTTCTTCGGCAGGATCCAGGAAAATGGTGGCTTTGGTCAAAAGCTTTTTGTCGGCTTTGGCCTGACGGTGTTCAAATTCTTGCATTTTTTCGTTCATAAGGGAAACCTCCTTGGTTTTCACTATTATAATATTATAGCGAAACCAAAGGGAATCTGCAAGGGCTCAGAACGATTTTGCAAAATTTGCCGTGCGGTTGAATTTTGGTATAAACTGGAAGATCAATCCGCGTATTTTACTTTCAGCTCGATTTCCTGGGGAAGCTCGGTCAGATCGGTTTCCGCTACCTGCAGAGGATAGGTGATGGCCTGGTTCACGGTGATGCCGGGGGCCGGGTCGGTGAAATCGGCCTGCACGATCAGGGTGCAGCCGGCATCGGTTTCTTTCAGCTCCATGGAGCGGATGGTGATCCCATAGCCGTTGGATGCTTTTTCGCCCCGGGTGGCCAGCACGTAGACCTTGCCGTCGATGAGACAGGCCAGGGCGCGCTCCAACTGACGATATTCGGGGATCACCTGTGATACCATCTGCTGGGGGATCTCGCTTTCGCTGAGGATGCGGAAGGTTACAGCTTCGCCGTCCGTTCCGCCGAACAGGCTGAAACAGGCGGCACCCAGGGCCAGCACCGCCAGAATGACGATGATGATCCTGCTGACGGTCTTTTTATTCAGGGACTGCAGCCCTTTGTATTTTTTAGACATAGAAAAAACCCTCCTTCGAACTGTGCAATGGATCCGCGCCGCCGCAGGCGGCGCCGTTACTGCACTGTATGCAGGAAGGAGGGGGAATATGTGAAAGGAAGCGGCCGCCGGGTTTGAAATTCGGCGGCCGCTTTGTTTTTACAGGTATTGTTCCATCCAGTTCAGGATGTTTGCAAAGGTTTCTTTCTTGCAGGGCTCGTTGAGGATCTCATGACGCATATCGGGATACATCTGCAAAACCACGTTCTTGCGGCCCAGGGCCAGGAAGGCATCGTAGACCCAGCGGGGGCCCTTGCCGAAATCGCCCACGGGGTCCAGCTCGCCGGCGGTGATCAGCAGGGGAAGATCGCCGGGGACCTCGGAAGCCCACTGGGGACGGCTGATGAAGAGAATCATTTCCAGCATGGTCTGGAAGGCGCTGCAGCTGAGCATGAAGTTGCAGTACGGATCTGACCGGAAGGCCTTCAGAACTTCGGGGTCCTGAGACTGCCAGCCCAGCCGTTCGCTGGGGTCGGGGAAACGCTTGTTGTAGCTGCCGAAGGCTACGGCATACAGCAGCTTGCTCTTGTGCTTGGGGCCGTAGAAGCGCTGGATCAGTTTCACCAGAGGCAGAGCCATCCTGGCTTGATCGTTGGGGCCGACGGTGCCCATGATGATGGCGGCGGTGAGGTCGTCACCGTATCTGGTCAGGTAAATGCGGGTCAGCATGGAGCCCATGCTGTGGCCCAGAAGGAAGTAGGGAACGGAACCGTATTTTTCACGCATGAGGCAGCGCAGGGTGTGGATGTCTTCCACCATGTGATCCTGTGCCTTGCCTTCGATCTGGCCGTAATAACCGAATTCGTTCACGGCAGCACCGGTACGGCCATGACCCAGGTGGTCTTCGCCGCAGACCGCATAGCCCTGTTCGGTCAGAAACGTTGCAAATTCTTCGTAGCGGCCGAAGTGTTCCGCCATGCCGTGGACGATCTGCAGGACCGCTTTGGGCTGTTTGTCGGGCAAATACAGGGAATAATGGATGGTGTGGACACCATCGTGGCCGGCATAGGTGCCGTCGATCTTTTCCTTGAATTGATAAACAGTGCTCATTCCAATACCTCTTTCACCGGGCGCATTCCGCGCAGCACAAAAACAGGACGTTTTTCTGCTTTTATTATAGCACTTCGGGCAGGGGTGTGCAATGGCGGGGGACAGCACAAATTCTTACTTTTCTATTGTTTTTTTTCCATGGTTAAGGTATGCTTAAGGGTAAGTAAAATGCGATGCTCCTGCAGATTTTGAGCATGCAGGGAAACGTAGTTTCATCATAGGAGGTTTTTACCATGAAACTGTTTATCGACACCGCCAATCTGGCAGAGATCCGCGAAGCAGCATCCTGGGGCGTTCTGGCAGGCGTTACCACCAACCCCAGCCTGATCGCAAAGGAAGGCCGCGATTTCAAAGAAGTTGTAACTGAAATCACCGGTGTAGTGGATGGCCCCATCAGTGCCGAAGTTCTCAGCGACGATGCGGAAGGCATGCTGGCCGAAGCAGAAGATCTGATCAAGATCCATCCCAACATCACCATCAAGCTGCCCATGACCAAGGAAGGTCTGAAGGCTTGCTCCGCTCTTTCCGCAAAAGGTGTCAAAACCAACGTGACCCTGATCTTCTCTGCAGCCCAGGCTCTGCTGGCAGCAAGAGCAGGCGCAACCTTCGTCAGCCCCTTCGTGGGCAGAGTGGACGATGTGGGCAGCGACGGCGTTGGCCTGATCCAGGAAATCGTTGATATCTTCTCCAACTACGATATCAAGACCGAGATCATCGCCGCCAGCATCCGCACCGTAAACCATGCCATCGACTGTGCGCTGGCCGGTGCTGACATCGCCACCATCCCCTTCAATGTACTGTCCAATATGTTCAACCATCCCCTGACCGATGCAGGCATTGCAAAGTTCAAGGCTGACTGGGCAAAGGCAGCAAGCAAATAACCATGGAAACCATGGAGATCATCCGACTGGTCTTCACTGTACTGCTCTGCGTACCCCTTCTGATCGTAGGAGGGGTATGCTTCAGCAGACTCTGTGATGACGTACTCGGAACCGGTAAAAAGAAGCGGAGGAAAGAATAGCTATGAAACGGGGTCTTTTCATCACTTTCGAGGGTCCGGACGGATCCGGAAAGTCCACCCAGATCCAGAAACTGAATACCTTCCTGCAGGAACAGGGCCACGACACCCTGCTGACCCGGGAACCGGGCGGCACCGCCATCAGCGAAAAGATCCGCGGCCTCATTCTGGATCCCGCTCATAAGGAAATGGACCCCATGGCGGAAGCTTTGCTTTACGCATCTTCCCGTGCCCAGCTTGTGTCTCAGGTGATCAAACCGGCGCTGGAAGCCGGCAAGACCGTCATCTGCGACCGTTACGTGGACTCCAGTGTAGCCTATCAGGGCTATGGAAGAGGGCTGGGAGAATCGGTGGAGATCATCAACCGCTATGCGGTGCAGGGCATCATGCCCGACCTTACCGTACTGCTGCTTCTGGACCCTGCCTCCGGCAGAAAACGGGTACAGCAGGCCGGTGAAATGGACCGACTGGAACAGGAAGCCCTGGAATTCCATCAGCGGGTCTACGACGGCTATGTACGCCTGGCGGAAACCTATCCGGAACGGATCCTTTCCTTCAGTGCCAAAGGCGAGATCGAAGCCATCGCAGAAGCCATCCGCAGCAGAACTGCGGAAGCTTTGGAGAAGCTGTAATGGATAGAGAAGGTCTGAAAAAACGGCTGCTGCAGGGGCTGGAAAGCGGCCGGCTGGCCCATGCTTATATCTTTGAAGGCCCGAAAGAAACAGAGACCCTGCCCATGGCCCTGGAGTTTGCTCAGGCTCTCCTCTGCACCGGAGAAGGGCGAAAACCCTGCGGCATGTGTCCTTCCTGCCGGAATCTGGCGGGGGGCATCCATGAGGATCTGGTGCTGCTGCAGGCGGAAGCCTCCGGCAAATCCGGGAACCTGTCTCTGAAAGACGAAAAGGTGCAGAAGATGCAGGAGCGCCTCAAGAAAAAACCCCTGGCCGCAAGCCGGGTGGTGGCCATTCTGGGGGACGCGGACCTGCTGACGGAGCGGGCCCAGAACCGCTTGCTGAAAACTCTGGAAGAACCTCCCGGGAGAGACGTTCTGATCCTCCTTTCGGAGAATACGGAACATCTGCTTCCCACGATTTTGTCCCGCTGTGTGGTATTCCGGTGGGGCGAAGAAAAAGCCGCGGCCGGGGAAACGGCACCGGCGAAAGCCGTCCTGGGAAAGCTCTGCGACGGCAAACCCTATTACGCATTTTTAAGCGAACTGAAAGACATCACTTCCGATAAGCAGAAGGCCGAGGATTTTCTCGACGTGCTGGAAGACCTTCTGCGGGATCTGGCCATCCGGGCAGCCGGAGCGGCCCTGCCTTCCCTGACAGGCGAAGAAGATTTCTTACGGACATACGCACCCGTGGCGCAGGAAGACGACCTGCACTGCTGGGTCAGAATCATAGAAGATACCCGGAACGACCTCTCCCGGAACGTGAATGCCGGCTATGCTCTCAAGAGCATGGTACTGCGCATGATGGCACGGAGCAGGGACGGTTCCCGGTAAGGAAGGAACAACAAACTTATGGTAAACGTGGTAGAAGTCCGGTTCAAAAAGGCCGGTAAACTCTATTATTTCGATCCCGGCGATCTGGAACTGAAGCATGGCGACAACGTCATCGTGGAAACCGCCAGAGGCCTGGAATTCGGCACCGTATCCGAGGGCATCAAGGAAGTGCCCGAAAAGGATATCGTGTCTCCCCTGAAGAAGGTGCTGCGCATCGCCACCGAAAAAGACGTGCGCCAGAACGAAGAAAACCTGAAGAAAAAGGACCGTGCCATGGCCCTTTGCCAGGAAAAGATCGATAAGCACAAGCTGGAAATGAAGCTGATCGATGTGGAACACACCTTCGACAACAACAAGATCATTTTCTACTTCACCGCCGACGGCCGGGTGGATTTCCGCGACCTGGTAAAGGATCTGGCAGGGGTGTTCAAGACCCGCATCGAACTGCGCCAGATCGGTGTCCGCGACGAAGCCAAGATGCTGGGCGGTATCGGTACCTGCGGCAAGGCGCTCTGCTGCCATGCCTGGCTGCCCGATTTCGAGCCCGTATCCATCAAGATGGCCAAGGTGCAGAATCTGTCTCTGAACCCCACCAAGATCTCCGGGATCTGCGGCAGACTGATGTGCTGCCTGAAGTTTGAAAACGAAGTGTACACCGAACTGCGGAAGGGCATGCCCGACCCCGGCGAACACGTAAAGACCATCGACGGTCTGGGCGTTGTGGTGGAAAGCAACATTCTGGAGAATAAGATCAAGGTACGCCTGGTGGTGGAAGAAAAGAGCGAGAACGGTCCGGAAAAGCTGTCCAACGACTACTACATTTACGGTAAGCAGCAGATCCAGCGGCTGGGCAAGAAGAAGGGCGGAAACAAGCCCGCTGCCGAACCGGAACTCACTGCCGAGATGAAGGAATTGCTGAGCGAATGAACCCTATGAGCGAAGTGCGGAAAGAAGCCCTGCCTGCCGAACGGGTAGATGAGATCGGCTTCGGCGGCCTGGTGCTGTTTCAGGACCCTGCGGAGTTCTGCTACGGCATCGACGCCGTGCTTCTGGCGGATTTTGCCGCCAAAGATAAGGGGGATCGGATCCTGGACCTGGGAACGGGTACGGGCATCATTCCCCTGATTTTAGCGCGAAAAACGGCTGCAAAAGAGATCCGGGCGGTGGAACTGCAGAAGAACTCTGCGGACCGGGCCTGCCGTTCCGTGGCGGCCAACGGCCTTTCGGACCGGATCACCGTGTACAACTGCGATGTGCTGGACCTCCTGAAAAAGCCGGAGGACAGCGCGCCTGCGTCTGAAATGGCGCAGGAGGAAGGCGCGCCCCCTGCAGAGCTGATCCGCCTGCGGGGCTCCTTCGATGCGGTCACCTCCAACCCGCCCTATGTGGAAAGGGGAGCGGGGCTTACCTGCGATAACGAGGCGATGCAGATCGCCCGCCAGGAAAGCACCGCGGTGATGGAAGATTTCTTCCGGGCGGCTTCTGCCATGCTGCGGCGAAAGGGGAACCTCTATTTGATCCAGCGACCCTCCCGGCTGACGGACCTTCTGGCCCAGGCGCGGAAGCATCAGCTGGAAGCCAAGGAGATCCGCTTCGTGCGGCCCAAGGCAGGGAAGGAACCCAATCTGGTGCTGATCCGCTACACCAAGAACGGCGGCAAAGAACTTCGCTTCCTGCCGGACCTTGTAGTTTACGGGGAAGACGGCGGCTACACGGACGAAGTGAAAGAAATGTATCGATAACAGAAAGAGCTGCAATTGCAGCTCTTTTTTGATGCTCAATAAAAATATATCGAAAAACAATAAAAATATGTTGACAAACGGTGTGTTCTGGGATAGGATGAAATTGCGAAAGGGGAAGGCCGGAGCCAGGGGAAATACGCTCCGGCCCCAATGCAACCATAAGAGAGGAAATCATATGTGGAACTCTGATAAATCGACACTTCTGTCCCTGATCTGCACCCGCATCGTCATGGCGGGCGGGCTGGTACTCATGATTACCGGCCCGCGCTTCCTGAAGTACTATCTGGAGATCACCGAGCGGCCTGCGGAACTGCTCACGTCGCTGCTGATCATCTGCTACGCCTGCGCGGTGTTCGTGATGGGAGCGCTGGCGGTTCTGGACCGGCTGCTGTCCAACATCCGCAAGGGCAATGTGCTGGTGAGCCAGAACGTGACCTGCCTGCGAATCATCTCCTGGTGCTGCTTCGGCGTAGCTCTGGTGCTGGTGGCAGGG
This sequence comes from Clostridiales bacterium, assembly GCA_015058215.1. Taxonomy (GTDB): domain Bacteria; phylum Bacillota; class Clostridia; order Peptostreptococcales; family Anaerovoracaceae; genus SIG262. The sequence continues at coordinate 50,379 of SVCU01000006.1, forward strand.
GGCTATCAGTATCTTTCTTTCCTGGTGATCGGTCTTCTGGCCGGCTTCGCCGGCCTTGTGCTTCGGGCCATGAAAAACGTGTTCCAGCACGCGGTGGAAGTGAAGCAGGAAAACGATTTCACCATTTAGAAAGGAGGAGCCATGGGCATTCAGGTCAATCTGGACGTGATGATGGCAAAGAGAAAAATGCCGGCAGGGGAGCTGGCAGACCGGATCGGCATTACGCCGGCCAATCTTTCCATCCTGAAAAACAATAAGGCCAAGGCCATCCGCTTCTCCACCCTGGAGGAGATCTGCAAGGTCTTACAGTGTCAGCCGGGAGAGATCCTGGAATACATTCCGGAGGAATAGAAGGCGCCCCAAAAGGGAATCGGGGCGCCCTCAAAGAAAGCGCACGTCAGAATTTACGGCGCGCAGTCAGCCGCAAAAGGGCAGAAAGGGAAACTGAGATGAACAAAAACGGAAACAGGGGCCGGGAGCTCTGGGGAGCTCTCCTGACCCTCGGGTTAGCATACCTTTATATCGACTTTATCTTCTGGAGCGGGGAGGGGATCTCCGTTCTGCTCTTCGCCGCAGCCTACTGCGCGGTGGCGGGTACTTACTTAAACGCCTGCGGCCATCCGCAGACCAGAAAGAGTCTGGTCTGGATGGGAGTGATCCTGCTTTCGGCCCTGTCCTTCGCTCTGATCGATGCCTGGCAGCTGAAGACGCTGAACATGCTGTTCCTCAGCTTTGCAGCGGTGTACTGGACGGCGGTCACCTGCGGCCGCCAGATCTCCGGCGGCATCAGCCTGTACAGCCTGGCAGAGCCTGTGAAGCAGATGATCCTGCTGCCCTTCGGCAATTTCGGACGGCTGTTTGCCGGCATCTTTGGCACGGCTGACCGGGCAGCTGCAAAGCCCGGAGCGGCACCTTCCGGTACCGCGGCCCCCGGGGCTGCGGCAGGGACTTTGAATGAACGCTCTGCTACGGAATCCATTCCCGCCGCAGAGTTCCACGACCGCTGCAGTGGTGCCCAGTTCACCGCACCCCAGCCCATGAGCCGCCGCACCAAAAACGTGCTGGCCAGCCTGGTGAGCCTTCTGGTGCTGATTCCCGTGCTGGTGAGCGTGCTGCGCCTTCTGGCGGATGCGGACCCGGCATTCGATTACCTGCTTTCCGGCCTCAATCGGCTGCCCATGCCCGACCTTTCCGAACTCATCGCCAACGGCATTTTGTCCATCCCCGTGGCCTGCTGGCTCTTCGGCCTCTTCCACGGCAACGGCAACGGCCGCCGTACGGAGCTGCTGACCGCAGAGCAGATGGAAAAAAGCCTGCCCAAACTGCAGCTGCTGCCCCGCGTCACCGTCTACGGCTTCCTGGCCGTTCTGACCGCAATTTATGCTCTGTTCTTCCTGGCACAGCTGGGTTATTTCCTGTCCGCCTTCGCCAGCAAGCTGCCGGAGACCATGACCTATGCGGAATACGCCCGCCGGGGGTTCTTCGAACTCTGCAGTGTGGCAGGCATCAATCTGGCGGTTTTGGGCGGTGCCTGGCTCTTTCTCGACCGAGGGGAAAAACAGGCTGAAAACGGCGATTTTCGGCCTTCCAGAGGGCTTACAGCCTGGACCGCGGTGCTCTGCGTGTTCACGCTGCTGCTTCTGGTCACCGCCTTCAGCAAGATGGTGATGTACATCGACTGTTACGGTCTGACCCACAAGCGGATCTACACAAGCTGCTTCATGGTGTTCCTGTTCCTGGTGTTCAGCATCATCCTCCTGCGCCGCTTCGTGAAATTCCCCGCGGTGAAGATCGCTGCGGCAGCCGGGATCTGCGGCTTCCTGCTGCTGAATCTGGTCAACGTGGACGGCCTCATCGCCGGCTACAACATCGACCGGGTCATTGCCGCAGAAGAAGCGGGGCAGCATCTGGAACTGGACGTGCCCGCCCTCTTTGAACTCTCCGACGGCGCGGTGCCCGTCATCTATGACCGCTGGCAGAAGACCGATGACCCTCAGCTGAAAAAGCAGCTGGAGCAGGCCATCACCGGCCAGATCTGGGAGGAACATCCCTTCAATGAGATCGAATTCCGCAACCGGCTGTCCGACTGGAAGGAATGGAATCTGCAGTACGAACGGGCCAAAAACATCCGCGAAAAATTTCTTTAAAAAAGTTTAAAAAAGTACTTGCCAAATCCGAAGATCCATGCTATTATAAATTTCGTTGAGCAGGTATGGCGGAATTGGCAGACGCGTACGGTTCAGGTCCGTATGAAGGTTCCTTCATGAAGGTTCGAGTCCTTTTACCTGCACCACCATAAAAACCTCGTCCATTCCGGACGAGGTTTTGTTTTTAGATTCGTGCTGCAAGAACTTGCGGCAAGTGTATCAATCTCAATCTTTCCCGGAGGAAACAAAATGAATCTGATTCAGAAATGGACCGAGATCAGCTTGGTAAAGCGGATCGTCGCAGGTCTTATTGTTGGCGCTCTTCTCGGTGCTTTCCTGCCCCAGGCAGAAGCCATCGGCATGTTGGGTACTCTCTTCGTCAATGCGCTGAAGGCGCTGGCACCGCTGCTGGTCTTCTTCATCGTAATGCACGCGCTGGCTCAAAGAAAGAAGGGGACGAAAGGCAATATGGGCACGGTGGTGCTGCTGTACCTTGTGGGCACCTTCGGTGCAGCCCTGGTGGCAGTTATCGCCAGCTTCCTGTTCCCCTCTACGCTGATGCTGGAGGGTGTGGAACAGATCGAACAGGCCGCCCCGCAGGGCATTCTGGAAGTTCTGACCAACCTGGTCACCGGCGCGGTCATGAACCCCATTGCCGCCATCACCTCCGCCAATTTCATCAGCGTTCTGTTCTGGGCTGTGATTTTCGGCATGGCGTTCCACAATGCCTCCGAAGGGACCAAAACCGTTGTAGGTGAAATCGCGGACATGCTGTCCACCGCCATCCGCTGGGTCATCCAGTGCGCCCCCTTCGGCATCCTGGGTCTGGTGTTCACCACCGTATCCACCACCGGCTTCAAGGCGTTCCTGGATTACGGCCAGCTGGTGCTGGTGCTGGTGGGCTCCATGCTCTTTGTGGCCCTGGTCATGAATCCTCTGATCGTGTTCTTCTGCACCCGCAAGAATCCCTATCCTCTGGTGCTGAAGTGCCTGAAGGACAGCGGCATCATGGCGTTCTTCACCAGAAGCTCCGCCGCAAACATTCCCGTCAACATGCGCCTCTGCAAGGAACTGGGTCTGGATGAAGACAAATACTCCGTTTCCATTCCTTTGGGCGCTACCATCAATATGGCAGGTGCCGCCATTACCATTTCCGTGCTGACCCTGGCCACCGCCAACACTCTGGGCATTCAGGTGGATTTCCTCACCGCTCTGCTGCTGAGCGTTCTGTCCGCCCTGGGTGCCTGCGGTGCTTCCGGCGTAGCCGGCGGTTCCCTGCTGCTGATCCCCATGGCCTGCAGCCTGTTCGGGATCGGAAGCGATATTGCCATGCAGGTGGTGGGTATCGGCTTTATCATCGGCGTGATCCAGGACTCCTGTGAAACCGCTCTGAATTCTTCTTCCGACGTGCTGTTCACCGCAGCCGCAGAACTGCGCGACCGCCGTCTGGCAGAAAAGAACAAATAAAAAAACAGAAAGAAAGGCCCGCTGCCGGATGGCAGCGGGCCTTTTTGCGCGGCAAACGCAAGGCGCCGCGCAAAAGAAAAGGACCCGGAACGGGTCCTTTTTGATTGCGTTTTTAGGAAAGGGCGACATCCAGTACCATCATCAGGGAGAAGCCGGCAGCGAAGAACAGGGGCCCCAGGTGGGAGTGCTCGCCTTCGGACATTTCCGGGATCAGCTCTTCCACCACCACGTAGAGCATGGCACCGGCGGAGAAGCTGAGAAGATAGGGGAGGATGGGAACCATAAGGCTGGCCAAAAGGATGGTCAGAATGGCTCCCAGAGGCTCTACGGCCCCGGACAGAACGCCCCAGCCGAAGGCTTTGCTGCGCCCCATGCCGTTGCTTTTCAGGGGCATGGAGATGATGGCACCTTCGGGCAGGTTTTGCAGGGCGATGCCCAGGGAAAGGGCCAGGGCACCGGCGAAGGAGATGCCTTCGCTGCCCGTGAGCCAACCGGAGATCACAACGCCTACGGCCATGCCTTCCGGCAGATTGTGGAGGGCGACGGCCAGCACCATCATGGTGGATTTGCCGAGGCCGCAGGATTTCCCTTCGGGGCAGTCGGAGTTCAGGTGCATGTGGGGGATCAGACGGTCAAGCAGAAGCAGGAACAGGAAGCCCAGCCACAGGCCGATGAAGGCCGGCAGGAAGGAGAGCTTCCCCATGTGGGCCGATTGGTCCATGGCGGGGATCAGAAGGCTCCAGATGGAAGCTGCCACCATGACGCCGGAGGCAAAGCCGGTGAGGATCCGCTGCAGATTGCGGCTCATGGACCCTTTCAGAAAATAGACGAAAGCGGCTCCCAGGGATGTGCCCAGGAAGGGCAGAAGGACCGCGGCGGCAGCTTGAGGCATCATAACTTATTCCTCCTCTTTGGGGAGAACCTTCACGTCGATCTCTTCGATGCGGTGATGGTCCACCTCCGCAATGGTGATAACCAGGTTTTCATAAGAAAAACTCTGGCCGGCTTCGGGAAGCTGGCCCAGATAGTCCATGATCCAGCCGCCTACGGAAGCCATTTCCGTTTCGATCTTCAGTTCAAAATGGTCGCAGAAATCATCGATGGCCATGCCGGCATCGATGCGGAAGGTGTCCTTGCCCAGATCCTGCACTTCTTCGATGACTTCATCGTGTTCGTCCCAGATCTCGCCCACCAGCTCTTCCAGGATGTCTTCCATGGTGACGATACCGTAGGTGCCGCTGTACTCGTCCAGCACGACGGCCACGTGGGACTTGGCCTTCTGCAGCTTTTCCAGAAGGTCGTCGATGCGCTCGTTGCGCAGTACGAATACGGGCGGGGTCATGATGCTGCGGATATCGCCTTCGATGACACCGGTGCCGTGGTAGAAGTCTTTGATGTGGATCACGCCTACGATCTTGTCGATGGAATCTTCGTAGACCAGAAGGCGGGAGAATTTGGTTTCGGAGAAGACCGCGGCGATCTCTTCCTTGGTGCTGTCGATGGAGACGGCCTCCAGGTCCACACGGTGGGTGATGATGTCCTTGGCTTCCAGGTCACCGAATTCGATGGCATTCTTCAGCAGATCGCCTTCGTCTTCGTCGATGGTGCCTTCCTGCTGTACTTCATCCACCAGCATCAGCAGTTCTTCCTGAGACATTCTGGTTTCTTTATCCAGATGGAACAGGCGGGAAAGCAGCTTCTTCCAGGCGGAGAAAATGGCGTTGATGGGGGTCAGGACCACCATCAGGATCCGCAGCAAGGGGGCGGCAAACATGGAGAAGGATTCGGCGGCATCTTTGGCGATGCTCTTGGGAGTGATCTCACCGAAGATCAGGATGACGATGGTCAGCACCACGGTGGAAACGGTGGCACCGGAATCCCCCAGCATTTTGATGAACATGACGGTGGCAAGGGAAGAGGCACCGATATTAACGATATTATTGCCCACCAGGATGGTGGAAATTACTTTATCGTATTTTTCGGAGAGTTCCAGCACCAGCGCAGCCTTTTTGTTGCCCTTTTCGGCAAGGGTGCGCATGCGGGTCTTATTAAAGGCAGAAAAGGCGGTCTCTGTGGCTGAAAAATACCCGGAGAAGATCACCAGGATAACGAGAGCGATAAGATACGGGACATAGTCGTTCATAGATTGGTTTAAACTCCTTTACATAGACAAAAATTATACAGGACGCAAGAATTTCTGTCAATGGTGTTTGACCGGGCAGTGGGTGGGTATAAACGACATATGACGGAAATGATAAGGAGGTGTTTTCTTTGCCCAGACCCCAGAAGTGCCGGCGCATCTGCCGGGAACCGGATTTTACCTGTTTCACGCCCAGTGGCGCGGAAGAGGGGGATCAGGTGATCCTTTCTCTGGATGAATTTGAAGTGATCCGCTTGGTGGATCTGGAAAAGAAGACCCATGAACAATGCGCTGCCCAGATGGAGGTCTCCCGCACCACGGTGACGGAGATCTACGAAAGCGCCCGTGCCAAGATCGCGGACAGTCTGGTAAATGGGCGGCAGCTTCTGATTTCCGGCGGCAATTACCGGCTCTGCAGCGGCGAAAGCGCCAAGTGCTGCGGGGGCGGGTGCAGAAAGCGTGAATTGACTGCCCAAAGAGCGGCCCAAATGAAAGGAGAAACAACCCAAATGAAAATTGCAGTTACCTATGAAAACGGACAGATCTTCCAGCACTTTGGCCATACCGAAACCTTTGCGGTGTACGAAGTGGAAGATAACAAAGTAGTGGAAAAGAAGCTGGTCAGCAGCGGTGGTACCGGTCACGGTGCTCTGGCATATCTGCTGCAGGAAACCGGCGTGGAAGTGCTGATCTGCGGCGGCATCGGCGGCGGTGCACAGCAGGCTCTGGCCAATGCCGGTATCCGTCTCTTCGGCGGCGTTTCCGGTGATGCGGATGCAGCGGTACAGGCTCTGCTGGACGGCAGCCTGGCTTACAACCCCAATGTGATGTGCAACCACCACGGTGAAGGCCATCACCACGATCATGACTGCGGCAGCCACGGTCACAACTGCGGCGACCACGGCCACGATCATCACTGCGGCGGCCACGGTCATCAGTGCCACTAAGTGAAACCTCGCGGCGGCTGCGGCCGGCGTGCCACGAAAGACTTGCAAAGGACTTCCTTCCTATTGTACAATGGAAACAGAGTACGGAAGGAGGTCCTTTTTTATGCAGACCACATTTCAAGAAATCGTAGAAGCCCTCAAAACCACAAGGGAGGGAACCACCTATTACTATGACCAAAAGCGGGGTAAGCTGTACCTGCGTCCGGATGCCGACATGTTCGGGTTCGATCTTCACTGGCTTGAGAAGGAGCTGGAAAAGGACCCGGACCGGTACCTCCGGCTTCCGGATAACGAAGAGATCAACCTCTACGGCATGATGGCAAGTTTCCCCGAAGTGCTGCCGGAGGATGCCGCATCCTTCCGAAGGGATGTGGAACTGGCGGTACAGGGCAAGACCGCCTACCAGCGGTTTAAATATCTGGTCTACGGAAGCAAGTACGAAGACCTGTGGAGAGCCCATAAGGATAGCTGCTATAAAGCCATCGCCGAGAACTGGTGCCGGGCAAACGGCCTGGAAACACTTTGTGAAGTAAATGCAGAACAGGTGGTATAAATAAAAAATGAAAGTCGCTGAAATTCAGGAATTACAGATCGTTGACCTGACCCGTCAGGGGGATGGCGTGGGCCGTCTGGACGGCCTGGCCGTTTTCGTTCCCGGAGCCCTGCCCGGAGAGCGGGTCAAAGTGGAACTGACGGAAAAGAAAAAGAGCTTCGCAAGGGCGAAACTGTTGGAAATTCAAGAGGTTTCGCCGGCAAGACGGGAACCCTTCTGCAGCCAGAGCAAGAGCTGCGGCGGCTGCGGTTTGGGTCACTTGGATTACAATAATCAACTTACGGTAAAGGAAAAATGGGTGAAGGACACCCTCTCCCGCATCGGCAATATCGATGAAAAACTGGTGGAATCCATCGTGGGAATGGAGGGGGAACCCTACCGGTACCGCAATAAAGCGGTGATGCCCGTGGGAAGAGGTCCCAAGGGAACCTGCACCGTAGGCTACCACCAGGCACGCAGCCATCAGGTGACGGACTGCAGGGCCTGCCTGCTGCAGACGGAGGCGGCAGATCTCCTTGCGGAAGGGCTGCGCCGGTACGTGAAGGAAAGCGGCTGCTCCGTCTACGACGACAAAGAGGGCAAGGGCATCCTGCGTCAGCTGATGGTACGAACCGGCTTCGGCACCAATCAGGTGATGGCCATGCTGCACGTGACGAATAAAGAACTCCCCGATCCGCAGCTTCTGGCAGACTGCCTGGTAGATGCTCTTGAGGAAACCGATTTCGAACTGGTGAGCCTGGTGCTCTGCGTCAATAAAGAAAAGGGGGCCAAGGGCCTCATGGGCGGTCAGTGCATCACTCTGGCCGGAAAGCCCGTCATCGAAGAAGAACTCTGCGGCATGTACTGGGAGATCTCGCCGCTGTCTTTCTATCAGGTGAACCCGGTGCAGATGGAAAAACTTTACGCCGCCGTGGACGAGTTCGCCGACGTGCAGCCCGGGGAAGTGGTGTTGGACCTTTACTGCGGTGCCGGTACCATCGGGCTGACCCTGCACAAGAAAGCCGACCATGTTTTGGGCATCGAATCCGTAAAGCCCGCCGTGCTGGATGCCAACCGCAATGCAACTATCAACGGCGCCTGGAATGCGGAATTCCTCTGCGGCAAAGCGGAAGAAGTGCTGCCCAATATGTTTGCTGAGCAGAAAAAGGCTGCGGAAGAAGCAGCCGCCGAAGGCGCAGCAGAACCGGCAGAAGCCGCCAAGTTCCGCCCTGAACTGCAGTTCCCCTCCGGCTTCCACGCTCCTGCCGACGTGGTGATCCTGGATCCGCCCCGGGCCGGCTGCGAAGAAGCCCTGCTGGAAGCCGCCGTGCAGACGGAAGCAAGCCGCATGGTTTATGTTTCCTGCGACCCCGCCACCCTGGCCAGAGATCTGAAATACCTGGAGGAACACGGCTACAAAGTGGTCAAGGCACGGCCCTATGACCTCTTCCCCCACACACTCCATGTGGAATGCGCCTGCCTGCTGGTGCGGGAAGGGCAGTAACAACAGGTGGAGAAATCGCTATGAGACTGAAAAACGTACTGATCGTTGTAAACGATATGGAAGCCTCCCGGAAGTTCTATCATGACCTGTTCGGACTGAATCTGGTCTTCGACCATGGCGGCAACATGATCCTGACGGAAGGCCTGGTGCTGCAGGACGTGAAATACTGGAAGGAGTTTCTGGGCAAGGAGATCCTGCCGGAAAACAACTGCAGCGAACTCTATTTCGAAGAAACGGATCTGGAAGGCTTCGTTGAAAAACTGGAACGTCTGTATCCGGATACCAAATACGTAAACAAGCTGATGACCCACAGCTGGGGGCAGAAGGTGGTCCGCTTCTACGATCCGGACGGCAATCTGATCGAAGTGGGAACACCGGCGTAGAAGTGGAGATAAAAAAGAAAGAAGGAAGTCTCATGAAGAAAGAAAACATCACAAAAGAAGTCGCTGCCGCAAGAGCAACCTTGTGGAAAGGTCTGGGGATTGCCTGGATGATTCTGGGGGTTCTTTGTGTCATCGTTTTGATAGAGGCCCCTATTTATGTTCCTGTAGCAGTAGGTCTCGTTGTGTTTCTTATGGGTGTGTATTTCATCCACTTGGGCGGCAAGTACATCAAAGAATACGGTGTGGATGCCGAACAGCGAGAAAAAGGGAAAGGTATTGCGAAAACTTCTCTGAAAAAATTCCTTGCCGTATTCATCCCGGTCTTCTTAGTGGCCCTGGTACTTGCGTTTGCCATGTCCGGTGGCTTTGAATCCATCTCGGGACATGAAAACACCTGTGGTTCCTGCGGAAGAAGCTGGGGAGCCGGAGACAGCGGCGGAAACTATAGAAACATCGCCCAAACAGGTATGTGCAATAATTGCGAAGAAAACTATCAGGATCTGAAACATTATTTGGATTGAGAAAAATGGATTTGGATCATATGATTCAGAAAGGATGAAACCATGATGGAGTACGATAAGCTGTACAGCAGCTGCACCAAGGGCTGGAAGGAATTCCAGCTGGCCAGCGGCCACAGTTCCACCACCGTTATTTTCTTTGAAGAACCAAAGATTCTGGCAAAGGTGGAAGCCAAAGGCAAGGTAGCCTTTCTGAACGAAGCCGGCCAGGTTCTGGCAGAGGCGGATGTCAGCGCCCAGACCGGCGGCCGCGAAGTCTACGAAACCCTTCGCTGCTGCGCAGAGGATGGAACCCTGCAGCTGCAGTTCCCCGTGGTGGAATGGATCGATAACTATCCCCACTGCGACGGCGAGCACGACCGCTGGGACAGCCGCGTTCTCGGCTACCATACGGTAACCTTTGATCTCCGGACCTGTGCCGTGACCGTTTTGGAAAGAGCATAGCGCAGAGGAAACGAATCTTTATGGAACAGGAACGTTACCGTGACCTGACCCTGCTGGTGGACGGAAAGAATGCCTTTCCGGAGATCCTCCGGTGCATGGAGCAGGCGCAAAAATCCATATACATCAATATGTTCATCTGGCGGGACGATGCCATCGGCAACCGTTTGGGACAGGCCGTCCTGGCTGCGGCGGAGCGAGGCGTGCAGGTGGAACTTTCCATCGACCGCTACGGCGTGGTGCTGGAAAAATCCGAGGAATGCAAGCGCTCCTTCTTCCACAAGAAGCAGACGCTGACGGAAAAGATCAAGACCAAGGGGCTGGAGATCCTGTACCCCATGCCCGGTGCGCCGAAAAAAACCAGGGACGAAGAAACGGAGCTGTACCGCCGCATCATGAGCCATCCGAGCATCCGCGTCAGCGAGGCGGTGTTCAAGGCGGACCATTCCAAATACTATATTTTCGATGATACGATCCTGATCATGGGCGGCATCAACGTGGAGGATAAGGAAAACGGCGCTGACATGCAGGGTCGGGTCTACCAGGATTACATGGTAAAGATGGAAGGGGCAGCTCATGCAGAGGCCCTTCGGGCCAAGCTGCAGCGGGGTGAAAACCTGCGGGAGGATTACTATTTCGGTGTGAACTCCAAGGACTGCCGGCCCCATTTCTTTGAGATGGAAGACCGCTACTTCGAACTGATCGCCGGGGCGAAGAAGGAACTGACCATCACCATGGCCTATTTTTCGCCGCTGAAAAAGTTTACGGATGCCATTCTTGAGGCATATAAAAGAGGGGTCAAAGTGACCGTGCTGGTGCCGGAACGGGCCAATTATCAGGATTCCATCAATCGCAGAACGGTGCGCCGGCTGCTGAAGGGATCCGCCGGCGGCATCACCGTGTACATGAGCCCCAAAATGGTACATACCAAACTGGTGGCCAATGAGAGCTGGATCTCCTTTGGCTCCACCAACATTACGAAAAAGGCCTTCCGGCAGCTTTCGGAACTGAACCTTTTCGTGAAAAATGACGAGTCGGCCTTCTGCAAGGCTCTTCGGGAAAGCGTGGCGGAGAACCAGCACCTTTCCAAACAGATCACCGATTATAAAACCATTTCGTACAACTATATTCTTGGCTGGGCCGAAGGCCTGCTGCTGTAAGAGAAAGGACCGTCTATGTTACAGGATCTGGCCTACGGCCGTCTCGAAAACGAATTTAAGAAGAATATGAAGCCCGTGGGGGCGGACCGCGTCGTCTGCGTGCAGGACGGCAGCATTCTGATCAAACGGGAAGCGGACGATACCCTGTCTCTGCCCACCTGTCAGGAAGTCACCGGCTGGGCCACGGAAAACCGCTGGCCTTGCTGGGGGGAGACCCCGTTCCAGTATGTGTTCCGCATGCAGGATGAAGATTATTATATCTGGATGGGCAATGCGGGGAGCTGCTCCGATGAGGCCTACCGTTACGAACTCACCGGCTCTCTGCGCCAGATCACATCCAAGGACATCTGCTACGCGGCCATGACCGCCTGGCATCTGTTCAACTGGTACAAGAACAGCCGCTTCTGCGGCGCCTGCGGCACTGCCACCGTTCACGACGAAAACGAACGCATGATGCGCTGCCCCAGCTGCGGCAACATGATCTTCCCTCGCATCAATCCTTCCGTTATTATCGCACTCACCGATGGCGACAAGCTGCTGCTGAGCAAATATGCCGGCCGCGCCTATACCCGCTATGCTCTGCTGGCCGGTTTCATGGAGATCGGCGAAACCGCGGAACAGTGCGTCGCCCGCGAGGTCATGGAAGAAGTGGGCCTGAAGGTGAAGAACGTTCGCTACTATAAGACCCAGCCTTGGGGCATTGCCGGCAACATCCTGATGGGGTTCTACTGCGATCTGGACGGCGACAATACCATCACCCTGGATGAAACGGAACTGGCCATGGCCGATTGGTACCACCGAGACAACCTGCCCGCCTGGGATGACGGCATCAGCCTCACCCGTGAAATGATCCGCGTCTTCGGCGAAGGCAACGAACCCAAATAAACGAAGAACATTGGCAATCTGCTGTGAAAGGAGGAAAGGCATGGCTTCTCTGGAACAACCGAAAAAGAGATCGGCACTGCGCAGAAAACTGGGCATGGCCTATTACGGGCTGCGCCGCAAACTGCTGTGGATCACCATGGATCGGAAGTTTGCCAAGACCCGGCAGCAGGAACCCCTTCCTTACCAATATTTCGACCACAAAACCATTCTGCTGCGCAAACTGAAAGATGTGGACATGTGGATGCAGCGCAACAAGGTGACCAACCTGAAGATCGCAGTTTCCCAAATCGACGGCATCCTGCTGCGTCCCGGCGAAGTGTTCAGCTACTGGAAGCTCATCGGAAAGCCCACCAAGCAGAAGGGGTATGTGGACGGCATGGTGCTGAAAAACGGCACCGTTACCGCCGGCACCGGCGGCGGCCTTTGCCAGCTGTCCAACCTGATCTTCTGGATGACGGCCCATACGCCTTTGACCATTGTGGAACGGCACCGCCACGGCTACGATGTATTTCCCGATTCCAACCGCACCCAGCCCTTCGGCAGCGGTGCCACCTGCTTCTGGCCTCACGGCGATCTGATGATCCAGAACAACACCCAGGACACCTACCAACTGGTGCTGAAAGTGGGAAGCCGGTACCTGGAAGGGGAATGGCGGGTCTCGCGCCTGCCCGATTACCACTTTGAAGTGGTGGAACGAAACCACGAAATGAAAGGGGAATACTGGGGCGGCTACAGCCGTCACAACGAACTGTACCAGCAGTGCTACGACATTGAGGGCAATCTGCTGGGCGAACAGCTTCTGGTGAAGAATTCCGCCATCATGATGTACAGCCCCTTCCTGGAATGGGACCCCGACAAACAGTAACATTTGTGCACTGCACGGAAGTAAAACGCCTGGGTCTGCGCTTTTCTGCAGCCCGATTCACAAAAGGAGAAGATACAATGAACAGAGAAGAACGCGCCGCAAAAGCGGTAGAATTGAAGCATGGCGGTTACAACTGCTGCCAGGCTGTGGCCTGCGCCTTTGCAGATAAAGTCAATATGGACGAAGCGCAGCTGAAGCAGATCGGCCTGGGCTTCGGCGGCGGCATGGCTACCATGGACGGCACCTGCGGCGCCCTCTGCGGTGCGATCATGGTGAACAGCCTGGCTGCAGACCCCAAACTGGTTCGCGGAAATTCCAAGTTCCTGGTACAGAACTTCAATGAACTTTGCGGCGCAACCATCTGCAAAGAACTGAAGGGCATCGGCACCGGCATCATGCTGTGCAGCTGCGACGACTGCGTGAAGAATGCAACCCTGCTCACTGCCGACCTTTTCGAAGACGCAGAATAGCGCCCCTTTTTCCTTTCTGAAAATCTGACGGTACGGTACGAATTCCGCTTTTGCAGTGCGCTTGTCGCTTCTGCACCGCGCTTGCTGCTGTACGTCAAAAAACTTGTGGATCCGTCCTTGAAACAGGTATGCCTTTGCATACCTGTTTTTACATTTCTCCGGGCGAAACTGCCGCATCCGGTGAAGCCTTCGGGGCGGGCGGTCTGATTTGAAAAAGAATGATTTTGTTTCGCGTTGGGATGATTTAAGGGAAAGGTCAATTTTTCAAGACTTTTTGCAGGAATCGTGACCATACTCTTCTCGAATTCGACACGTTTCGACAAATTTCGACGTGGATTTCAAAAGAACGTAGGAAAGAGGCGGCCGATTGGCGCTTTTTCATGCACGGAAACGTCGAAGGATGTCGAAAAATGTCGAAAAAATATCGGCAAGGGTCACAAAAAACGTAAAATCGATCGAAACGCTGACCGTTGAAAGAATGGCGTTCTTTCGAGGCCGTTCGCCCGAAGAACCATTCAAAAATAAAAGTTTTCAGCTGTCAAATAAAATGCTTGACACCATACTTCTCCTGTGATAGATTACATAAGGAACATCGCGCAAAGGAGGGAGTCTGCCATGTTGGAAACTTTTACCGAACTCAGCATTCTGTATGATTTCTACGGCGACCTGCTCCCCAAGCGTCAGAAAGAAGTGTTTCGCCTCTACCACGAGGAAAACTACAGCCTGGCTGAGATCGCCGAAGAATACGATCTGAGCCGGCAGGGTGTACATGCCAGCGTCAAGCGCACGGAAGAAAAGCTGCAGAGCCTGGAAAAACAGTTGGGCCTGGTCAAGCGCTTCCGCGAGCAGGAAGAAGTGTTCCGCCGTCTGGAAGGTTCCATCGGAACTCTGCTGAACGAGCTGGAAACGGGCAGCCCCGATGCGGAACTGTTCCGCACCAAACTGGAAGAGATGGCAAAAGATATTCAGAGCCTGGAGGAATGACCTCCTGCACCGGCAGCCTGCGGGCGGAAGGTGCACAGGCAAACAGGAGATAACCAATGGCATTTGAAGGCTTATCTGAAAAACTGCAAAGCGTATTCAAAAAGCTGAAAGGCAAAGGCGTACTCACGGAGGCTGACATCAACGAAGCCATGCGTGAGGTCAAGCTGGCACTCCTGGAAGCAGACGTCAACTTTAAGGTGGTCAAGGATTTCGTAGCCGCCGTAAAGGAAAAGTCTCTGGGCCAGGATGTTCTGGAAAGCCTGACTCCCGGTCAGCAGGTCATCAAGATCGTTCACGATGAACTGGTGGCTCTGATGGGCGGTGCTTCCAGCAAGCTGACCTACTCTCCCAAGGGATTCACCATCTACATGATGGTCGGTCTTCAGGGTACCGGTAAAACCACCACCTGCGGTAAGCTGGCCGCCTGGCTGAAGAAGAATGGCAAGAAGCCCATGCTGGCTGCCTGTGACGTACAGCGTCCCGCCGCCATCGATCAGCTGGAAATCGTGGGGAAAGGCGTAGATGTTCCCGTGTTCACCATGCGTGACTGCAAGGAACCGGAAAAGATCGCCGAAGCCGCAGCGAAGGAAGCCGAACTGAAGGGCTACAACGTTCTGATCGTCGACACTGCAGGCCGCCTGCAGATCGACGAGGCCCTGATGGACGAACTGGTCCGCGTAAAGCAGCGGATCCGTCCGCATGAAATCCTGCTGGTGGTAGACGCACTCACCGGTCAGGACGCAGTCAATGCCGCATCCGGCTTCCACGAAAAGCTGGGTGTGGACGGTGTCATCATGACCAAGCTGGACGGCGACAGCCGCGGCGGTGCAGCACTGTCCGTAAAGGCCGTTACCGGTCAGCCCATCAAGTTCATCGGTGTGGGTGAAAAGTCCGACGCACTGGAACAGTTCCACCCCGACAGAATGGCCTCCAGAATCCTGGGCATGGGCGATATGCTGAGCCTCATCGAAAAGGCACAGGAAGCCTTCGATGACAAAAAGGCCGAAGAACTGGAAAAGCGCATGCGCAAGAACCAGTTCACCCTGGAAGACTTCCTGGACCAGTTCGGTCAGGTGAAGAAGATGGGCGGTCTGGGCAAAATGCTGGAAATGATGCCCGGTGTCAATATGAAGAGCGTCAAAGCGGAAGACATGGAACGGGGCGAAAAGGAATTCCTGCACATGGAAGCCATCATCCAGTCCATGACTCCTGAAGAACGCAAGGATCCCAAGATCCTGAACGCAAGCCGCAGACAGCGTATTTCCAAGGGCTGCGGCCTTCCCGTCTCCCAGATCAACAGCCTGATCAAGCGGTACGAGGAAACCAAAAAACTGATGAAGCAGATCAATGCTTCTCCGAAAAAATTCAGCCGTATGTTCAGAGGCAGATAGCCTCTTGACAGATAAAGAAAGTCATCAATTTTATTTACAAATTCCAAGGAGGAACCCCAAATGGTCAAAATCAGACTGAAGAGAATGGGCGCAAAGAAGAAGCCCTTCTACAGAGTTATCGTTGCAGATTCCAGATCCCCCAGAGATGGCAAGTTCATCGCTGAACTGGGCACCTATGATCCCATGACCGATCCCGCAACCATCAACATCAAGGTTGAAGAAGCCAAGAAGTGGATCGCAGACGGCGCACAGCCCACCGACACCGTAAAGAACATCCTGAAGAAGTCCGGCGTTCTGGAATAAGCTGAAGCAGGAAGATATTATGGTAGAACTGGTTGAAGCCATTGCAAAGTCTTTGGTGGATCATCCTGAATCCGTCTCTGTAAAAGAGGTGGAAGGCCGCCAGGCTATGGTCATCGAACTGACGGTGGCACCCGAAGACATGGGCAAAGTCATCGGCAAGCAGGGCCGGATCGCCAAAGCCATCCGTACCGTAGTGAAAGCTGCGGCAACAAAGGAAAATAAGAAAGTAGTTGTGGAGATCGTCCAGTAGGGCGACCTCCATTCCTGCATTAAAGGGGAGTCATCATGGACGTATTGAACCTGGGAAAAATCACAGGAGCCGTGGGGCTCAAAGGAGAAGTGAAGATCTATCCGTACACTGACCGCAAAGAGGACTTTGGGGTTATTTCCTATGTTCTGATGAACGGGAAACGGGTGGAAGTGGAAGGCTGCCGCATCCAGCAGCCCAAAGGCACCATCATCCTGAAGCTGGCCGGGATCAACGACCGCACCGCAGCGGAAAACTGCCGCGATGCGGAGCTGACCATCCGCCGGGAAGATGCACCTCCTTTGCCCGAAGGCGTGTATTACGTAAAAGATCTGCTGGGCTTTGCCCTGACGGACGAAAACGGCAGCGTTGTCGGCAAGCTGAAAAACGTGCTGCTGAACGCCGCGCAGGACCTCTACGAAGTGGAACCCGCAGAGGGTGGAAAGACCTTCCTGATCCCTGTGGTGGACCGCTATGTGGGCGACGTGGACCTTGCCGCAAAGGTAATCCATGTGCGCAACGTGGAGGATCTTCGCAGCCTATGAAGATCACCATCCTGACCCTTTTTCCGGAAATGTTCGGGCCGGTAACGACCCAGAGCCTTCTGGGAAGAGCAAACGAAAAAAAGATCCTGGAGGTCTCCACCGTGAACATCCGGGATTATACTCTGGACAAGCATAACCGCACCGACGATACCCCCTTTGGGGGAGGTGCGGGTATGGTGC
This sequence comes from Clostridiales bacterium, assembly GCA_015058215.1. Taxonomy (GTDB): domain Bacteria; phylum Bacillota; class Clostridia; order Peptostreptococcales; family Anaerovoracaceae; genus SIG262. The sequence goes on from SVCU01000006.1 coordinate 67,488, forward strand.
TTTCCGCAGAACCGGTGTTCCGGGCTCTGGAAGCCTGTGGGTACAGCCCCAAGGAGGGCGGCGCCCAAATGGCAGAATCGGGCGCCGCAGAAGGCGCGGCTTCCGAATTTGCCGCCGCGCCCCGCAAAGCCCGCTTTCTCTATCCCTCTCCCCGCGGCCGTATGTTAGACCAGAACCTGGTGGAAGAACTGGCCCGGGAAGAAGAACTGGTGATCCTCTGCGGTCACTACGAAGGGGTGGACCAGCGCATTCTGGATGCCTGGGAAATGGAAGAGGTCTCCGTGGGCGATTACATCCTCACCGGCGGCGAGCTTCCCGCCATGGTGATCATCGATGCCGTGGCCCGCTTCGTGCCGGAGGTGCTGGGAAGTGCCGATTCCCACCGGGAAGAGTCCATTTATTCCGGGCTGCTGGAATATCCGCAGTACACCAAACCCCGCAATTTCCGCGGGCTCACGGTGCCCGAGGTACTGGTGTCCGGAGATCATGCCAAGATCCATCTTTGGCAGTTGGAACAGTCGCTGCGGCTGACGAAAGAACGCCGTCCCGATCTGTTCCGTGGGTATTTGAAGAGAAAAGACAGCCTGCCCAAGGTAGAGCGAAAGCTGATCGACCGGGTGCAGGCAGAAGAAACCGTGCAGGGGGAAACCAGCAGTGAAGATGAGTAAAGGCGCCCGCATCGCCACCTACATATTCCTGATCGTGGTGCTGGGGCTCGCTGTGGTGATCTACGTGCTGCCTTCGGTGACGGATTTCCTTGCGGAAACCTCCATTATCGAGTACGGCCAGCTGCAGCGCACCACGGAGACCGAGGCCTGGTTCATCCGGGAAGAGCGCACCATCCAGGCACCTGCCGCCGGGTCCGCCCAGTATTACTTTGAAGAAGGGGAACGGGTCCGAAAGGGGAGCCGGCTTCTGGAAGTGTTTCCGGGAAACTACACCTACAAATCGGAGGGCAGCGGCCTTGTAAGCTACTGGATGGACGGTCTGGAAACCACGCTGACACCGGAAACCATGCTGACCGTTTCCAGAGAGTATCTGGAAGACTGGAAGGGCTCTCCCATCCAGGTGCAGCAGGAATCCGTCACCGCCGGTCAGTCCGTCATGAAGGTGGTGGACAGCGACGAATGGCGTCTTCTGTACTGGGTCACCGATTCGCAGGTGACCGCCTACAATAAGGGCAGCAGCGTTACCGTATCCCTGCCTCTCGGCGATGTGACCGCAACGGTGGAAAGCATCACCGACGACGGAGAGGACAGCTGGCGCATCGTCCTTCGCAGCAACCGCTACTACGAAGAAATGCAGAAGCTGCGCAATACACCCGTGACCGTGGTCACTTCCGATAAGAAGGGCCTGGTCATCAAGAATTCCGCCATCACCACGCTGGACGGCGACGTAGGCGTTTACGTGAAGCAGGTGAACGGTGATTTTGAATTCGTACCCATTTCGGTACTGGGTACCGATGGCAATATATCCATCGTGGCAGCGGGAAGCTTCAACAAGAAGCAGCCCGACGGCACCACGAAAGCAGTGACCACCGTGTCGGCTTTTGACGAGATCTTAAATCAGCCGCCGGTAAAGTAAGGAGATGAAGGTCATGTCCCAGATCGGGGAAAACATCAAAGCGATCCAGCAGCAGAAGGCAGAAGCCGCCCGGCGGGCCGGCAGAGATCCGGAAGACATTCTGCTGGTGGCAGTGACCAAAACCTATGGTCCCGAAGCCATGAACCAGGCCATTGAAGCCGGTATCACCGACATCGGGGAAAGCAAGGTTCAGGAAATTCTGGACAAATTTGATTCTGTGCTGCCGGTTCGGTGGCATATGATTGGACATTTGCAAACAAATAAGGTAAAATACATTATAGATAAGGTCGCCATGATCCATTCCGTGGATTCTCTGAAACTGGCCAAAGAAATCGACCGCCGCGCCGCCCAGCATGGTCTCACCATGGACATCCTGCTGCAGGTGAATGCTGCGGAAGAGGAAAGCAAGTTCGGCGTTTCCATGGAGGATACGGAAGGCCTTCTGCAGCAGATCCTGGCGGAATGCCCCAATCTGCGCATCAAGGGCCTGATGCACATCGCTCCGGCAGCAGACGATCCGGAGGACGTGCGCGTCTGGTTCCGTGAAGTGAAAAAGCTTTACGACAAACTCGGTGCTGCTCAGCACCCCAACCTGGATTTCCACTGGCTCTCCATGGGTATGTCTCATGACTTCCCCGTGGCTGTGGAAGAAGGGTCCAATATGATCCGTGTAGGCACTGCCATTTTTGGGCAGCGCTATTATCCCGAAAAAAACTAAGCCTGCGGGCGAGTAAAAGGAGAAGGAAATGGCAGAAGGTTTCTTTGGTAAAGTCAAAAATCTCATCGGTATCGAGGAGATCGAAGAAGAGGAAGTAGTGGAAGTGGAAGAACAGGAAGCTCCCAAAGCACCTGTTCAGGAACGCACTGTCATCGAACCCCGCAGCTTCGTACAGCCGCGGAAAGAAAAGGAGATGAAGGAAATGAAGGAAGATAAGGATCAGAGAACTGCCGGCACTGTCAGCCGCGTTACTTCTCAGTTCAAGATGATCGTCATCGAACCCAAGAGCTTCGACGAATGCCCCAAACTGGTAGACAGCCTGAAGGCTCGTAAGCCCATCATCATTAACCTGGAACGGGTGGAATCCGACACCGCCAGAAAGATCTTCGACTTCCTGTCCGGTGCCACTTACGCACTGGCCGGCAACGTACAGAAGGTTGCCAACAACATTTTCCTCTTCGCACCGGAAAACGTGGACATCACCGCACAGACCGAACAGCAGAAGAGCGGCGGCTTCAACGACAGCATCAAAAATCCCTGGAGGTAACAGGAAATGATCACACCGAAGGATATTCAGAGCAAAGAATTTACCAGAGGCGTCAGAGGTTATAAAGAAGAGGAAGTGGATTCCTACCTGGATCAGATCACCATCGATCTGGAAAAGATCCTGGAGGAAAACCAGCGTCTGAAGGATCAGCTGCAGGCTGTAAACAAGGATCTGGAACACTACAGAGCCCAGGAGGGCACTGTTCTGGAGACCCTGGAAGCTGCCAAGGCCCTCATGAGCGACATCAGCGCCAGCGCCGAAAAGCGCGCCAAGATCCTGCTGCAGAACGCAGAACTGGATGCGCAGCTCATGAAGAGAGAAGCACAGGAAGCTGTGGAACGCCTCACCGAGGAAAGCGCTGCACTGCGCCAGCAGTACCAGCAGTTCCGCCTGCGCTACAAGAGCATGCTGGAAGCCGAACTGGAAAAGTTCGACAGCCTGAGCACCGTGGACCTTTTTGAAGAAAAGGACATGGAAGATCTGAAGAATATCATGGAAGGCAAGATGGAAACTCCCGAATGGAAGAAGGCAGAAGTCTCCAGAGAGACCATTGCCGTCCGTCTGTAAGGAGCATCGTTCCATGATTTACATGATCGTAATTTTGCTGTGGGTGGCACTGGATCAATACAGCAAGTATCTGGTGCGCACCGGCATGAGTCTGGGGGAAACCATTCCTCTTCTGGAGGATATTTTTCACCTGACCTACGTGAACAATTACGGGGCAGCTTTCGGCATTTTTCAGGGGAAACAGGTCTTTCTGATCATTTTCACCCTGATCGCCCTGGTGGGCATTGCCGTCTATCTGTTCACCCAGAGAAAGAAGCTGAACTGGTACCTGCTGCTGGCCATGGCGCTGGTGGTGGGGGGCGGCATCGGCAACCTGATCGACCGCATCGTTTTCGGCTATGTGGTGGATTTCCTGGATTTCCGCCTCTGGTCCCCCGTGTTCAACGTGGCAGACGTAGGTGTCTGCTGCGGCTGCGCCCTGATGATCCTGGGCGTGTTCCTGGCTGAGCCCAAGTACAAGAAAAGAGACCGGGGCGAACAGGACGACGAAGAAAGAGGTAACGAGTACAATGAATGGTGAGGAGCAGGTATATCGATTTGTCATTGGCCCCGAAGACAGCGGCCGCAGAATGGATGCGGTGCTGGCCGGCCTGATGGAAGATTGCTCCAGAAGCTATTTGCAGAAACTCATCGAAGGGGGCTCTGTGCAGGTAAACGGCGCGGAGAACCGGACGAAAAAATACGCAGTGAAAGAAGGAGACCTGGTGGAGCTGGCTTTTGATCCACCGGAGCTCCTTTCTGCACTTCCGGAGGAAATTCCTCTGGAGATCGTGTACGAGGACGATGATCTGCTGGTGGTGAACAAGCAGAAGGGGCTGGTGGTGCATCCCGCTCCCGGTACACCTTCCGGCACCCTGGTGAACGGCCTTCTGCATCACTGCGAAGGGCGGCTTTCTTCCATCAACGGCGTGGTGCGGCCCGGCATTGTTCACCGCATCGATAAAGACACTTCCGGTCTGCTGGTGGTGGCGAAGACCGACCTGGCCCACAGGGGGCTGGCAGAGCAGCTGGCGGTCCACTCCATGACCCGGGCCTACCGGGCTCTGGCCTGCGGTAACCTCAAGGCCGAGGAAGGTACCGTGGATAAGCCCTTGGGGAGAGATCCGAACAACCGTCTCCGTATGGCGGTCGCAGCCCGGGACGGGAAGCGGGCCGTTACCCACTGGAAGGTGCTGGAACGGTTCGGAACGTTCACCCTGATGGAAGCCCGCCTGGAAACGGGGCGCACCCATCAGATCCGCGTCCATATGGCGAGCCTGGGTCATCCCCTGGCAGGGGATCCGGTCTACGGCCCCAAAAAGGATACGCTGAAGGCGAACGGCCAGATGCTGCACGCCTGGCTGCTGGGGTTCATCCACCCCAGAACCGGAGAGTATATGGAATTTCAGGCACCGCTGCCCGCTGAATTCGAGCAGGTGCTGGAGAAACTCAGGAGGGAAACCAAATGAACGAACTCAAAAAGAAAACAGGGAAACCTGCTGAAAAGAAGGCTGCAAAGCCCGCAGTCAGAGCCGAAAAGCCGCTGAAGAAGGTCTCCATGGCGAAGCCCGGAACCATGCTGTTCCCCCTGCCTGCGGTGATGGTCAGCTGCGGCAAGGCCGGTGAAGATGCCAACATCATCACCGTGGCCTGGACCGGTACCGTCAACACCGAACCTCCCATGGTCTATATTTCCGTACGGAAGAGCCGCCATTCCCACGGCCTTCTGATGCGCGACAGAGAATTCGTCATCAATCTGCCCAGCCAGGACCAGGTCAAAGCTCTGGACTGGTGCGGCGTGAGATCCGGACGCATGGTGGATAAGTTCAAGGAAATGAACCTGACCGCAGCACCTGCAGAGAAGGTGGGCTGCCCCATCATCAAAGAATGCCCGGTCCATCTGGAATGCAAAGTGGTCAGCATCACGGAACTGCCTTCCCACGATATGTTCCTGGCAGAAGTGGTGAATGTGCAGGTGAACGAAGACATGCTGGACAGCAAGGGGGCTCTGCACCTGGAAAAGGCGAAGCTGATCGCTTACAACCACGGCAAGTACTACCCCGTTCCCAGAGTATCCATGATGCGCTTCGGAGAATCCGTCATGAAGGATTCCACCAAAAAGCGTCTGGATGCCGAGCGCAAAGGAAAGCGCCGTGCTGCCAGAAGAAGAGGCTAAGAAGATACCAAAAAGGCTTCCGCAGATACTGCGGAAGCCTTTTTTTCTCGGAATCGATGGGAAGGGTACGGCAAAAGGGAGCCAATGCGCGATAGAATGTGTGTGGATATGGAGTTTTTCGATGCAGGGACGGCCCTTTCACAGGGCTGTAAATTAGAATTCGGTTTTTTTAATGTAATCGAGACATTCCTCGCAGACGAGGCATTCCTTGAAAGGGATCCCCTCTTCTTTTCCGCAGAAAATGCAGGAAAGGGAAGGGTCTTTCTTTGGGTTCGAATGATCTTCCTGGTGATGGTTTTTCTTTTTTGTCTTCATGTGAAATTCACTCTCCTGGTGGTTCAACCGTTCCGCAGAACGGAAAACCTCCCTTTTGCAGCGCCCTTCAACGTTTCCGGGATGGACTCAGTATACCAGCGATCCGACACAAAAGCAAGTATATAAATTGAAAAAATGACAAAATGTAACAATTAACACTTGAAATGTAAAAAATGATGAATTTCCGGTGAGCTGCGTTGAAAAAGAAGGGGCTGTCTGCTATACTAAAGAAAATCAAACCAGGAGGGGAACCCATGGAGAAACTCCAAGAGAACAAAAGCAAGGTTGTACTGATTCCGGTGGAGTCGTATGAAAACCGCACTGCCATTTTGGATGCACTTCGGAGGGGGCTGCAGCTTTTGGGCGGGCCGGAAGCCTTTTTTGAAAAAGACGAACGGATCCTGCTGAAACCCAATTTGCTGAAGACCGCTGTGCCGGAACAGGCCATCACCACACACCCTGCGGTGTTTTGGGCCATGGGCAAGCTGCTGCTGGAAGCCGGGTATACCAATCTGGTTTATGGCGATTCCGGGGCGCTCCCCATCGGCGGCAGTCAGACCGCAGCGGCATCGGGCCTTGCGGCGGAAGGCGAAGCTCTGGGCATCCCCTTCGGCAATTTTGAAGAATCCGTAACAGTACCGGATCCCCGCAGCGAAAACGGGGATACCTTCGTGCTTTGTAAGGCGGTCACGGAAGCCGATGCCATCCTCAGCCTCTGCAAAATGAAAACCCACGCTCTGGAACGGATCACCGGTGCTGTAAAGAATACCTACGGCTGCATTTTCAAGCATTATAAGGCCATGGGCCATTCCAAATTTCCCAATGAGACCGTGTTTGCCAAGATGCTGGTGCGCCTGAATTTGTATCTGAAGCCCCGGCTGTATCTGATGGACGGCATCGTGGCCATGGAAGGAAACGGCCCCTCCTCCGGCGACCCGGTGGAAATGAAGGTGCTGCTGCTTTCTGCGGATCCGGTGGCGATGGACAGTGTGCAGGCAGCACTGATGTATTTAGATCCGGAACTGGTACCCACCAATCTTTGCGGTGCCGAAAGCGGGCTGGGAGTCTATCGCTGGGACAGCATCGATGTGCTGGTGCCCGGCGGCGCCAAATCCGGCGAATCCGGCGCCGCCTCTGTCAATGGGCCGGCCTTCGAGACCCTGACGCCGGCCCAGGCTGCAGAACGCTACGGAAAGCGGGATTTCAATGTTTACCGGGATCCGGAACCGAAGAACAGCCATCGCTGGCTGGCGCTGGTGGAGAAGGTCTCCCGCAGAAAGCCTGTGGTGACGAAGGAACGCTGCATTGGCTGCGGCATCTGTGTGAAGAGCTGCCCGCTGACGGGGAAGGCCATCCTGCTGGAAGAAAAGAACGGAAAGAAATACCCCCGTTACCATTACGATCAGTGCATTCGTTGTTTCTGCTGTCAGGAAGTCTGTCCGCAGAAGGCCATCGATGCCCGAAAGCCGCTGCTGCGCAAGCTGGTGGAGCGGGTCTGGTAGCCGAAACCTCTGTGCTGAAAAAGCTAAGATACTGTGCGCGAAAACAGAAAAAACGATTTGCGCGGAAACAGAAAAGAGAATCCGCTTCAAGATTGGATGCGAAAGAAAGGAGGTGCGGCTATGCTGACCACTGACCTGAAAAAACCATACGGTCTGGCGGTAGACCTGGGGACCACCACCCTGGCCCTCGCGCTGGTGGATCTGGAGGACGGTTCTGTGCTGGCGGAAGACAGTGAGCTGAGCCCGCAGACCGATTTCGGCTCCGACGTGCTGAGCCGCATTACCTATGCCTGTCAGAACGGACTCGAAGGGCGGAAAGAACTGAAACAGGCCGCCCTCTCCGGCATCAATGAAGTGCTGTTCCATTTGCTGGGGCAAACCGGTCTCCTGCCGGAACAGATCACAAAAGCCGCCATCGCCGGCAATACGGCCATGATCCATTTCCTGCTGGGGGAAGACCCGGAGGGGCTTGGCTTCGCTCCCTTTGAACCGGCCTTCACCGGAGCAAGGACCCTGCTTGCAGCCGATCTGGGGCTGAAGATCCTGCCGGAGGGCCCGGTCTACTGCCTGCCCTGTGCCTCTGCCTATCTGGGCGGGGATGCGGTTGCCGGAGCCTGGGTCACGGGCCTTTACAAAACCGTAAAAAACAAGCTGCTGATGGATATCGGCACCAACGGTGAAATTTTGCTTTCCAAGGACGGGAAGCTGTGGGGCTGCTCCTGTGCGGCAGGCCCTGCCCTGGAAGGCAACGGTCTTTCCTGCGGTATGCGGGCCGGAAAGGGTGCCATCGAAGATGCCGGCCTGAACGAAGATGGCAGCTGGAATTTGAAGATCATCGGCGGCCAGAACCCCATCGGACTCTGCGGAAGCGGTGCTCTGGCGGTGACGGCGGCCCTTCTGGACAGCGGCCGCCTGACCCCCGACGGCCGCCTGGAAGAGGATGCCCTTCTTCATAAGGGAAGCTATGATGTGGTCCTGACGCAGCGGGATATCCGCCAGCTGCAGCTGGCCAAGGGCGCGCTGCTTTCCGGTGTGCAGGCGCTTCTGCGGGCGGCAGAGATCCCGGAAGAAGCGGTGGCGGAAGCGGCTGTTTCCGGACAGTTCGGCTCCCATCTTTCCAGCCGCCTTCTGGTGCGTACGGGGATCCTGCCCGAAGCACTGGAACCGGTGATCGCTTTCTATGGCAACACTGCTCTGAAGGGAGCCTGCGATGCGCTGGTATCCGCAGAGGCCCGCAAGGTGATGGAGGATATCGCTGCCGATCTTGCGGTGATCGAACTGGCAAACCTGCCGGATTACAATACGCTGTTTCTGGAGGCCCTGGCCTTTCCGGAATAAAAAAGAAGCTTCGTAGGAAGCTTCTTTTTTCATGTAAATTTGGCCGGCTCCCTAAAACCGGAAATCCAGAACGAAGGAAATATCGTCCTTGGTCAGATTATGACCGCGCACCACCAGACGTTTTTCTTCCGGCAGCCAGGCCTTTTCCATGGCGAAACGGTCGCCTTCCCGCATTTCGGAAATGAAGTAGACGTCCATATGACGGAGGCCGGAAAGCAGTTCGCGCTCTTCGGCAGTCATGGCATCGAAGGCGTAGTCGCCGTAGCGGCAGTTGTTCACATGGCCCAGAGCATCGATTTCACTGGGGTTCACGGTACGGACCGCCACCTCTTCAAAATCCAGGGTTTCCCGGAAGTGGGGGCTGATGCTTTCCGTGCAGAACTCCGGTGTTTCCTCGGGAATGGGAAGGGGGAGTTCCTTTTTGCGGTACACGCTGCGGCTTTCCAGATCGATGATCACCGAGTAAGTGGAGCCGCGGAAGTACACATTGCCTTCCGGATCCGCAAACCGCATTTCTCTGCGGAAGTAGGGGCCTTTCCGGGCGGAGGCCCAGGTCTGCCCCACCAGGGGGACGCAGGCACCGAAGGGTCGTTCCACATCGATGGAAATGGAGATCAGGGCCCAGGAGTAGCCGAATTTGGAGAGGCGGGAGAAGTTGGCCTCGAAGGTTTCCAGATGGGTTTCCGCAATGCGGCTGAACAGCAGCAGGAAGGAAGAGGGCTTCACGATCTGCCGGCCGTTCAGATGATAGACTTCAGATTCCATGGGGTAAGTGAAGTCCTGTTCTTTTAATTCGTGTCCGTTGGTTGTGATCATGGCGTTTTAACCGTTTACCTTGGTGATGGCAGCCTTGATCTTTGCGGGCATTGCGGCGCACTTGGCTTCGGAAACGGAAGCGATGGAAACGCGCAGGCCCTTGGCCAGTGCCAGAACGAAGATGTTATCCTTCTGCAGTTCTTCGCAGACAGCATCGGGGTTTTCGCAGGGGATGACGCAGAAGAAACCGGCGGAGAAGGGGGTCATCTTCAGGTCGGCTTCCTTGGCGGCCTGTACGAAGGCATCGCCGCGGCGCAGCAGCATATCGCGGATCTCGGCCTGTTCGGCATCCACACGGGCCTTCAGCTCGGGGTTTTCGTAGATGCGGGTCAGGACGGTCATGGCGGAACGGTTGCAGTTGGACCAGGTGCCGCGGCTTGCAAAAGCGGCAACGGTGGCGAACTCATCGGCAACAGCCTGGCTGCTGCTGATGCAGAGCAGAGCACCGCCTCTCATGCCGTACATGGTGTAGCTCTTGGACATGCTGAAAGCCACCAGAACCAGTACGTTTTCGGGCAGGTTTTCAAAGCGCTTGAAGAAGGCGCGTTCGTTTTCGGGATCCTTGCAGAAATCGATGTAGGCGATATCCAGAACCAGGATGATCTTCTTTTCGGGATCCTTGGCGGCCTCCAGGGTGCTGGCCAGAACGCCGTCCCAGTCTTCGGGGCTCAGGCAGTAACCGGTGGGATTGTGTGCGGGAGTGTTCAGGAAGACCATGAAGCGGGGCTGACGGGCCAGGATGTCGCTCATCTTTGCGTTGAAGGAGGCCAGGTCGAAGGAACCGTCTGCAGCGAAATAGTTGTAGGTTTCCAGGCTGCGGCCCTGTTCCTGGCACAGAGTCTTATAGGGACCCCAGTTCCAGTCGGCGGTGGTGATTACATCGCCGGGGCAGGTGTACAGGCTGACGGCATTGCGCAGAGCGCCGGTACCGCCGGGAGCAGCCGCTGCGGCGATGAAGGCTTCCGGTCTGTACTTGCCGAAAACGGCCTGCTTTGCGTAGTCCAGATAGGCGGGGAGGCCTGCGGGGGGAGCATATTCGGCATAATCTTCGGGGGACAGGCTGCGCAGTACTTCCAGAACGGAGGAGAGCACTACCAGGTTGCCATCGTCGTCCATGATCGCGCCGATGGTGGCATTGGAAACGGGTTCCTTGCCGTATTTAGCAATGGCGGCCTTTGCTTTGCCGCTGATTTCGAATACTTTGTCTTTGCCGCCAACGACACGGCCGTTGGGCTGGGCCATAAGGAACTGAGACATATTTCTACCTCCTAAAAAGTCGTTCATAACATATAAATTATACGCGCTTTCCTTTGAAAAAGCAATGGACATACAAGCGCTGCCGCAAAATTTCACGGCGGATGCTGCCGCCGGAGCTCTGTGAATTTCGTATGAAGAACAGCAAATGCGGAAAGACTATTGCTGTACGAACCGATTGAACAAAAGGGAGGTTGCGGCAATGCGCATGGAAAATAACGATTCCCTGGTAAAGGGAAAGGAAACGAAGAAGAAAACGAAGGGGCTCCTGGGCGGCATGTTCCTGGCAGCGGGGATGCTGGTGCTTCTGGCAGCGGTTTTGGCTGCGGGAAATGAACCACTGCCGGAGGGCGAAGACCCGGGCCAGAAGATCGATGTGGGCACCCAAAAAGAACTGGGGGAAACCGGACTGGACGAGGATCCTGTCGATCAGACCGTGACCCGTCCCGTTCCCGTGGTGGACAGTAAGGACACCGATACCGGGGAGGACGGCAGAGAGCCGGAAGGCAGCACCGGGGAAGAACTGCACCTCCCCGTGGAGAACGGGACCGTTTTGAAGGGGTACTTCGCCGATGAACTGGTCTATTCGGAAACGCTGCAGCAGTATGTGACCCACGAGGGGCTGGATCTGGCAGCGGAGGAAGGAACGCCTGTGAAAACTGTGGCGGCAGGCATCGTGACCCAGGTATACGAAGATGATCGCCTGGGAGTTACCGTGGTGGTGGCTCACAGCGACGGCTACAAGACCCGATACTGCAATCTGGACCGGAAGGATACGGCAGAAGAAGGGGACGAAGTGGAAGCCGGTCAGGTCATCGGGAAGGTGGGGCGCACCGCGCTCTTCGAAAGCGGCGATCCGGACCATCTGCATCTGGAAGTTTGGAAGGATGACGTAACGGTGGATCCAAATCAGATTTTGGGCCAGAATTGAGCAAAAAAAGGGAAAAAGGGTGGAAAACAGGAAAAAACTGTCGGATTCCACCCTTTTTTTCTGTACATTTTCTTAACGTTGTGATAAACTATTTTGGTCACAAAAAAATACTATTATTTGGAGGTACATAAATGGATTCCAAATCTGTACAGATCATGATTTCCATGGTTGTCTACATGGCAGCCGTCATCGGGATCGGTCTGGCTTACATGAAGAAGGCCAATAAGAGTACTGATGCATATCTTTTGGGCGGTCGTTCCCTGGGTCCCTGGGTCACCGCAATGAGTGCTGAAGCTTCCGACATGAGCGGCTGGCTGCTGATGGGTCTCCCCGGCGTTGCCTACTGGTGCGGTCTCGCAGACGCTGCCTGGACTGCCATCGGTCTGGCCGTGGGCACTTACCTGAACTGGCTGATCACTTCCAGAAGACTTCGCAGCTACTCCGTGGTGGCAAACGACTCCATCACCCTGCCCGATTTCTTCAGCAATCGTTTCCGTGAAAACAAGAAGATCATCATGACCGTGTCCGCACTGTTCATCATCGTCTTCTTCACCATCTACGCATCTTCCTGCTTCGTTACCTGCGGTAAGCTGTTCAGTACCCTCTTCGGCCTGGAATACCAGACCGCAATGATCCTGGGCGTCATCTTCGTTCTGGCATACACCCTGCTGGGCGGTTTCCTGGCAGAAAGCGCATCCGACTTCATGCAGAGCATCGTTATGATCTTCGCCCTGACCGTGATCATGGTGCTGGGCGTGGTCCATGCCGGCGGCATCGGTGCCGTTGCCGAAAACGCAAAGAGCATTCCCGGTTTCCTGGAATTCTTCGGCATTGCAACCCCTGTCACCGAAAATGGCGTACAGCAGATCATCAATGGTCAGCCCCAGTTCGGCGAAGCCGGCAAGTACAGCCTGCTGTCCGTGGCTTCCTGCATGGCCTGGGGTCTGGGTTACTTCGGTATGCCTCAGGTCCTGCTGCGCTTCATGGCCATCCGTGACGGCGCTGAGCTGAAGCGTTCCCGCCGCATTGCAACCGTTTGGGTGGTGATCGCTATGGCTGCTGCAATTTTCATCGGTCTGATCGGCCGTACCGTATTCCCCGATGCTCTGACCACTTCCAGCGATTCTGAAAACATCTTCATCCTGATGTCCGAAAGCTTCCTGCCTCCTCTGCTGGCAGGTCTGGTCATGGCCGGCATCCTGGCTTCCGTGATCAGCTCTTCTGACTCCTATCTGCTGATTGCCGCATCCGCTCTGTCCAAGAACATCTTTGCCCCTGCAAAGAAGAATGCCGATGACAAGCAGGTTCTCTGGGCCACCAGAATCACCCTGCTGCTGGTCGCTATCGTAGGTGCCATCCTGGCTTCCGACGAAAACAACCAGGTGATCTTCACCATCGTATCCTTCGCTTGGGCAGGCTTTGGTGCCACCTTCGGTCCTCTGATGATCTTCTCCCTGTTCTGGAAGCGCATCAATCGCTGGGGTGCTCTGGCCGGTATGGTCAGCGGCGGTGCTATGGTCTTCATCTGGAAGCTGCTGCTGAAGCCCATGGGCGGTGTGTTCGGCATCTACGAACTGCTGCCCGCCTTCATCGTTTCCTGCATCTTCATCGTAGTGGTCTCCCTGCTGACCGCTGCACCTTCCAAGGAAATTCAGGACGATTTCGAAAAGGCCAAGGCCAACGCATAAAGCAAGCATGGCTTGCAGCGGATCGCCTGAAGGTGATCAAAAACGAAAAACAAAACCCGAACCGCATATGCGGTCCGGGTTTTTTATTGCAACATCAATTATGAGTGTACGAACAGGGGCATATGTACCTCTAAAAGTGTCTAACTTTTGGAGTGCAGCTCAGTATTGAGATGGGGCATTGGTTTTATGTCAGGAGCTTGCCTATTATTGTACATCATCTTCCTTAAATACCGGAATGACCATGTTTTCCAGTGCATTTCGCAGCTGCGGATTGTGGATGACGAAGTGTATGGCCGGAGCCTTGCTCTTGGAAATGAGTGCCCAATTCCCCTCGTGGATGTGGATCTGGATATTGCGGAAGGGATAGGCTCTATTCTTTTTGACAGAGTAGCTTTCATGGCTCGCGCAATAATCATCGATCAGGGCCAGATGATCCAGATACTCCTCATAGCTGTAGGCAATATCTTTTTCCATGAACAGTTCCGCAAGCGGCAGATACATGGGATGCTGTTCAAATTCCTCTC
>SVCU01000007.1 GCA_015058215.1 Clostridiales bacterium
AACTCAATTACCAGTTGCCCCCCCCATTTCAAAAAAATGGTAATTCTGCGTAGAGCTTTTCTGTGGCGCCGGTTGGCACTTTTTCGGGTCGGCGCCGGTAAAGGGGTTCTGGTTCCGGCGTCACCTTGGCTCGCCGCACAGCATCGGAATCACAGCGTCGCTCCGTGTGCCGTGCTTCCCCGGGGCACAGCGTCGCTCTGGCTCGCAGCGCTCGCCCCAGTTCGCCATGTCGAAGTTTTTGTGTCCCAGCCAAATTCTTCGACACGATTTTGCCCGATCCGCCTTCATTTCGCCCATTTTTAGCCAATTTCCAGTAAAAAATCCCCATTTGCACATGGATTTGGCTCCTTTTTACTGGAAATTGCCTGGTTTTTCTTCGGTTTTATCCATTTTGAGGCGGAAACGCAGCAATTTTGTATGTATTTTTTTCGTTTTGGCCCCCAAATACATACATTTTACTGAAGTTTTTGCGTGCCAAGCAAAAACTTCATACAAATGGAGGAAATCCGAGATCGCTATGCGATAAGTCGTCCTTTCCCTAACAAAAAACTACCGCATTGCGCGGTAGTTTTTTCTTTGTTTCATTTCATGCATGTTGCTCCAGGTCTTTGCCCAGGTTTTCATTTTAGCGCTTACTTTCGATCTTCATCTCGGAGTAAAGCCGGCTCCGCTGCAAGATCCACATTGCTGTAGGACATGGCTTTTTTCGCAGTTTTGTGCAGCCGCTCGATATATTCCCGCAGAGCCTGCTCCACCGTGTTGTTCAGGGTAGTTCCGCTCTTCAGAGCTTCCATGGCCGCGGCACGGTGCAGCTCCGGTTCCACGCGCACATTGAAAGTGCCGCTGTAGACTTTATCTGGCTCCTGATTCAGTTCTTTGCAAAGTTCCAGGTAATCGTCCACTGCCTTGTGAAATTCCTGCTCGACCAGAGCGGCCGACTCGCTTTCGAAGGTGACCAGGTCTTTGATGCCTTCGATCTTTCCGTAGAGGATCTTGTCTTCGACATCATATTCGATTTTGGTAAAGTAGCCTTTGTATTTCAATATGCTGCCCATTACAATTCTCCTTTCCCTTCCAGATATTCTTTCACCTGGCGCACGGCGGCCCGCTTCATTTGGTCTCCCGGATGCGGTTTATGCAAAATGATTTTGCAATCACCCTTCATAAAGCACACCCTTGAGCCGGACGTTTTCCCCCTGCTCAGTTCATCGTACCCCAGGCTTTTCAGCAGACCTTTCAGTTCCGAATATGTGTAATCAGTCGGAACCACCCTGAGCCTGGCCTTTGCCTTCTCGATTTGGTTTCCCATATACCCTCCTTTTGCTCCCTATTCCCGATGTAAAACAACCCCTTTTGTTTGCAACTAACATTTAGTTGCAATTATATTATACCAGATTTAACTTTTCTGTCAATGTGTTTAAATGGATCCCGTTTTATCATTGCACAAAAAACTACCGCATTGCGCGGTAGTTTTCGGCCAGTTCGCGCAGGGCGCGGTCCAGCTCCGGGAACTGCTTTTTCAGGATCACCGGCCGCCCGTCCTTGCTCAGGAAGCAATGCTCGGACCGTGCTTCGCAGACGAATTCTCCCGGCTCCTGTGCATCGCCGGCTGCAGGTTCCAACTCCATCGTGTAGCCGATCACCAGCTTCACCCCTTTGAACTCCTCCACCCACACCCGGATGCGCACCGTGTCATCGAAAGTGGTGCTGTGCTTGTACTTGCATTCCAGTCCGATCACCGGCGAAACGATGCCGTCCGCCTCCAGTTTGGCGTAACCGAAGCCGATCTGGTCCAGGAAATCGATGCGGGCTTCCTCCATCCATTTGACATAATTGGAGTGGTGGGTGATTCCCATTTTATCCGTTTCATGGTACTGCACTTTATGCAGATAATCCTTCATGGTGTGTCCTTTCTTTTTACCGGCGGCCAGGCGGACCTGCTGCCGCGTTTTCAATGGCTTTACCGGCGGCCCGGCGAACCTGCTGACGCGTTTTCAATGGCTTCACCGGCGGCCAGGCGGACCTGCATCCAGGCTTCCGTCAGGCGCTCCGGACTCCAGGCGGCGTTGGCCGGCGAAGTGGACGGCAGGCAGACGGCATCGCGCCCCAGCACCGGGCGGATGTACTTGTTGTAATACTTTTCCGCAGTTTTGCCGTTGACGAAGATCTGCCGGATATCGGCCCGGTCCAGGATCTGCCGCAGATCGTTGGCGGTCACATTTTTGATGGAGCTGTCGGAGCTGCCCGTGATGTCGCAGCTGGCGATCACGTCCCAGACCGCGATGCCGCAGCCCAGCAGCAGCGCCCGTTTCTCTTCGATGGTGGCAGGCACCGGCCGCTCAAAAACGGCGGCGATCACCTTCCAGAAACGGTTCTGGGGATGGCCGTAGAAAAACTGCTGTTCCCGGGATTTCACCGAAGGAAAGCTGCCCAGCACAAGCACTTTGGAGTTTTCGTCGCACAGGGGCGGAAACGGATGTCGGATCATAGGAAGTCCTTTCGGGCGGCGCGGGAAATTGGGAAGCGCCGCCATTACAGCGCCGCCGGATTCAGCATCGGCGGCGCCTTCATTTCAGTCCGACGCCACCGTGCTTAGAGTATTTGCAAAAGTTCAGTCAGAGCGTAGGCGATGCCGTCTTCGTCATTGGTCCTGGTGACGAACCGGGCGGCGGCCTTTACCGCCTCTTCGGCGTTGCCCATGGCCACGCTGTTCGGATAGGTGCGAAGCATATCAAGATCGTTGAAATCATCGCCAAAGACGGCGATTTCCTCCGGCTGCAAACCCAGGACAAGGCGTACTTTTTCAATGCCGCTTACTTTGTCTACGCCCAGAGGAACCACCTGGATGGTCTTCCCCTTATCCAGCAAATGGAGGGCAGCACGGCCGGCACAGCGGACGCGGAGCGTCTCAAAAAGACCCTCCGGCAGCAACTGGCGGTTACCAATCAGATAGTTATGGTAAAGCAGAATTTTGATCGCCTGTCCGGCAACATCCGCATCCGGAAGATCCAGTATTTGCAACGCCTCCCGGCGTTCCAGACCCCAGGGGCCCAGAAGTTCATCGGGCAAATGGTGATTGAAAGCGTGCAGATCTCCGGTCAGGTGCAGCGCTATCTGCAGATCGGGGTATTGGGCTGCTTCTTCCAGGCAAATACGCACAGCCTCCGCATCGATATAGTGGTAGAAGGCTTCCTCCCCCACTTTTTCGCAGGAGCCGTTGCAGAAAATGCCTCCATCGAAAAGAGCCATGGTCTCCGGACCCCAGCCCAGCATTTTGTCCAGCATGGGCGCGCGGGCAGTAGCGACAAAAACGCGGATCCCCTTCTCACGACAACGTTTCAGGGCTTCGCGCGAGCTTTCCGCGATTTGTTTTTGACCGGTCAGCAGAGTGCCGTCCAGGTCGAAAATTAAAGCTTTGATCATACTCGCTCCTTCTGTGCTTTCAGCCAGCCGGGCAGGTACGGACCGGTGCTGGCGGCCAGGTACACGATGTACATGATGAGCACCGTGAACCACTTGGGCAGCACGGCTCCCAGAGGTGCCAGGAAGAAGGATTCCAGTTTGAAGAACATATAGTCCGCATTGGGCACCAGCACGAAGTTCACCAGATTGGCCGGAATGGAAACCAGCAGGCACGGGATGGCAGGAACCAGCAGGTGCCAGAGTTTGGGGCCGGCGGCTGCGCGGAGATTTGATGCAGCCGCATTTTGGGGCTGCCGAGCGGCTGCGCGGAGATTTGATGCAGCCGCGCCGTTTTGCTGCTTTGCGGCTGCGCCGGAATTTGATGCAGCCGCGCCCTTCTGCCGTTCTGCAGCGGCCAGTTCAGTCCCCTTCCAGCGGAAGCTGTGAAGTCCGGAAACCAGCAGCACCAGGGCGCAAAGCACCATGCTGCCATGGTACAGCAGGGACCGCATCCCCGCAAAAGACAGGCAGGAGTACGTTCCCAGCACATTGGCCGGGTACACGAAATTGATCAGCCCGCCGACCAGGCCCACAGTGCAGATGTAGCCGCAGCCGGCCTCCCGCAGCCAGCCTTTTCCCCAGAGCACCATGGGCATGGCATAGAGGAACACGCTGCAGGGATACAGGGGAAGATTGCCGGTCAGTTCGAACCAGACATCGGCACCGCAGTAGGTTTCCCAGAGGATCACTGCCGCTTCCGACAGGACCATCCAGACCCAGATGCCGAAGAAAACCTTCCGGATGAGGCTCTCGCTCTTCTTGCTGAGCCACTTGGTCAGAAGCACGGTGCAAACCGTCAGAAGCACTGCAAATACAATGTGCAGCGGAGTAAACAGCGTGCCGGGCAGCTGGTCTGCCGGCGGTAAAAAGTCTTTGTGTGTGAAAAAAAGTTTCAGTACGTCTAAAATATTCATAACTGCAAAATTGCTGCGCGAAGCGCACAAGCCGCTGCACCGCGCGGAGCGCAAAGGCCCGCCGCACTTCGCCGCAGGCGCTGACTAAAAGTGGTACAAAATGGATGCGAAGGCCACCTTCAGGCCGGGGTACAGGCTGTCGATCTTCACCGCTTCTTCGCGGGTGTGGCCGCCCTTCCCTTCGTAGCAGCCGTAGCAGATGGAGGGAATGCCCACACTGAAGGGAATGTTGCAGTCGGTGGATCCGGAAGTGAACTTGATCTCCTGTCCGTAATATTCCTGAATATACCCGGCCACGCGGTCCTGCAGAGCCTTCTGCTGCACAGGGTCCACATTGGCGGCGCAGGGGCGGTCGCCCACCAGCTCCACTTCCACGTCGATGCCCTTGGTGCGGTAAAATTCAACGGCTGCCATAAAGTGCTGCTCCATCAGTTTCAGAGAGTCCAGCTCGTCGGAACGGACTTCGTACAGCATTTCGCAGTGCTGAGCGATGGTATTGACGGAGGTGCCGCCGCTGATGGTGCCCACGTTGTAGGTGGTCTTGCCCTTTTCGGGCACCTTCATATCGTACAGGGCGCTGATCAGGGAAGACAGATAGGCGATGGCATTGCGGTTGCCGAAACGGCTGTAAGAATGGCCGCCCTCGGTGCGCACGGTAACCTTGTAACGCTTGGAACCAACGGCTTTGTTCACGGCAAAGGAACCACCGCCGTCAAAGGAAGTAAACTCCACGATCTGCTTGCCGAAATCCTCCACGATCTTGCGGGAGCCCTTCAGGTTTCCCAGGCCCTCTTCACCGGAGTTTGCCACCAGCAGCAGGCCCTTTTCTTTGGGAACGATCTTGTTTTCGGCGATGTATTTGGCCACCATCAGGAGAGCCACCACGTTGGCTGTGTCGTCACCCACGCCGGGGCAGCAAATCCAGCCGTCCTCGATCTTCAGGGGCAGGGGTTCCAGGTCCGGAAACACTACATCCGTGTGAGCCATGTAAACGGCAATCGCATCGCTTTCCGTGCAGCCCACGGGCCAGATCACGTTCAGAGCTTCGTCGATGTAAACGCCTTCTGCCCCCTGCTTTTCCAGCCAGTCCTTGATGAAGGCAGCCCGCTTTTCTTCCTGATTGGAAGGTGCGGGGATCTGGGCCAGTTCCACCAAAAGGTCGAAGGCTTCCTGCTTATGGTCGTCGATGTACTGTAAGATATCCTTTGTCAGTTCCATTTTTATTCCTCCTCCGCCAGTTCGGCGATGCGTTTTTCCAATTCTTCCCGCTTGGTCTGCAGGGTATTTTCCAGAGATTCCAGCCGTTCCAGAGTGCGCCGGATCTGTTCGATCACCGTGCCCACCTGTGCCTGCGAATCCCGGATGTGCTGCTGCACGGTCCAGTCTGCAAACAGACCATCAAAGAAGTAGTCCGCAAACCGCAGGAACCCGGCGATGTTCACCTGGAAGGTGCTCTGGGCCGGCACGTCCGCCAGCTCCGTCCGGAAGGCCCGCAGCTGAGACTGCAGCAGTTCGATCAGCGCCTGGGCTTCATCCAGATGACTGTGCTTCACCAGGTCCGTGACGAGTCCGCCGTTGAACATATCGAGAACGCCCCAATCTGCCGCAGTGGAAAGTTCCTCTGCCACCTGATATGCGGTGTCCAGCGCTTCGTTCCCGGCTTCCAGGGCTTCCTGCACCTCATGTTTCTGCGCTTTCAGCCCGGTGACCTGCTCTTCCATGCGAAGCAGCTGCTGGCCGGCAGGGCTTCCGGCGGCCCGAAGGGCCGCTTTCTTCTCTTCCAGCGCCTTCTCGTACTGCTTAGCACTTCCCTGCAGACTGTCCAGTTCTTCTTCGTACTGCCGGATCTCTTTCTGCACGGCCTGCAGTTCTTTGTAAGCACTTTCGTACTTCACCCGGGCTGCCAGAGCATCCCGTTCTTCCTGCGCCAGCTTTTCTCCCCGCTTGCCTAAAACTTCGTAGAAAAAAGCGGCCAGGCTGTTTCCCGTAAGCCGGTCCACATCCGCCTGCTCTTTCTCCATCATTTCTTCCAGGTCCGTTGCCTGGATGCTGTATTCTTCCTGCTGCCGGTACAGTTCTTTCAGCATGGCCGAAAGCTGCTTCTGCCGCAGCACTTTTTCTTTCAATTCGCGTAAGGTTTCGTCATACATTGTCATAATTTTTCTCTTCCCGAAGTTCCCTCGATTGACACTTTTCCTTCTATCCAATAGAATACTATTATCCCAAACATTTGTAAAGCGAGGACTTTTCCCCATGAAAAGCACCATCAAAAAACGTACCTGGAAAGCCATCTACCGTCTGCTGGACCGCGTCAGCCCCGTTCCTTACGACTGCGGCGCTCTCTGCAACGCCGCCTGCTGCTGCGGCGGCTCCGACGGCTTCCCCTTCTCCGCTGAAACCGATGCCGACGGCGCTCTGCTCTGCCCCGCCGCTTCCTGCGATGCCGACGGTGCCCTGCTGGCCGACCCTTCCCTGGAAGACGACGGCACCCTGGGCATCTACCTCTATCCCGGCGAAGAAAAGATCCACGATAAAAAAGACCCCTGGCTGAAATGGACCGTAGAGCGGGCCGAAGACTACGAATTCCCCGATTCCTGGGTGGGCAATCTCTATTTCGTCCGCTGCCAGACTCCGCCCCACTGCCCTCGCGAAAAGCGCCCCCTGCAGTGCCGCACCTACCCCCTGCTGCCTCACATCACCGAGGACGGCTTCTTCTTCCTGGTGCGCAACAACGACCCGGACCTGCCCTACCGCTGCCCTCTCATCGAAGACCACATGGAACTGGATCCCCGTTTCGTCCGCGCCACCTACACCGCCTGGAAGCACCTGCTGCGCGACCCCAAGATCTTCGACCTGGTGGAAATGGACTCCCGCGCCCGGGAGGAATCCGGCGCAGAACTGCAATTTGAGGAAGTACGATGAACACATCCCATCTGGAACAACTGACTGCCCAGCAAACACCGGGCACGCTGGATCTTTCTGCCCTACAAACGCCGGGTACTTGTCTACCTGTCGCTGAGGGGCTCACCCTCTGCCGCGACGATAGCGGACTCTATCTGGAAAGCGACGGACAGACTCTGCGCGGCGATTTCACCCGCCTTCTGCCCCGCATGAAACCTTCCAACCTTTCCGGCGAGCTTCTGGTGAAAGCTGCCCGTATCAAATCCAAACAGTCAGCAGCCGCTGTATCCGCGCCTGCCGATTCTGTGACGGCCGCTCCCCTCACCGTCATCGATGCCACCGCCGGTCTGGGTGAGGACTCCTTCCTGCTGGCCGCAGCCGGCTTCCACGTGACCCTCTACGAGCGCAATCCCGTGATTTTCGCTCTGCTGCAGGATGCTCTGCACCGCGCCGCCGAAATCCCCGAACTGGCTGAAATTGCAGCTCGCATGGACCTTCGCAACGAAGACAGCACCGCTGCCATGACCGCCCTGGCCGCCCCCGACGTGGTATTGCTGGACCCCATGTTCCCTGCCCGCCAGAAAAGCTCACTGGTGAAGAAAAAACTGCAGATGATCCAGAAGCTGGAGATCCCCTGCGACGATGAAACCGCCCTTCTTCTGGCCGCCATGAAGACCTGCCCCAAAAAGCTGATCATCAAGCGGCCGCCCAAAGGTCCTTACTTAGCCGGGCTCAAACCGGACCATTCCCTCACCGGCAAAGCGGTCCGCTTCGATTGCTTCGTGAACCCCGCAGACCGCCTGCACAAGTTCAAGCTGGACCGGTAAAATCACTCTTTTATGTAAAATCAAAAGCACCTGCTTCCCCTTTTGAGGAATGCAGGTGCTTCTTTTTTGTCAGTTTTTCACTGTTCGCTTGTGCTTTTTACTCTGCGCAGTCGGCTTACTTTCTCTTGCGGCGGAAATACACTTCAATGTCGTTCTTGATCTTGTCGGTGAGTTCCCGGGCAAAGGGGAACTCAGCGGCAGTGACCATCTTTTCGGTGTAAGCGCCGATGAACTCGGACTCAGCCAGCAGATTGTCTGCGGACATCACATCCAGAGTGTCGTAGCGGCAGTGGATGGCTGCAGCGTTAGCCGGTGCATAGCGGGCGAAAGTGACGTAAGGCACGCCCTGATCCGCAAAGGCGTTCTGATCGCTGGAACGGATCATCACAGCGGACCCCAGAGTGAAATCCTGTTCTTCCGCAGTCTGCACCAGGTAATCCTTGGAAGCGTCACTGCTGGTGAAGCCCACAAACTTGCCCATGATGCAGCCCAGCATATCCAGGTTGATGTTCAGGCGGCACCGGTCCAGCTCGGCCTTATGGTCTTTGCAATAGGCCAGGGAGCCCAGCAGGCCCCGTTCTTCGCCGCCGCACCACAGGAAACGGACACCGGTCTGCAGCGTTCCGGCAGCGGCCAGAGGAGCCAGTTTTTCAGCGATGTGAAGCTGTGCGATACAGCTGCTCATGTTGTCGTAAGCACCGAAGGACAGCGGAGTGGAGTCGTAATGAGCGGAGAACAGAACGTATTCGCCGGCATGCTTTCCCTCTGCGGTGAGACCGGCCTTACCGGGCAGGTCCACGATGATGTTGTGGGAAATGCCTTCGGAAACCTCCTGCTGCAGGGTCAGTTCCGCATCGCCGCAGCCCTTGGAAACGATTTCGATGGCATCCTTCACATTGATGGTAACAGCGGGGATCCGTTCTTCGTCGGTGAGGAAATACAGTTCTCTCTGATCCACATCGCGGTCGGGGAAGTTGGCGTTACCGGTGGCGATGATAAAGCCCAGAGCCTTATTTTTCAGCAGGTCCAGATACTTCCAGTAGTCGATGTTGCCGTCCAGCATGACGATCTTGCCCTCGCACTTTTCCCAGCTCTTGGGATTTTCGTTGGGCATGTAATAGAGAGGCGCCTTGACGGTGCCGCAGCCTGCGTTGTAGTAGCCCTTGCATTCGTATTCCTTGCCGGCTACCACCAGCTTGGCTTCGGTGGTGTTGTACATGGGCAGAGCGTAGGTTTCCATTACGGGAGCCAGGCCCAGAGCTTCACACTGTGCGGCAAGATACTCGGCACAGCGCTTTTCTTCTGCGCTGCCGGCAGTCTTAACATAAGCGGTTTCCTGCAAAATCTGGTTGATTTTCTGCGTATTCATTGGAGTGTTGTTCCTTTCACGAAAAAAACGGATTTACAAGCGGACGCCGGTTTCTTCGAAGATCTTTTCGGCGAAGCGGCTCTGGATGGTGTCGCGCAGGGCTGCATCCTTGCCGCCCACGGGCTTGCCGTCCACTTCGTAAACGAAGATCACGTTCTTGGTGGTGCTGCAGAGCATGATTTCGTCAGCGGCCAGAAGCTCGTCCACGGTGAAGATGCGCACATCCACGGGAATGCCGGCCTCTTCGCAGATTTGCTGGATCACAGCACGGGTGATGCTGGGCAGGATCAGGTTATCCAGAGGAGGCATAACGACGGTGCCGTCCTTGATCATCAGAATGCTGCTGTGGGCGGCTTCGGTGACCCGGTCGCCTCTGTGGAACAGCGCCTCGGTTGCACCGGAAGCGGTGGCCTTCTGGGCTGCGAACACGTTGGGCAGCAGATTGGTGGTCTTGATGTTGCAGTACTGGAACCGCAGGTCTTCCATGCTCAGGAGAGAAGCTCTCTTGTCTTTGGGAGGAAGATTGAAAGCGGAGGTGTACATCAGCAGGTTGGGCGTTGCGTTTGCGGGATACTCGTGCTTGCGGGGAGCGTTGCCGCGGGTCACCTGCAGGTACAGCATGATGCAGCCCATGTCGGAAACGGCCAGCAACTTATCGATCTCCTTCTTCAGATCTTCGCGGGTCATTTCGAACCGGATCTCGGTCAGAGCGCAGCTGTTATACAGTCTGTCCAGATGGAGGTCCAGGGTGAACGGCTTGTGGTCCAGAACCAGGACGGCTTCATAAATGGAGTCGCCAAAAAAGATAGAACGATCGGAAAAAGGAATCACAAGTTCCTCATAATCTCCGATCTTACCGTTAAAATAAGCAATTCGTTTCATTTTTCATCACCTTATCTTGTATAAGCGATAGTTTATTCTAAAATTTTACCACATCGGTGATGAGTTCACAACACAAGATTCCGCAAAGTTGCGGAAAAGACCGTGGGCGCGGTGCAAAATACGCGGGCGGCAGACTTGCAGTCTCCCCTGCCCCGGTCAGTTGAGCATCCACACGCCGAAATTCAGATAGGCGGCAAAGGTCACCCACAGCACGTACGGGATCTGCATCCAGGCGGCGGGTCGATCCACCTTCCGGAAGGTCAAAATCATCAGGATGATCATCACCCACAAAGTCATCAGCCAGAAGAAGGCGATGCCGAAGGCCTGCAGATTGAAGAACAACAGGCTCCAGAAAAAATTGAAGGCCAGCTGCCCGAAATACAGCACCAGACTGCGGTTTCGGCTGTCGGAATCCGGTGCCAGATAAATGCGGGCGGCACCGATGCCCATCAGTGCGTACAGAATACCCCAGACGATCGGAAATACTGCAGACGGCGGCGACAAGGGCGGCTGCTCGACCGTCGCATTGTATAAAGCTGTGCCGTCTTTTGTGATCCAGCCGGAGAGTACTCCTACGGCTTCGGTCATCAGGATCCAGAACGCGTAAGTTTTCCAATGTTTCATTCAAATCACCTCTGCAGTACTTTATGCAAAACGGGCGAAAAAATACGCGCCACCTCGCGGCGGCGCAGCTGAAAAATTGAAGGTTCCATTCCAAATGTACCAATGTCAATACAATCGGGAGTATGGTCCTTTATTTTGAAAAAACGCAAAAAAGTGAATCAAAAGTTTCACAATGCAAAACAAATTTGAGAAAAAATCAGGAATTCATGCTTTTTCGAGGTGGAATTGCACTTTCACGCCCTTTTTCGTGTCGAAATTTGTCGATTGTTGTCGAATTCGGGTGCACTATTTTCAAAAAAACGAAAAAAGTGGACCATTCATAGAGATTCCGGGGATAAAGCAATTTATGTTTGACAAAGACGGTGGGATACTCTGCGCTCTCGGCCCGGCCGGCCGCCCCGGGCGGCTCTGCCCTTCTGCGGCCGGGCCTTCGTGCTCGAGACTCCGCAGTCCGCCCCGCCTGTCGCGGCGGCGCGGCTGCTCCGACGAACCGGTGGATTCTCACCGAGCCGTCGAAGCCAAAAAGAAAAACAGACACCGGATGGTGTCTGTTTTTCTTTGGCGGAGACGGTGGGATTCGAACCCACGTGGCATTGCTGCCTAACTGATTTCGAGTCAGCCCCGTTATGACCGCTTCGATACGTCTCCCGATTCGAGTGCCTCCCTAAAATCACAAGGGCCGCTGGGTATGATTTTACCACAGCGGCCCGCATCTATGCAATGTCTTTTTCTTTACTTTCCAGTATCGCTTTTCCGTGCAGTTCTTTTCGCAGAAGGCCCCGTTTATTCTGCCGCAGGTGCTTCTGCCCCATCCAGCACCAGAGCGTCTTCACAGCCCTGAGGCACCACAAACCGCAGAGCCTGGGGGATCAGATCGATCTGCAGTTCCTCTTCGTGGAGGATCTCGCCGTCGCAGCAAATGGGGGTTCCGGGTTCCGTGTGCAGCACCAGAGACTTGCACTGGGCGTAAGTGACCAGATCTTTCTTCTGCACCAGCTTGCTGTCCAGATGGGTTCCGTTATGATACTTGCCCACCAGCTGCAGGAAATCCAGCCGGGTCACCTTGCGGATCATGCTCACATCCAGCAGGCCGTCGTTCACGTGGGCATTGGGCACGCCCTTGAAACCTCCGCCGCAGAACGCACCGTTTCCGATGGCCAGCAGCGTAAATTCTTCGTCGAATACCCGGCCGTCATCCAGCCGGATCTTTAGCTTGGCACCGGCGTTTTTGATCACCACATTCAGAAGACCGGCAACGTAGGCAGCGGTACCGCCCAGCACCGTATTCTCCTTGTAATAGGCCATTTTCTCCGCCGCGGCGCAGTCCAGACCGATGTTCAGCATATTGACGGAATAGCGGCCGTTGTAACAAATCAGGTCCACCGCGCGAGAAGTGCCGTTAAACTGCTTGTCCAGATTCAAAAAGTCCTTGTTGGAGCCGAACATACGGCAGAAATCGTTGCCGCTGCCGGAGGGGATCACGGCCATTTCCGCGTTTTCGAAGCCAACCAGACCGTTCACCACCTCGCTGATGGTGCCGTCGCCGCCCACAGCATAAAACCGCAGAGCTTCGCCCGGTTCCTCTTCGCACTTGCTGCGTACGTATGTAGTGGCTTCGCCCACATTGATGGTTCTATGGATCTCGTAATTGATCCCTGCGTTCTTGGCGGCTTCGATGATCCTGGGCAGCAGAACCTTCTCTGCTTTGCCCTTCCCTGCCACCGGATTCAGTACAAAAATATGCTTCATGGTGTGCCCTCCATGGATCTTTATCCGATATATTATATCACTCTCAATCGAAAGTTGGTGAGTTGCTAAGAAAATGTCATATTTCTCTTGCTTTCGACCCAATTTTCACAATCAATTTGCAAATACTATTACAAATTGTGGAACCCCTGTGCTATAATATATAGTTGGAAGCGTCCGGCGAGGCCGTTTCCCCCAGAAGACATACAAAAAGGAGACCAATGATGGACGAAAGAATTAAAAAGCTTGCCAATCAGGTTATCAATTACGCTTGCCGCCTGCAGAAGGGCGAGCGCATCCTCATCACTTATGACGGCCAGTCCGCCACTCCCTTCGCAAAGCAGCTGATCAAGGAAGCATACGCTGCTGAAGGCCTCCCCTTCGTGGACATCCGCGACACCACCGTATCCCGCGAAATCATCATGCACTGCACCGAAGAACAGGTCAAGATCATGATGGAATCCGAACTGATGCGCATGAAGGAAATGGACGCTTACATCTCCATCCGTGCCATGGAAGGCCGCACCGAATTTGCTGATGTTCCCGCTGCAAACCAGGCCATCTACAACCGCACCATGATGCCCGTTCAGAACCAGCGCGTCAACAACACCAAGTGGGCCGTTCTGCGTTACCCCAACGGTTATATGTCCCAGCAGGCCAACATGAGCCGCGAAGCCTTCGAAGACTTCTACTTCGACGTCTGCACCGTAGACTACGACAAGATGTCCAAGGCCATGGATCCCCTGGCAGCACTGATCGAAAAGACCAACCACGTCCGCATCGTCGGCCCCGGCACCGAACTGGAATTCTCCATCGAAGGCATGGGTGCCATCAAGTGCGACGGTAAGCGCAACATTCCCGACGGTGAACTGTACACCGCTCCCGTCCGCGACTCCATGAACGGCGTGATCTCCTACAACACCAACGCAGTGGGCGGCGGCGTTCGTCACGAAAACATCGTGTTCGAAATCAAGAACGGCAAGATCGTCAACGCCACCTCCAGCAACACCGCTGTGCTGAACCGCGTTCTGGACACCGACGAAGGCGCCCGCTACTTCGGCGAATTCTCCTTCGGTCTGAACCCCTACATCCTGACCCCCATGGGCGACACCCTCTTCGACGAAAAGATCTGCGGCTCCTTCCACCTGACCCCCGGCCAGGCCTATGCAGCCTGCGACAACGGCAACAAGAGCGCCATCCACTGGGATCTGGTCAACATTCAGCGTCCCGAATACGGCGGCGGCGAAATCTGGTTCGACGGCAAGCTGATCCGCAAGGACGGCCTGTTCGTACTGCCTGAACTGGAAGGCCTGAACCCCGAAAACCTGAAGTAAGGCCACTCACATCTTACAGAACCCAAAAATCCCCTGTCCACCGGACAGGGGATTTTTCATGCAGTTTTCGGGAACTTTTTGATGCTTTTTCCTGCAATTTGTTCCCTAAAACGATATGCATGGGCCGCTATATCTGCGGCCCTTTTTCTTTGATTTTGCGGTACACCAGCCGGTTGTTTTCCCGCTCCACCAGGTAGCGGCCCAGCCAGAGGATGTTCTGTCTGCGCAGCACCCGGGAGGCCTCCGGCAGCTTCTCCGCTGCCAGATACAGTGCGTAGCTGCAGCTTCGGGCCAGCTCCACAGGTGCTTTTTTCAGTGCGGTGCGAATGCCGGCATCCCGCAGTTTTTCCTGAGCGTAGACGCCTTTGTAAAAGGAGGAAAACAGGAAGAGAGATTCTTTCATGGGATCACACTCGATTCTATGGTGAGAGCAATACGCCCAGCATGCGCTGCAAAATCTGACCGAAAGAGGCCTTCGGCACGTCACAGGCAGCGGTTAAAGACACCCGCTGCAGCTCCCGGCCGTCCAGGGTGACCACAAGCTCACCCACCGGATCCCCGGCCGCCACCGGTGCCTTCACCGATTTCTGCAAAAGGGTCTCCACCTGCACTTTATCGCTTTGCCCCTTGGCCAGCAGCAAATACACAGGCTCTTTGCAGACCGCTTCCACCTGCTCCTCCCTGCCCTTTTCCACAGCCAGAGAGCCGAAGGACTGGCCCGCCTCCGCAGCGCAGATACTTTCATAGTTGGCAAACCCGTGGTCCAGAAGGCGCATGGTTTCCGACCACCTGTCGCCGGTGGTCTCACAGCCCATCACCACGGCAATGAGGGTAAGACCATCCCGGGTGGCAGAGCCGGACAGGCAGTAACCTGCATCCTGAGTGAAGCCGGTTTTGATGCCGTTCGCCCCGGAATACAGCTTGATCAGCCGGTTGGTGTTGGTCAGGCCGAATTCCACTTCCTTCCCCGCTTTTCCCAAGGAGACCGTATCCTGCCAGGTGGTGAACCAGGCCCGGGCGGCCTCGTGCTTCAAAAGCTCACGGGACATGATCCCTATATCATATGCGGAGGTGACGTGTCCCGCCACCGGAAGACCGTTGGTATTGACGAAATGAGTGTCCTCCATGCCCAGTTCTTTGGCCCGCCTGTTCATCAGTTCCACGAAGGTCTCCTCCGAGCCCCCGATGAACTCCGCACAGGCCACGCAGGCATCGTTGGCGCTGGCCATGGCCATGCCCTTCAGGAGCTCGCCCAGAGTGTGCTGCTCCCCTGCCTCCATGTACATCTGGCTGCCGCCCATGGAAGCCGCCCTGGGACTGATGGTCACAGGATCCTCCAGGGACACCTTTCCCTGCTCCGCCGCTTCCAGGGCCAAAAGCATGGTCATCACCTTGGTGACGCTGGCCGGTGGAAGCGCCTCATGGCTGTTCTGCTCGTACAAAATCGTACCGGTACCTGCATCCAGCAGGATGGCAGACTTCGCCTTCACCTCCGGCGCAAAGGCTGCCAGCTGCAGCGGTGTATCACCTGTAGCCGATCCCGCGGCAAAAATCTCCTGCAAATAGCTGGCGATCATCAAAACACAAAGCAAAATGATCCAGATGAAACCGCGCATTTCCCGTTTTCTGCCCATAGTCTCCCCCTCCTGTTTCGATCTCTCAGATTACTATATGAGAGAAGAATGCGGTTCAGTCGCAAAATCCCGGAGCACTGCTCTTCCATTTTACAGTCGGTACAATTTTACATTTATTTACATTCCATCTTGCGCAATTTGGTAATATATGGTAATCTATAATCGTGCACAACTCCGCCCCGATGCATCACAGCTCAAGAGGTAGAAAGACTAAGAGATTACACTATGACAATCCATGACGCAAATCAGCGGCAGGTGTTCTCCCCTGCCGTTACGCAGACCGCATCCCCTTTGGCTACCGCTGCGCAGACTGCAACCACTGCGGCTGCTCCTGCTGCACAGTACACGCCGCCCTACCAGGACGGCTTATTCCGCCTGCTTTTTTCCGACAAAGAGCACCTGCTGGAGCTCTACAACGCCGTCACCGGCTCCAACTACGGGCCGGAGACAAAGGTTGAAATTACAACCTTGGAAACCGAGATCTTCGACCGCAAGAAGAACGATATTTCCTTCCTGCTGGACGATAAACTCATCGTCTTTGTGGAGCAGCAGTCTACGGTCAATCCCAATATGCCTCTTCGGTTTTTGTTGTACGCAGCCAAGACCTATGGTAAAATGGTACCGAAGAATCTAATCTATTCGAGGAAAGTGATCCCCCTTCCTTCTCCGGAATTCTTTGTATTCTACACCGGAACCCAAGATTTTCCCGAGCAGAAGACGCTCCGGCTTTCGGACAGTTTCATGGAACCGGGGCACGGAGACCTGGAGCTGAACGTGCAGTGCTTCAACATTAACTACCCTTCCGGGGCTAAAATGCTGGAGCGCAGCAAAACCCTGCAGGACTACAGTCTTCTGATCCACCGGATCCGTCAAAAGTGTGCAGCCGGCTTCTCTTTGGAAGCTGCCATCGATGAGGCCATTCGCACCTGCAAGGAAGAAAACATCCTGACCGCTTTCCTGAACGATCATGAAGGAGAGATGCGAGGTATGCTGTTCCGCTATTTGAATGATGACGAATTCCGCAAGGTCTACACGGAATGCGGCTATTACGAGGGCCACGACGATGGTTTGAAAGAAGGTGCACGCCAGAATGCCCTGCAGACTGCAGCCAAGCTGAAAGCCATGGGACTTCCTGTTTCGCAGATCAGTGAAGCCACCGGCCTTTCCGAAGAGGAGATCGGCGCACTGTAACCCTGCTGTGAGCCGTAAATTTTGCTTTTAAAGCAGGCTCTGTTCCCTTCCCTATCCAGGTTTCATTTCCAGAACAACAATGTAAAACAGGCAAAATAAAAGCCCCTGAAAGTTGATCTTTCAGGGGCTTTTCATTGCATTTTACTCCTTCACACTGCAAGTATTAGTCATTGTAGGTTCTATCTTGCCATTCTTCAAAGCCCTTTTGGCAAGTAGAGCAAAAGCCTGCATAACTAAGGGGCTTGCTGCGGCCACAATTACGGCAGGTGCTTTTTCCATCACCACCGCTACTACCACAGCCCACCAATCCGATAAGAAGTGTAAGAATTATAGCAATGATAATACCGATAGTTACACCATTCTTTTTACCTTTCACGATTATTTTCTCCTTTCTTTATTTTACTCCCATTTCTACAGAAACCGATGATAGCTGCTGCAAAGCATATCGCAATTATTTCGAAAATAATTTCTACCAAACCGAATGCGTCGAAATTTAGAAAGTCAATCTTCATCGTTTAATTCTTCCCACTCACTCATCCAAGGTGTTGACGTAGGTTCTTTTTGTTTAACTTCTTCCTTTCGATATGTCTCTGGAGCTCCCGACGCCTTAGCGCTTAAACGCGAAACACAACCGTAATTAAGAAAATTTTTCAGTTCATTGGCTTCTGCTTTATTAAGTCCTGCCGCAACAATCGCTACAATCTCGGGTTTTAATTCGTATTGCTTTTTAGAAAGAATCCCTTGCAGTACTCCTTTTTTCCCAGCAACCAAGAACACTCTCGTGTCAGGTACCTGTCTATCACCGCTAAATAAATTGTATGTGTTCGTACTCGTGTAAGAATGATACAGTTTCCCGCCATTTGCATTTGCATTTGCCGCACTTACAGCGCCAACAATTGCTCCTGTTGATCCTGCGATAATCCCGCCTGCAACTGCATTTGCTGTAACATTAACATTTTTTTTATACGTGGCTTCGCTAACGATTAATGCACTCCAAAGTGCGTACTGAGTTTCACTTAAACCGGATGTTAGTTCACGATTAGAAAAGCTGGAAAAAGTCACGCCTTTACACAAAGCTACATAACGTACCAATTCTTTAGAATCATTAGGGCCTATCGAAGCTAAAACAATATCTGCACCGGCCTCAATTATTTTCACCAAAGCATTCTGCACAGCAGAGATGTTATCCAGAGGATCTTTCACCAGATTGCAATACAACTCAGGTTCTAAATCCTTTATTCCCGTTCTTTTAATATGATCGATTGCTTCTGTGTCTTTCTTCTCTTTTATCTTTTCGTCAAGAAGCCAACCAAGCAGTGCACCTATACCCGCTGCTAACATGGCCAGGATAGAACTTAAAAAAGTGCCCCATTCACATGCGACGGCAATAAAAATAACTCCAAACAACCCTATTAACATACCTGCTTTTGCCATAAAATCAACACCTCCTACTGATATTGCAAAATGTTCTATGTCGTCATTCTACATCTAAGCACTTGGAAAATCAGCCCAACTAAATTACAGATTTAGAAGCTGCTTTTTCTTTGCGTCAAATTCTTCTTCCGTAAGAACACCTGTGTCGAGAAGTTCTTTCAAACGTAAAAGCTTTTCCACGTTTCCATTTTCAATTTTGCTATTGGTGGTAGTAGGGTCATTTTTTGCAGGAGAATTGTCCGCTATCGCCTTTTTTCCAATTCCATTCCAAGTAAAGCCCCATAGCACAGCCCCTGCTAGGAATAGCAATACATACAAAACAGAAAGAGCAGAAGCTTCATATCCTTCAGACCACTGCCAAATTAAGAGCGAAGCGTATTTAACGACTTCAGCAACCGCAGCTACAACGCCGAGGTTTCTTGCGGATTTTGGATTCAAACTTGCAACCATTAAAAGGGCATAAACCACTATACCGCCAATCCAATTAAGAATTAACGCGAGAGGAATCCACCCGTTTATAATAGCGTAAAAGTTAAGTGCGAACGAGCGGATAGCAGGAATTATCCCAAATACAAAACCTGGCACAGACAAGAGGGGGGTGGATGTTAAAAGTGCAATTACTAACAACGCACTACCAAGCACAGAACTTAAATTCCAATAGTGAAAAGCAGTAACTAAATAGAATATATCAATGCCTGTAATAACCGCAAAACAGAGAACCGTAATATTTTTGATATTTTTATTTTCCATAATGCACCTCTCTGTGATCACATTTTTGCAAGGCACTCACTTTTAGCTTTAGCAAATTCCTCGTCGGTCAAAACACCGGCCTTATACAGTTTTGCGAGCTTTTCAAGATCATCGTAAAGAGTATTGGTCGGCTGAGTCTGCACAGGAGTGGGAGCAGTCTTCGGACTATCTTCATAAGGAGTCCCGTCTGCCGGGAGAAGATTCCCACAGGCAATATTGACAATATCAATGATGTAAAGGATACCAAAACAGCCTGCGGTCAGAAGTTTTAAAACCCCCATTCCTGTATACCCTAAATAGAAGCGATCGATGCCAAGAGGACCGACTAAGATAGAAAGAATTAACGCCGTATTTTTGTTTTTCATAATATAGACTCCTTCATACATAATTATCTTATTGGTGAAAACCCACGTTCATTTGAGTGTATTTATTCTCTCTTTCGTTTTGCTGATATACGTTTATGAATATCGCAGACTGCCTTTTCATAAAAAGAAGGGTAGTCTATTGCTTTACTAAATTCATTCAAATTTGCAACCTCGGCATTAGATAAACTTTTTATTGTTCTTTCAACATCATTTTCTTCTCTGCCAATTTCTTTTGGGTTATAAAATACTAGTTTTCCAATTGAAGCATTTTCTCGTTCACGTCGCATTAATAGCCACCAAAGATCATGTTCCGAGAAATCGAGTCCGCTTCCCAAAATATACAAATCACCCATGATAAAATAATCAATCCATGATTTAAATCTTAGGTTTGTATATGCTATTTCATATCTATTTCTGTTTTCTTTATTCCATTCAATTACTCTTGTCACCAAACGCATATATTCATCATGATTAAGGATAATTGAACTTTTTCTACGTATTTCCCCGTGGATATGCCACACATCTTGCTGAAAATCATTCTTATTTTTTATTCTATTAAACCCGTGTAAAAGATATTTTTATCGCTTTTATCTGTAGTCCAGCACACTATATTTTTCTTTTGCTTGTCCGATAGATTTAAATACGATTCCTTTGACTCATTTTCAATTTCGTAAGTATAATTCGTTGTAAGTATCGCATCAAAATTTATGTCTAAGAGCTTTTTTATTATTCCATTTGGTAAATAATAGTATTTTTCACTAAAAAACTCTTTATATTTTTCCCTTCTTTTCTTGTCATTGACGCTAAGTGTCATTGAGCTTTTTAATGCATATGGCAAATTATCAAAATGAGAAACAATTTCTTTTTCCGAAAGTGACGTGATCACCTTATTCCAATTGCCATTTCTTTCATTAAAAGTCACCCCATTCCCTAAGAGTAATACTTGTGGTCTGTATTCCATTAAGTTAAAGTATTTATAAGTTCGATAGTTCATTTCGTACTCACATCGATGGCTTTTTCGCTTATTAATCACATAACATTTTGGGAAGAAATTCCATTGGAATTAACGAACTTTTGGAAGAACAGACCAATTTGCTGACGGCGAAATCGAAAGAGCCGGCTGCAGCAGCTCCATGTTGCGCTGCTTCTGTTCAAAAGAAGAGTGTACATAACGGTTAAGAGTAGTTTTAACATCAGTATGCCCCAGTATTTCAGACAATGATTTGACATCAAACCCGGCTTCCACGCAGCGGGTTGCAAAGGTGTGGCGCAAAGCGTGAAAGTTTGTGTGGGCGATGCCGCAGCTCCGCACCATGGCAGCGAAGCGGATCTGCACTAAGCGAGGCTCTGCAGCGGTTCCTTTTGGAGATTTCAGCACCGGACCGGTGTCGCGAAACTTCTCCAAAACCGGCAGCAAAAAAGAAGGCAGCGGTATCTTCCGGTTGGATCTGCGGGTCTTGGGTTCGGTCACTTCCAGAATGGTACTGCTGCCGTGTTTGATGCGGTGCAAGGTTTTATTGATTTGAATGGAACTGTCGGCGATATCCTCCCACTGCAGAGCGCAGAGCTCGCCCAGGCGGATGCCGGTGTAAAGGGCCAGCATAACGCCCAGCTTCCATGGGTCCGGATCCTGCCAGAGATGGGCTTCCAGGCGCTTCTGTTCCTCCAGAGAGAGCACCCGGATCTCTTTTACAGGCTCCTTGATGTGGTGAAAAATAGGCTTTGGCAGGCCGTATTCCTCCTGGCCGTAGCGAAAGACCAGATTCAGGATCACCAGGATATCATTGACCGTTTTGGCTGAAAGCACCGCAGCCTTTTGTGCCGCGAAGGAAGTGATCATTTTACCGGTGACCTTTGCTGCCGGAAGCTTGGCAAAGGGGCTAGTGTAAATATGGTTTCGCAGCAGGCTCTCGTATTTCTGGTAAGAAGACCGTTTCAGACGTGTCCGGGTACCGGAAAGCCACTCTGCCGCCAGGTTCTGCAGGGGCAGTTCGTGGCTCTTAAAGACCACGTTTTGCTGCATGCCCGCCGCCTGTTTGCTGCGGGCCTCTTTGTAGGTTTTTCCGTAGACAGAAACGTATTTTTTCAGGCCGGTCTCACCGCTCACCTGCAGGTATCGGGCTTCCCATCTGCCATCTTTCCGTTTGTAGATATTTGCGCCTCTTCTTGACATTTGGATCATCCTTTCCGTGTGTAAATTTCAAGGGGTTTCCCCTGACGACCATTTTGACGGTTCAAAGGGCCAGATAAAAGGCTTTTTTGCGGAAAAATGCGTGATAAATTTGTATACATTTCCCGAAAGCCTTGTGAAAACCGAGATTTTATGCTAAAAACAATAGTAGGTAAGTCTATGCTTACCTATCACTTATGTGATTACTCTGCGAACCGGCACCTTTAGTGTTTCTCGAAAACCAGCTGTTTTATTCGTTTCTGCTCCCTTGAAAGGTCTTCCCTTTCTAAGGGATCTTTTCTTTTTTGCCCCCTTTCTGATTGGAAATATTTTACATCCATCTTGCAATATTTGTCAATATATGGTAATTTATATTTGTGCACAATACCTGTATGATGCATCCATCTACGCAGTACAAAAGGATTTAGAGATTACACTATGACAAATAATGATACACTGCAGAAACAGAGTGATTCCCCTGCTTCTGCCTACACACCGCCCTATCAGGACGGTTTATTCCGCCTGCTCTTTTCCGACAAAGAGCACCTGTTGGAGCTCTACAACGCAGTCACCGGCTCAAACTACGGCCCGGAGACAAAGGTTGAAATTACAACCCTGGAAACGGAGATCTTTGACCGCAAGAAGAACGATATTTCCTTCCTGCTGGATAATAAACTCATCGTTTTTGTGGAACAGCAGTCTACCGTCAATCCCAACATGCCCCTTCGGTTTTTGTTGTACGCAGCCAAGACCTATGGTAAAATGGTACCGAAGAATCTGATCTATTCAAGGAAAACGGTCCCTCTTCCTTCGCCCGAGTTCTTTGTATTCTACACCGGAACCCAAGATTTTCCCGAGCAGAAAACCCTGCGGCTTTCGGATTGTTTCAAAGAGCGAAGCCGCGGCAAGTTGGAGCTTGAAGTCTCCTGCTTCAACATAAACTACCCTTCCGGGGCACAGATGCTGGAGCGAAGCCAGACTTTGCAGGGTTACAGCAAACTGCTGCACCTGATTCGGAAGCATCACGCTCAAGGCTTAACCCTGGAACAGGCCATCGATGAAGCCATTCGCACCTGCAAAAAGGAGGATATTCTGACCGCTTTTCTTTCCAATCATGAAGGAGAGATGCGAGGTATGCTGTTCCGCTATTTGAACGATGACGAATTCCGCAAGGTCTATACGGAATGCGGCTATTACGAGGGTCACGACGATGGCCTGAAGGAAGGCCTGGAAGCCGGCATGGCTCAGGGTCTGGAAGAAGGTGCGCGCCAGAACGCCCTGCAGACCGCCGCCAAACTGAAAGCCATGGGACTTCCTGTTTCGCAGATTAGCGAAGCCACCGGCCTTCCCGAAGAGGAGATCGGCGCACTGTAAACCGGCTGTAAGCTTTTACAAAGACATGAAAAAAGAGCCCCTGGATCCAGGGGCTCTTTCGTTTGCCGTATGTTCTGTTTTACAGGGCCAGCTTCTTTGCCAGCTTCTTGTTGATCTTGTCCAGATTCAGGTCGTTCTGCTTTGAGGCCAGTTCGCTTTCGAACTCGATGCAGGTGCCTTCGGTGGTCATATAGTACTCACCGCTGACGCGCTTGCCATAACTATTGTAAGCAGAAATGGTGCAGAACAGATAGTGATAATTGTCTTCGTCATTGTAGCCGAGAACGCCGCCAACGATACGGACGCTGGAAGGATCTTTGAACTTGTATGCTACGCTGCTGATGATTTCGTAGGCGATCTTATCATCGCCGGACAGGCCGCCCAGGTCAATGCTGCCGCCGAAGGTGAAGATTGCGGCCACCAGTACGAATACGGCTGCTACGATGGCAACGATCTGCTTGGTGCCAAGCTTCTTCTTTGCGGGTGCTGCGGGAGCAACAAATTCAGGTGCAACAGCAGGATCTACAGCGGGAGCTGCAGGTTCAACAACAGGTTCTGCGGGTTCTGCTGCAGGAGCTGCCTCTACTACGGGTTCAGCAGGTTCTGCTTCGGGGACAACAGTTTTATTCAGTTCATCCATTTCCGGTTCCTCCTTGATTGGATATATGATTACTGATTGAGTTTAACACATATCCCAAACTTTCACAAGACCTTCACAAAAGAATTTCACCGCATGATGCGGGTCTTTTCCACGACTTTGATCAAGATGACCCCCAATGCCAGCCCGAAAGCCCCCTGGACACCGTTGGGCAGCACGTTTACGAGGGACGGTCCGAAACCGTACAGAAGACCTTCAAACAGCAGGTATCCTGCTACCATAAACACTTCTGCGGCAATGCCGCCGCCGATACGGACCGCCGTGCCGCTCCCCTTTCGGTGGAGAATTTTGTAAGTATAGTGAACGATCAGAGCCATAACGCCTTTGATCAGGAAAGTGGCCGGAGCATATACGGAATACCCGCCGAGCAGATCTGCAAGCCCGGAGCCAAGCCCGGCGGCCAGAAAGCCATAGACCGGCGAAAGGATCCAGCCGGCCAGCAGCACAAAGCAGTCCCCCAGATTCAGGTACCCGTGCAGCGGAGACGGAATTTTAATGATGAATGTGGTCAGGCAGATCAGTGCGGCCAACATGGCAGCCACCACCAGTTTCTGCGTTTTTGTGTTCGAATTCGTATTCATATTGCAAACCCCTTTACAAAACGATGCTCTCATCATACAATGGTTTTGGTCATATAACAATCACCAAAATCAATCTTTTTTATATAACCAGATTGCAACTTCGCTTGCTAAACGAGCGTTTCTCAAACCCATCCCCCGAAAGCGAGAGTTCTCATGAAATACGTCATCGATCCGCTGCAAAAGCAAAGCGCCTATCTGCAGCTTTACCGCCAGCTGCGAAGTGATATTACCGATGGAGTTTATAAACACGGCCAGCGACTTCCTTCCAAGCGTCTGCTTGCCGACGAAACGGAAACCAGCGTCATTACAGTGCAGCATGCTTATGACCTTCTCTGCGAAGAAGGCTATGCCCAGGCCCGCCAGCGCAGCGGCTATTATGTGACCTACCGCCCCGCGGATTTCGTCCCCGTTTGGGAACGAAGCGGGGCCGGCGATTCGGAACTTGCCGGCCCGCAGCCCGCAAATTCTACGCAAATCGAGGCTGTAAAACCACTTGAAACCTCTCTCCACAGTGCCGACGAATTCCCCTTTTCCGTTTTCGCCCGAACCATGCGAACCGTCATTTCCAAATACGGTGACCGGATCCTGATCAAATGTCCCAACCAGGGCAGCCCGGAGCTTCGCCGGGCTCTCAGCGATTATCTGGCACGCAGCAAAGGGATGCGCGTCACACCGGAGCAGATCGTCATCGGTTCCGGCGCTGAATATCTTTACAGTCTTATCGCCCAGCTTCTCGGCCGGGAAAAGATCTACGCGGTGGAAGATCCTTCCTACGAAAAGATCCGCGCTGTCTACAAAGGCCACGGCATCCGCTGTGATTACCTGACCATGGGCAATGACGGCATCCTTTCCTCGGAGCTGGAGCGCACTGCCGCCCGCGTTCTTCACGTGACTCCTTTCCACAGCTTCCCCACCGGTGTCACCGCCAGCGCTTCCAAGCGCAGCGAGTATCTTCACTGGGCAAAAGATCGAGATGCCGTCATCATCGAAGACGACTTCGACTCCGAATTTACCGTATCCACCAAACATGAGGACACCCTGTTTTCCCTGGAGCCCCATCGCAGTGTGATTTACGTCAATACCTTCACCCGCACCATCGCCCCTTCCATGCGCATCGGCTACATGATCCTTCCCAGCGAACTGACCGGTCTGTTCCAGGAACGCGTCGGGGTCTATTCCTGCACCGTTCCCGTGTTTGAGCAGTACGTCCTTGCGGAATTCATCGCCAACGGCGATTTTGAACGCCACATCAACCGGGTCCGCAGAAAGCGGCGGCAGGCTCTGAATCCGCGGCCGTAGCCGCATACGGGATCTGATTCCCCATCCAAACCCACACAAAAAGAGCACAGCCGGCGCTGTGCTCTTTCGTTTTCACTTTATCCTTATCGGATCACCTTTTTGACCAGTACGGGCTTTTCAGCGGGCTCTTCCTTGCTGATGGTGAAGGCCTTTTTGGCTTCTTCCGCGGCCTGGTAAACTTTATCGTCATCGTTGCCGAAGACCCGGGCCAGCAGTGCGCCGCCGCGGATAGGATCCCCCACCTTCTTGTACAGGTAAATGCCTGCAGCGGGGTCCACGCTGTCTTCCTTCTTTTCGCGGCCGGCACCGGAAAGCTGGGAAGCCTTGCCGATGATCCGGGCATCCACCCGGGTCACGTAACCGGTGGCTCCGGCGTAGATTTCCTGGCAGAATGCGGATTCCGGGAACATACCGTAGTTTTCAGCCACGGCGGGATCTCCGCCCTGAGCCGCCACAAATTCCTTGAATTTTTCCAGGGCTTTGCCGCTGAGCAGCGCATCGGTGACCATGGCCTTTGCCTCCTCGAAATCAGAGGCTTTTCCGGCGGCCAGCACCATCCAGGCGGCCAGTTCCAGAGAAAGATGGGAAATATCCAGAGGCCCTTTGCCCTTCAGGGTGTCAATGGCTTCGATCACTTCCAGGCTGTTGCCCACGGCACGGCCCAGAGGCTGGCTCATATCCGTCAGAACGGCAATCACGGTTTTGCCGTCATCCTTGCCGATATCCACCATCATCTGCGCCAGTTCTTCTGCCTTTTCCTGTTCTTCCATAAAGGCACCGCTGCCGCATTTCACGTCCAGAACGATGGCATCGCTGCCGGAGGCCAGCTTCTTGCTCATGATGCTGGAAGCGATCAGGCTCATATTGTCCACGGTGGCGGTGACATCCCGCAGCGCGTACAGCTTTTTATCCGCTGCGGCGATCTGGGCGGTCTGCCCTGCCACAGCGATGCCGATGGCGTTGACCTGATCCACAAAGGCCCGGCTTTCCATGGAAGTCTTGAACCCGGGAATGGATTCCAGTTTATCGATGGTGCCGCCGGTGAAGCCCAGCCCCCGCCCGGACATCTTTGCCACGGGAACGCCGCAGGCTGCGGCCAAGGGAGCCACGATTAGGGTGGTTTTATCCCCCACCCCGCCGGTGCTGTGCTTATCCACTTTGATGCCGCCGATGGCGGAAAGGTCCATCACTTCGCCGGAATCCCGCATGGCGCGGGTCAGTTCAAAGGTTTCCTCCCGGTCCATCTTCTGAAAATAGATGGCCATCAGAAGCGCAGAGGCCTGATAATCGGGCACATTGCCCTTGGTGTATTCTTCCACGAACCAGCGGATCTCTTCTGCGGAGAGTGTACCGCCGTCCCGCTTTTTATTGATGATCTGGATCATGCTGAATTTGCTCATCCCCGCAGTACCTCCTTTGCAAAGCTGGTTCCGATTTCGGGAGCCTCTGCTCCCAGAATTTCTGCCACGGTGGCTGCCACATCGGCGAAGGTGGTGCGAGTGCCAAGGTTCAAACCTGCCCGCACCTGCTTGCCATAGACAGCAGAGGCACGTATTCTCTGGTGTGGTCCCATCCCTTATAGCTGGGATCGTTGCCGTGGTCGGCGCAGAGGATCAGAAGATCCGTCTCCTTCAGGGCCTGCAGAATGCCGGGCAGCAGGAAGTCGAAATCTTCCAGACAGGCGCCGTAGCCCGCAGCGTCTCTGCGGTGGCCGTATTCGCTGTCGAATTCCACCAGATTGGTGAAGATCAGACCCGGGCGGTCGTCCTGCATGGCCAGGATGGTCTTGGTGACGCCGTCCCGATTGTTCTTGGTCTTGACAAACTCCGTAATGCCCTGATCGTTGAAAATATCCTTGATCTTGCCCACGGAATACACCAGCTTACCGGCCTGCTGCACGTGATCCAGCAGCGTATCCTTGGGCGGAGAGACCGCATAATCGTGGCGGTCTGCGGTACGGGTGTAGGAACCGTCTTCGTTTTCCACAAAGGGACGGGCGATGACTCTTCCCACCTGCAGATCCCCCACCAGCATGTTTCTTGCCACCTCGCAGATGCGGTACAGTTCTTCCAGAGGGATCACCGCCGTGTTGGCTGCGATCTGGAACACGCTGTCCGCAGAGGTGTAAATGATGGGCTTTCCGGTGGCCTTATGCTCTGCCCCCAGTTCGTCGATGATCTGGGTACCGGAAGCTGCGTAGTTGCCCAGAGTGCCCCTGCCGATCTCTTTTTCGAAGGCGGCCATGAATTCGTCGGGGAACTTGGGGAAGGTTTTGAAAGGAACTTCCGTGTAGAGGCCGGCGATTTCCCAGTGACCGGTGGTGGTATCCTTACCTTTGGAAACTTCCGCCATGCGGCCGTAGGCACCTTCCGGTACGGGAATATCCTTCAGGTAGTCCACCCCTTCGATGTTACCCAGGCCCAGACGGCGCAGGTTGGGAATGTGGAGATCCGGGTTTGCCTTTACGATGGAACCCAGGGTGCAGGCACCTTCATCGCCGTAGTTTGCCGCATCGGGCAATGCGCCGATGCCGAGACTGTCCAGAACCATCAGGATCACTCGATCGATCTTACTCACTAGAAAATCCTCCCTTCCATGCTGTCGATGCGCTTGGGCATACAGTTGAGATAGTCGCAGGACACCAGGTGGTACAGGATACCGCCCCGCACGCCGCGAACGGCCCGGTTGTGGGCATCGTTTCCGTGCACGTGTCCGTAAATCACTTGTTTGACGCTGAACTCCCGCAGGATGTCCATGAAGCCCGATTCCTCCTGCCGCTCGTTGAAGGGCGGGTAATGGAAGGCTACCAGAAACTCCGCATCGGGATGCTCCGCTTTCAGCTTGGCACCGGCTTCCAGAGAAAACCGCAGTCTGCCAAGCTCTCGTTTATAAATCTTTTCGTCATCGGCGCTGAAGCCGGAATCCCCCGGGCAAAGCCAGCCCCGGGTGCCGCAGATGATGGTATTTTCCGCAAAGTAGCAGGTATTCTGCAGGAAATACATGGAGTCGTACTTGGCATTGAGCTTACTGATGCTGTTCCACCAAAGGTCGTGGTTGCCTTTCAGAAGCACCTTCTTTCCGGGAAGTCCGGCCAGGAACGCCAGATCCGGCTCCGCCTCTTCTTCCCGAAGGCCCCAGGACAGATCTCCGGGCATCACAACAGTATCCTCCGGCTTCACCAGCTCCAGCCAGTTCTGCCGCAGGCGTTCTGCGTGGTTTTCCCAGTTGCCTCCGAATAAATCCATGGGCTTATCCACGGCCAGGGAAAGATGGGGATCTGAAAGGGCAAAAATGCTCATACTCGAGGCTCCTCTAAAGTAGTTACATTCCGCAGTTTTCTGCGGATCTGGTTGGTGCGGGTGCCCACCAGTTTATCCAGTTCTTCGTCTGCCTGACGCAGCCGCTCTCTGGTTTTTTCCAAAACGGTGCTGAAGGTTTCGAACTCGGTCTTGACTTCGCCCAGCACCTTCCAGACTTCGCCGGTGTGTTTCTGGATGGCCAGGGTGCGGAAGCCCATCTGCAGACTGTTCAGCAGGGCCGCCATGGTGCTGGGGCCGGCGATGTTCACCTTGTACTCGCGCTGCAGGGTCTCCACCATGCCTCTCTGCACCACTTCGGCGTAGAGACCTTCCACGGGCAGGAACATGATGGCAAAGTCTGTGGTATAAGGGGGTTCCACGTATTTATCGCGGATGTCTTTGGCAAAGGATTTGATGCGCTGCTCCAGTTCTTTGCCAAGGCGCAGAACCATTTCTTTGTCCGCAGCTTCCTGGGCATCCCGCAGGCTTGCGTAGATGTCTGCCGGGAACTTGGCATCGATGGGCAGGTATACGGTTCTGCCCTCTTCGTCGCCGGGAAGGCGCACCGCAAATTCCACACGGTCCGAGGAACCGGGCCGGGTGGCCACATTTTCGGCATACCGTTCTTTGGGCAGGATCTGCTCCAGGATGGCACCCAGCTGGATCTCGCCCAGAATGCCGCGGGTCTTTACGTTGGAAAGTACCTTTTTCAGGTCGCCCACGCCGGAAGCCAGGGCCTGCATTTCGCCCAGGCCGCGGTATACTTGTTCAAGGTTATGGTTAACCTGTCGGAAGGACTGAGACAGCCGGTCCTCCAGGGTTTTCTGCAGTTTCTCATCCACGGTGAGGCGCATTTTTTCAAGCTTTTCCTCGTTGCTGCGCTGCATGGCCAGAAGCCGGCGCTCCGTGGTTTCGTTGATGGCATCCAGCTTCTGTTCCAGGTTCGCCATGCGGCGGTCCTGAAGTTCAGTCAGATGCTTTTGCTGCTCCAGCATATTCTTCTGCTGCTCGGTGACTGTAAGGGACAGCAGGCCCACGCTCTGGTTTGCAGCTTCTCCCACGTTCTGCAGGATCTCTTTGCGGTTCTCCTCCCCTTTTCGGGAAAGGTGATCCGTCATGGCCAGAAGGTCGTGCAGAGCGGAAGTCCGCACCAATAGCAGCACCAGCAGTACCAGCAGCAGCCCCGCTATGATGCACATGGCGATGAATAATTCTGTCATTCCGATCATTGCACAAAACACCTCCTATCCTAACATCAAATTATACCATGAAAGCGCCATCCAAGAAAGTATTTTCTGTCCGTTTCTTTGGTGAACTTTGGAAATCCCCCCGTCCTCACCGCCCCTTCACAATTCTATAACAGAAATGTAACTTGAGCCTGACCCTCTGCCGTACTATAATGTTGATATATGTCGAAATTTCCCTGCTCACGGAGGTAGTTATGAAGCGCAGTCAAAAATTCCCGTTCCTGCAGATCCTGCTGGTAGTTTCCCTGGTTTTCGGCCTGTTTGTGGTCTCTTCCAGTGCATCCTACGCAGACGACCGCTACGCCTTCCCCATGTATTACAACAATACGCCCCTGGCCCAGAACGGCTTCTTTTTGCGGGGCAATGTCTACGTTCCCATCTCCGTGCTGCAGTCCTACGGCGATACGGACAAGATCACCTTCAACACCTCCAAGATGCAGGCTTCCTTCAATCTGGCCGAGCTGAACA
Source organism: Clostridiales bacterium (assembly GCA_015058215.1). Taxonomy (GTDB): domain Bacteria; phylum Bacillota; class Clostridia; order Peptostreptococcales; family Anaerovoracaceae; genus SIG262. Next base: position 30,530 of record SVCU01000007.1, read on the forward strand.
TGCAGATGGCGGACACCGCCACCACCGAATTCGTGCAGAAATGGGGTGGTACCGTTTATGTTCCCCTGAAAAAGGTGGATAATGTGGTGGTGATTTCCCTGAATGCCGTGGAGCAGCTCTGCAAGCTCAGCGGTGCCTACGACGCTTCCCGTTCCCGCATCCTGCTGTTCCCCTATGCCGGCGGCAGCGCCAGTGCGGCGGTCACCAGCCGGGAAGTTACCCTGACCCCCTCTCTCGGGGCCTATTCCACCGCACCGGTCACTCTTCCCGAGGGGGAAACCCTTTACATCACCGGCGAAACTCCCAGTTATTATAAAGCACAGACCGCTTCCGGCATCACCGGCTACGTACAGAAATCCGCCATCAAGATCATGGAGATCGATCTCTCCGATCTGGATTTCTACGCTCCCAAAAAGACCAAGGACATCGACTCCGGCGTGCCCATCAACCTGGCCTGGGAATACGCCTCCGCCAGCACTCCCGTGGCTCCTGCCGTAAAGCATCCCGGCCTTGACGTACTGGCTCCCACCTGGCTGGATCTCTTCGTGGAACAGGGCGGCGCCGTGCAGAACGAAACCGATGCCGGCTACGTGGATCTGGCTCATGCGAACGGCTACAAGGTCTGGACCACCATCACCAACAACTTCTCCGCCACCGGCTCCACCAACTTCACCAGCAAGTGCCTGGCAGACGAAGCCATGATGAACAAAGCCATCGCCCAGTACCTGTTCTACACCTGCTTCTACGACTGCGACGGCATCAACATCGACTTCGAGCAGATGAAGGATGCCATCACAAAGGATTTCACCAACTTCGTGGCTTCCCTGCGCAACTACACCGAGCGTCAGGGTCTGGTGCTCTCCGTGGACACCATGCTACCCCGCCCCTGGAACGTGGAATACGATTTCACCAACCTGGCCAAGCATGTGGACTACCTGATCATCATGAGCTACGACGAGCATTATAGCTCCAGCACCTCTGCCGGTTCCGTCTCCTCCCTGCCCTGGGTGGAAGAAGCGGTTCAGGACACTCTGGCCATGGTGCCCAACGAAAAACTGATCATGGGCATCCCCTTCTACACAAGAGTCTGGGTCACCGACAACAACAACCGGAACCTGTCCAACAGCTCCGCTTCCATGGCTAAGGTACAGGAACTGATCAAAACCAACAACCTGACCCCCACCTGGAGTGCCTCCGGCAAGCAGTATTTCGTTTCCTGGCCCGCAGCCAACGGCCGCACCAATAAGATCTGGATCGAAGACAGCCGCTCCATTGCAAACCGCCTGGCCCTGGTGCAGAAATACGACCTGGCCGGCTCCGCCTGCTGGCAGCTGGCCTTCGCCGATGACACCGTCTGGCCCGTCTTTGAAGCCATGCTGAAGAACGGCGCGCCCCTCAGCCAGTTTGATACCGAAAAATATTAAGCAGCAAAAAGCCCTCCGGCAGGCCGGAGGGCTTTTCTTTTGACTTTATAAAGTATTATCGAGGCATGGGGCCGATCCAGAGCCACTGGTCCATTTCCGTGCTCCATTGCCAGTAGGTGTTACAGGAGTGACAGGCGTTACGGGAGTTGTTGGAGTCGTGGGTGCTGCAGGTGTTGTAGGGGTTACAGAAACGGCATCTTTACTAGCTTCGCCGGTACCGGGTGTGCCTTGTGCGGTATCATATTGCTTCTGATCATCCTTGCTTTGGCTATTACTTTCCTGCTGATTGCCGCCGGAATCGTTTTAGTTACCGCTGCCGCTTTCGCGATTGCTTTCACTTTATTTTAATGCGTTTTCCAGCATATTTACCACATAGTTCCACAGTTCCGGGCTTTCGATGATCACATGTTTGCCACTGCCATTTGCACCATATTCAGGCGCTTGTTCCGTATCCAGAAGCACATAGATCTGCGGTTCTTCCAGTAGCTGAAATACCCAGTATTCTCCGTTCCGATACATTGCAATGGTATCGTCTTTCCGATCATTATAACGCTTTTCCAATTTGCAGTCTTCCGCCGAAATGGAGTTCAGAATCGTGCAGAATTCCTTGATTTCCGGATCCGATAAATTGTAATGAACCGTATTGATGCCATATCCTCTTTGCAAAGTTACATAAGAAAACTCTTCCGCTGCTGCACTGGATGTCCATTCGGAGAAATTCACCGGTTTCGCTTTTTCAAACAGAAGCCAGTCCCCAGCTGCGGCTGTAAGCAGAAGAACGACGGCAATGATCACAAAAATGCTCTTCTTCATTTTGCCTCACCGTCCCTTTCTTTTCCATGCTCCTTTTTCCGGAACCAATGAAGTTCTTTTGCAAGATAAACGAGCTTCAGTAGCCGGAGAACCAAAAGCAATCCACCAAAAACGACCATTGCAGAGACCACGATTTGGGCATACTTCGGTGCAAGGAGGAGGAACAACATCAAACCTGCTAAGGCAGCCGCAAAGCACTGCCAATAGACTTTCCACTTTTTTGCAAGGGGATTCCCCTCTTGCAAAAGTTCTGCATGGGCGTGGGCTTCATTGTATTCCGCAGCAAGCCGCAGCAGAAACCACAGGGCAATCAGCACCGTTTCTGCTATGCTTTGATTCGAAACGGACAAAGCGTCCTCCGGAAGAATGTTCAGCAGAAAGAGCGCCATCGCCGTAAAGGCATGCATGGCACCTGCATTACGAAACTGTTTGGAGTACCCTGCCAAGGCATTCAGCGCAAGTCCAAGTAAGAGTAAACTGACGAGTTCAGTGAGATTCCATTCTACATAGAGCCAAAGTGTATTGCTGACACGCGCCACACTGTTCAAAAGTGTAAGTACAGTCTGCAGACCATACAAAATCAGTACAGTTCTTAACACAAACGTGATATTTGAGGCCTTGTCCTTTTTCTTTTCGGGTTTCGTCATGTCGGTCATGGGAACGACCTCCTTCCTTTGGGTGGAGTTTAGCAGGGTCGGTTTTATAAAAGGAGTTATTTATCCAGATGCTTGCTGGCGGCTTTCAGCTGGTCCACGATGGCGATGTGCTGGGGACAGGCGGCTTCGCACTGGCCGCACTCGATGCAGCTGTTTGCCTTGCCGCTTCCTTCAAACTGCAGACCGGCATAATAGAAATGGGGCCGGTTGTGATCGCCGAAGTTCAGGATCATGTTGTAGGCCCGGAAAATATCGGGGATCAGGATGCCCTGGGGGCAGCCCTTCACGCAGTAGCGGCAGTTGGTGCAGGGGACGGCATCTGAGGACTGCAGCACGGAAACCACGTCCTGTACCGCCTTCTGTTCTTCTTCGCTGAGGGGCTTGAACGCACGGAAGGTATCCATGTTATCCAGAAGCTGTTCCATGGTGCCCATGCCGGAGAGGATCATCTTGACACCGGGCAGGCTCCCTACATAGCGCAGGGCATAGGAAGCGGCGGAAGCAGCGGGATCCAGTGCGCGGAACTTCTCCATGGCTTCCGGCTTCAGTTCTGCCAGAATGCCGCCTTTCACAGGTTCCATCACCACGATGTCCTTTCCGTGCTTGCGGCAGACCTCGTAGTTGCCTTTCGCGAAAATGGCATCGTCATCCCAGTCCGCATAGTTGATCTGCAGCTGAACGAAATCAATGTCCGGGTGGTCCGTCAGAAGCTGGTCCAGCAGAGTGGGATCTCCGTGGAAGCTGAAGCCCAGGTGACGCACCTTCCCTTCTTCCTTCATCTTTCTGCCAAATTCCCAACAGCCCTGTTCCTCGTAGGCGGCGATGCGGGAAGGCTGCAGACTGTGCAGCAGATAATAGTCAAAGTAGTCTACGCCGCAGCGTTCCAGGGATTCCCGGAACATATCTTCGGCGGTGAAGCCCTCCTTCAGCAGCCAGGCTGCCAGCTTGGTGGCCACGGTGTAGCGTTCACGGGGATGGCGCTTCGCCACCGCTTCCCGGAAGGCGATCTCCGCACCGGGGTACACGTATGCCGTGTCGAAATAAGTAAAACCGTTTGCCAGAAAAGCGTCTACCATTTCGCAGACCTTGTCCAGCTCAATTACATCGTCCTTCTTGGGCAGGCGCATCAGGCCGAACCCCAGCAGTTTATCGCTCCACTGATTCATATCCCTTCCTCCAAAGTGTAGTTTTCTATATTGTACCATAGGGGCGACTTTCTGAAAAGTAAAAAAATGGTTTCGCGGCAATCGGCACCGTGCCTCGCTTTCGCTGATTTTGCAGGTTCCTGACCGGTTTCACACATTTTCTGCCCCTGAATATACTGACCTTGAAAACAACTATGAATTTCGTCCTGCCGGCGGCATGCAGCCTTTCCGCAGGACACCAAAGGAGGTATTTTTATGAGTTGCTTCGGTGTCAGCGCGTCCTCCCAAAACTGCTGCAACGCCAATCTGCTCTGCGATTTCGACGGAACTCTGGATAACGTCGTCAGCGAGCCCATTTACGTGCAGAAGGTGTACGACGCCGTGCTGTTCAACCTGCAGGGTCTGAGGACCGTCAACAACCAGACCTTCTGCCCTGCCATCCCCCGGGGCCACCGGCTGAAGAGGGTTTTGGATATCCGCTGCAAGCGCTATTTCAACCCGGAAAACGCCGACGATCCCGCAAACCTTGCCCTGAACATAAACACCACCATTTCCGGTGCCACCTTCGTGAAAAGCGGCAGCGGTCAGGATCTGACCGTGGTGGGTGCCGACGGTACTTATTCGGAGCGGATCGTTTACGTGGACACGGAGCAGTGCGATACCCGCGGTAAGGGCACCCCCATTTTCGGTACCCAGAACATTGCCGTCACCGGTGACGTGGTGGTTTACCTGGATCTGCTGCTCTGCGACCGTTATGACCACGAGGTGGTGTTCACCGTCAGCTCCAAAGTGAATCTGGCTGCCCAGGGAAATCCCCTGTGCCTCACCAATTTCTTCGAGCTCTGCATCCCTTCCACCCACAATTCCGCCTTCTTCCCCCGGTTCACCGAGTTCTGCAACCCGAGCTGCGAGGTGCGCCTGGCCACCAACAATCTGGGCCGCGACCTGATCCTCTGCCCCGACGGCACCATCCGCGCCAACCTGATCATCGCCATCTGCATTACCTGCGAAAAGAAGATCATCGTACCCGTACAGCTCTGCGTGCTGTCCACCGGTTTCGTGCAGCTTTCTCCCCAGAATTCTGCCATCTGTTCTTCCTTCCCCCAGCTGTTCCCCGATCAGCTGCAGCCCAGCGGCGACGAGGAAGAGGATGCGGTGGACGAAGAAGAATGCTGCTGCACCACCACAACGACGACCACCACCACTTGCTGCGGCCCCTGCCCTCCCGGCGGTCCCGGCAGCGCCGGCCCCGGAAATTGCGGGCCTGCCCCTGTTCCCGGTCCCTCCTGCGGCTGCGGGCCTGCCCCTGTTCCCGGCCCCTCCTGCGGCTGCGGGCCTCATCACAGACGGTAAACGCATACAAAAAGCCAAGCGAACTTCGCTTGGCTTTTCTTTTTGTCTGTATGGGTTTTTAGTTTGCCAGTTCGTCGGCGAACTCCCGGCGGATCAGGTTGATCTGAGCCACGGTGTTGGCCTTGAAGGCGGGCCAGGGCTGCTCATCCTGCACGCTATCCACCCAGTTCCGTTCCTTGCAGGCCATCAGCACTTCTTCGTCGGAGAGACCGGATTTCATGCGGTCCACCAGGAAGTTTTTGTAGGACTCGGCGTATTCGATGGCCGCATCCCAGTAGCGGTCCGTATCTTCGTCGGGGATCTGCAGATAGTGGGTGGAATAAATGTACTTGGCACCGATCTTTCTGCACTTTTCAATGGAATCCATGGTGTCCTTATAGCCGGTGAGGAAGGGCACGGAGATACCATCCGCAGGGGTACCTACGCCGGTGCTTTCCGAGGATAGAAGCACGCCGGTCTCGGGGATGTAAAACGCGATGGAGCACTTGGTGTGGCCGGGAGTTTCGTAGACCACTACGGTCTGGCCGCCCAGGTCCAGCTTGTCCCCTTCCTTCACCACGATGTCGACGGAAAGGTCTGCATCATCGTAGGGCAGAAGGTCTGCGCCCAGGTGCTTGTAGTCCGCATCTGCGGCTTCCGACATGCTGCGGATCACGTCCAAAGCGCTCTTGCGGGTCAGGACGTACTGACCGTAGGCGGAGCAGACGGACTTCATCTCGGGGAATTCCTTCCGCAGATACGGCATGGCCCCCAGATGGTCGTAATGGGTATGGGAAAGCAGCAGATAGTCCAGCGGTCTGCCCTTCAGTTCTCGTTTGATGTTTTCGATCAGCTGCTTGCTGAAGCAGCCCATGCCGCAGTCGTAGAGCGCGGTCTTTTCCGCAGCGGTGAGCAGCAGGGCTTCGCCGCCGGGGCCTCCGGTGACGCGGATCCAGCCGCCTGCACCGCAGGGTCTTTTCTTTGCCATTTGTGTCCTCCTTGGACAGCCCCGAAAGGCTTGTCCTTTTGTTATGAAAGGCCGATGGTTCCGGCCCGATGCTCAGCGGACAGGCGGCCTAAAAGAGGCCGCCGAACAATCCGTTTCTTCCGTCGTTTTGGTTCTGGCAGAACAGGAACAGTACCACCAGGATAAGTAACCAGCTGTTATCGCCGCGGTTGTCGCAGCAGCCGTCGTTTCCTCCGAAGAGGTTACCGCCTCCCAGAAGCAGGAAGGCGATCACAAGGATCCAGATCCAGCTGTTTCCCTCATCGTCCTTGCAGGGATTGCAAGGGTCGCAGGGATCACAGGGAGGCTGCGGTCTGCAGGGATCGCAGTTCTGGGGATGGATCGGTCTGCAGGGTTCACAGCAAGGGTCCCTGCGGTCGTGGTTGCGGTAGTCGTCGCCCATTTCAAATACCTCGCTTTCTCCTTCATAGTATGACGGAAAAGCAAAAAGGTGCGCGGGCGGCGGCAAATGGGAAAGCCGCCCGCGTGATGCGCGCACCAAATCTGCACTCGGTGCGCGCCCGCTCCGCTACTTCTGCGCGCCCTGCCGCAGAGTCTGGAGCAGGGCCGCAAGATCCGGCGGCAGCGGAGCGGAAAGTTCCAGCTGCCGGCCGGTCACCGGCTGGCGGAAGGCCAGCCGGGCGCTGTGGAGGGCCTGACGGCCCATCAGGTCCGGGGCCGCCTTACCGTAGAGGGCGTCCCCCACCAGGGGGCAGCCGATGCTGGCCATATGGACGCGGATCTGGTGGGTGCGGCCCGTTTCCAGCTGCAGCTCCACCAAAGCATATTCTTTTACATGAGGGGCGGCAGCTGTGCTGCCGCCATTCTCCCCTTCTGCCCGATCGTTCTCTTCTGCCGCAGGCAGGCGGAAGGTCTCCAGCACCTGATAGCGGGTACGGGCTTCCGCGCCGTCCTCACAGACGGCCCGCTGCACGTTTTCGGGATCGGGCTGGCCGATGGGCCGGTCTACGATGCCCTCCAGAGGCTCAGGAATGCCCTCTGTGACGGCAAAATAGGTTTTTCGGGTATTTCCCTTAGCCGCCTGTTTCGCGAAGTCCTCCTGGACGTAGGCGTTCTTCCCCACCACCAGAAGGCCGGAGGTATCCAGGTCCAGGCGGTTCACCATGCGGGGCAGGTATTCCTCCCCCTTCTGCTGCATGTAATGCACCACCCCGTTGAGGATGGTGCCGAAGGGATGGCCCTTGGAGGGATGCACCGGCAGGCCGGGCTGTTTGTTGAGCACCAGAAAATCGCCATCCTCGTAGACCACGTCAAGAGGGATGGCTTCCGGCAAAGCTTCCGGCTTTTCCTCCGGCAGGATCACTTCGATGAGATCCCCCGCTTTGCCCTTATCCACCAGCCGCACGTGTTCGCCGTTGAGGGTGATATCCCCTTTATCCCGGGCCTCCCGCAGAAGACGGGTGGAGCAGCCCAGACGAAGCTTCAGCACCATGCGGATGTTGTGGATCAGATCTTCTTCTTTTAAGCGGTATGTAAGCTTGGATGCCATGATTTACAGGAACTTGGTCTTTACTTTCTTCCAGAAGCTGTAGTCTTCCAGGCGCAGCAGATGGATCACCTTGCCGGAGGACTCGATGATGACCTCAGAGGCACCGGTAATATCGTGCTTGTTGCCGTCACCGATCAGCACCAGAGGCTGCTCCGCTTCCGGGCGGATGCGGACGGGCAGACTGCCGGGCAGCATCAGACTGGAGGTAAAGGAACGGTATGCCGTGGAATTCACGGCGGCGATGGGTGTTACCTGCAGCATATTGATGCGGGGGTCTGCAATGGCACCTCCCAGAGAGTAATTATAAGCGGTACTGCCGGCAGAGGTAGCCACCAGAAGACCGTCGCCGCTGAATTTTTCAATGAAATTGCCGCCGATGGAAAGATCCAGATGGACCGTCTGGGAATTGCTGCCCCGGACGATGATCTCGTTCAGCGCCGTAAACACAGCCTGTCCCCTGTATTCGTCCTGGTGAATCACGGTGGCTTTTACCGTTTCCAGATCCTGTACCACGCAGACACCGGCTTCGTATTTTTCGATGAAGTCATCGATGTTTTCCGGAGAGATCTCCTGGAAGAAGCCCAAGTGGCCGGTGTTGACCCCCACAAAGGGGATGTCCGGAAAGCCGCAGCGGTGCAGGGTGTTCAGGAATGCACCGTCACCGCCCACGCTGATGATCAGCTCGGCCTCCGGTTTGAAGGTGGCGGTGACTTCGTAGCCCTTGGCTTCCAGCTTCTTGCGCAGCATGACACCGGTCTTGCGGGAATATTCATCGGAGTTTACGGAAATATGGATGACAGACTTTTTTTCAGTCATGAGAGGGTCCTCCCGGTTCAGTGTGAAGGGGGCGCCAAATTTGCGGCTCGGCGCCCCCGCCGTTCTTACAGCAGTGCTTCCAGTTTGCCCAGAAGTTCTTCAAAGAGCTCCAGAGCTTTTTCCACGGGTTCGGGCTTGCTCATATCCACCCCTGCTCGCTTCAGCAGTTCCAGAGGATAATCGCATTCGCCGGAGGCCAGGAATTCCAGATAAGCTTCCCGTTCCTTGTCGCCGCCCTTCAGGATGCCCTGGGCCAGGGCGGAGGCTGCGGAATAGCCGGTAGCGTACTTGTACACATAAAATGCGTTGTAGAAATGGGGGATCCGTGCCCATTCCATGGCGATCTGTTCGTCGGAGACCACCCCTTCCCCGAAATACTTCCGGTTCAGGTCGCCGTAGATCTGGCAGAGCACTTCTGCGGTGAGGGTCTCCCCTCGTTCCACCAGTTCATGGGATGCCTTTTCAAATTCGGCAAACATGGTCTGGCGGTACACGGTGCTTCTGAATTCTTCCAGATACAGGTTCAGCAGATACTTCTGCATTTCGGGATCCTGCTCTTTCTCCAGCAGGTAGTTCATCAGCAGGTTTTCGTTGACGGTGGAAGCCACTTCCGCGGTGAAGATGGAATGGCCGCCGTAGATATAGGGCTGTGCCTCTCTGGTGTAGAGAGAGTTCATGGAATGGCCCATTTCGTGCACCAGAGTGAACACATCCTTCAGCTTGCCGTCGTAGTTCAGCAGCACATAGGGCTTGCTGTCGTAACTGCCGAAGGAATAGGCGCCGCTGGTCTTGCCCTTGTTTTCGTAAACGTCGATCCAGCCGTCTTCCATGCCGGCAGCGGCATCGGCGATGTATTTTTCACCCAGAGGTGCCAGACTGGTCTTCAGCATTTCCTTGGCATCCGCAAAGGAGATTTCCTTTACGGGAGGTTCCGTCAGGGGCACATACACGTCGTACATGTGGAGATCGTCCACGCCCAGCACCTTTTTACGCAGGGCCAGATAGCGGTGCAGTGCGGGCAGATGGCGGTTTACGGCTTCCACCAGGCTGTCGTACACATCTTCCGGTACGTTGTCGCCGGACATGGAGGCTGCCCGTGCGGAGGAATACTTCCGGAGAGAGGCGTTCACCGCATCGGTCTTGGTGTTGTAGTGGTAAACGGTGGCCAGAGTGTTCTTCTGGGCCGTGTAGGCTGCATAGAGTTTTTCAAAGGCTTCCTTGCGGACCTCCCGCTTCGGGGATTCCATGAAGCTGATATAGCGTCCGTGGGTCAACTCCGTTTCTTTGCCGTCCTCATCGGTGACAGTGCCGAAGTTCATGTCCGCATTGTTGATCATGGAGAAAATGTCGTTGGTGGCGCTGGTGAGCTCGCTCATGCGGGCCAGAATGCCTTCTTCTTCCTTGCTGAGCACGTGCTCCTTCTCGCGCAGCAGTTCGTCGATCAGGTGGCCGTAGATGCCCACCTCACCCTTCTGCACGTAGCCCTGCAGCACTTCCGGATCGATGGAAAGCACTTCGGGCGTGAAGAAAGCGGTCTTGGCAGAGACCTGTGCCATAACGGAATGGACCTGGTCACAGAGAGCCTGGTAACGGGAGACCCTGTTATCTTCGTCCTTCTTCTGGCGGGCGTACACATAGGCTTTTTCCAGAGGCAGCCAGATGGCGTCTCTCTTCTGCAGAGCCTCAAGAAGCAGGCCGCTGCCGCCCTCCTTCAGCTTACCCTGATAGGCTGCAAATTCCTCTGCCAGATCTTTTGCCTTCTGCAGATCCGCATCCCAGTCCGCCTCATCTGCGTACATGGAAGCCAGATCCCATTTATCGGTTTCGGGCACGTCTTTCCGTTCGGGAATGCCGCCGGTCTGTGCGCCCTGCAGTAAATCGTCTTTTTCAAAAAACATCTCGTTTCCACTCCTTTTTGTTCGGTGAAATCAGTTGTCCTTATTATACCACAAAGCCCTTGTAACCAAAACCACAATTTGCTAAAATATAGGATATGAAAATTTGCAAGAGAGGTTGTCCCCATGGATAAACGACCCATCGGTATCTTCGATTCCGGTCTGGGCGGTCTGACCTGTGTTCCCTACCTGCGCCAGGCCCTGCCCCGTGAAAAATTCATCTATTTCGGCGATACGGCCCGTACTCCCTACGGTTCCAAGGATCCCTCCACCATCCGCGCCTTCTCTGCCCAGATCGCAGAGTTCCTGGTGCAGCATCAGGTGAAGATGATCGTCATCGCCTGCAATACCGTCAGCTCCATCTGTCTGGAAGACCTGCAGCAGCGCTTCCCCCAGGTCCCCATCGTGGGCATCATCGAGCCCGCTGCCCAGGCCATCGCCGACACCTGCGTCAAAGGTTCCTCTGTGGCCATCATCGGCACCAAGGTCACCGTCAAGAGCCGGGTCTACGAAAACCTGCTGAAAGAGCTGAAGCCGGAGCTTTGTCTCCACGCCAAAGCCTGCCCCGCTTTCGTGCCCCTCATCGAGGAAGGCATCATCGAAAACGAGATCATGGACCTGACCATCAAGCATTATCTGGACGACTTCCTGCAGGAAAGCCAGGCGGATACCCTGGTTCTGGGCTGCACCCACTACCCCCTGATCCGCAAGAACATCGATCGGCTCTATCCCGATCTCCGCATCATCAACCCTTCCCGCGAGATCGTAAAAAGCGTGGTCGCCCAGCTGGAAGAACACGATCTTCTCTCCCCCGGCAACTCCGATTTTGAAAACATCTTCTACGCCAGCGACCTTTCCGAGAACTTCGTCAACATGATCAACCGCATCTTCGCCGACGAAAATTTCCGGGTGGAATTCCGCAGCGTGGATCCCGATGCCCGCAAGACTCCGCTGGAGTAACCCTTACATCCCCTGCCCCGGCAGGCTTTTCCCCCATACGAGGTACGCACATGAATCTGAAAGAACTGTTGGAACATCTGGAACTGGAAACCGTTTCCGAATTCCGTTATTTTGAAAACCTGGCCGAAGTGATGGAGCTTGAGGAAGAAATCGAGCCCGAGACCCTCTATCTGCTGCTGCGCGATGTCCCCCAGGATATCCTCAGCGAGCTTCTGGACGATTACTTCGAAGACACCCTGAAGGGCATCCCCGACGATGCCACCGATCTCTACACCCTGATGACCACCCAGCACCAGTGCTTCCTGGGCCTCACCGCCGATGATGACGATGCCCGCCGCGTGTTTGCCGACGAGCTCTACCGCTTCCGCGTCTGGTACATTTTCGACCGCATGGCCTCCCTCACCGACGAGGACGGTGCCACCTTCCCTGCCAGCGTTTCCGAAGCCCTGGCCCTCTACCGCGTAGAGAAGATGGGCGGCGACCGTTTCCAGTACGATTACTCCGGCTGCCTGGATTACCCCATCGACGAATACGCCATGACCTTCGCCGTGGACATGCCCCGGATGGATGCCTACGAAGACGACTGCTGCGACGATGACTGCGGCTGCGGCCACGATCATCATGATCACGACTGCGACTGCGGCCACGACCACCACCATCACCACCACGACTGCGACTGCGGTCACGACCACGTCCACGCCCCCGTGGAAGACGATGATGACTCCGAAGACATTCTGGACGAGCGGGGCTGGGACACCCTGATCCACAAGAGCCTGCCCGTCATCGACGGCGAGTTCTCCGACGACCTTCCCGAAGAAGAAGCCGCAGAACTGACCGAAGAAGACCGGGCCATCCTGGAAGAACTGCTGAAGGATAAGGACTTTATTTAGCCCCTCCCCTCATGCAGGTATCGTTCCGAAACAACCCGAATGCACAAAAGAGGCGGATCCGCAAGGACCCGCCTCTTTTTATTCTTTTTTCTTTCCAAGAAGTGCAGTCAGAAGATCGCAGACAGCGGAGACGATCAGGGAAACTCCGATGAACATCCAGAGCACTGCCGCAGACCGGAAGGGATTTGCCAGAATCACCAGGCCTCCCAAAAGGGAGATCACCGCGCCGGCCAGGACCCAGCCCCACCGCTTTCCTTTCAGGCGGATCAGGTCCACAGTCCACTGCAGCTTCACAATGCCCGACAGCAAAATCAAAATGCCGTAGAAAAAGGTCAGAACAGGGAAAGCCGCCAGGAACCACTGGGGGTTCAGCACACAAAAAACGCCGCCCAGCACCGCAAGAAGGCCTTTGCAGAGCAAATACTGCTGCACCGTTTCTTCCGGCTCCAGCCGAAAATACCGATACAGGGCAGCGATCCCATACATCAACAATAAAATGCCGCCGGCGATCAAAATTCCCTTTGTAAACCCTGCCGGGTCGATCAGCAGCAAAATGCCGATCACCAGTTCTGCGGCGCTGACGCCCCCTTCTCTTAAACGCAGTTTTAAATTCATGTTCTGCTCCTCTTTCCTTTATACTCTCTTTCAGATTTTGGCCGTATATTCCGTCACATCCTGCAGCACTTCGCCGTCCACCTGCAGCGGTGTCGGCCGGTCGAACTGCACCGTGATTTCTTTTCCTTCCAGCATGGTTATGTATTTCGTATGCTTCACGTGTGTTCCTTTGAACAAAGTGGGAAACAGCACCAGCGTTCCCAGCTTACTCTTCCGGTGCATCACCATGAGGGTCAGCTTTTTATCCTCTCCCAGCCGCTGCTGGTTCGGGGCAGGCATCATGCCGCCTCCATAATAGCGACCGTGCATGGCAGGTGCCAGCCAGACATCTTCATATTCATATCGATTTCCGTCCACGGTAACCACTGCGTTGGTCTGCTGATACCGTCCCAAAAGTCCTTTGATGGCGATACCGGTATAATTGATCTTTTTCTTTTTTCGGTTCTTTTTGTTCTCTTCCCGGATGCGGTCTCCTTCCTGGCAGCAATAGCCATCGATACCGTATCCCACACCGTTCAGAAACAGCAGTTTCCTGCCGTTCGCAGTGACCGTGGGAAGTTCCTCCAGATACCGGTTGATGGTATAATTGGGATCATCCCCCGCTTCGTGCCCCAGATCCCGGGCGAAATCGTTGCCGCTTCCAATGGCGTAATAATAGACTTCCCGGGGAAGCTTCAGCCCTTTGGCGGCATTCACAAAGTAGTTCAAGGTGCCGTCTCCGCCGCAGAGGATGATGCTGTCCGCAGGTTCCAGACCTTCCAGAAAGACTTTATAGTTCTTGATATCGTCCATGTTCACAAAGACGCAGTCCCGGTATACCACATCCAGAACTGCGATCTCAGTCTTCACATTGATGGTCCCGCCACCCGCTTCCACATTGTAGAGGACATAAGTTTTCGCCATTTTATACTCCGTTTCTTGCTGTATCTTCATACCTGAATACTTCAATGATCCAATGTTTCTTCCAGCGCAGTACGAACGCGTTCTCCGATTTCAGACGTTTTCAGCATATGTACTTCTTCTGCTGAAATCACATCCGCAACGCACAGGCGAACGACGGTCGGTCGAAAAGGTGTCCGTCGATGTATTTCTTCCGTACCGTCGATTGCTACCACCGCAATGGCTGCGTTCGCCTTCTGTGCGATTTTGAAAACCCCGTTGTGGAACGGCAGTAAAATTCCACTCTTGCTGCGGGTCCCTTCCGGATAGATCCCGATCGAGACCTCACCGCCCCGCAGCAGTTCCGCTGCAAATTCAATGGTTTTCAGCGAAGAACGGGGATTCCCACGTTCAATGGGCAGAAAACAACACTTTCGGATGATCCTGCCAAATGCCGGTATTTTGAAATTCGATTTTTTTGAAACAAAGGCCGGCTGCCATTTTCGCAGCACATGCCATGTTACGATGGGGTCGTAATTGGACCGATGGTTTCCAACGAAAAGAATTCTCTTTCCTGCCGGAAGTTTTTCCAAGCCGGAGGCCCGTATCTTCACCCGCACCAGCCAAAGTGCCAAAGCGGTAGAACTATGAAGCAGGAATCGATAAAACCGGCTGTTTTCTTTATACTCACGCTTTGGATCAACAAATAAACCGCAAAGCAGCAAAATCAGAAACCAAAGCAGGAGCATTCCTGCCAATACCAGTATCATGATTCCCAGAATCCGAAAAACAATCATCAAATGGTCTCCTCCGGCCGGATCAGCCGGTTCTTTCCGCCTGCCAAAAGATAGCCCGCGGAAACCAGCAGCGCCCCGCCGCTTTCCAGCAGCATATCGTACATAGTGTCGTAAAGCCCGATATCCCGGCTGCCGTCTGCCAGAATGGTGTCCGTCTGCATTTCCATCTGCCAAAGAAGATCCATGCTGAATTCTACGAACTCCCACAGGGCAGAAACTGCAACGGAAAGGAAGAATCCAAAGGCCGCAGCCATGAGCTTCTGACGCTTTCCGCAGCACTCTCTTCTGCCTCCAAAGGTCTCATAGAGAAAGATGCCGAAAAGCGCAAAGGCCAGGCCGCCAAAAATGTGCAGCACTTTATCCCAGTGAAAGCCCATGTAATACCATCCACAGCTGTGGCCCAGCATGGGGCCGATGGCATACACCAGACAGAACAGGTAGACCGGAAGCGCGATCCGGCAGCGGAAGATCCGTTCCATTGCGGCAGGAACAAGGATCAAAAAAATGGTGCCTGCTGCCAGGAGAAGTTCTGTTGAGAAGCCTTTTCCCAAAAGCGAAACCACAACTCCGAAAGCAAGAACTTCACAGAGTGCAACTGCGATGTACCGAATGATCCTTTCCTGTTTTTTCATGATCCGCCCTCTTTCTCAAAATCCCTTTTGTAAGATATAATCTGCCTTAGTATCTGCAACTTTCTTTCAATTCAACCTCAACAATCGTTGAAAAATGCTGCTTTTGTCCACATAAAAAAGCACCGGTTTCCCAGTGCTTTTCCATGTGTTCCTCTATGAAATTCCTGTTTGGTTTTCGATATCATTTGTTTACTTTAACAATGTTACGGTAAACTTCGCTCCACCTTCGGGACGGTTCTCCGCAGCGATGGTGCCGCCGGTAAGATGAAGGATCCGGCTTACCAAAGCCAGTCCAAGACCATTCCCCTCCTGCTTGTGAGAACTGTCTCCCTGATAGAATTTGTCAAAGAGATGGCGCTGTGTTTCTTCGGAAAAACCGGTGCCTTCGTCCTCTACGGTGATCCGGATCTTTTCCTCTTCCGTTTTCATTCCAATGGTGACGAGACCGCCCTCCGGCCCGAATTTCACTGCGTTTCCGATCAGATTTTCCCATACGTGGCGCAGCAAGGATTCATTGCCCAAATACTCCACACCTTCCAAGTCCACATCGAATTCCGTATCTTTCAGACTCCAGGCCGGCTCCAGATCCACGATGCACTGGCGGATCTGTTCGTCCAGCCGGTAGCGGGTCTGATGGGTTTCAATGTTCTGATTTTCGATTTTGGAAAGCAGCAGGATGTTTCCGGTCAGATTGGAAAGTCTTCTGGTATTGTGCAGGATCTTATCGATGTAATTCTGCTGATCCTCGTCCAGGTTCTCCGTTCCCTGCAGAAGTGTAGCATAGCCTTCAATGGCGCTGATAGGCGTCTTGAATTCGTGGGATACGTTGGAAACAAAGTCCGTCTGCAGCACTTCCGTGGCAGAAAGCTCGTGAGTCATCAGATTAAACCCGGTATAGACTTCCCGGATCTCCTGAAAGGAGGAACTGGGATCCAGACGGACGGAGAACTCCCCTTCTGCCACCTGGGCCATGGCTTCCCGAAGCCGCTTGATGGGGTCGAAGAAAAATTTCGAAAGAAAAGCCGTCACAGCGCCGCCGATCAGAAGCGCAATGGCCAGAAGTTCCACCAGTAAGGGAAGCTGCAAATTGGGAAACAGACGGTTCAGCAATGTAGCTGCCCCTACTGCCAGGGTAACACTGACCAAAAGTTCCGCCGTGACCAGCAAGGTCAGTCGGGTCCGCAGACTGAACCAGTTTCTCTGCTGTTTTACAAATTCATAATGATCTTTCAGCTTGGTAGAATTGTATTGTTTCAATTGTTGCAGTCGATTCTTTTTTTTACGCATCGTTACAGTTTGACCACCTTATATCCCACGCCCCGCATGGTGACGATTTTGAAATCCGGATTTTCCCGGAAACGGTCCCGCAAACGGCCGATGTGCACGTCCACCGTATGGGTATCGCTTTCGGTTTCGTAGCCCCAAATCTCGTCCATCAGCTGCTGGCGGGTGAAGATGCGCCCCGGGTAGGATGCCATTTTGTAGAGCAGCATGAATTCCTTCTGGGGCAGATACTGGGTGCCGAAGCAGTCCGTCACCGTCAGGGAATCGTACTCCATCACCGTGTTTCCGATGGTTTGACGGCGCTCGTTGATCATCTGGGCCCGTCGAAGCAAGGCCTTCACCCGCAGCACCATTTCGTTGATGTTCACCGGCTTCACCATGTAATCGTCAGTGCCGGACTGGAAGCCGTGGCGCATATCGTCAAAGGCATCCTTAGCTGTGATCATCAGCACCGGAATGTTGTCCCCGGCTTCTCGCAGAGAACGCACCAGTTCGTAGCCATCCATCACCGGCATCATAATGTCGGAAATGATCAGGTCGAAATAGTCGGTTTCCATGGCGTCCAGGGCCTCCTGGCCGTTGGAAACACCCGTCACCGTATATCCGTTTTTCACAAGCACGTGGCTGAACAGCTGCCGCAGTTCACGGTCATCTTCAGCGATCAAAATCTTCAGCATATCGTCACCTTTGTTCTTCTTTGTCTGAGGATCTTCCCCGGTAATGGCAGGACCCTTCCCGAAAGAAAGCATAGCCCTGCAAGATAAATTCAAGATAACGAAACCACTTCAACCAAAGTTAAACTTTCCGTACTGCATTGAAAAAAACGGCACTGCTTTCCGCAGTGCCGTTTGGATCACTTTTCTTATTTTAGATATTGTTCCACGATCTCCACGTCGGAGGCGCAGTCGATGTACTTGGTTCCCCGCTTCTGCCGGGTCTCTCTGCCCTTACCGGTGAGCAAAATCAGAGTTTTTACAGGCTTACAGGCTTTCCCTGCATCGGGACCGCTGTAGACCGTACCGGCGGCAAGGCTTGCGGCTTCTTCGATGGCTTCCTTGATGGCCAGTTCCCGGTCCTCGATGATCTCGGGAGTGCCGCCGTACTTCAGCACATTGGAAGCGATCTGCACGCAGATCTCCGTCAGGTCCTCTTCGCCGTGGTCTTCTTCGGTGACATAGACCTTTTCCGCATAGTTTGCGGCAACTTCCGCCAGTTCCCAGCGGCGGGCCAGGGCCTTTTTGCCGGGGCAGCCGTAAATGGCCACGATGCGATGCTCAGGGTATTCTTCCCGGCAGCTGCTGAACAGTTTTTCGAAGCTCATGCGGTTATGGGCATAGTCTACCAGCACCATGGTGCCGCTTTCCTTACCGTAAAAGGGTTCCATGCGGCCGGGAACTCTGGCGCTATAAAGCCCTTCTTTGATGGCCTCTTCGGAAACGCCGAGAGCCAGGCAGCAGGCCATGGCAGCCAGCGCATTTTCGATGTTGAACAGGCCGGGCATGGTGAGCTCGATGTCCATGGTCTTGCCCTGCCAGTCCGCCTGGAAAGCGATGCCTTGCTCCGTCTTGCGCAGATGGTGGCCGTACAGGTCCATGCCGGGCTTCTGGCCGAAGGCGATCACCTTTTCTGCCTTGGAATCCTGCGCACGGCTGTAGATCTCCTCAAAATGATTGCAGTCTCCGTTGACGCAGGCGATGCGGCACTGGTCCATAAGGCGCAGTTTGGAATCGAAGTAATCGTCGAAATCGGGATGCTCGATGGGGCTGATGTGGTCTTCACCGATGTTCAGGAAGGCTCCCACTTCGAAGGTGACACCGGCGGTACGGTCGTACTTCAGGGCCTGGCTGGAAACTTCCATTTCCAGATACTCCATGCCGCTTTCCGCCGCATTGGCGAAATGGCGCTGCAGAGGAATGGCCTCGGGAGTGGTCAGATGGGATTCCTCACAGACCACACCGTCGTACACATCGATGCCGGAAAGCACAGCGCTCTCCTTCTGCCCCTCTTTTTCCAGCCAGCAGTCCAGGATCTGGCGGATGTAATAGACGGTGGTGGATTTCCCCTTGGTACCGGTGACCCCGATGGTATGGAGTCTGCGCCAGGGTTCATCGTAGAACAGATTTCCCAGAAGTGCCATGGCCTTGCGGATGTCGCTGACCAGGATGGAAGCCGGACTTACCGCCACATCTTTGCAATCGGCGGCAGCGACTTCGTATGGAACTTCGCTGACGTAGCAGATCGCCCCTTTGGCACAGGCATCCTGCAGATACTGCGCTTTGAAGTGGGCGCCCTTGCAGACGAAGAGGCAGCCTTCCCCCGCTTCCTGGGAATCGAAGGTCAGCTGTTTTACCTCAAGTTCCTGCTTTTCCGCAGAAATTTGGGCAGAAACCACCAGATTTGCTTTCTGAAGTGCTATTAAGTAATCTTTTAACCGAAGTGTTCTGATCATTATTTCTTCTTTCCCAGATACTTGTGATATTTGACGAAGTGGCCCAGCTGAGACTTGTAAAGAGCCAGCTTGCCCTTCAGATCCTTTTTATCTGCACTGTAGAACAGCGGATTGACCACCTTACCGGCCTTCACCAGAGCCTTGATCCGCTTCTGGTACTCTTCGCCGGCGATGTAGTTTTTGGCAACGCCCCGGGGCACCACCCACCACAGAGATTCATTGGTGACCACCTTTTCTTCCAGTTCTTCCCCGAAGATGCGGTCTCTGGTGACGATCTCTGCCAGGTTGGCACCGGCACCGGTCACATAGTAGTTGCTGCGGCCCTGGCGGGTGTTGATCTCGAAGGCTTTGAACTTGCCGTCCCGGCTGTCGTACTTGATGTCAAAGTTGGAGAAGCCGGTGTAGTGCAGTTCTTCCAGAAGAGCCTTATACTGCTTCTCGATGGTCTCATTGTGTTCGGTGATGATGACCGCATGGTTTCCCAGGCCGTGGGGAGTGTGTTCTTCCAGCAGCACATGGCCCAGGCACATCATCTTCACCTTGCCGTTTTTATCGGAATAATTGGTGAGCACACGCATGTAGGTGTCGTCGCCGGGGATGAAGTTCTGAATGATGACGCTGTCACTGTAGCCGGAGCCGTAAATATCGCCCAGCACTGCGGTGACTTCTTCCCGGGTCTCCACTTTATAAACCTTCTTCTGGGTGGCATAGGGATGCTCCCAGTATTCGATGCCGTTGGAAGGCTTGATGATGAAGGGACCGCCGAAGGGCAGCTCCACATCCAGGGGCATTTCCTTTTTGTGAACGAAGGTGTCGGGATAGTCTACCCCTACCTTTTCACAGAGCTGATAGAACTTTTCCTTGTGGATCAACTGATCCATCAGATCCAGATCGATGTAGGGAGCCACCACGTTTTCGGGGAAATTGGCCTTGTTGGCACTGATCAGGCGCACGTAGCTGTCGCCGCAGCCCAGCAGCAGCACGCTTTCGTCTTTGTGGGCGGCTGCGAAATCCAGTACCAGCTGCAGGAAGGTCTCCTGCTGGTCTGCCTGGCGGTTGGGCGTGTAGTGCATGATGGTGCTTCCCCAGCAGGGGCCCGTGGGGTACTTTCCATACACATAGGGTTTGATGCCGTAAGCTTCATGGAAGGCTCTTGCCATACTGTATACGTTAATGTCACCTGCAAACAGCAGAGGAACAAATTTTGCTTTTTCTGTCATGTGATCCACCTCGCGATCGAGAGTCTTTGGTATGATAATAAACCACTCTTTATTATATACGCTCTGCGGCGGAATTGCAAATATCCTGCAGGATTTCCCGGCGGATCTCTTCCAGTTTTTCAAAGTTCATGGCAGCGATGTAGAAGGCTTCCAGCCGGTCGTGCTCCGCATGGGCCGCAGCGATGCAATTCACCGCCTTCCGCACCAGTTCTTCCACCTGGGCCCTCCACTCTCTTTCCTGTTTTCGCAGCTGCAGGCCTTCCTCTCCGGCGGCCCGGCCGCAGCCTTCCCCCGTCAGATCGAACACTGCGGCCTTCCCCTGCTCCCGCAGCCGGTCGCAGAGTTCTGCCTCTTCCCGGTCTGCAAAAACGGTCACAACTGCCAGTTTTTCCTCCGGAAGGTAGAGATGCATCGCCTGCTCTGCCGGTTTCAAAGGGTTATAGAACAGTTCCGCATCGCAGCCCCGGGCCAGGGCACTTTCCGCCACGCTGTTCAGAAGCGGAGTGCAGTCTGCACCGGGCCGCACTTGAAACGCATAGACCCGCCGTGCCTGCTGCAGAAGCTCCGGAAGATAGGTGACTATGCCCTTTGGCGTAATGCCGGTAAGAAACAGTTTCCGCAGCCTGCCGCCGGCTCTGGGCATCAGGGCCTTGTGGGCCAGTTCCTCCCGCTGGATCCGGGCTGCCAGGTAATGCAGGGCGCTGCGATCCAGACAATTCAATTCTTCCAGCCCTTCGTAAAGCTTCCGGGCCGCTCCCAGATACCGGTACGCACTGCGGAAATATGCGGCGATCTGTTTCTGGGATGCCCGGATCTCTTCCCTTCTGCCCCGAAGCTTTCCCTCATCCCAGCAGACCGAAAGATCCACCATTCTGTCCACCGCGCCGGGAGAAACGGGGTCTGTAATATGGGGGGCGGTGCCGTCGATCAGAGCGATCTTCTGCTCCGGAAAGCAGACCCCGTCCAGCGAGTCGCTGTCCGAGGAACAATGCAGATATTCCGTATCCCAGCCCTTCCGCTGCAGGTCTTCCGCGATCTTCCGCAGGAAGGTGGATTTCCCCGTGCCGGGTCCCCCCTTCAGGCAGTAGAACCGATTGGCCCGGTCCAGAGGCAAAATCTCACCGTAATACGAAAAAAATCCCCCGGAAGTGTTATTTCCGGGGAAAAGATGACGCGTATTTCCGCTCATATGCTTCTCTCCTTTTCACACCATGAAAAATACCTTCTTAGTGTATGCAGGAGAGGGCATCCTGTTGCTTCTTTTTTGAACTACCAGTCGGGATTGTCCTTCAGTTCGGCGTAGAACCGTTCCAGAAGACCGTCCATATAAGCGCCGGCATACTGCCCCCGGCGGAACTTTTCTGCGGCCTCTGCCCGCAGAGCAGCCCAGCTTTCCACTTCGTGGTTGGGGATGATAGGATAGTAGAGAACGCCGTTATCGGAGGCAGCCTTATGGTCTCCGGGGGCATCGCCCACCATCAGCACCTTATCGGGGGAGTACTTGCCTTCCATGGCCATGCGGATGCAGTCTTTCTTGGTGCCCAGTTCCTGACCGGCCACCACGGTGATGTGTTCCAGCAGACCCTGTGCGCCCCATTCGCGGACGATGGCTTCGTGGGGAGTTGCGGAAACGATGACGATGTCCGCGAACTCGGCCAGCTGGGCGAAGGCTTCCTTCACACCGGGCAGTGCAGCTACACCGTGAACGATGCGTTCGATGTTTTCATCCACTTCCGCGGACCAGCGGGCAGCGGTCTCCAGAATGGGATCCAGGTCTCCGCCCTTTTCTTCCGCATACTTCTTGATGCCGATGGCGCTGAGGCTGTCGGTCTCTTCCACCCACTTCTTCAGCGGGGTGAGATCGGGGCAGACATATCCTCTTTCCTTGGCTTCCTTGCGGTCGCCCAGAAGTTCCAGGGTGCGGATCAGTGCGGGAAAGCGATTGGCACCGCGAGTCTTGGAGTACAGATTGACAAATTCGGCGGCTTCACGGGCATAGCGGGAAACGCTCTGCAGGCCCCAGACGTTAACGGTGGCCGGGCAGAAGCATTCCTTGTGCTTCAGCTCCATGTTATCGAAAACGCAGCCGTCGGAATCGAAGCAGACCAGGTATTCCTTGGTGGGTTTCATGTTCAGCAAAAGTTCTTTCATGAATAGCCCCCCTTACATGTGAGTATCCCACATACCGCAGTAGCTGTCGATGGGATCCTGGCCCTTGAAGGCTTCGGGGCCTTCCAGCAGAGCCTCTACCAGAGCATCCATGGTGTCGTCATTGGAATCGTAGGTGTTGATGTAGGTGCGCAGCATGGGAGCATCTGCCAGCATGGTGGGCTTGTTGACGCTGATGCCGATGACGGGCTGTTCGTGGACGTACCAGGGAATTTCACCGCCGCCCTTGCTCATGCCGAAGGCGGGATGGCCGTTGGCCACGTTGAACAGGGTGATCACCAGGTCCTGACCGGCCACGAAATCGCTGATGGCGTTCTTGCCGGCGAAGTAAATGTTCAGATTGAAAGGCTTGCCCTGCTTCACGTCTGCCAGGATCTGATCCAGGGGGCTGACGTAGATGAAGGCATCGAAGCCCTTTTCGATGAGGCGGTCACGCAGCTTTTCTGCGGGGGTCTTGGCACCTCTTCCCTGACCCATGGCCATGGCTGCCAGAGCGGCCATGGGGCCGTCTGCACCCTTTACCTGCACGATCATGATGCGCTTGGTCTTGGCGGGATCCAGCGGCAAAACGCCTTCGTCCTTATACTTGACCAGGGTCAGTGCGTCCTTGCTGATGGCGGGAGCCACTGCCTTGAATTCGGGATCCTGCAGCACGGCCTGCAGATCTTCTGCGGCGGGGCACAGGTCTTCCTTGGCCTTCTTGTTCAGGCCCATGGCAGCCTTCAGACCCAGGATGCGGGTCAGCGCTTCCGTCATGCGTTCTTCGCCGATGATGCCGGTCTTGTAAGCATCCAGCATGGTGGCGAAGTCTTCTTCGGGATCGTTGAAGAACAGGAACATATCGCAGCCGGCATTGATAGCCAGAGGCAGCATATCCTTGCGCTTCATACGGTTGGTCATGGCTACCATGTGGCTGGCGTCGGTGACCACCATGCCGTTGAAGCCCAGCTTGCCGCGCAGCAGATCGGTCATGACTTCCTTCTGCAGGGTAGCGGGCAGCACTTCTTCGATGGTGATTTCGGGGTTCAGTTCCTTCATGTATTCGGGCATCAGGATGTGGCCGCCCATGATGGCGGGAAGACCGCCGTCGATGAGGGTCTTATAGACATGACCATAGGTGGCCATCCACTGTTCCAGGCCGAAGTGGTTGACGTTGTTGGACATATGAGCATCGCGGTAATCCTGGCCGTTGCCGGGGAAATGCTTGGCGCAGGCGGCAACGCCGGCGGTTTCGTGAACGCCGTCCATGAAAGCCTTACCCATGGTGGCTACCAGCTCTGCATCGTTGCCGTAAGCACGGGCCAGAACCTCTTCACATTCCCAGTTGTAGGTGATATCCACTACGGGAGCGAAGGCCATGTTGCAGCCGGTGGCAGCGATCTGTGCGCCGGAAATGCGGCCCATAGCCTGCGCATACTCGGGCTTGCGGGTGGCACCGATCTTCACCTGGCTGGCGACGAAAGTACCGTCGGGGCAGACACCGTTGCCGCCCTGTTCCGGATTGCAGGCGATGAATACGGGAACCTTGGCATACTTCTGCAGAATGCGGTTCTGTTCCAGAACTTTGGCACCGGGCATACCGTTATAGCGGCAGCCGCCCAGATGGTACTTTTCCATCAGTTCCTGCAGATAGGGTTCTTCCTGGCTGGCGGTAAGCTGCCAGAACAGCTGGCCCACCTTCTCTTCGGCGGTCATGCCGGAAATGGTGCTTTCCACCCATGCGATATCAGCGTCGCTGAGGCAATAGGGTTTTGCTTTCAAATCAACCATCGTAAATCTCCTTTGACAAAATAGAATTGCGATTTTCTTGATCGTAGCACAGAATCTTCAAAAGGGCAAGGAACAGCATAAAATATTACTATTTTTGCTTACAAACGTCCCTGTTTTTTCACCCGTAAATAGTACCAGAAACACAGGGCGATGCCCAAAATGGTGGCAGCCGGTGCGGCGAGGAAAAAGGCGATGGCGCTGCCGATGTGCCCTGTGTAAAATCCTGTTTGCTATCCATTTTGACTCGTTTCCTTTAAAAAGCCCTGAACGGGAGGTTCAGGGCTTTTGCGTTTGTTTTGTTATTCTGCTTTGTTTTCTTCTGCAGGTGCTTCTTCAGCGGGTGCAGGTTCTGCAGGTGCTTCTGCAGCAGGTGCAGGTTCTGCGGGCGCTTCTGCGGCAGGTGCAGCCTGGGCTGCACCGTAAGCCGTTGCGGGAGCTGCCGTTCTGCGCTGCAGGTGACCGGCGGCGATTTCATAATAAGCGGTGATACTTGCCTGGGTGTAGCAGGTCAGCAGGATGGTCAGAATCAGTTCCACAGCCAGCCCCAGTTCGGGCAGGATTGTGGTGAACAGAGAGCTGATCAGTCCCAGCAGGAAGGACCAGCCGATGAAAGAAAATTCCAGGCAGAAGAGCTTTGCCTTATTTCCCTGGGTCATGACCTTGCTGCGGCGGATGGCTTCCATGACACCGATCTCGGGGTGATCGGCCAGAATGTAATAAGCCATGCTGTACCGGTAAGCGGCCACGATGCCGGGAATGACGAACAGCATCGACCACAGGAAGGTGAACAGACCGATCATAAAGGAAAGCGCAAAGGTCTTTCCGAACTTTTCAAAGCCGTAGAACACTTCCAGAGG
Source organism: Clostridiales bacterium (assembly GCA_015058215.1). GTDB lineage: Bacteria > Bacillota > Clostridia > Peptostreptococcales > Anaerovoracaceae > SIG262. Next base: position 55,649 of record SVCU01000007.1, read on the forward strand.
TCTTACCTGTCTTCTGCGGAAGATCCCCATGATGAAGGACGTAAGACCGAAGGTCAGAGGTCCGCTGACCAGCAGGCTGTAAACATTGATGCCGCTCATGTAGGTGACGAATTCCGCAGGGATCTCCTCGAAATACCGGGCTGCATAAAGAGCTTCATAATCCAGGGTGTTGCTCCAGATCAGAGCGGGCACCTGCGCCAGCAGCGTGTAGAGCAAAACGCCCAGAAAAGCTGTTTTCCAATGCCCTTGAAGGGCTTTTCTGCCAAAGGCACGCAGGGTGCGGCTATCTTCCATAACAATGATGTTTTGTTGCATGGTGACCAATACCTCCTTTGGTCGTCCGTTGTCGGACACCGAGGATATTATACTCTCTTTTTCCTGTTATTTCAACAGCAGTCTGCCCTCTTCCGCATCCAATACCACGTGCTGGCCGTCAACCACCTCGCCCCGGATGATCTTGGCAGCGATCTCCGTTTCCACGTACTTCTGCAGGTAACGCTTCACGGGACGTGCGCCGTAATCCGGAGAGTAGGCTTCATGGGCGATATGGTCGCGGGCGGCATCGGTCAGTTCCAGAGTGATCTCCCGGTCCGCAAGACGCTTGCGGATGTGTTCCAGAGAGATGTCGATGATGCCCTTGATCTGCTCTTCCGTCAGGGCGGAGAAGTGCACGATGTCATCGATACGGTTCAGGAATTCCGGACGGAAGAACTGCCGCAGGTCGCCCTGCAGGTTGGAGGTCATGATGATGATGGTGTTCTTGAAGTCCACGGTGCGGCCCTGGTTATCGGTGAGACGGCCGTCGTCCAGAAGCTGCAGCAGGATGTTGAACACATCGGGATGGGCCTTTTCGATTTCGTCGAACAGCACCACGCTGTAGGGCTTTCTGCGCACCGCTTCCGTCAGCTGACCGCCTTCGTCATAGCCCACATAGCCCGGAGGAGCGCCCACCAGTCGGGAGACCGCGTGCTTTTCCATATACTCGGACATATCGATGCGGACGATGTTCCGTTCGGAGTCGAAGAGAGCCTCGGAGAGTGCCTTTGCCAGCTCCGTCTTGCCCACGCCGGTGGGACCCAGGAAGATGAAGGAGCCAATGGGTCTGTTCTCGTCTTTGAGACCCGCTCTGGCCCGCAAAACCGCCTCGGAGACGGCCGTTACCGCATCATCCTGACCAATGACTCTCTTGTGCAGAATTTCCGGCAAACGGAGCAGTTTTTCCCGTTCCGATTCCACCAGTCTGGATACGGGGATGCCGGTCCACTTGGAGACCACTTCCGCGATCTCTTCTTCCGTGACCTGTTCCCGCAGCAGACTGTTCCCGGCAGCCTTTTCGTTGCTCTTCTGCTTAGCGGCTTCCAGTTCTTTTTCCAGTGCCGGCAGCTGGCCATACTTCAGCTGGGCCAGCTTTTCCAGATCGTACTGCCGTTCTGCCTCTTCGATCAGGTGATGGGTCTCTTCCACCTTCTGCTTCAGGTCTTTGATGGCGGTGATTCCCTTCTTTTCCTGCTCCCACTGAGCACGCAGCACGTCGTTTTCTTCGCGGAGCTGGGCCAGTTCCTTTTCCACGCTTTCCAGACGGACCCGGGAAGCATTGTCCGTTTCCTTGCCCAGAGCCTGCTTTTCGATCTCCAGCTGCATGATCTTGCGGGCGGTTTCATCCAGCTCTGCGGGCATGCTGTCGATCTCCATACGGATCTTGGCTGCAGCTTCATCCATCAGGTCGATGGCCTTATCCGGCAGGAAGCGGTCGGTGATGTAGCGGTCGGACAGCACCGCGCAGGCGATGAGCGCCCCGTCGGTGATGCGGACCCCGTGATGGATCTCGAAGCGCTGCTTCAGGCCGCGCAGGATGGAAATGGTATCCTCCACCGTGGGCTGATCGATGAGCACCTTCTGGAAACGGCGTTCCAGGGCGGCGTCTTTTTCAATGTATTTGCGGTATTCGTCCAGGGTGGTGGCACCGATGCAGTGCAGCTCCCCTCTGGCCAGTTTGGGCTTCAGCAGGTTGCCGGCGTCCATGGAGCCTTCCGTGCGGCCGGCTCCCACGATGTTGTGGATCTCGTCGATGAACAGGATGATCCTGCCATCGGACTTTTCGATCTCGTTCAGTACCGCCTTCAGACGTTCTTCAAATTCACCTCTGTACTTGGCGCCGGCAATGAGAGCACCCATATCCAGGGCGTAGATGGTCTTGTCCTTCAGGCCTTCGGGTACGTCGCCGTTGACGATTCTCTGAGCCAGGCCTTCCACAACGGCGGTCTTGCCCACACCGGGTTCGCCGATGAGGACGGGATTGTTTTTGGTTCTTCTGGACAGGATCTGAATGGTGTGACGGATCTCCGCATCTCTGCCGATGACGGGGTCCAGCTTGCCCTTCCGGGCAGCCTCCACCAGGTCTCTGCCGTACTTGACCAGAGCCTCGTAATTTTCTTCCGGGTTTTCACTGGTGATGCGCTGATTGCCCCGCACCTTGGCCAGGGCTTCCAGGAACTTTTCTTTGGTGATGCCGTACTTCTTGAAGAGACGGCCGGAAGCACCGCTGCCATCCTCCAGAAGCGCCAGATAGAGATGTTCTACGCTGATGTATTCGTCCTTGAAATCCTTGGCGATCTCTTCTGCCTTCAGCAGCAGGCGGTTCACCCGTTCAGAGGCGTAGACCTTGCCGTCGCCGCCCTGTACCTTGGGCAGCTTGTTCAGCTCGTCCTGCAGATCGCCCATGAGGGCTGCCTTGGGAACTTCCATATAGTCCAGCAATCTGGGAATGAGGCCGTCCTGCTGGGTCAGCATGGCCATGTGCAGATGTTCAGAGTCCAGAGTTTGATGCCCTTCCTGTGCAGCCAGCTGCTGGCTGGTTCCGATGGCTCCCCTTGCCTTTTCGGTAAATTGATCGAAGTTCATTTCGTTAACCTCCTTTTTGCGGACGCGCAGCGTCCGCCTTTTGCTGCCGCCTGACGGCGGCCGGTTTATGGTTTGGCGGCGCCGGATTCCGGACTCGGCGCCGCCGCCAGTTCTTGTTCACAACTGCATTATACCACAAATTTGTTTTTGTAAACAGAAAAATTAGCACTCTCACGCCGAGAGTGCTAATTTTTTATTCATACCTTGTTCTGCTGCGGCTTTCCCGCTATACTGCAGGGTAGAAACATTCTATATTGCAGGTGATCCCATGAAACAGCAAACCCGTAAAACCGCATCTCTTCTTCTCGCCCTTCTTCTGCTGCTCTCCTTCACCGGCTGCAGCAGCGTCCGTCAGCAATCTTATGACGAAGGTTACGATGCCGGTTACGGTGACGGCTACGATGCCGCCGACCGGGAAACCCATCAGGAAGCCTATGATGCCGGCTACCGTCAGGGCCTTCAGGAGGGCTCCTCCGGCGATAATTCATCCAATAGCAGCGGCACTTCCGGCAGTTCCGGATCCACCGGCCCCTACGATCCTTCCGGCTTCGTGGAGGTGACCGACCTGATCCCCAATGCCATCCTGGAGCTCCGTTATTATTCCACCTACAATTTCATCGGCGACCGCATCAAAGGCTATGAAGAACCTGTGATCCTCCTGAGCCGTGAGGCTGCCGAAGCCTTGAAAAAGGTCAGCGACGACCTTCTGCAGCAGGGCTACCGCCTGAAGATCTTCGACGGCTACCGTCCCCAGACCGCAGTCAATCACTTCAAAACCTGGTCCAAGGATCTTTCGGACATCCGCATGAAGCCCTACTTCTACCCGGATCTGGATAAATCCGTCCTCTTTGTCCGCGGGTTCATCGCCTCCCGCTCCGGCCACAGCCGCGGCTCCACTGTCGACCTCACCCTTTTCGATATGAACACGGGCAAAGAAGTGGATATGGGTGCGCCCTTCGATTTCTTCGGTGAAATTTCCCACGCCCGCCGCACGGAAGGGCTGACGGAAGCCCAGATCGAAAACCGCCGCATCCTGCGGGAAGCCATGGAAAAGCACGGCTTCGAAGTTCTCAGCACCGAATGGTGGCACTTCACCCTGAAGAACGAGCCCTATCCCAGCACCTATTTCGATTTCCCCGTCCGTTCCCTGAACTAAAACCGGTCTATCTTTTCCGTAGGCTGGCGATCACCGCCCAAAGCACAACGGCCAGCATCAGGAAAAAGATGCTGCCGGTTTCCACCAACTATCGGTCAACTTTCGGTTGCAGCCATAAAAAAGATCATAAAAAACGGCACCCCCAAGGGGTGCCGTTTCGCTTACATAAAGATGTTCAGAATGGTCATGTAGAGCCAGTTGACCGCGGGGCCCAGGATCACGTCCGTAATGTCGAAGACGATCATGAACACCAGGATCAGGTAGCCGTAGCGGTACATGAACTGATGGAACTTGCTGGCCCGCAGCTCGAAGAGGTCCAGAATGACGCTGAAGCCGTCCAGAGGCGGGATGGGCAGCAGGTTGAAGACCATCAGCACCAGGTTGATGCTGACGATACCGCTCATCATTGTATTGATCAGGGTACCGAAATCGGAGAACATAAAGTCCGTTGCAGTCTGCACCAGCAGGACCCAAAGGCCTGTAAACACAAAGGCCAGGATCAGATTTACAGTGACACCGGCCAGGGAAACCAGCAGATGATCTCTGCGGGGCTTCTTAAAGTTGTTGGGATTGATCTCTACGGGGCGGCCCCAGCCGAAACCGACGAACAGCAGCATGACGATGCCCACGGGATCCACATGGGCGATCGGGTTCACCGTAACGCGGCCCTGCAGTCTGGGCGTATCGTCACCGCAGAGGGTTGCCACCTTGGCATGAGCAAATTCGTGGAAGGAAAGACCGATGATGATCCCGGGTAGCATCAGGACGGTATCCACTACCCACTGGCTGAAATTGCCGACCAGTGCCTGACGCAGTGCCGAAAGGACCACCATGGCGATGACCACAAGATTGATGGGATTGATGACGATTCGTTTCAAAAAAGTTTCCTCCTTTTCGTTCTCTCTAATGCCCCGGTGCCTTTTGAATTCACCGGTTCACAGTATTGTATCACAAAAATGGCTCTATTCCAATATACTGTAGCAAAATTCTAAAACGAGGTGACCCCTATGGCAAACAACAATTCCGGATGCGGTTCCTGGCCGCATCCCATCCTTCCTCCTCAGTATGTGTGTACGGACCTCTACACCGTAAAAGCCGGCGATACCCTCTACAGCATCTCCCAGCAGTACGGTGTACCCGTGGCCATTCTGATGCAGGCCAACCGGATCCTGAACCCCTATAACCTGACCGTCGGCCAGCGGATCTGCATCCCCGGCCCCATGCCCCAGGAACCGGTCTGCCGCGGCACTCTTTATACCGTGCAGCCCGGCGATTCCCTGTACATGATCTCCCGCAAATTCGGTCTCACCCTGGATGCGGTGCTGGTGGCGAACCCCGGCCTGGATCCCTATAACCTGCGGGTGGGTATGCGGCTCTGCCTGCCCATCCACAGCCCGGAGACTCCGGTGCCTCTGCAGAATGAGGAACAGCGCTGAGGCTGCATTGTCCGGCAGAATGTACAGCGTCTGCCTCCCTTCTCCGCAAAGAAAAAGCGCGCCCTCCCCTGCGGGTGGCGCGCTTTTTGTGTTTACATTGTGTTCTTTGTGCTTTCAGCAGAAACTCATGCCTTGCCGTTGCAGCCCAGAACGTTGACCAACTTGTGCTGTACGATAGCCTTGATGTTTTCACGGGCGGGCTTCAGGTACTGACGAGGATCGAAGTGATCGGGATGTGCGTTCATGTATTCGCGGATGGTACCGGTCATAGCCAGACGCAGGTCGGAGTCGATGTTGATCTTGCAGACAGCCATGGAAGCAGCCTTGCGCAGCTGATCTTCGGGAACGCCGATGGCACCGGGCATGTTGCCGCCGTTTTCGTTGATCATCTTAACGAACTGCTGGGGTACGGAAGATGCGCCGTGCAGAACGATGGGGAAGCCGGGCAGACGGTTGGATACGTCTTCCAGGATGTCGAAGCGCAGCTGGGGATTGGTGCCGGGCTTGAACTTGTATGCGCCGTGGCTGGTGCCGATGGCGATGGCCAGAGAGTCGCAGCCGGTTCTTTCCACGAATTCCTGAACGTCTTCGGCTCTGGTGTAGGAAGAATCTTCAGCGGATACGTTGACTTCGTCTTCTACGCCGGCCAGAGTGCCCAGTTCAGCTTCTACGACGACGCCGTGAGCGTGAGCGTATTCTACGACCTTCTTGGTCAGAGCGATGTTTTCTTCGAAGGGCTTGGAAGAAGCGTCGATCATAACGGAAGTGAAACCGCCGTCGATGCAGGACTTGCAGATTTCAAAGCTGTCGCCGTGGTCCAGATGGACACAGATGGGCAGTTCGAAGCCGGCATTCTGTTCCGCATCTTCTACTGCAGCTTCGATCAGCTTCATCAGATAGATGTGGTTGGCGTAAGAACGTGCGCCCTTGGAAACCTGCAGGATCAGGGGAGCCTTTTCTTCGATGGCGGCTGCGGTGATGCCCTGGATGATTTCCATGTTGTTGACGTTGAAAGCACCGATGGCATAACCGCCATTGTAGGCCTTCTTAAACATTTCGGTAGATGTTACGATACCCATTGACTTACTAACCTCCAGTGTATTAAAATGGTTTGTATATACAAACGGAAACTTCTGTCATCAGTTTAACACAGAGGGCTAAAAAAAGAAAGGGTTTCTCAAAAAGAAAATTCGCTCTTTTTCCCGTCTATCCGTTTTTTATCACGTAATAAGTTGTTACAAACATTTAAGAAAGGCTGGAAGTTACATTATGGCAATTCTCAAAGGCGCATGCATCATCGGTCAGTCCGGCGGTCCCACCGCTGTGATCAACGCCAGTGCATATGGTGCGATCCGCGCAGCTCTCGACTCCGACGTTATCACCAAGGTTTACGGCGCCGCTCACGGCATCAAGGGCGTTCTGGACGATGTTCTGTACATCATGGACGAAGAAGATGCAGACGAACTGGCACTGCTCCGCAACACCCCCTCTTCCGAACTGGGCTCCTGCCGCTACAAGATGAAGGATCCCGATGTGGATGACACCGATTACAAGCGCATCCTGGAGATCTTCAAGAAATACGATGTCCGCTACTTCTTCTACAACGGCGGCAACGACTCCATGGATACCTGCAACAAGATTTCCAAGTACATGCAGAAGGTTGGCTACGAATGCCGCGTCATGGGCATTCCCAAGACCATCGACAACGACCTCTTCGGCACCGACCACTGCCCCGGCTTCGCAAGCGCAGCCAAGTACATCGCCACTTCCTGCATGGAAGTTTCCAAGGACGCCACCGTTTATGACAACGCTCAGATCACCGTTGTGGAAATCATGGGCCGTCACGCCGGCTGGCTGGCAGCTTCCGCAGCTCTGGCTTCCCACTTCGGCGCAGGCCCCGACCTGATCTACCTCCCCGAAGTCGATTTCTCCATGGAACAGTTCATCGCTGACGTAGAAAAGATCTACGCCACCAAGAACAAGGTTCTGATCGCTGTTTCCGAAGGCATCCACTATGCAGACGGCCGCTTCGTTTCCGAAGCCGAAGTCAGCGCCACCGACGGTTTCGGCCACGCTCAGCTGGGCGGTCTGGCAGTGAAGCTGGCAGACGTTCTGAAGAAGCAGACCGGTGCCAAGGTCCGCGGCATCGAACTCTCCCTGCTGCAGCGCTGCGGTTCTCACCTGGCTTCCAAGACCGACGTTGACGAAGCTGAAATGGCAGGCCGCGTAGCTGTTGAAGCTGCAACCGCCGGCGAAACCGACAAGATGGTTGCATTCGAACGCGTCATGGAAAACGGCCAGTACACCTGCAAGCCCGTTCTTCTGCCTCTCTCTTCCGTAGCCAACTACGAAAAGAAGGTTCCCCTGGAATGGATCAACGAAGAACACAACAACGTGCTGGAAGCTTTCATCGACTACGCTCTGCCCCTGATTCAGGGCGAGCCCGAAAGAGCCACCGAATTCTCCCTGCCCCGCTACGCAAGACTGAAGAAGGTCGTTGCAAAATAAGGCAGATCAAACAAGTTAAAAACAAAAAGGCACAGCCCAGCGGGCTGTGCCTTTTCTTATCGTTCCGTTTTCACCTGTGACCGTTTGTCACGGGTCGTTTTTTAATACAGCGGATAGGCTGCGCAGAGTTCTGCGATGGTGTTTCTGCAGGTCTGGAATGCCTCGGGGCTGTTGGGATTGTTCAGCACCAAGGCGATCATGCGGCCGATGGTGCGGAAATCCTCTTCCTTCAGACCTCTGGTGGTCATTGCGGGGGAACCCAGGCGGATGCCGCTGGTGACCACAGGACCCTTGGGGTCGTTGGGAATGGTGTTCTTATTGGTGGTGATGCCGCATTCGTCCAGAATGTGTTCAGCTTCCTTACCGGACAGGTTCTTGGAGGTGACATCCACCAGGATCAGGTGGTTATCGGTGCCGCCGGAAACCAGACGGAAGCCTTCTTCCAGCAGAACGTCTGCCATAGCGTTGATGTTCTTCAGCACCTGCTTCTGGTATTCCACGAATTCGGGGCGGGAAGCTTCTTCGAAGCAGACTGCCTTACCGGCGATGATGTGCATCAGAGGACCGCCCTGATTGCCGGGGAAGATGGCCTTATCGATCTTGGGGCCCAGTTCCTTCTTGCTGATGATGATGCCGCCTCTGGGACCGCGCAGGGTCTTGTGGGTGGTGGAGGTGACGATGTCGGCATAGGGTACGGGGCTGGGATGGAGGCCGGCTGCAACAAGGCCTGCAAAGTGAGCCATATCCACCATCAGCATGGCGCCCACTTCATCGGCGATTTCGCGGAAGATGGCGGCGTCAACGATTCTGGGGTAGGCGCTGGCACCGGCTACGATCAGCTTGGGCTGGTGTTCCTTGGCCAGTTTGCGAACCAGGTCGAAATCGATGCGCTCGGTTTCGGGGTTCACCTGATAGGGTACGAAATTATAGTTGATACCGGAAGCGTTTACCGGCGAACCGTGGGTCAGATGACCGCCGTTGGAGAGGTCCATACCCAGAACGGTGTCACCATGCTTCAGAATGGAAGCATAAGCGGCCAGGTTTGCGCTGGAACCGGAATGGGGCTGCACGTTGATCCATTCGGCACCGAACAGCTTCTTCCCTCTTTCGCGGGCTAGATCTTCCACGGGGTCTACGCATTCGCAGCCGCCGTAGTAACGCTTGCCGGGATAGCCTTCCGCATATTTATTGGTCAGAGCACTGCCGCAGGCTTCCATCACCGCTTTGGAGGTGAAGTTTTCGGAAGCGATCAGTTCGATCTTGTGCTCCTGTCTGTCCATTTCTGCACGGATCATGCCGGCAATGACGGGATCCACTTTGTCCATGTGATTGAAATACATCTTGTTTACCGCCTTTCTGCAGTTTTTATTCCTGGAAGAGAGTCATGTTATCGCAGCCGAATTCCGCAAAGGGGATCTGCAGAACGATGGAAACAGCACCTTCCGAAGTGTAAACGGGATAGAAGGAAATGTTCACGGTGTCGGTCTCGATGCAGAAATCCGACAGCCCCTTCATGAGGGATTTGATCTTGGCTTCCTGCTCGCTTTGCGTCATGGGAACAAGTCCGTTCTTGCTTTCTTTATAGAGGCCCTTCTGCAGGTCGATTTCTTCCCGCAGATGTTCCTCGATCACCGCTTCGTAATCGTAACCGGCCCAGAAGATATCACCGATGGAAACTTCCTTCAGGTTTTCGATGTGGTAGCAGTAATACTTGGTGTAAAGTTCCGTACCGCCGTTTTCCAGCCAGCGGTAATCGGTGACTGTGATGTTGCAGTAGTCGCCCAGACGCCGTCCTACGGAGTTCATCTGGTACAGGGCCTGCCGCCCTGCTTTGTTCAGAGAGGATGCCACGGATTTGGTGGTGGCTGCCTCCGCTTCCACCATGTTCTTGATGAAGCTGGGCAGGCTGGAGGAATAACTCCAGCTCTTGGTGATCTCCACATTCCCGGTTTTCCAGGTGCTGCTCTCGTTTACATCCAGCTCTTCTCTGTAGGGGATCAGCGCCTTTACCTTGGGCCCTTCCGCCGTATAGATGGAAACCTCGTCATCGTAGTAACGGGCCGTAATGGCCAGGGATTCCGCCACGTCGCTGAAGTAGACGGGGATGGAGACCGGGCTGAAGCCCGACAGCAGGAACTGGGGAGAATCCTGATCGAAGACCAGATAGACCGCATCGTTGTGCAGGTAAAATTTCTGCTCTGCGTTGATGCTCTGGAAGGGACCGGCCAGCTTCAGACCGGATGCGACGGGATAATCCGTAAGCTCGTCCTCCCACAGGGAAGCGGACACCCTGGATACCACCTGCTCGTTCAGGATCTTCTGATAATCGGAGCCATTGGTGAACACGTTCTTCAGGGAAAGTTCCTTTCCGGTGTTCAGGTCGAAGTTCAGGTAAACCACCGTGGAAAGGGCCATGGTTTCGTTATAGTAGCCCCAGGCGTTTTCCGTCACGTTGCCTTCTGCATCGGGCAACGCATAAATATAATCGCCGGTGATGGCCAGGGAAAGCACATTGTTAAAGTTAAAGAGCACGGAAACCTTCACCGTGTCTTCGATCCGCTTGGAGCCCTCCGGGATGGCCTGTCCCACGCCCCGGTAACCGGGAAGTTCGGATGCGGTCAGCTGCCGGTAGGCTTCTTCGATGCGCTGATTGATCTTCGTTTGCACTTCTTCATCGGCCAGGCCGGAAATGGTGCCGATGGTGTGATGATACACGCAGTTGGGATCCGTCGCTTCGATATCGGTAACGGACAGGTTTTCCCAGGCGATGGGGTTTTCGATCAGATAGTTGGTGGTCATGCCCTCGGTCACATTGTTCCCCGCGGAGCCTTTGATCACACGGTTGGTGCCGCTTTCTTCCGAAGAGGAAGAAGTTCCCTGCGCGCCCTGATAAGTGGTGAGGCCGCTTCCTGCGGGGATCGTTTCTCCTTCCAGGTTCACATACCCCAGCGCACAGGCGGCGGCTTGTCCTTCTTTGGAAAGCATCCCTGCCACCACTTTTCGCACGGCAGAACCGAACAGTTTTTCGTCGGCGCTGTACACCGCGCAGAGCGTATAAGCATAGGGGTAGGAACCGTCCGCAATGGTTTCTTCCGTGGGGGCGATGCCGTCCACCATTACCAATGAGGTAGCTTCACTGCCCCACATGTTTTTCCAGTAATAATAGCTGCCGTAGCCGATGGCACCGGTGCTGTTGCTGTAAAGGGCGGTGAGATCCATCACGGTCCCGTCGGTGACCACGGTCTGTTCCCGGAACGGTTCTTCCATGGATACCGAACCCATGACCATGCGTTTCATCAGGTTCTGCATGGCGGTCCCTTCTTCCCGCTGGAAATCGGAAATGGTTTCTTCTTTCCCTCCCAGCTGGCTCCAGGAAGTGGCCTGGCCGGAATAGATCTGCTGCAGCTGTTCCGTCGTCAAAGCCTTGGTTTCGTTTTCATGATTGACATAAAAGACGAGAGCATCCTTCAGCACAGGAACGACTTCCAGTTCCAGGCCCTGCTTCTCCGCTTTTTTTACCAGTTCTTCCGCCTCATAGTCCGGGATCAGGATCAGGCTGACTTCGCCCTGCAGCAGGTTCTCCCCTGCCTGTTCCGTTCCTGTATGCGCCACGGACTGCCTTGCTTCCGACAGATCCTGTTCCGTCAGCTTCGCCGCTATGGCTTCCGAGAAGGACTGCAGCATCAGGGAACCGTCCGTTGCGGGGTAGGCTTCCGCAGAAACCGCAGGCCCGTTTGTCATCCGCAGTGCATAGTTTCCCAGCAGAATGCCGCCGGCAAGCAGAACTACGACCAGCAGGAATGCTATCGCTATGATGATGAGGAAGGTTTTCCGTTTCCGGTTCATAAAACTCCTCCGTAAGTGATTGAGATTCGTTAACTAATATAGTTTAGCATAAAATGCCAATCTTCGCAAATAAAGATTCTGTAAAAAGCGCATCACAAACAGGGCCCCGGCCTGACGGCCGGGGCCCTGCGCTCTCCTGCTGAGCAATGCAGTTCCTTTCCCGTTTTATGCGGTTTAAATTGCGAAACAGATCAGATGCTCTCTCCCTTCGTCGGAGACCTTCTGCAGTGTACGGCGCAGCTTTTCCCGCATGGGGTCCGGCACACTGGTCAGCTTGGTGCCGATCTGCTCCGTCACCATTTCGCTGAGAGATTTTCCGAAGATGTTGGTTTCCCAGATCTTTGCAGGGTCCTCTTCGAATTCCTGCAGCAGAGACCGGATCAGATCCTGGCTCTGGCTTTCGCTGCCCACCACCGGGGCCACCTCTGTGGTGATGTCGGTGCGGATAATGTGGAGAGACGGTGCTTTGGCTTTCAGGCGCACGCCGAACTTATTCCCCTGCTGGAAGATCTCCGGTTCTTCCAGAACCATTTCCGCAAGACAGGGCTGCACGATGCCGTAGCCGGCCGCATCCACCATGGAAAGAGCACCTTCGATCTTATCGTAGGCTTTCTTGGCCTTCGCATAATCTCCCATCATGGCGAAGAACTTGCGGTCATCCAGTTTGCCGCAATCCAGAGTTTCCTCGATGAGCCGGTAAAAAAGGCCTTCCGCCGGCTCCAGTTCCAGCGCCGCTGTCCCCTTCCCCGGCAGGATCTCTTCTGCGGTCACCTTGCGAAAGTCCGTGCCGTCCGCCAGCACTTCGGCAGAGGTTCCTGCCGCATCCCGCAGGGTCCGCACTTCGCCGGCCCAGGAAAGCAGCCGCTCCGCAAGGCCGGTTTTGATGCGGTGCTCCTTCGGCAGGCTTTCCAGATAACCGGGAAGCCGGATGCCGATCTGCCGTACGGGGAATTCGTAAAGGATTTCCGTCAGGATCTGTTCCAGCGCCTCCTGACTCAATTTGGCGCAGTTCACCGCCAGCACCGGGACCCCATACTTTTTCCGCAGCGAAGTGGCCAGTTCCCGGGCGCGCAGTTCTTCCGGCGCTTTGCTGTTCACCAGTACTGCAAAGGGCTTTTCCAATGCGGAAAGCTCCGATACCGCCTGTTCTTCCGCAGGCACATAGGCTTCCCGGGGAATGTCACCGATGGTTCCGTCCGTAGTCACCACAAGGCCAATGGTGGAATGGTCCGTGATCACCTTGCGGGTACCCATTTCCGCCGCTTTGGCAAAGGGGATCCGCTCTTCCTGCCAGGGCGTACTCACCATGCGGGCTTCCCCGTCCTCCAGATGGCCGCTGGCACCGTTCACCAGAAACCCCACACAATCCACCAGCCGCACCCGCAGCCGGGTATTGCCATTGATCTGTAGGTCTGCCGCTTCCGCCGGAACGAACTTGGGTTCCGTGGTGGTGATGGTCTTTCCGGAACCGCTTTGGGGAAGTTCGTCCTGCATCCGCTGGCGAAGGTATACGTCCTCCACGTTGGGCAGCACCATCAGGTCCATAAACCGCTTGATGAAGGTGGATTTCCCCGTCCGTACAGGCCCCACCACACCGATGTAGATATCGCCTCCGGTCCGTTCCGCGATGCTCTGATAAAGATCCATTTTCCCCATGAAAAAACCTCCCTGTATGGTATGCGCTTCCGCTCACTTTGCTGATGCAAGTAGTCTGCTATACCATACGAAGGAGATCCTCCAAATATGTGCCAAACCGCAGAAAATGCCTGCGGGCCGTTTTCTTCTTTGCAATTACCCTTCCCGCTTCCACTGAAACAGCAGGATCCCGCCGATCATCAGGGCCATGCCCAGCCATTTCGTCCAGGCAAAGGGAGCTTTTTCCGTTCCCAGAAGGCCGAAGGCTTCAATGGCAGCCGATGTCACAAGCTGAGTCAGCAGAATGATAGAGGTGGCGTACAGCGGCGAAAGGCTTCCGATGGCCAGCATCACCGTCACCGTGATCACAAGCCCCAGTACCCCGCCCAGCCAGTACACCGGCGAAACCGTACCGATTTTGCTGAAATCCCCCTTTCCCATGATCATCCAGGCGACGACACCCAGTACAAGAGCGGTCCCCTGGGCGAACACATTGGATTCGTACACACCGATTTTCTCCCCCAGACGGGTGTTGATCACTCCTTGCAGGCTCATGGCGGCACCCGCCAGTAAAGCAAACAATAATCCCATTACTGTAAACCTCCTTTTGAGGCATAGATTTCCCACAAATTCAGCCTTTATCCTTCGCCGTAACTATGATATACTGCAAGAAAGAATTGCGTTTACGCACCACAGGAGGTCTGCATTCCATGTACATCAAAGACCATCTGGCGCTGCAGGGAAATGCCGCCATGGAAGACCGCATCGGTTTCGGTCCGGATTATCTGTTCGTCATCGACGGCGCATCCGGCCTGGACAAAGTCCATCTGACAGACGAAGCCAGCGATGCTGCCTGGCTGGCCATCCGCATCGGCGAGTTTCTGGAAATGAATCTCCCCTATCCCAGCTTCGAACTTTCCGATCTGATGAAGGCCATCGCCCAGGCTCTGCGCCAGGAGTACGACAACCTGTCCTTTTCCTACCAGGTGGCTGCGGACTACCCTTCCGCCGGCCTTGCCATCGTGCGCCGCCGCTACAACCAGCTGGAATACTTCGGCCTCGGTGACTGCACCGCCGTCTTCCGGCTGACGGACGGCACCTTCGATCTGCAGCGGGAAGAAGCGCTCGCCGCTTTGGATCAGACCGCCATTTCCGAAATGGTTCGTCAGGCCGAAGAGCATCACTGCACCGTGCTGGAAGCCCGGCCCTACATTCAGGATGTCCTGGTGGAAAACCGCAATCTGCGCAACAAAGAAGGCGGCTACTGGATCTTCGACCCTACCGGCATCGGCATCCCCCACTGCCGCTATTTCAGCCGCCCCATCAATGAAGTGGCTTCCGTTACCCTCATGACCGACGGCTTCGCCCAGCTTGCCGATACCTTCACGGAAGCTGATGGCTTCGAAGATTTGCACCAAAGATGCCTCAAAGAAGGCCTCGCTCCCCTGGCCGACCGTCTCTTCGCCCTGCAGGAGGAAGACGATCAGTGCAACCGCTACCCCCGTTTCAAAATGCGTGACGACACCTGCGCCGTCACCGCCATCATCACCGAATAACAGAAAGAGAGGATTCCACCATGACCCAGTTCAACGGCACTCCCCATAACAGTGCCAAGCTCGGCGATTTCGCCAAAACCGTTCTGATGCCCGGCGACCCCCTGCGTGCCAAGCACATCGCAGAAACCTTCCTTGAAAATGCTCGCGAAGTCAACCGCATCCGCGGCATGCTGGCCTACACCGGCACCTACAAAGGCAAGGAAGTCTCCGTCATGGGCCACGGCATGGGCATTCCCAGCGTAGGCATCTACTCCTACGAGCTCTACAAATTCTATGGTGTGGAAAACATCATCCGCATCGGCTCCTGCGGCTCCAAGCTGCCTCCCTACACCGTCATCGTCGGCAGCAAGGGCTACAGCCACTCCAGCTACGCCAAGGTGGCCTTCGGCTATGAAGAAAACTTCATGCTGCCCTCTCCTGCACTGAACGATGCCCTCATCGCTTCCGCAGAAAAGCTGGGCAAGACCGTACACGTCGGTCCCCTCAGCTCCGGCGACAACTTCTACATTGCCCCTGAAGCACCCAAGCTCTCCTTCCCCGAAGAAGTGATCGGTCTGGAAATGGAAAGCTTCGGCCTCTTCGCCAATGCCCGTTACCTGGGCAAGAACGCAGCCTGCATTGTCACCGTTTCCGACAGTCATGATGACGACGGCAACGAAACCGATGCCATCAGCCCCGAAGCACGCCAGACTGCCATGAACGATATGATCCGCATCGCTCTGGAAACCGCCATCTCCCTGTAAATACCGCATAGGAAAAGCCCCCAAGCATAGCTGCTTGGGGGCTTTTTGTGTGATGTTTAATAAATCACAGAGGAGTGACTATAGATATAGAACTCTTCCTGACTGGGTCTCCAGGCCTTTTCCTTGGGCGGGAAGGTGGCATCGAAGGCAGCTACGCCCTCTTTGTCTTCACAGCAGGCATCCGCATCGTTGGGGATAAACTTCCAGGTGTGCCCTTCCAGGCAGCCGGGAACCAGTTCGCAGACCAGAAGTGCCGTGGGGAAGCCGCCCATAAAGGTGACGTTCTTCTTTTTGCAGCTGACAAAGCCGCGGCCCACATAATTGGCAGGGTTGCCGAAGTTGGTGACCACTTCATAGCCCATTTCCTTCACCTTCTCAAAGGAAGATTCGATCAGGAAACGACTGCAGCCCGTTCTCTGGTACTTGGGAAGAACGCAGACGGGGCCAAAGGAAACGATTTCCTTGATCTTCCCTTCTTCGTCTTCCAGCCAACTCTTGGTGTACATGATGTTGCCGATCAGTTCACCGTCCTTTTCCAGCACAAAGGCCAGTTCCGGGATGAAATCCTTGTGGCTTCGCATGCAGTGAACGAAATAATGCTCATCGCAGCCGGGCTTGTACACGTTCCAGAAGCTTTCTCTGGTGAGATTTTCTACAGCTCTATAGTCTTTTTCCGTCTCCAGACGGATCGTCAAATTGTTCATTGTTTCTACCTTTCTTAATTGTTGACGGGCAATTACGAGAGGCGTGCGAGACGTATATTTGCAGGCCTCCCGGCTAGCATACGGTCTCTAAGGTGTTGTTCTTCTTCAAACAGCAATCTCCTTGACTTATAAGAGCAATAACTTTGTTTTAGTATAACATATCTTTCAAAAAATAAAAAGACCCGTATCGGAGATACGAGCGAATCTCTATAAAACAAAACACGCACCGAAGTGCGTGTTTGTTAAACCGGCAAGGACCTATTTTCCCGGGCAGTCTCCCACCGAGTATCTTTGGCGCTAAGGAGCTTAACTACTGTGTTCGAGATGGGAACAGGTGTAACATCCTCGCTATACTCACCGGATCG
>SVCU01000029.1 GCA_015058215.1 Clostridiales bacterium
TCCTGCCTACGCCATCGAATACGATTGCATCGACCCCACCGCACTGAAGCTTTCCCTGGAGCACAAGGTGGTGGCCGGTCTGTTCTGCGCCGGTCAGTTCAATGGCAGCTCCGGTTACGAAGAAGCTGCGGCTCAGGGTCTTGTGGCCGGTCTCAATGCCGCCCTGTGGCTGGAAGGCCGGGAACCCTTGATTTTAGACCGTTCCGAGGCATACATCGGCGTTCTGATCGACGATATGGTGACCAAAGGGATCACCGAACCGTACCGCATCATGACCTCCCGGGCAGAATACCGTCTGCTTCTGCGGCAGGATAACGCCGATGACCGCCTGACCCCCAAAGCCTATGAAGCCGGTCTGGCAACGGAAGTCCGTTACCGGAAGTATCTGGAGACCCGCGCCGAAGCCGAGCGGGAAAAGGAACGTCTGCAGACCACCGCGCTGGCTCCCAGAGAAGCCAGCGCATTTGTGGAAGCCCTGGGCGGCAGCCCCATTTCCGACAAGGTCAGCCTGGCAGACCTGCTGCGCCGCCCCGAAGTGAGTTATGCAGCCATTCTGGAAGCCTTCCCGCCGGAAGCAGAGCTTTCCCGCCGTGCCGCCGCCAAGGTGGAAGCGGAAGTGAAATACGCCGGCTATATCGAAAAACAGCAGCAGCAGGTGGAGAAGTTCAAGAAGCTGGAAAACCGCCGCATCCCTGAAGATTTCGTTTACGAAGGGCTGCAGGGCCTGCGCATTGAGGCCATCCAGCGTCTTGCCAAGCAGCGGCCCCATTCCCTGGGCCAGGCATCCCGTCTGCCCGGTGTTTCCCCCGCGGACATCGGCGTGCTTCTGGTCCATCTGGAGAAGCAGAGCCGCTCCGGCAGCGAAACTCCCGGGGCCAAAGAACCTGCAGAAACCGCAGAAATCTAAGGAGGAAACCGCATGCAGCAGTTAGCAAAAGCACTGGACGCCATGGGCGTTCCCTATACCGAGAAAACGCTGGAACAGTTTCGCGAATACCGTCGTCTGGTTCTGGAATGGAACGAAAAGGTGAACCTGACCGCCATCAAAGACCCGGAAGAATTTGAGCGCAAGCATTTTGTGGATTCCGTCATGGCTGCCCAGCATCCCGCTTTCCGGAAGGCGCAGAAAATCATCGACGTGGGCACCGGCGGCGGATTCCCCGGCGTACCCCTTGCCATCCTGTTTCCTGAAAAAGAGTTCGTTTTGATGGACTCTCTGGCCAAGCGGATCCGCATCGTGGAAGAAATGACCGCGGCCATCGGCCTTACCAACGTGAAAGGCGTCCATGGCCGTGCGGAAGATCTGGGCCATGCGCCGGAACACCGGGAAGCCTACGATCTCTGCTGTTCCCGGGCTGTGGCAGCCCTGCCCGTTCTGGCGGAATACTGCCTGCCCTTCGTCAAGGTAGGCGGCTGGTTCGCGCCCTATAAGACCGGCGCGTCCAGGCAGGAAGTGGAGGAAAGCCGCAAGGCTCTGGCCATTCTGGGCGGTCGTTTCAAGGAAGAAACGGGCCCGGCCATCGAACTCACCGAAGACCACCGCATCTTCTGGATCGCAAAAGAAAGCAAAACCGGGTCGAAATACCCGAGAAAAGCGGGAACTCCCGCAAAGAACCCCTTGAAATAGCGTTTTCAAGGGGTTTTTGTCTATCGAAAGGGTCTATTTCCCGGGCCATGGGTCCTGTACAATGAAGCTGAAAAGGAGGACAAGCTCATGTTTGCAGGAAAACAAATGACGTTGGGAAGACAAAAGGTGCTGGAAATTCCAATTAAAGAAATTATTGCCAATCCGGAGCAGCCGAGGAAGGTCTTCCGGGAAGAAGAATTGACGGAGCTGACAGAATCCATCCGGGAACTTGGTGTTCTGCAGCCGCTGCTGGTGAAGAAACGGCAGGAGGGCGGCTATTTTCTCATCGCGGGAGAGCGGCGTCTCCGGGCGGCCACCCGGGCGGGTTTGCAGAAAGTACCGGCCCTTGTGAAAGAGGCAGATGAGAGGGAGATCGCTGTGATGGCCCTTGTGGAGAATGTGCAGCGATCGGACCTGAACTACATAGAAGAGGCCCTGGCTTACCGCAGTCTGATGCAGGAGTTTGGCCTGACCCAGAGCGAGATCGCCCGGAAGGTGGGGAAGAAGCAGTCCACTGTTTCCAACAAGATCCGCCTGCTGGTACTGCCGGAAAAGCTGCAGCTTCTTCTGGCGGAAAACGATCTGACGGAGCGCCATGCCCGGGCCCTTTTGAGGCTGCGGGATGACAGCCGTAAAGAGCAGGTACTGCGGAAGGTGATCGCCCATCACCTGAATGTAAGCCAGACGGAAAAACTGGTGGATTCTCTGGTGCAGCAGGAGGAAAAGGAGCGGATCCGGAAAGAGCGGGTCAAGCTGATCGATTACAAGGTCTATGTGAATACGGTGAAAAAGGCCTTTGCGCTCATTGAAGCAGAGGATAAGCGGGCGCAGTACTTTCAAAAGGACTTGGGCGATCAGTTCGAAGTGCGGATCCTGATTCCTAAAAATGTGGTGTAAAACGTTGAAATTTAAACGATTACGGGAATGGTAAAAGAAGATGTTTCATGTGAAACATCTTCTTTTTTATAAAAAAGTGTGGTACAAACCGTGCGGATAGGATATAATGAGTTCACACAACCAAAATACTTGAAAATGGAAGCAAGAAGGGGAGTGAAACCATTGGGAAAAGCAATTGCGATTTTTAATCAGAAGGGCGGCGTAGGAAAGACTACTACCAACATCAATCTTTCCGCGTGCCTGGCCCTTAAGGGAAAGAAGATGCTGCTGCTGGATATCGATCCGCAGGGAAATACCACCAGCGGTCTGGGCATTTCCAAGAAAGGTCTGGGACTGACATCCTATGATGTGCTTGTGGGCGGCGACAGCGTGGACATCAACGATGCCATCCTTCATACAGGGGTAGAAGGTCTGGACATCATTCCCGCCAGCGTACAGCTTGCCGGTGCCGAAGTGGAACTGGTGCAGCTGGAAGGCAGAGAAAAGCGCCTGAAGAAAGCGCTGGATAAAGTGCGCGACCGCTACGATTACATTTTCATCGACTGTCCGCCTTCCCTCGGTCTTTTGACCATTAATTCTCTGACGGCGGTTGACAGTGTGCTGATCCCCATCCAGTGTGAATTCTACGCGCTGGAAGGTGTGAGCCAGCTGATGAGCACCATCGATCTTGTGAAGAGAAGCCTGAACCCCGCACTGCGGATCCAGGGCGTTATCCTGAGCATGTTCGACGGCAGAACCAACCTGTCCATCCAGGTGGTAGAAGAAGTAAAGCGTTATTTCAGGGGCATGGTCTACACCACGGTGATCCCCCGGAACGTGAGACTGGCCGAGGCACCCAGCTACGGCATGCCCATCACCATTTACGATCCCAGATCCAAAGGCGCACAGGCCTATCGGGATTTCGCAGATGAATTTCTGGAACAGGAGGCACGACGCTAATGGCACTGAAAAAGGGTCTGGGGAGAGGTCTTGAAGCTCTCTTCGGTGAAGTTTCCATCAATCCCGAAGCCATGCTGGAGAGGGAAGAACCCAAATCGCCGGTGAAAGAAGACGGTTCCGCAGCCGCAAAGACGGAAAAAAACTCTGGCGCAGCAGGTGCAAAGAGCAGCACCAAAGCCGGTAAATCCAAGGCTGAAGGCGCTTCCGCAGAAGCCGGCGACAGCGTTCTGTATCTGGATATCCATGACATCAAACCCAACAGCGACCAGCCCCGAAAGGCGTTCGATAAAGAAAAGATCGCGGAACTGGCCGCTTCCATTCTGGAACATGGCGTGCTGCAGCCCATCATGGTCCGGCCCAACAAGAACGGCAAGGGCTACGAGATCGTAGCTGGTGAACGTCGCTGGAGAGCATCCGTAGAAGCGGGGCTGAAGAAAGTCCCCTGCCTGGTGCGGGAACTGACGGAAGAGCAGAACATGCTCATCGCGCTGATCGAAAATATGCAGCGCGAAGACCTGAACGCCATCGAAGAAGCAGAAGCCATCGAAAAGATGATCAGCCGGTACGGTCTGACCCAGGAGCAGGTCTCCAAGAGCCTGGGCCGCAGCCGTCCTTACATCACCAATGCGCTGCGCCTTCTGAAACTGCCGGAAGAAGTGCGTGAACTTGTGGTGGACGGAAAGCTGTCCGCCGGTCATGCCAGAGCCATTGCGGGCATTCCGGACGCAGACCGTCAGGTATCTGCCGCAAGAAGAGCCGTAGAGATGGAATGGTCCGTTCGCGAAACGGAAGCCTATGCCGGCGAAAAGAAGAAAAAGCCTGCAGCAAAGAAGAAGGGCAGAGCCGCAAACCGCAACCAGGAAGTGAAAGCGGTGGAGGAAGAACTGAAGCAGATCCTGGGCACCAAGGTCAATCTGGTGCTGGGCACCCGCAAGGGCAAGATCGAGATCGAGTACTACAGCAGAGAGGAACTCGACCGACTGATCGAACTGCTGCAGAGCTTGAAATAACAAGGTTTTAGAAAGATAAGCAGACGAATGTTTCCCGTGAAACATTCGTCCGTTTTTGAGGGAATACACCGATGGAAAGCAAACGAACGGAAGGAAGAAAAGTGGTGTTTCTGTACACCGACGGTGCCTGTTCCGGCAACCAGAACGACACCAACATCGGCGGCTGGGGTACCATTCTGAAGTACGGCGACCACGAAAAGGAACTGTACGGCGGCGAGGCCAACACCACCAACAACCGCATGGAGCTCACCGCACTTCTGGAAGGGCTGAAGGCTCTGAAGCGTCCCGGGCTGGATGTGGAGGTGTTCTCCGATAGCTCCTATGTGACCAACTGTTTCCGGGAGGGCTGGTACAAAGGCTGGAGAGCCAACGGCTGGCGAAATTCCAAGAAGGAACCGGTGGAAAACCGCGACCTTTGGGAAGAGATCCTGAACCTGGCGGAGCAGCATAAGATCCGGTTTTTCCGGGTGAAGGGCCATGTGAACGTGCAGAGCAAGACCTTCAACAAAGAGGCCCAGTACAAACGATTTGCCGAGTGGAACGGCAGCGAATTCAGCGTAGAAGAATTTCTGTTTGTAACGGAAAAGAACAACCGGGCCGATGCCCTGGCCAATCTGGGGATCGATTCTGTAAGGGAACAGAAGGAGTGAGGAGCGGTATACGTGATCACTGAGGCTTGAAGCTGATGCAAAGAAACGAACAGCGGCTGCAGAAACTGCAGCCGTTTTTTCGTGCAGTTCTTTTAGCGGTGCTTTTTTTTAGGGGCGCTCTCGCTGCAGGGTGTGTATTGCCTGAACCAGCGCCTGCACATCCTGAACGGTATTGAAAGGGCCGAAGCCGGCCCGCAGGCAGCCCGTGTCCCAGGTGCCGAGGGTTTTGTGAGCCAGGCCGGCGCAGTGATACCCGGCCCGCAGGGCGATGCCGAAGCGGTCCCAAAGCTGCTGAGCCACCTCTTCGCAGCTGCGGATCTTCGCGGGCTGCGGTGCCGTTTCAAAGCTGCAGTTTCCTGTAGGCCGCGAACCTTTTTCAAGGTGGCGATTTTCTGCCGGCTGTACCGGATCCGTCAGATTAAAAGCCAGAAGCCCTGTCCGCAGAGCGGGATCTTCCGGGCCGTAAAGGAGCACGCCGGGGATCCGGGAAAGTTCCTTTTGGGCGAAGGAAACCAGATTTTTTTCGTGGGTCTGGATACGCCGGATCCCTGTGTTTTGAAGCCATCTGAGGCCTTCACCCCAGCCGATGATGCCCGGGGCATTGAGGGTTCCGGATTCGTAGGCTTCCGGAGGCTCCGCCGGCTGCAGGCGACTTTTGGAGGCTGTGCCGGTACCGCCTTGCCGCAATGGAACGATCGGAAACGATTCCGCGGCAGCGCGATGCCGCGAAAAAGCGAATTTTTTCGGCAGACGTTCCCAGTTCACGCAGAGAGCGCCGGTTCCCTGCGGACCCTGCAGGCCCTTGTGACCGGGAACCGCCAGAAGATCGATCCCAAGTTCCGTCATGTGCAGAGGAACCGATCCGGCGGCCTGGGCACCGTCGGCCAGATAAAGCAGACCGCGTTTTTTCGCAAGCGCCCCCAGTTCGGCCATGGGAAAGAGGGTGCCGGTCACATTGGAGGCACAGGTGAAGGCCAGCATCCGGGTTTGCGGCCGGATGGCCCGTTCCACCCGGTCCAAAGGAAGACTGCCGTCGGGGCGGCAGGGGATGATGGTGTGGTGGATGCCGCGGCCCTCCAACGCTTTCAGGGGCCGCAGTACGGAATTGTGCTCCATGGAGGAAGTGATCACATGGTCGCCGGGCTGCAGGAGACCGTGGAGAGCCAGGTTCAGCGCCTCGGTGGTATTGGCGGTAAAGAGGACCCCGGAAGGGTCGGGCACGCCCAGAAGCTCCGCCAGCAGCCGGCGGGTCTGTTCCACTTCGCGGCCGGTGCGGATCGAAAAACCGTGGCCGCTGCGCCCCGGATTGCCGCAGTAATAGCGCAGGCAGCGATCTGCGGCTGCCGCCACGCCGGGGGGCTTGGGAAACCCCGTTGCACCGTTATCGAGATAGACCATTTTGCACCTCCTGTTTCTCCAGAGTATGAAACGGAAGGAATTTTTGTGAAAACGTTGAAATTTCAACGCGGAAGGGGGATTGCAAGCCCTGGGCCCGGCCGGCATCTGCAGGATGTTCACAGAACTGTAAACCCCTCTTAAACTGCCCGTAATATATTTGTAACACATTTGCTGTATACTGCAGATGTAAACTCTAGAAAGGAGGACTCTGCCGTGAAGAAAACCGTAATGTTACTCATCGTGATCGCAACGCTGCTGTGCGGCACTGTCTTTTCCTTTGCAGGCGTTTCCCTGATCAGCCCCACTGCGGCGGCCACCATCAGCGGAGACAGCCTCCTCATTTCCGTAAAGATCACCGAGCCCGCCACCATTCGCGTTTCCATGGATGCGCAGATGCAAGAGGGCAGAGGTTTCGAAAAAGATGGTTCCCGCAAGCTGGAAGCCATCACCGATGTTGATGCAGAAAAATTATCCAAACTGGACAGCGACGATCTGATCTCCGTGCCCTTCATGGAACCGGAAACCGTCAAGGATACCAGAAGCCTTTGGTTCTACAGCAAGCGCGTCAGCGATGTGGAGCCCGGTCTGTACAAAGTAACGGTCGAAACCCTGAACAAGAGCGGCAAGGTCACCGGTGTCACCAGCACACTGGTCTTCGTCAATGAGAAAGTGGAAAAGGCATCTGCAGACAGCGTCACCTTTGATTCCAATACCGGAAAAGGGTTCCAGTGGCTGCGTAATCTCATCAAGAACATCTTTGGAAATTAAGGCGGTCTCCGAATGGAAAAGACCAAGACCATAGAAACCATCAAATCCTGTCTTATAGTGGTATTGTCGTTATCGGCAGTACTACTTTTGTATTTTTTTTGGGAAAACCTGAGCCTGAAAAACATCCGCTGGGCCTGGAATGCAGAAAGTGAAGAAGTGCAGCAGCCGGTAGAAGTTCCCGAGATCCAGGAAGTGATCCTGCCCATCGAGGTGCAGATCCATCTGGAAGGGGAGCTGTATGCGGTGATCCTGCCGGAAGATTACGATTCCTGGCGCACCGGCGTTATGGCTCTGGCCCGGTTCAGCAAGGGCGACGGGTACGTGGAGGAAATCTCCAAAGAGAAGTACGACGAAGTGATGTCCTATCGGTCGCTGCAGATCGAATTTGCCTACAATGTGCCCTTTGAAGGGTTCTGCCGTCAGTTCGGTGTGGCCTATGCCAAGTATGGCGCGGTGCGGAACGTGACCCTGCTGGCGTATTCCGAGGCGACACCGGAAAGTCTGTTCATCTACGATCGGGCGGCAAACCGCTACTACCGCCTTGTGGGGCCGGAACAGGAAACGGCTCCCTTCAGCCAGCTGATCCAGGCGGTGGAAAGCGACGGCACCTACGATCCCTATTATCCGGCGTCCAGCTATATGGGCGTCGAGGAAAGCGATGCGGTTCTGCCCGTTTATCTGGAACGATCCCTGACACGCGTCACCGTGACCCAGGCTTACAGCGGCGAAAACCGTGACGCGTCGGCAGCGGAATTCGCCCAGACCTTCTTCGGGGAAAGCTTCGATTTCACCCGCCGTCTGGAAGACAGCACCGGCACCATCACCTATATGTACGATTACGGCAGCAAGGTGCTGACCGTGGACGATAAAGGCATTGCTATTTACAAAGAAGAACTGTCCGACCCCGTTTCCACTCAGGGCTTCTACGGTTCCCTGGATACGGCCATTCAGTTCGTGGGTGAGCACGGCGGCTGGTACCCCAAGTGCGAAGAACTGCGCCTGGAGGAATACGGCCTGACACCCTTCCTGTGGACCGGTCAGGAGATCCAGCAGAGCGGCCGCAGCGGTTATCGTTTCGCCTTCGGTTTCCGCAGAGGCAACGAAGTGTTTTACAGCAACGAAGGCCCTGCCATCATCGTGGAAGTGTTTGATGGGCAGGTCACCTATTATTTCCGCAACGTGTTTGAAGCCGTTCTGGTGCGCGGTATCGTTTCCAGCCTGTGGGAAGCCAACGACTCGGCAAATACCATCGCCCAGAACTACGATTGGATCTATGAGACCCTGAAAACCACCGGCAATTACACCTTCGAGGATGGAAAGAAGGAAGAAAAGGGCGAAGCCCGGTTCGACCGTGTGGCCGGTGATGTGGAACGGGTACAGGAAGGTTATCTGATCAACAGCAAGAGCGGCAGCGCCCTTGCGGATCGCTGCTGGGTCATTCAGATCGATGGTGTGCTGTTCTATTTCGATCTGTTCTCGGGGGAAGCCCTGGGATACACCGCCGTGGGCCGGTAGAAAGGAGCTGCGATGGACTGGGCAAGAGCAAAAAATATCGTAATCATCGCGCTGGTGATCACCAATCTCTTTCTGCTGGGGATCTATGGCGGTAAAATGTTTCTGAATGCAAGACAGGAAGAAAACCTGTATGAGGATACCATGCGGCTTTTGGAAGCCAGAGGCATCACTTTGGATGCGGAGCTTCCCAGGAGCAAGGCAAAATGGCGGTCATGACCGTGGATACAGTGGAATTCAACGTGAAAAAACTGGACATTCTGCTGGGGCAGGAAAAAAGCCTGCCGGAAAATCGCCGCAGCCAGCGCGAACTTGAGGGCGCGGCAGAGAATTTTCTGCACAAAGCGGGGCTTTGGCAGACCGGCACTTATCCTACGGAGTTTGAAGAAATGGGCGGCCGCCTGTTTATTACTTACGGAATCAAAATCAACGAGGTTCCTCTGGAAGGCCCCGAGTTGTACTGCCTGATGCAGGATGGCAAGGTGGGCAGCGTGGCCGGGTTCTGGGTCTCCACCAGTGCGCTGGGCCAGAGTGCCCGGGAAACCATTTCTCCCGTGGAGGCGCTGCTGCTGTTCGCCGGTCAGCAGGCCAGACGGGCAGGAGCCATCCGCATCTCGGATATCCGGATGGTATACTGGATCGACCGAGAGGCAATGGAACAGGGGGAAACCGTTTCCGACACCGCATTCCCCTACTGGAAGATCACCTATACCGGCGGTGAAAGCTACATCAACGCCTACGGCGAATAAGAGGATACTTATGGCACTGACATTTTGTTCGTTTTCCAGCGGCAGCAGCGGCAACTGCTACCTGATCAAATCGGAAGAAACGGCTCTCCTTGTGGACGCGGGCATCAGCCTGAAGCGGATCCGGGAGGGCCTTGCTGCGTCGGGCACCCCGGAAGAAGCGGTGAGCGCCGTCCTGGTGACCCATGAACATTCCGACCACATTCGCAGCATTGGCGCAGTGGGTGGAAAACGGGGGCTGGGTACGCCTCGGATCTATGCCAACGCCGGTACCTGGAACGCCATTTCCAAGCTGCCCGCTTATCTGGGCATGGAGATCCCCGGCCAGACCACCTTCGTCACCGGGGAGGATTTCACCATCGGTGACATCACCGTACATAGCTTCCCCGTCAGCCACGATGCGGCAGAGCCCGTGGGGTATTCCTTCCGCTGCGGCGAAAGCTGCGTGGCCATCATCACCGACACCGGCGTGGTCACTCCGGAGATCTACGAAGAAGCCTGCCGGGCCAACCTTCTGGTGCTGGAATCCAACCACGACGTGGAAATGCTGAAATTCTGCCGCTATCCCTGGTTCCTGAAGCAGCGGATCCTGGGGGAAAGCGGTCATCTTTCCAACGAACTGGCCGCCCAGACCGTGCTGCGGATGCTGCAGGAAGGGAAAGCCCCTGCCCGCATCGCCCTGGCCCACCTCTCCCGCGAAAACAATTTCCCGGAGATGGCCTGGCAGACCATGAAAAACGTGTTGGAAGAAGAAGATTACACCGTGGGCCGCGACGTGGCCATCTGCACCCTGGTGCGGGACGAAATCAGCGAAGTCATGTTCGTATAGCAAGAACAAAGAAAAAAGCCGCCTTGCGGCGGCAGCAGGAGTTTCCATGGAAATCATTATCATTTGTATCGGAAAACTGAAGGAACGCTACTGGACGGAGGCCATTGCGGAATACAGCAAGCGCCTCTCCCGGTTCTGCAGCCTGCGCATCGAAGAACTGAAGGAAGAAAAGCTGGCCGAAAACGCCTCCGCCGCCGACGAAGAGTTTGTGAAGGAAGCGGAAGGGAAGCGGATCCTGGAAAAGATCCCCGCCGGTGCCTATGTGATCCCTCTGGATGTACGGGGCAAGGAACTCTCTTCGGAAGCATTGGCCAGCCGCATGGAAGACCTGGCCCTCATGGGCAAGAGCAAAGTGGTGTTCATCATCGGCGGCAGTCTGGGCCTCTCCTCTGCAGTGCTGCAGCGGGGCGATTTCCGCCTGTCCTTCAGCCCCATGACCTTCCCTCACCAGATGATGCGGGTGATTCTGCTGGAGCAGATCTACCGCAGCTTCAAGATCCGCCGCAACGAAGCCTATCACAAATAGCACCGAAGCCCATCAAAAGCGGCACCGGTGCCCGGGCCAGAAGCAGACCTCAAAACCGAATCAAATGCAAGAAAAAAGCCGCCTTTCGGGCGGTTTTTTGCATATCGTCAATTAACGATATGATTGAAATTTCAATGGATTACTCGAACTTCTTCACTGCGTTCAGGTACTTGCCCAGAACGCCGATGTTCACGTAATAATAGGAGAAGCGGTCCTCCTTTTTGACCTGCACCAGGCCGGAGTCCACCAGCTTCTTGATGTGCTGGGAGATGGTTGCCTGAGAGTAATCGAAGGCGGTCACCACGTCTTTGTTGCAGACGGTCTGGCGGTTGCGGTTGCAGACGTAAATATAGCGGAAGATCTTCAGCCGGGCAGGATGGGCCAGGGCATCGGAGATCTGTGCGGTAAGCAGGAGCTCTTCTTCCTGCATGTCTTCCAGTTCTTTGCGAAGTCTCATAACGGGGATCCTTTCTGGTAACGTACTCTCCAATTATAGGGGGTTCGCCGGTAAAAGTCAAGGCGCGGGAGGGGCGGTCCCAATTACCTTTTGGACTGATTTGGGATATAAAGAATCTCCCTCTGTCAAAATGACGGAGGGAGATATGTTACTAGACCACAACTATTCGATAAATTGGAATTTGTTGATTATCTCTCTAATCGAATAAGATATTCTGTTGTATCTTCTTCAAGTTTTTTATCTGCCGTTATTCTGAAACCGTGTCCCTC
>SVCU01000030.1 GCA_015058215.1 Clostridiales bacterium
CTTTACCTTTTCTTCGTACAGTTCCTTGGGAACCTTCAGGAACAGGGAGGCGCTCATGGTGCGGTCGTTGATGTAAATACCGGCGGAGCTGACACCGACTGCATCCACTCTGGGCATATGCGCGGCAGCAGCCTTCAGGGCGGAAACGATGCCGTCATAGTGATAATCGGGGTCGGGATTGATCTTGGGCAGCCAGACCACTTCTTCGGAGAAGACGGTTTCACCGTCGATCACTGCGGAGACCTTGCGGTCGGAACCGCCGGCGTCAAAACCGATGCGGCAGCCTTCCAGATGGCCGCCCATGGCCTTGGGGTTGTCCTTGCTTTCGGGCACTTTGTCCGTCAGAACGATTTCGAAGGGTTTTTCAAAGATGTTGGCCATGAAGTCCCAGTCGAACTCCCGGGCACCGCCCTTGCAGTAAACGCTCTGCAGGTACGCATAAACGTCGGCATCGTCCACATAGATCTTATAGCCGCCCTTCATCCACAGCGCGGTCTTTACCAGACGGTCGATGTAATACCGATCCGCTTCCGCCATTTCCGGCGTACCGTGAATAAAGGTATGTGTCGTTGCCATCTGGCCGTCCGCCCGTTCCACGGCGACGGAAATGGGTTTGGCAGCACCCTTCAGAAAGGCCCGGTTAAACTGCAGCAAAGGCATGAATTCCGGATCCAGTACAGGTTTGTGTTTCAGTTCCACAGAAATTCCAAAGCGTTCCATTTTAATTGCCCTCCTCTATAAATGTAACTGTTGGGTTGCTTAAACTGACTTATTTTCACCGCTGCGGGCCTGTCGGATCAGGATCCGGCAGATCTCCGCCAGGCGGGGATAGGCGTATTCCAGAAAGTTTTTATACGCGGAGCAGAACACGTTTTTCCCGGTCCGGTCCGCTGTCACCGGTTCTCTGTTTCTGCGGCAGCCGTTCCGGCACAGGGGCAGCCAGCGACAGCTGCGGCAGTCCTCCGGCAGCCGGCAGGACCACTGAATGAACCCGGATTTCTTTCGGGCTTCTTCCAGTTCCTCGAAGGAGTGTTCCAGAATGTTTCCCAGTTTCCATTCATCCAGCGCGTAAAAGTCGCAGGGGTATACGCTGCCATCCGCTTCGATGACCCACTGGGGCAGGCAGCTGCCCCGCAGGCTGCAGCTTTCCGGTGCCTGGCCCGTCAGGATCATCATCAGATTTTCAAAGTAGCGGTTATAAACATAGTGCCCGGCTTTCATATCCTGATACCAGGCATCGAAAGTGGTTTTCAAAAAGGCTTCGTAGCGTTCCGGTGTCAGAGAGTATTCGTTGCCGCCCGGAACTTCCCCCAGGGGGTCCAGGCACTCAATGTACTGCTGGTAGCGGAACCCCTGCTTTTTGAAGAAGTTGTACAGCTGCCCGGCATGGCGGGCGTTGGCCGCGGAGACCACCGTGAGGATGTTGTACTCCACGCCATACTGTTCCAGAAGGCGGATGAACTGCATGACCCGCTGGAAGGTACCCTTCCCCTCCCGGTCTTTGCGGAGCCGGTCGTGGAATTCTTTGGGGCCGTCCAGCGATACGCCCACCAGCACATCGTGCTCCGAAAACCAACGGGCCCAGTCTTCGTTCAGGCCGCAGCCGTTGGTTTGGATGGAGTACTGCACCCGTACCCCCTTGGGGTTTGGATGCTTTGCTGCGTAATCCGCCAGATCCCGGTAAAAATCAAGGCCGGCCAGCGTCGGCTCCCCGCCCTGAAAGGAGAAGGTGCAGACCCCGTCGGCGTAAGCAAGAGCCCGGTCCACGATTTCGTGCAGGGTCTCCCGGGACATCCGGCCCAGCAGCGGTACCGAACGTTTCTCCGTTTCGTCTGCATAAAAACAATACCTGCAGGCCATGTTGCAGCTTCCGGAAGCCGGTTTGATCAGTAGATTGAGCGGCGGCATGGATACGAACTCCCATCTGTCGATTTCAGAGCGGTTTCGCCCTGTATACATAGTTTATTTTACCCGTTTTCCCTGCGGAGCGCAACCGTTTTTCAAGGTTTTTATGAATTTTCCGAAATTGACATTCTAACCCATTCATGGTATTATAATAGAAAATATCTGCTATCGTTTCAAACCGCTTGTGAAACGATTGGAAAGGAGCGGATTTCTTATGGCAAAACGGAAAAATGTGCTGCTCATTCTCTCTGACCAGCAGCGCATGGATACTGTTGGCGCCTATGGCACGAACGATATCTGCAAAACCCCGCACATCGATCAACTGGCGGCGGAGGGTATGAAGTTCAACAACGCATACACACCTTCTGCCATCTGTGCCCCTGCCCGCGCCAGCGTTATGACGGGTCTGTATCCACACAAGCACGGCGTAGTGGACAACTTCACCAACATCCACGAAGGCATTCCCCTTCTCGGTGATTGTATGCACGATGCCGGTTATTTCTGCGGATACGCCGGAAAATGGCACGTTACCCCCAACAAGGAACCGGAAGAATGCGGTTTCGATGTAGGCAAGCCCTTCATGGGGTACGGCTTCCCCGGCAGCCAGGTTTTCCCCAGCCTGATCTTCAACCAGCCGCCGGATAACGAACCCAACTATTACGAATTGTACTTAAAAGAAAACGGGTTCGAAAACGTGGACGTTTCCCACGGCTTCCTGGGCGACAACCCCGCCCTGCAGATCCAGGAAATGTTCTGCAAGCACGAAGGCCCCGTGGAAAGCACCATCGAATACTTCGTGGCCCACGAAACCAACCGCCTGATCGACCAGGCCAAGGAAGAAGAAAAGCCCTTCTTCATCTGGGCAAACTTCTGGGGCCCCCATTCCCCCAGCATCGTTCCGGAGCCCTACTATTCCATGTACAATCCGGAAGACATTCCCGAGCATCCCAGCTACTGCGACGATCTGCTGGATAAGCCCTACGGCTACTATCTCAGCGAAAAGATGTGGGGTCTCGGCAATTACGGCTGGAAGGGCTTCCAGGAAATCGCCGCCCGTTATTACGGCCACTGCACCATGATCGACGATATGGTAGGCATGATCGTTGATAAGCTGAAGGCCGAAGGTCTTTACGACGACACCATCATCATTTACTCCGCCGACCACGGCGACTGCCTGGGCGCACATAAGCTGATCGAAAAAGGTGCTTTCACCTTCGACGAGATCTATCACATCCCCATGGTGGTCAAGGGTGCCGGTACCAAGGATAACGACAGCTTCGTTTACCTGCACGAACTGATGCCCACGATCCTGGATGTGGCAGGCGTCACACCGCCCAAACCGGTGGACGGCGAAAGCATCCTGCCCCTGATGATGGGCGAGGCCGAAAGCAACGGCCGCACGGAAGTGTTCTGCGAATACCACAACCACTTCTACACCCACCGCCAGCGCATGGTCCGCGACCTGGATTATCAGCTCACCTTCAACGAAAGTGAACGGGGCGAGTTGTACGATTTGAAAAAAGATCCTTATCAGCTGAAAAATGTCTGCTACGACCCCGCCTATGCCGAGGTCAAGAAGCAGTACATGGAAAAGCTGTCCAAGTACCTCCGGGAGCTCAACGACCCCGCAAGTACCTGGTTCCATCGTATCAAAGAATTTTATTAGAAAGGCGGCGAGGTAATTATGTTGAACAAAAAGAAAAGCTTGATTGACAAGATACCCAATTGGGGATGGCTGCTGATCAGCCTTGCTACGGCCGTTGTGCTGTGGTACTTCCTGAGCATCGGCGAAAAGACGGGACGCTGCTTCCCCTTCCTCGACAAGATGGTAGTGGCATTCCAGACCGTGACCGGCCGTGAGATCCTCTGGGCCGACATCCAGAGCAGTATGATCTCCGTTCTGATGGGCTTCTTCTTCGGCTTCATTTCCAGTGTTCCCGTCGCATTCCTGATGGCCTGGTACCGTCCCGTTCGCTACATCGTAGAACCCTGGATCCAGTTCATCCGTAACATTCCCCCTCTGGCTTACGTACCTCTGGTGGTCATCGGTGCCGGTGTCGGTCGTGTTCCCCAGGTCATCGTTATCTGGCTGGCCACTTTCCTGACCATGACCATCACCATTTACCAGGGCGTGCGCAACGTGGACGAAACCCTGATCAAGGCCGCCCGCGTGCTTGGTGCCAAGGATAAAGACCTGTTCATCAAGGTCATCTTCCCCGCCACCACTCCCTTCATTCTCACCGCCGTCCGCCTGGGCGCTTCCGTTGCTCTGACCACTCTGATCGCTGCTGAATCCACCGGTGCATTCGCCGGTCTGGGCATGCGTATCCGTTCCTTCAACAACAGCTACGAAGTCGAACCCATGCTGCTGTACATCATCCTGATCGGTATTATCGGCATTTCCATCGAAAAGATCATCAAGTTCCTGGAAAAGAAGCTGACCGGCTGGCAGGAAACCAGAGAAGTGTAAAGGTAGGGATTCAGTATGGAAAGAAACGTTAAGGTCAAAATCGACCATGTCGAAAAAGTCTACGACGGCCGCCAGGGCAAAATGATCGCCCTGAACGGTGTGGATCTGGACATTTATGAAAACGAATTTATCTGCGTAGTCGGTCCCTCCGGCTGCGGCAAATCCACTTTGCTGAACATCATCGCCGGTCTGCTGGAACCCTCCAGCGGTGCCGTATACGTGGACGGCAAAAAGGTGGAAGGCACCGGTACCGAACGCGGCGTGGTCTTCCAGCAGTACGCTCTGTTCCCCTGGCTGACCGTAAAGCAGAACGTTATGTTCGGTCTGAAGCTGAAGGGCATGAAGGACGAAGAAGCGGAAGAAGTTGCCAAGAAGTACATCAAGATGGTACAGTTGGAAGATTTCGTGGACGCTTACCCCAAAGAACTGTCCGGCGGTATGAAGCAGCGTGTGGCCATCGCCCGCGCCTATGCGGTACAGCCCGAAGTTCTGCTGATGGACGAACCCTTCGGCGCACTGGATGCCCAGACCCGTACCCAGCTGCAGGCTGAACTGATCCAGACCTGGCAGGAAGAAAAGAAGACCTGCTTCTTCATCACCCACGATGTAGAAGAAGCCATCATTCTGGCCACCAAGGTCATCGTCATGAGCGCCCGTCCCGGCCGCATCAAGAAGATCATCGATATCAACCTGCCGTATCCCCGTACTCAGGACCTGAAGATGTCCAAGGAATTCATGGATCTGAAGGCTGAGATCTGGGGCGAAGTTTACCAGGAATACCTGGAAGTTCGCAAATAACACGTTTATCCTGGGCTCTGCCCAAAGGACATAATATTAAGGAGGAATACTATGAAGAAAAAGTTATTTGCAGTTGTCATGGTTCTGATCATGATGCTCTCTCTGGTGGCCTGCGGTCCCAAGGACAGTGAAATGATCGAACTGAACATCGGTTACATGCCCAACTACGGCTCCCTGTGGTCTGTCACCACCGCCATCGAAAAGGGCTACTTCGAAGAAGCCGGCATCAAAGTTACCCTGTGGGAGTTTGCTGACGGCCCCACCATCATCAACGCAATGGAATCCGGTAAGATCGACATCGGTTACATCGGCCACGGCGCACACAAGCTGTGCATCCAGGGCAAGGCTAAGATCTTCGCTCTGTCCCACATCTCCAACGGCGACGCTCTCATCGGCGGCCCCAATGTAAAGACCCTGCAGGATCTGAAGGGCAAGACCGTCGGCTACACCGCCGGTACTTCCAGTGAAGACATCCTGAAGAACGCTCTGGCCAAGGCCGGCCTGACCATGAACGACATCACTGCCATGGAAATGGGCGCTGAAAACCTGACCACCGCTATGCTGTCCGGCTCTCTGGATGCCTGCGCATGCTGGTCCCCCAACAGCCTGAAGATCCTGGACGAAATGAAGGGTGCCACCAAGCTGGCTGACAACCTGACCTTCTCCGATACCAGCATCTCCCTGGCTTCCTGGATCGTTCTGGATAAGTATGCCGGTGAAAATGCAGACACCCTGCTGACCTTCACCAAGGCTCTCTACAAGGCCATGGATTACGCTGCAGACGGCAACTACAACGAAGTTGCCCAGTACGTAGCAAACCAGACCAAGACCGATGTTGACTCCGTTTACGAACAGCGCGGCGATGCCGACTGGCTGACCGGTAAGGAAGTTGCTGCCGGCGCTGCTGACGGCACCATCGAAGCTTACTACCTGACTCAGCAGGAAAACTTCCTGAAGTCCGGTGCTGTAACCGAAAAGGTTCCCGTAAAGAATTACGTCATGTTTGATAACATGATCAACGCAGGCAAATAAAGGTTCAAGCCAAACCGAATATGCAATAAAAAAGCCTCCGCTGCAGACGCAGCGGGGGCTTTTTTCTGTGTTCTTGATGGCGGTTTCTTTGACCGGACGCGGCTCGGATCACACCCGGAAACAAATTTTACAGGAAGCGGATGAAGTTCCAGATGCAGATGCCCATGATGACCACCATGAGCCCCAGGAACAGTTTGCTGACCGTGTTGCTGTCGATCTTTTTGTTGATCTTCCGGCCTGCGGCACCGCCCAGGATCCCGCAGCAGACCATGCAGAGGAACAGGACGACGGGGAATTCCGGCACTCTGCCGCTGACCACGGTGAACACCGTGCTGACCAGCTGAGAGAACAGAATGATGTACAGGGAGTTTTGTGCCGCCACCTTGGTTTCCATGGAGAAGAAATAGTACAGCACCACCAGATTGATGGGACCGCCGCCGATGCCCAGGAAAGAGGACATCACGCCGAGGGCCAGACCGATCAGCACGCAGCCCACAGGGTTTTTCACCCGGAGGGTATGCATTTTTTCTTTATTGACCGTATAGATGGCAGTCCCTAAGGTGATCACAAAAAGGGCGATGGCCTGCACAGCCCCTACGGTATCGCTGTTTTCAAACAGGGCTTTTACCATGTCGAAGAGCTGCTTCCCCAAAAGGCCGCCGGCTGCGGCGCCGATGCCCAGCCAGGTGCTGACACCTTTTTCGATCACCGAATCCTTTGCCAGTTTGGACTTCACCACAGAATAGGTGGTCATGGAAAGCACGATGCAGCCGGACATGAAGCTGATGGTGGAAACGGAATAGAGCCCGAAGGCATCCAGCACCGGCTTGATGATCACACCGCCGCCGATGCCGCAAATGGCCCCGATCACAGAGGCCAGAAAACTGACTAAAATAAAGACGATTTCCATAGTGGTTCACTTTCTGCGCGAATGCACGTTTCTGCTGCTACTTTTCCTCCGGACAAAGCCGGCCGAAATCCTGAGGGCGATGGTAATCCGGCTGTTCGCACCGCAGCGGTGCCCAGGTCAGGTAATGGGGCACCTCCGTCAGGTCGCCGCATTTATAGAAGTTGCCGCTCATCTCTCCGCCAAAGCGGAAGCCGGGCTGATAGATCTGCAGGAAGGATGCCGGGATGCGGAATTCGATCCCCCAGCCCGTTTCCGTGAAGAAGGGTTTGGGGCAAAAGACCGCCTCCGGGTTTTTCACCACCTGCCGCACGCGGGAGGCCCGTTCTCCGCCGAAGCCCAGATTCAGGGTACCCAGCGGGTTGAATTCAAAATTGAAATACCGGGGATCCCCTTCCCAGGGGGCCAGGAAAAATTCCAGGCAGCTATCGTTGCAGACCGGTTCCAAAGGCGATGTGACCAGCGCGCGGACCGGCTGTTCAGCGGCTTCCAGGCGCACGTGCAGATCTTCCCCCGCCAGGCAGAGCTGCGCTTTCGCAGCGACCTCGCAGGGTTCCAGCCAGCCTGTATGCCGCAGTTCCGCTGCCGGAACCGAAGCCCAATCCAAAGAGGGCAGTTTTTTCACAGGGTAAACCGACTTCATGAGCTTTCCCTTCCTTTCCTTCCCCGCCGGGCGCACAGCGGCTGCCCGCAGGAGTTTGGTTTCACTATATCATACTGGCCATCATTTCACAAGAAAAAAGCCTTCCGGCTCGGCGGAAGGCTTTTTCGTTTGCTTTTATTCGTGCTTGGATACGATGGTATCCGCATCTTTGTAAATGGAGTTCGGGGCAATTGCGCCGCGAACGCTGGACAGCGGATAGATGTTGCTGTTTCTGCCCACCACCGTGCCGGGGTTCAGCACGGAGTTGCAGCCCACTTCCACGTTGTCACCCAAAATGGCTCCCACCTTCTTGCGTTCCGTGGGGATCTTTTCGTCGCCGTTCTTGATGACCACCAGGGTCTTATCGCTCTTCACATTGGAGGTGATGGAGCCGGCACCCATGTGAGCCTTGAAGCCCAGAATGGAGTCTCCCACATAGTTGAAGTGAGGCACCTGCACCTTGTCGAACAGCACCACGTTCTTCAGTTCGGTGGAATTGCCCACCACTGCACCCTTGCCGACGATGGCGTTGCCGCGGATGAACGCGCACTGGCGCACTTCCGCACCGCTGTCGATGATGCAGGGGCCGTTGATGTAAGCGGAGGGGAACACCTTGGCATCCTTGGCGATCCACACGGTTTCGGCGGGATGGTCGAATTCCTCTGCGGAAAGGGTCTGCCCCAGCTTCACGATGAAATCACCGATCTCTGCCAGTGCTTCCCAAGGATAGTTTTTGCCTTCGAACAGTTCTGCAGCGATGGTTTTTTCCAGATCCAGCAGGCTATTGATCTTCAGATCCATTACTTTCTTACCTCCACAACAAGACCTTCCGCATCCATGGCAGCGATGACGCTGTCTACGCATTCTTCGCAGAGTTCATGGGTGAGTGCTTCCACCATGACGCGGAGCACGGGTTCGGTACCGCTCTTGCGGAGCAGGATGCGGCCGTTGCCTTCCAGCTTGGCGGTGACGGCATCGCAGGCGGCCTGCACGGCGGCGTTGTTCAGCGCGGTTTCCTTATCCACTACCTTTACGTTCTTCAGGACCTGAGGATAGAGCACCACGGGAGCAGCCAGTTCTTTCAGGCTCTTCTTGGTGTCCTTCATGACCTTCAACGTACGGACGGCGGTGATGAGGCCGTCGCCGGTGGTGGCATAATCGGTGAAAATGGTGTGGCCGGACTGTTCGCCGCCCAGCACGTAACCGTTGGTCTTCTGGTTTTCGTAGACGTATTTATCGCCCACAGCGGTCTTTTCGTAGCCGATGCCTACGGCATCCAGAGCTTTGTAGAGACCGAAGTTGGACATGACGGTGGTGACCACCTTATTGCCCTTCAGCTTGCCGTGTTCTTTCATCCAGCAGCCGTTGATGTAGATGATCTTGTCGCCGTCCACCATGTTGCCGTCGGCATCCACGGCCAGGCAGCGGTCGGCATCGCCGTCAAAGGCGAAGCCCACATCCAGGCCCTTTTCCTTCACCAGCTTCTGCAGGTCTTCGGGATGGGTGGAGCCGCAGGCCACGTTGATGTTGGTACCGTTGGGTTCCTTGTGGATCACGGTGACCTCTGCGCCCAGAGCCTTGAATACTTTTTCTGCCAGCTTCCAGGTGCTGCCGTTGGAGCAGTCCAGGCCCACCTTGTATTCGGAGAAGGGGCCGTCGGCAGAGGAAATGACGTAGCCCGCATAGAGATCCTGACCGTCGGTGTGGTCGTAGACCCGGCCCAGATCGGCGCCGGTGGCAAAGGGAACGGGAGGCAGCTCGCCGTCCAGATATTTTTCGATCTCGTCGATCACTTCTTCTTCGATTTTTTCACCGCGGGAATTCACCAGCTTGATGCCGTTATCGTAGAAGGGATTGTGGCTGGCGGAGATCATGATGCCGCAGTCGAAATCGCCGGTACGGGTGATGTAAGAAACGCCGGGGGTGCTGATGACGTGCAGCAGGTACACGTCTGCACCGGACGCGGCCAGACCTGCGATCAGGCCGTGCTCCAGGCTGTAGCAGGACAGGCGGGTGTCCTTGCCGATGGCCACCTTGCACTTGCCGTCTCTCTTGAAATAATAGCCCAGGAACCGGCCGATGGCATAGGCGTGGTCAGCGGTCAGTTCTTTGCCGGCTTCGCCGCGGAAACCGTCAGTGCCAAAATATTTACCCATAGTATTTGTTCCTCCTTGTGATGCCGGCGGGCATTGGGATCACGCCCGCCTCTTTGCAGGTCGGTTCTGCAGCGGAACGCTTATTTGCTCAGCAGTGCTGCTGCTTCGTAGTCCAGATAGATCTCTGCGTTGGGATGCAGCTGCAGTACGGATGCGGGGATTTCGGGAGTGACTTCCCCTTCCACGATGGCCTTGATGACGGGAGCCTTTGCGCTGCCGATGGCCATGAGGATGATGCTCTTTGCGTTCATGATGGTCTTGATGCCCATGGTCACTGCGTGGGTGGGCACTTCATCGATGGAGTTGAAGAAGCGCTTGTTGGCCTGTCTGGTGGACTCGGTCAGCTCTACCATGTGGGTGCAGCTGCCGAAGGGAGTGTTGGGTTCGTTGAAACCGATGTGACCGTTGTTGCCGATGCCCAGAAGCTGCAGATCGATGCCGCCGGCAGCCTCGATGGCCTTATCGTAATTGGCAGCGGTTTCCGCAGAGGTGTCCAGACCGGAAGGTACAAAGGTCTTGGCCAGGTCGATATCAATGTGATTGAACAGATTTTCGTTCATGAAATAGCGATAGGACTGGTCGTGGCTGCCGTCCAGGCCCACGTATTCATCCAGGTTAAAGGAGGTTACGTCCTTATAGGTCAGTGCCCCTTCCTTATTCAGTTTGATCAGTTCTGCATACAGGCCCAAAGGAGTAGAACCTGTGGCATGGCCCAGAATCGCATTGGGTTTTTCTTTGAGAAGATCTACGTAGCGCTGTGCTGCTTTCTTTGCGATTTCTTCCTGTGTTCCGATAAAAATTTTCATACTCTAATCTCTCTCCTTTTCCATATGTCGCCCCTTTTGGGGGCCATAGAAAACAGTCTTTTTACAATATTCTATTTTACTCTTTTCCCTCCTTCAAGTCAAGGCGGGCAAAATTAATTAAATTCCACTATTTCCTTTTACTGGATTTTTCCGAACAGGGTATTTTCCTGCTGTACGCATAGTTTCAAAGGGTTTCCCTCATACTATCCCCGTGGAGTTTCGCAAAAAAAACCGTTCCCTTTTCACCTTTTTTCTTGTATGTAAGGCTTTTTTATGGTAAAATGAATCGTTCCATGAAGTGTGGGACTGTTTTTACGTGCAAATTTCAAGCATTCTTTACGACGAAAGGATCTTTACCCCATGAATCATAAAGTTTTCCGGCCTCTTGCCCTCATTCTCTGCCTGACTCTGGCCCTGCTGGCATTCACCGGCTGTGCACACCCCCTGGCAAAAGAAGCCGAAAAAATCCAGCGCGGCCAGTACGGCCTGCGCATCGCCGCCGGTCCCGAAGGCAGCGAGGAAAAAGCTCTGGCCGAAGCCCTGGCCAAACTGCTGAAGGATGCCGGTTACGGCGCTTCCGTGCAGATCACCGAAGGCCCTGTTGAAAACGTTAAAAA
>SVCU01000031.1 GCA_015058215.1 Clostridiales bacterium
CCATCGCCGCAAAATCGCCGGACTGCAGCAGTTCTCCCCAGATCCCCATCCGGAGGGAAGCGTCTGCCGCAAGAGCGGTTGCATCCCCCGTCTCCTTCTCCGGGTTCAAACGGTCCCAACCCTTAACAATAGCGGGGGTAGAGACTTGCACTCC
The DNA here is from genome assembly GCA_015058215.1 of Clostridiales bacterium. Classification (GTDB taxonomy): domain Bacteria; phylum Bacillota; class Clostridia; order Peptostreptococcales; family Anaerovoracaceae; genus SIG262. The sequence continues at coordinate 155 of SVCU01000031.1, forward strand.
GGGGCGCACCAGCACCAGCCAGGCCTTCAGGGACGGCAGCGGCGTCAACTTTTCACCGATGCCCCGGGCGGCGGCGCAGCCGCTTTCACCGGACTGAGCCAGAATGCAGAAGGGAACATCTGCCCCCAGAGACTTGCCGATTTCGTACAGGCGGCTCATGGGCAGAGTCAGGTACAGAAGTTTGTTGAGAGCAAGGATCACCGCTGCCGCATCGGCACTGCCGCCGGCCAGCCCTGCCGCCATAGGGATGTGTTTCACAAGACGGATGGTGACCCCGGGACGCACACCGGCTGCCATGCCGAATTTACGATGAGCCCCGTCGGGACGCTGTTCTTCCCAAAGTTCCAGCATCCGCGCCGCCGGATGGCGGGCGGACTGCCCTTCCATATAAATGGCCAGCATTTTTTCTGCGGCCCTGTATGCCAGATTGCTGCTGTCCGCAGGCAGAGTTTCTCCTTCGGGAAGGCCCTCCACCGTCAGGCGGATGCCCGGCTCTTCGTCACGAGTCACGGTGACTTCGTCAAAAAGATCCACCGCCTGCATGATGGAAAACAGATCGTGATAGCCGTCCTCGCGGCGGTTCAGCACATCCAGTTCCAAATTGATTTTTGCGTAGGCTTTCATCGTCAGCTGCATATAAGCCTCCTTTTCTGCAGTCCGCTCCGGCGGCGCTGCAGCCTTCTCTCTGCTCCGTCAGCGGACTTCCCAGGCTTCCAGGGCACGATAGTTTTCCTTGACCTTTTCAAAGGTACGTTCCCTGGCGATGGGAGTCACGGAGATATACCCCTCCTGCACGGCCATCACATCGTAATCGATGGAAAGGTCGGTATAGACCTTCGGCGTGGTACCTGCATAGGAGAAGGTGGTTTTGCCGTCGAAGGTTTCCCCGCGGTGGAGGCCCCCTTCATACTCTCTGGGGCCCATGGACGTGATCTTCCAGCCCTTTACCTCCGCAGCGGCTCCGGACGGCGCGTTCAGGTTCAGGCAGAAATCCGTACCGGCTTCCAGCGCCACGGGCAGCAGCTGGGCGGCGGCGTTTGCTGCCACAGCAAAATCTTCCGGGGTGAATTCCGCGCGGAAATGGCGGTCGGCGGAAACTGCCACCGCAGGCACACCGTTGAGCAGGCCTTCAATGGCCGCACCCACCGTGCCGGAATAGAGAATATCGGTGCCCACATTGGCTCCGTGGTTGATGCCGGAATAGAGGATATCGGCAGGGATGCCTTCCATCTTCATGAATTCAAGCCCCAGGTCGGCGCAGTCGGCGGGAGTGCCGTCGATCTTCCAGGCCTTCTTCGCCCAGGGGTACTCCACTTCTTCCACTTCCATCTCTCCGTGAACGGTGATGCCGTGGCTTTTGGCACTCTGCTGCCGGGCCGGGGCGGCCACATATACTTCGGCACCGGGGACCCTGGCCAGCGCTTCTACCAGCTGGCGGATGCCCAGAGCTTCGATCCCGTCGTCGTTGGTCACTAAAATTCTCATAAAAAGCTCCTGTTCTGCCCGAAAAACCGTTTTTGCGGCGATTTCGCAGCGAGGTTTCGTGTCGAATGATTCCTACATCTATATCGAATATTTTAGCTTGCGCGGAAGGAAAAGTCAATGAAAGGCGGTTAACGGTCCAGGGGGTTCCCGGAGAACTCCGTCAGATTGGCCCAGTAGCGCACAGGCATGAAATTCCGCTGGCAGCGGGGGTTGATCCGCTCTTTGATGGCAATGCTGTCGAAGTAATGCTTCCAGAGCCGCTGCCACTGCTGTTCCTCTGCGGAGTATGCGGGAAGATCTTTTTTCTGCAAAGGGGCGATGGCCCAGCTTTTGGTATCCGGACGGTAAAACAGAGCCTTCCCCCGACGCAGATCGTGAATGATGAAGGCTTCTTCTTTGTAGCGGTCCGCGAAGTGTTCGCCCAGCAGGGCGATGATATCGTGGTCCGGCGTGACCGGGCCGTAAAGGATCCCCGGTTGTTCTCCCAGCACCGAAAACCGCAGAAGACCGCTGAGCTTATCCACCTCCCAGGACACTTTGCCCGCCGCCCGCTGGGCGGCGTACACAACGGGATGGCTGTGCAGGGAATCCACCCCGGGGCCCAGCTTGAAGGCAAGGCGCAGGTACTGCAGGTTGATGTTGTCTTTATCCGGCACCGAGGTCAGGAAGATCTGGTAGCAGCGGCGCAGGCAAAAGTCGGAGACCTTTTTCGGGATGGCTTCGTAGACTTTGGCCGCCTTTTCTGCATCGGTCTCCGTCAGCCGGAAAGGGACGCCCAGCCTCTGCTGGTACCCGGTCTCCGGCTGGGCCCCGATGAAAGCGGCGCCGCCAAATTCTGCAGGCGCCGCGTAGATCCCCGTCGCCTTTTCCTCGTAATAATGGAGATACACACAGGTGAGGAAGCCTTCGAAGGTGCCGTCATACAAGTAGTCCATGGCTGCCCTCCGTTCCCATCTGAAACATTGAAATTTGAATATTATCGTCTATCGGCAATAGGCTTTTTCGTATCTGTTCCCGGGAAAGAGGGCCCGCCTCCGCCACCGGCAGCCGTTCTTCCGCCAGGATGCGTCCGCGCAAAAACAGAGGATCCTCCTGGGGGCCGCCGTAGTATCTGCCGCTGCAGGTCAGGAAGTACCGGGCCCGTTTCACCACCACGCCGATCTTCTTCAGATCGTCGAACTTGACCGCCGCCATACGCCGCTGCCGCAGGATGCGTCGGGCCGAAGTGGTGCCCACGCCGGGGATCCGCACCAGAAGTTCCAGGGGCGCTTTGTTGATCTCGATGGGGAATTGGTCCAGATGCCGCAGTGCCCACATGACCTTGGGATCCAGCTCCGGGTCCAGAAAGGGGTCGTCCCCATCCAGAATTTCCTCCGCTTTGAACCCGTAAAACCGCATGAGCCAGTCTGCCTGGTACAGACGGTGCTCCCGCTTCAAGGGCGGCGGTGTCAGCAGCGAAGGCAGATTGGGAGAATCGTTCAGCGGAATGTAGGCGGAAAAGTAGACCCGCTTCATGCGGAAATGCTTGTAAAACCCGTCGGAGACCCGCAGGATCTGCCGGTCCGTTTCGCCGCCGGCTCCGATGATCATCTGAGTGGTCTGGCCGGCGGGAGCAAACCGGTCTTTGTAATTCAGGCTGCGCTCGTAAGCCACGGGAAAGGCATCGGGGCGCAGAGGATCGTTCACCGGCAAATAGGTCAGCTCCGCCTTGCGGGCGGCACCGGGCCCGGGAAGGTGCCGCCGTTCTTCCAGCGCCTCCCGGATCTGGCCCATGGGAGCCAAAATGTCGTCAAAGGTTTTCCGGGGAGCCAGAAGTTCCAGGCTCTTTTTTGAAGGGAACTCCGCATTGACGCTGACCCGGTCTGCCAGCGCCCCCAGCCGTGCCACCAGTTCCGGCGATGTGCCGGGGATGATCTTGGCATGGATGTACCCGGCAAAGCCGTGCTTCTGCCGCAGCAGTTCCAGGCACCGGGCCATTCGTTCGGAGGTATAATCCGGATTCCGTTCCACGGCAGAGCTCAGAAACAAGCCTTCGATGTAATTGCGGCGATAAAACTCCATGGTGAGGTCTGCCAGTTCCTCCGGCTCAAAAGAGGCCCGGGCCACGTCGGCGGTGGCCCGGTTGATGCAGTATTCGCAGTCGTAGGCGCAGCGGTTGGAAAGCAGCACCTTCAGCAGGGAAATGCACCGGCCGTCGGCACTCCAGGAATGGCAGACCCCCGCACAGGAAGAACTTCCCATGCGGCCTGTGTTTTTCCGCTCCACCCCGCTGGAGGAGCAGGATGCGTCATATTTGGCCCCGTCCGCCAAAATCTGCAGTTTGGTATACCATTGTTCCATATCCGATCCCCCTTTGCGGCAGCCCCTTCCGGGCGCGCGCCGCGAACTTGTGTTCTTAATTATGGCACAAAAAGAACATTTGTTCAACCCTTTTCCGCAGAGGGCCGCCGAATTTGTGGTTGGCGGCCCTTTTTGCTGCCATCCGGGCCGCCGAAAGTTCTGTTGCGGCCCTTCCCCGCCGTTGTTCCTCCGCCTTCCTTGTGTTATAATATCTTTATTATTTGAACAGCACAGGAGGTTCCCTCATATGAAACATACAACTTCCCCCGCTCTGGTCATCATGGCCGCCGGCATGGGCAGCCGTTTCGGCGGTCTCAAGCAGATGGCTCCCATCGGTCTGCAGGGCGAACCCATTCTGGCCTATTCCATCCACGATGCCAAGCTGGCCGGCTTCCGCAAATTCGTTTTCGTCATCAAGCATGAAATCGAAGAGGATTTCCGCCGCCTCATCACCGACCGCATCACCGATGCCGATGTCGAGCTGGTCTTCCAGCAGCTTTCCGACCTGCCCGAAGGCTACAGCGTCCCCGAAGGCCGCACCAAGCCCTGGGGCACCGGCCACGCCGTCCTTACCGCCGGACAGGCTCTGGATTGCCCCTTCGCCGTCATCAACGCCGACGATTACTACGGCCGTGACGGCTTCAAAACCATCTACGATTTCCTGGCCCAGCTGCCCGCCCAGGTCGCCACATCCGAAGAAGAGACCGGTTCCCCCACAGGCACTGCCGCCAACCCCTACCGGTTCTGCATGGTGGGCTACGACCTTGTGAACACCCTCACCGAAAACGGCACCGTTGCCCGCGGCTGCTGCGAAGTAAAGGATGGCCTTCTGGACACCATCACCGAGCGGGTGAAGATCCAGCGCCGCCCCGAGCTCACCCCCGCAGGCGCTACTCTGGCTCCCGTTGCCTTCAGCGAAGACGGCGGCGAAACCTGGACCTCCATGCCCGAAGATACCATCGTTTCCATGAACCTGTGGGGCTTCTCCGGCCACTTCTTCCGGGAACTGACCGACCGCTTCCCCGCATTTCTGGACAGCGCCGACCCCCTCAAGGGCGAATACCCCCTGCCCGGCGTGGTAGACCAGCTTCTGAAAGAAAAAAAGGCCACCGTCACCGTGCTCCACTCCAGGGACCGCTGGTACGGCGTTACCTACCGGGAAGACCTGGAAACCGTGCAGCAGGCTCTGCAGGGTATGCAGAAATCCGGGCTGTATCCCGAAAAACTGTTTTAGTGCATCATAAAAAGAGGGCCGAAACCATCGGTCCTCTTTTGTTTTCGATTCCATGCCGCCGGCCGTTCCGATTTGTGGTTTTCTCATGCCGCCGGTCCTTTTGCCCTGCGGTTTTCCCTACAGAAACAGGGCTCCGACCCCGTAGCTGATGATCACCATCAGGATCCCGGCCGTCACCACCCCTGCGAAAATGGCAGGCACCGCCGTCTTCAGCCGCAGGTCCAGCAGGGCTGCCACCAGCGCGCCCGTCCAGGCCCCTGTCCCCGGCAGAGGAATGGCCACCAGGAGGAACAGGCCCAGCACCTTATACTTATAGACCACCTTGGCCTTTTCCCGGCCTCTGGCTTCCAGCTTCTCCACAAGAGTCTCCAGATGCTTCGATTTTTTCCGCAGCCACAGGAAGATCTTCCGGATACAAATAATAATGAAGGGGACCGGGATCAGATTGCCCAGGATGCTGACCGCAAGCACGGCCCACAGAGGTTCCCCGGCGGCCAACCCGACAGGGATGGATCCCCGCAGCTCCAGCACGGGCACCATGGCGATCAGAAATGTCATCAAAAGCGGGTTCACTCCGGTTTCCTCCTTTCCCTGCGCGGCCGCAAGGCCGCTTTTTCGTTTTTTCCGGTGTCTTCTCAGTCTTTTTTTCGAGGTCTTTCCACTCTTTTTCCCCGAATTTCTTTGATTATACCACAGGCCGCCGCCTTTTTGCTGTTAATAAAATAATTATCCCTGCTTTAACGTTTCTTAACTTGATTTTTCTTTTTTCGGTGCTATAATCTATCCGTTATCCAGAACTACATCTTTAGTGTATCTATTCGGAGGAAACAATCATGTCCTTATTTCTCGCAGTAGCAATGGCCCTGGTTTGCGGCCTGCTGTTTACCCGTATTACTCAAAAATTCCATCTGCCTGACGTTACCGCCTACCTGGTGGCCGGCGTTCTCATCGGTCCTTACGGCCTGGGTCTGCTGGGCATCGACGGCATCGGCTTCACCAGCACCGGCATGGTGGAAGAAGTCAGCTTCCTGGGCGACCTGGCCCTGGGCTTCATCGCCTTCGAAATCGGCAACGAATTCCGTCTGGAAGAGTTGAAGAAAACCGGCCGTCAGGCCCTGATCGTCGGCGTTCTGCAGGCGGTCATCACCACCTTGCTGGTAGACGTGGTGCTGGTCGGTCTGGCCCTCACCATCGCCGGCGATAAGCTCTCCGTCCCCGCAGCCATCACCCTGGGTGCCATCGCATCCGCAACCGCTCCCGCAGCAACCCTGATGGTCATCAAGCAGTACAAGGCCAAGGGTAAGGTCACCGATATCCTGCTGCCCGTCGTCGCACTGGATGACGCTGTAGGCCTGGCCCTGTTCGCCATCTCCTTCGGCATCGCCAAGGCTCTGGCCGGCGGTTCCCTGGATATGGTCTCCATCGTGGTCAACCCCCTGGTGGAAATCATCGGCTCTCTGATCATCGGCGCCATCATGGGCTGGGTCATGACGCACCTGGAAAAGCTGTTCCACTCCAACCGTAACCGTACTTCCCTGACCATCGGTCTGCTGCTGCTGACCGTAGGTCTCTCCATGCTCAAGTTCCACGTCGGCCCCGTTCATGTCGGCTTCTCCTCTCTGCTGGTCTGCATGATGATGGGTACCGTCTTCTGCAACCTGAGCGACATCTCCGAAGACCTGATGAACCGTACCGACAAGTGGTCCGCTCCCATCATGGCTCTGTTCTTCGTCCTCAGCGGTGCTGAACTGGAACTGTCCGTCTTCACCGACATCGCCATCGTGGGCATCGGTGCCATGTACATCGCTTCCCGTTCCGCCGGCAAGTACTACGGTGCAAACCTGTCCTGCCGTCTGGCCGGCTGCGATCCCACCATCACCAAGTATCTGGGCATCACCCTGCTGCCCCAGGCCGGCGTTGCTCTGGGTATGTCCGCCACCGCAGCAAGCCTGCCCGGCGACGGTCTGATCATCCGCAACATCGTGCTTTTCGGCGTTCTGATCTACGAACTGGTTGGCCCCTCTCTCACCAAGATGGCCCTCACCAAGTCCGGCGACATCGTGGAAAAGGAAGCACACCGCACCAGAGAACGTTTCGTCAAGAAGAGCGCTTAACCTCTTCCCGGCCGCGTCTCTGCACAACTGAACCATACAAAAGCCCCGCTCTCAGCCGAAAGCGGGGCTTTTCTTATTCTGTCTGCGCACAGCATCGCTGCGCGTTTTCATGCGTTTCTGCAGTTTACTGCTTTTTCGCCGCGTAATAGGCTTCCATGCGGGCCTTTTCTTCTTCCATGGCTTTTACCCGTTCCTTCAGGCGCTTGATCTCCTGCTGAAGGGTTCCCTTGGGGTCCGTTTCCGGCTTTGTCTGCACTTCAAAACGCAGATTTCCTTCTTCATCCAGCGTGACACCTGTATTCTTTGCAGCAAGCTCCGCCTTGCGGAGGCAGCTTTCCCAATAGTAGAGATAGTATTTCTGAAATTCGTAGGTTCTCAGGAAGTTCACATAGTAGCGCAAAACATCCAGCGTCTTCTTGTTTTCAGGGCCCCAGACCTCCCAATAGGCGGTGGATGCCCTCTCCAGCAGGATTCTGGCCATTTCCGGATCGCCGTCTTCTTCCAGATCCTTGGCCACCCGTCTCTGGGCCATCAAGGTTTTCTGATGGGTCTCACCCAGCGTCTTCAGGCGCGTTTCATAAACCTCCCATCGCAGGTTGCGGCCTTCTTCCCGCTTGCCGAAAGCGCGGAGGCTGCCTGCGATGTTGTAGCGGATCATACTGGTCTGCAGGTGATCCTCACCGAAGTACTCCACATAGCGAGGCTCCAGCTCTTTCCAAAGTGCCAGCGCTTCCTCTTTTCTCTTTACAAACGAGAGCAGCGCCGCATGGGTATTTTCAGCCCGCAGCAGATCGTCCAGCATGGCATCGTTCTTGCGCATTCGTTCCAGTACCGGAAGCAGTTCTTCCAAAGCCCGTTCGAAGTCCCCTGCTGCGAGCCGGCTTTTGACCAAGGTCATGGCTGCCCGCAGCGTTTCCGGGGCATCCTTTCCCTGCAGTTCCTCCTGAAGGGCGACTGCCTCCTCCGCATGGCGCAGTGCATCTTTTCGATGTTCCATCGCCAGAGCGGTCTGGGCAGCGATTTCCAGGGAACGGGCGTAGATCAGGCTCTTCTTCCCGCTGATCCCCTGGGCAAGATTCCAGGCATTCTCTGCCGCTGCAAGAGCCTCTGCACTGTTTCCCCACGCGCTGGCATTCAAAGCTTCTTCCATGCGGAACCGGGCATAGAGCAAGCTGACCGGCCGTTTTTCCGCCCGTGGGCGAATCCCTGCCAGAACCTGTTCCACCCGCTCCACCATGCCGGTTCGCCGGAGTTCACCCAGATGGACAGGCATTCCTTTTCCGAACCATTCCTGCAGGTCGTAATCGTTTTCATAGTGCAGCTGGGCGAACTGCAGCAGATACTGCAGGAACTCTGTGTAAGTTTCCTCCGCCGCCTCCATCTCCTGCAGTTTTTCCTCAAAGAAAGCCAGAGCCTTCCCGGTCAGCCGCCGGGCCAGAGCCTTGGGGCAATCGTCCCAAAGCACGTCCCCTACGGTCTGGTGGATATTGTACTCCTCTTCGTCCGCCTGGATGATGAAGGAGAATTCCTTTACTTTTTCATAGGTGGTGGGGCTGAAGCCGGGCAGAACCCGGTCTGCCAGATCGAAGAACAGGCTGTCGTTCCAGCGCTGCAAAGCAGACATCAGATACACCAGATCCTTATGGCTGTCGTCCATATACCGGGCGAACCGTTGGATCAGGCTCTGGGTATCGTTCCCAAAGAGGCCGATCTCCGGCTGCTCCCCACGGCTGCGAATGTTGTGATACTGGCCCACACACAGGTCCAGATACACGGGCGTGCCGCCGGTCAGTTCGTACAGCTGGCTGCGAAGCGCTTCTTCTTCCACGCCGGCCAGAGCCAAAAACTGCGTGCTGTCCTGGGCGGAAAGGTTCCCCAGAAGGTGCTGCTCCATGGCGCTTTCCCAGTCGTGGTCGAATTTAGCCCATTTCAGCTTTTCCCGGCCTGCGATGACCCACAGCACGCCGGACACATTCTGCACCAGGCCGTTTTCGCCCCGCAGCCACAGATCCTTTTCCAACGATTCGCCGCTGGCTTCCATTTCATTCACCAGCCGCTCGTACGTATCCAGGAAGATCACCAGAGGCTGCTCCTGATCTTCCAGATTACGCTGCAGATCCAGAGCGAAAAATTCCGGCAAACGCTGCAGAACTTCCTCCGGTTCCTGCCCCTGCAGCTGATCCAACTCTCTCTTATGGTTCTTCAGATAGGTCCGCAGAACGGAAACGCCTTTATCGGTCAGTTCCAGAAATTTCACGGTACTGCCCAGCAGCGGTGTTTCTCCCAAAAGGTCCATGGCAAGCTCCACCAGAGGGGATTTCTTGGCCAGCTGGCCGGCTTCCGGTGCCTTTACGTCTTCCCCCACCTTTTTCCCATAAAAATAGAGGGCCAGTTCGAACAGGGGGAACCGGAATTTGTACGCGCTTTCCAGTTTGTTTTTCAATGCCTTCAGCACCGTCCGGCTGTCCTGGCTCAGGTTCAGGTCATAATAGACGTAGCCGGGGTCTTCCAGCCGTTCGTCCATTTCTTCCATCAGTTTCTTCAGCAGGCTGCTTTTGCCGATGCCGCCGATGCCGTAATAGGTCAGCACATGGATATCACCGGAATCCAGGGTGCGCCGCACCGTATCGTATTTGTGCCAGAAGGCGATCCGGGGCTCTTCCCGGTCGGTGAACAGGCTGCTGGCTTTGGGGGTGATCAGTTTGGACCGTACTTTCATGAACGTTACCTCATTCAAGACAAAAGCCGCCGGAGGACAGGCTCCGGCGGCGCAGATTTATTTTACAGGCTTTGCGTACACTTTGACTGCTGCAGCAACGGAAGTGTCGATGGTTTCCACGGCTTCCGTGAAGGCTGCATCCTTGTACAGCTTATATTCCGTGCGGCCGTTCAGGCTCACCAGAGCGCCCTTGAACACGGTCATCTTGATGGTTTCTTCGTCCTCACTGCCGGGGCTCAGCACGATCTCCACGGTGCAGGGGTTCTTGAGATCCGCAAAATCCTTTGCCGCATCGTATTCAAAGACCATTTTGCCGCCGTAAACGGGAGTTTCCACGATGCGGTTTTCAAACTTGCCGTTGGCATCGTAGGATTCGTAGGTGACGTTGATCAGCTGCTTGGTGTCCGCATTGGCTGCATAAGTGATGTAGACCTTGCCCCAGTCATTCTTGGTCTTCCGCAGGGTCTTGAACACGATCTGGTTTCCTTCCTTCTGTGCTTCCTGAACGGTTTCGGTATAGCCCATCAGCTCATCGTTTTCCATCCAGCTGCCAATCAGAGCCACTTTGTAATCTGCGGCGGGGAACACTGCAGCCACGGCACCCATTTCGGTCACATTGGTAAGCTGCGCGGAGTATTCGCTGGTCTTGCGGTACGCAGAAGTCATCACGCGCTTCCCGTCGCCGCCATACAGTTCATAGTCCTTCTGCAGATAGCCGTTATCCTTATAGAAGGTGGCCAGGCTCTTGCTGCCTGCCTTGCCCTCCGCATCGTAGAGCTGCGTCTGCAGGGAGAAATTTTCGTACTGCTTCAGCAGAAATTCCACCCGGTTGGCCTCCTTGAGTTCAGCCAGGGTCATGCCCACTTCAGCCTCATAATCCACCTTGGGACCGCAGGCGGTAAACAGGCCCAGCAGCAGCACCAGACCCAGGATCAATGCAAATTTCTTTTTCATCGGAACGATTCCTTTCTTTTTCGAATCACTTGTCCTCATCCTACCACAAAACCGCCGTCATTTCAACGCTAAGCCGAATTTGTTCCTGTTCGTGCGAACGGACGCCCCTCCTCCCTTTTACCTTTTGGACTGACGGGTTCCAATTCCGACAATTTCCCCAAACATTGATATGAACAGGAGAATATGATAAAGTGAACTGAACGATAAATAAGAATTTGACGAAGGAGATGTGCAATGAGCAACAAAGACATTATAAAATATTTTTACGAAGTGGTTGTCTCCGAAAACCTGCTTGATGAGCTTCATAAAT
>SVCU01000032.1 GCA_015058215.1 Clostridiales bacterium
ACGGTGACATCGGGGTTGAACTTGCCAGCGCCGACACCTTCGATGATGCCGAGGTCAGAAGCGAAGGAGATGTAACCGGAAGCCCAGTGGGAAGCGGGAACATCGGAGAACTTGGTAGCCTTCTGAGCTGCAGCGAAGTCGCCATAGCCGAGAGCTACAACGATCAGCTTAGCCATTTCGCTTCTCTTAACTGCATCAGTGGGTCTGTAGGTGCCATCGCCGTCGCCGGAGACCAGACCGAGGCTGGTCAGAACTTCGACAGCCTGAGCATAGGAGGCATTATCAGCGACGTCGCTGTAGGAGCCTGCGAATGCTACAGAGAAGGAACCCAGAACCATGGTGAGGACGAGCAAGCATGCGAGTACTTTTTTCATTTTGCATTTCCTCCTTAAAAGGTTTTGGTTTACTGAAGGGGTGATAATTAGGTTTGATTGATCAAATCATCCTCCCCTTCAGAAGATAACTTGACAAGATAGATATAGAGATGCAGACAAAAATAGACTGCACATTCTATCGATCGTATTATAACCCCGTATCTTGCGTGAAGTCAATCGAGTTGGATGACTTGTAATCGCAATGTAACATAGGTAGGGGCCATATAGCTTCACGCTATGGGTTTATTATATCGATTCACGGGCAAATGTCCATTACGGGAGTGTTACAAAAGGATTATGATTTTGAACAGAAATGTTACAAAATGTTACGAAATCCGATTTTCAAAAAACATTTGTTCGCGCCCGGGCAAAAAAGAAAACCGGCGGGTGCCGGTTTTCTTTTTTTCATAGCAAGTTATTTCCCTTCAGCATTTATACCATTTTCCGGCTCCGGCAATTTACCTGCCTGTGACGCCAGTTTTTTCTCCTGTACTTTTACGCGTCTTTCTAATTTCTTGATGTCCTCGGAAGGAGGAAGTTCTTCCGGCTTGATTCCACGTTGATTGAGCATTTCACGCACAGAAAGATTATTCTGCACATGTTCACCTGTGATGGTTCGCTCGCCCTGCAGGTCCTTTTCTTCTACATTATAATTAGTCATTTCCGTCGCCAGATTCTTTGCCGCGATGGTCAAAGTGGGCAAAAAGTCCGCAAGAGGACGATTTTCTTTCACTCCGAGACGCGCTTTCATTTCTATCGTAGTATGACCGCCAAACAAGGCTTGATCGCCTTTAGAACGAATACGGCCAAACCCCGCATCATCGACACCGCGCTCATAGATGTTTTGAGAAAGACGCTTTTCAGACTCACGCAACCTGCCCCGAGCTTCTGTACGCTCGATCAGCGCAATGCGCTCCTCAATCAACTCCTGCTTTCGGGTCTGTACTGCGAAGTAGCTCTGTGCAAATGCAACTTCTTCTTTTTTGGGATCGCCGTTTTGAGCAATCAAATAACAAGCATATCGGGTAAGCATATAATCTTTAACTGATCTATGTGCCCCTTTGCCAGTCTCGATCATTTTCGTGACCTCACGAAAATGATCGGAAACCTCGATGCCGCTGGTTTCGCAAGAATCTGCTGCGCGAGAAATTGCCTTGTCAAAATTTTCCCACCGCTCATAGCCAAGCAAGAACATCAGTTCACGAGCATACCAAAACTCAACTTTAGCAGTCGCATCACTATGTACAGCAAGATCAAATTGATCTTTGATTTGTCTGACTCTCTTTTTGTCCATTATTTTCCCTCTGTATTCTTAGAATGAATTATAGAATATGGTTTCTTTTCGTTGTCGTATTTAAATCCCCCGTACCGTCAGTTTTAGCCCGAGCGGGCGCAGGATCCGAATCAACGTCGTCAAATTCGGTGACACTTTCCCGGATTCAAACCGAGCAATGGAAGACTGCGGCAAGCTGCACAACGCCGCAAGTTCTCTTTGGCTTAAGCCAAGGTCGTTTCGTTCACGAATAACTGCGCCGATGATATCCGCCAGAGCTTCTGCCTCTTCCAAATCGTGAGCCGCCTCCGGATCGGATTCCTTGATTTGCTTTTTATACTCATCCCAGGTTTTCATTTTCGTTGTTCCCCTCTCTTAATAAGTAATCTGCTCGTTCCCTCTTTGCTTTTTCGATTTCTCTTCTTGGTGTTTTTTGCGTTTTTTTCAGTTCATTTTTGCTCCGTATCATATTCTTTCCATTATGATATCATTTTTGCTATCACATTACAAGATTCTATTTCTGCAAAACAAAAACGGCCACCACTCCGGTTCGGGGAGCAATGACCGTTTTATTCCTATTATATATTATGGACCGTTCCTGGCTTTAGATGACGCCTTCCTGCATCAGCAGATAATACTTAGCTCGCAGACCGCCGGCGTAGCTGCCCAGGGTGCCGTCACTTTTGATCACTCTGTGGCAGGGGGTGAAGATGGCCATGGGATTCTTCTTGCAGGCCTGGCCCACCGCCTGGACGGCTTTGGGGCTGCCGATGGCTTCCGCGATCTGGGCGTAGGTGCGGTATTCCCCGAAGGGGATCCGGCGCAGTTCTGCCCAGACCTTCTTCTGGAAATCGGTTCCTTCCTCCCGCATGGGAACGGTGAAGGAAGTGCGAACGCAGGAGAAGTATTCATCCAGTTCGCGCATCACTTCGGTCAGGAACTGCGTTTCCTCGGTTTTGGCTTCTTCGCGGTTCTGCATTTCACGCATGGCGGTGAAATCTTCCAGGTATTCCGCACGGATCAGGGCACCGTCTTCTTCGATCAGGCCGATCTGGCCGATGGGGGCACCGTAAACCATCATGTATCGCATAGGGATCACCTCGTTTTTCATACTTCATTGTCCATTTTAGCGAATTTGCGACGGTTTTACAAGCCCCAAGTTACAGGCCGGGGCGACGGCAGAAGTTTGCGTCGCCCCGGAGCGCGGCGGCGATTTGGGGCCGGCCGCCGCGCCGCGCCTTGCTGCACCGCGTTTACCAGAGGCGGTGCAGCTGCCAGAAGGGATATTGGCTGTCCATTATAATAGGTACGATTTGTGTCAGGCTCTCCCCGTCCTCGTAATTTGCGGTAAACCGCACCGACAGCACTTCCGGGCCGCTGCGGCCCCAGGCATCGATCATAAAAGACTCCCAAATCTGACCGGTATAAAGCGGGCGGCCCCGGTCATCGTTCTCTCCGGAAGGCAGCAGCATTACCGGTCCGGAGAGCAAATCCCCGGCCAAAAGTTCCGCGGTGACGGAGGTCACTTCCCCTTCCGCCGCTGCGGTGAGCACCAGCGTCTCGCCGGACCAAAAGACGTTCGTCCCTCTGGGGTGAAGCCTTGCAAGGCCCGCGTCGGTCATTCCGCCGGCGGTAGCCATGCCGCCAGGCCAGTTCTTCCCGCTGACAGAGCCATATTCCTCCAGCGTCATGGGATCGTTAAATTCCGCGCCGAACCAGCGGCGGTTATAGCTGCGCCGATGTTTCTCCCAAAGGTCGGTATGCCGCACCCAGCCGTCCAACGATTTCGGGATCTCCGGTTCTTCCCCATCACCGGTAATGTAGAGCAGGAAAGATACATGGTTGCTCTCCAGATCGTAGGCGGAGTCTCCGGTGGAATCCTCTTGCCAGTGCTCTGCCAGGTAGCGCCCCGGTTCCGCAAACACAGTGATGGGTTCGCTTAAAACCGGCCCGGCCGCTTCTCCGTCTTTGGTGTAGCGCCAGTACTGTCTCTTGGAGGGATCCGACTCCGGATCGGCATAAGAAACATCGTACAAAATGGTTTCTCCGGTCTTATATATATAAATAGTAGAAACTGTTTCTTCTTCGGTGACAATTCCGCCGGCCGCCGCCTTCTGCAGGAGGGTTTCCGTCAGCATTTCCGCGAAACCGGAAGCCTGCGCGACCCCTTCCGCAAGATATACCGTTACCTGCAGGTCCCCTTCCTCCCGCAGATAGCGGTTTTCCGTGCGGCGGAGGATCTCTTCTTCCGTCTGATCGGCCACTAAAATCCGGTTGATGGCCACAGGCTGAGCCGGGTTGCAGTCTTCGGCACGGGTCACCAGGTAGCCGTCGCTCCTGAGGCCCGTTTCCACTACCGCATCCAGCCCGTGATCCGACAGGGACCCCCGGGCGGACGTGTTGGCCGCGAAATCGAATTCCCAGACCACGGGAAGCTGCGTGTAGGCGCTGTAACCGAAATTCAGCACATAACTCCAGATGGTACCCGTCACCAGCCAAAGAGCGTCTTCCCGTTCCACTGCCAGAATGATATTGCTCGTAGTGGGGCTGGCATAGCTATCGGTCAGCGTGTAGCTTTTGCTCTTGCCGTCGGCAAACCGGTATACCCGCATCCGGCACTCCGCCATCGGCCCCATGCCGAAATAATCGTCGTAATAGGTATTGGTCACCAAAGCCCCGTAATTGCAGACCCCGGCCCCGTCATAAACCACCCCATGGCTGGCAGCCGGTGCTCCATAGCCTCCGTAGAAGATCCGGAGGCCTTCCTCGTTGTAAACGCTCATTTTCTGTGAGCGGCTGTCATGCAGGATCAGTTTTCCTTCCGCATCCATGCCGAGGACCTTCCAGGTTTCCGACCCAGCCGTCTGCAAAGCCGTGCGCTGCAGGCTCTCCGTTTTGGGATCGAATACCGTGCGGTAAAGGGTGCCGTCCTTGATCTCTGCCAGAAGGGCCTTTCCCCTTTGCGCGGAAACCGCGGTACCGAGACCGCTGCTGCCGTTCCCCGCCTTTCCCAGGAACACACCGGACTGCAGCAGTGTCGTCTCGCCGGAGGCTCCGCTTGTGCGACGGATACCGTCCGCCGCGAAGCTGTAAATCCTGTTTTCATAGAACCAGGCTCCGCCTCCGATGTCGTAGGGGAGCACGGTCAGGAAGGTACCGGTACGGGCATCCAGAACCAAAGTTTCTCCCAGGCCGCTGCGGAAATAGACCAGTTCGCAGGAAAGATCCGTGACCAGCCGGTCATTCGGGGTCTGGAAGCTGCCGCTGTTCGAAACGGCCATCACCGCTTCCGTCAGGGAATAGGTCCAAAGCAGGGTGCCGTCTGCACAGTTGTAGGCCCGCAGGGTGTAGGGCGGCGCCGGGTCATCCTTGGCGCCGCCGGTTTCATAGGAAGCAGTCACGGTGTACAGGCGGTAATCATCCACCGCGTAGGCATTGTTCAGAAACGTCCAGGAGGCTTCGTACCCATACTCTGTTTCACTGATGGCTTTGACCAGCCTGGAAGCGCCGCCCGGTGCAGAATCGGCGGCGCCCGATGCGCCGGCGTTTCCCGTTCCCTCGCCGGCGCTGTCCGCGGCGGCCCCATCGGCCCGGAGGGCCGCCGCCGGGCTCAGGGCCCGGACGGTGAAGGCCGCCTGCAGATTTTGGGCTCGCAGGCGGCCGGAAACCGCCTCCAGCTGAGCCTCTGCCTGTTCTTTTTCGTCTTCCGTTTCCGTCAGGAGCAGCACCTGCAGCAGGGGCGGATCTTCCACCAGTTTGACGCCCACCTTCGGTGCCAGATTGATCACTTCCCCGGCTGCCACAGCCTCACCGGAAAGCACATCTGCCGCCGTCACGAATTCTTCCAGGGTTTCCTCCGTCCAGAGATCCTGCGCCTGCAGCTTCAGCCGGAAAAGACCGACCCCTTCTTTGGCAAAGGCGATGGCTTGGCCTGTCCCAAAGGACCGATCCTCCCAGGAAAATTCCCGGAATACGCCATCCCCCGCGTCCAGAAGCCAGCGGCGCGTCACTTCGTCACCGTCGCTGCGGCTGCCGTCTTCGGCTTCCACCGCCGCCCGGTTGCCGCTCTCGCCCCGGACCCACTGTTCCGCCATACGGATCTCCGCCGCCGGTGCCCGGTCCGGTTCCATGGTAAAAGTTCCGGAAGCCGTTCCGCTGTAACCGCCGCTGTCCGTAAGCCGCAGCTCGTAGGCATAGACCTGCTGCTCCCCGTTTTTCGTCAGAAATTCCAGCTGCCAGGTTTCCTGCCCCAAGCCGGTTCCCTCTGTCACGATCTGCGTCAGCGGCCGGGCTTTGACCCGTCCGTCGGTGATTCGCACCGCATCCGTCAGTTCTTCCCCGACGCCTTTCCCGCTCACCGTTTCCGCGCCTGTTTCAAAATCCTTTCGGAGATGCAGCCATTCCGTCCCCGTTTCCGGGTCACGGATCCTCAGTTCCAGAACCTTCGCCGGGCGGCTGGGATGCAAATGCAGCGCAATGGTCATGGTTTCCGTTCGGTTGGCCTTGTGCGGCCCCCCGAGAAACACTTCCGGCGCAGGCACCGGTTTCACCGTCACATAAGAAGTCGCCGTCCAGGTCTTTCCGGTACCGGTTTCCCTTACCGTCAGGTTCACCGGCCAGCGGCCTTCCCGGTCGAAGACCACTTCTGCCTCCGTCTGCGAGATCCTTTGCACCGTTCCCATGCCGCCGGCTGCCGCAAATTCGTTTTCCACGGGCAGAGTTTCGTATGCCGTCCCCGCAAGATAGCTGATGCCCTCAGCCAGGAACAGGCTTCGATCCCGCACCGTGAACCCTTCCCCCGCATACACCGACTCCGGCGCGGAAAGCTGTGCCGTCACCTGCAGATCCGAGGAGGGCTGCGGCGCTTCCGGCACCGGTTCCTCCTTCGCCACCACTTTGAACAGGCGCAGCGGCGCCTCCACATCAAAGGTCTGGTAATACAGGTTGCCGTCGTACACGGACCGGTGCACACCGATGAACTGCCCACGGGTGAGACCGCTTTCACTGACAGCGGAATTGAAACAGAAATGGCTCAATATGTAATCTTCCGTCAGCCCGGCAGCCAGCCATTCCGGGTTCTTTGCCAGCCAGAGCGCAGCCGTTGTACGCCGGTCCTCTTCGGAAAACCGGTTCTGGTTTTCCAGGGCATAGCTTCCCACATAAATACGGGCGGTTTCGTTCCGACGGATCTGCTCCACCGTGAGCCAGCTTTTCTTCCAGGCTTCGGTACCCGTATCCGAATCCCGGGGAAAGGCATCGTTGCCGTAGTACCCGCCATTGACATCGTAGCCCCAGTAGCGTGGACCGGCCGCGTCGTCCCAGCCGCCAAAGCCCTCCCCATAAACCAAAATGCCATGGCTGTACCAGAGGGCCCGGTTCAGCGGGCGGGAAATTCCTTCTGCCAGAATCGATTCCGGCACCGCGAAGCCATCCCCCCCGGCCAGCAGCAGCTGCAGCGCCGAGGTTTTTTCTTCTTCCGTCATGTCTTTCCAATACTTCTGCAGAACGATCACTTCCTCTTCGGAACTCGTCTGCAGCGGATCTGCGCCCTCACCGCTGACGGCGAGCGGCTGCAGAAAACTCCCCCCTCCGGGGAAAACGGGCAGCAAAAGCACCGCCAGCAGCAGCGCAAGCGTCCGTTTCCAATTTTCTTTTTTCATGGATCTCCATCCCTTCTATCCCTGTTATTTTAATACTCTGCACAGCTGCGCCGGCAGGCACTGCACTTCAACACCCCGCACAGCTGCGCCGGCAGGTGCTACAGTCCCTCGTCGCCGGAGAGTTCTTCCACCGTTCCCTTTTCCGGCAGCCCGTTGACTTCGTCCGTATACCCATACGGATACACCGTTCCCGTTACCGTACCGCTCTGGATGCTGAACTGCACCAGCCGGTCACCATACCAGGACGTGCGGCTGTACCAGCGGCGGTCCTGATAATTCAGTGCTTCCACCTGCAGGAAATCCTGATAGGCTTCTTCCCCGAACCCGGGCAGCAGATAATAGAGCATGGCCCGGATGCGGGCCCTTTGGGTCACAGGATCCGGGTCTTTCCCCTGGTGCCGGTCCTGAAAGCGGGAACTGCCTTCCCAGACATAATTGTAGGTGAACTTCGCCGTCTTCTCCGAAGAGCCCCAAAGGGTGCAGGTCTCGTAGGAGTCACCGGCGAAGTATTCCACCAGCGCGTAGCTCCGCTGGGCGGTCTCCGACCGGTCCTCCCGGTGCCAGGAGGGGTAGGCTTCCATCATATAAGGCACCAGGCCATCGGCGGCGCGGCCTCTCAGTTCTGCCGCCGCGCCACCTTCCCCCGCGTCCGGACTGTCGGCCGGTTCTCCGGGCCGGGCGGCGGCCGAATGTTCCGCCTGGCCGCCGCCGTTCAGTGCCTGCTGCAGCTGCAGCAGCAGATCCTCCGGCAGCGGTCTTTCCCCGTCGGTTTTTCCGGCGGAGTCCTCCGTTTTCCTATCCTCACAGGAATCACTGCCGCCGACGGCCCCTTCTTGTTCCGCAGGGCCGCCGGTTTCCTCACCGTCCGATTCAGTACCACTGCCGGTCTCCCGGCCGTCCGATTCTGCGCCGCCGACGGTTCCCAGGCCGATGCTCACAAGGGTTTCATCTCCTTTTGGTTCTTCTTCCGGCTCTGCGGCCACGCCTGCCCATAGAGCCAGGCCCAGCAGCACTGCCAGGGCGGCCCCTGCCGCCCCTGCTGCCATCCATTTTTGTTTCATCTCGCATCCCTTTCCTTGCCGCCCAAACTGCCCCCTCATGTCTTCACAGCCGCCGCAGCAATTTCCTTTTTCTTCCATTTTATGCCACCTGCACGTGCCAGTCAAGTTCTTTTTTGTAAATATTTACCAACCTCTTCACTGAACCTGCCCTGTCCCTTTTTCCGCAGGACCCACGCGCCCGATTCCGGTCCCTTTTACTGTCAACTTTTTGTCATAATCTGCAGAAAACCATAGCAAAATCCATTTCTATCGTTTATAATATTGTGTATGATTGTACTGGCCCATACCCTTGGGCCTAACTCTTTTACTGGTGAAAGCAGGAACGTATCATGAAAATCGGTTTTGATGCAGATAAGTATATCGAAGAGCAGAGCAAATACATCCTGGAACGGATCAACGGCGGCGAAGGCCGGCTCTATCTGGAATTCGGCGGCAAGCTGGTTCACGATAAGCATGCAGCCCGCGTTCTCCCCGGTTTCGACGAAAACGCCAAGATCAAACTGCTGCAGAAGCTGAAAGACCAGGCCGAGATCATCATCTGCGTCTACGCAGGGGATATCGCCACCAGCAAGGTCCGCCAGGACTTCGGCATCACCTACGATCTGGAAGTGCTGCGCCTCATCGATACCTTCCGTCAGTACGGTCTTTCCATCAACAGCGTGGTCATCACCCGCTACATGGACGAGCCCGCCGTCCAGAACTTCGTCAAGCGTCTGAACCGCCGCGGCATCAAGACCTACACCCATCAGCCCACCAAGGGCTACCCTGCCGACGTGGATACCATCGTCAGCGACAACGGGTACGGCTCCAACCCCTACATCGAGGTCACCAAACCTCTGGTAGTGGTCAATGCCCCCGGCCCCGGCAGCGGCAAGCTGGCCACCTGCCTTTCCCAGCTGTACCATGAATCCCTGCAGGGCAGAAAGGCCCGCTACGCCAAGTTCGAGACCTTCCCCGTCTGGAACCTGCCCCTGAACCATCCCGTCAACAAAGCCTACGAAGCCGCCACCATCGATCTCCACGATGTGAACATGATCGACTCCTTCCACCTGGAAGCCTACGGTACCCCTGCGGTCAACTACAACCGCGACCTGGAAGCCTTCCCCGTGGTTCGCCGAATCATCGAAAAGATCACCGGCGCGGAATCCGAATACAAATCCCCCACCGATATGGGTGTCAACCGCATCGGCTTCGGCATTTCCGATGACGAAGCCTGCCGCGAAGCCGCCTGCCAGGAAATCATCCGCCGTTATCTGATGGCTCTCTGCGATTACAAGAAGGGGCTCATCGATGATGCCGCCGTAGAGAAAGCCAAGCTGCTGATGGACGACCTGGACCTGAAGGTGGAAGACCGCAAGGTCGTTCTTCCCGCCAGAGATTACGCCGATTTCAAGCGCAACCTGGCCGCCAAATACGAAAACGTGGTCGTTATGGCCATTGAACTCCCCGACGGTCAGATCGTCACCGGCCGCAGCAGCCGCCGTATGGTTGCCACCGCTGCCGCCCTGCTGAACGCCGCCAAGGTCCTGGCCGGGTTCCCCGATTCCATGCTGCTGATCAGCCCCTCTGTGCTGGAAGCCATCCAGAACCTGAAGAGCGACATCCTGCACAACGAAAAGGCCTCTCTCACCGCCAGCGAAGTTCTGGCCGCCCTGGCCGTTTCCGCAACCACCAACCCTGCCGCCCAGGAAGTGGAAAACAAGCTCACCGCCCTCCGCGGCTGCAAGGCCCACTGCACCGCCATTCTCAGCGATGCGGACAGCAAGGTGCTGCGCGACCTTGGCATCGATGCCACCTGCGACCCGGAATATGTGACCAACAACCTGTACTCCGTCTAAAACCGGCCCACCGCGCTTCCGAAAGGAACGCTCTGCAGAAGGGCCTGCAAACAACTACTTTTGCAACACAAAAGGAGCAGATCTCAGGATCTGCTCCTTTTTTTATCGTTTTTTATTACAGCCCCAACTCGGTCTGCAATGCTGCCCAGCGGGCTTCCTCTCCTTCCCGCACGGGGCCGGGGAACCGCTGCAGGCAGTGTTCCAGCACGTCCGCGTCGATGAGAAGGTCTTCCAGAGGGCCGTGGCTTCGATCTTTTTCGCTGTGGGAGGCGATGGCACTGCAGATGGCCCGGATCTCAGTTTCCTGCCACTGGCCCGTTTCCCGCAGAAGCTGCTCTGCCAGCACGGCACCCTTCCCCGCATGATCTTCCGATTCCAGGGTGGTCAGGGTGTAAATATCGTGAAGGCGGGCGGCGGCTCCCGCAAGTTCGGGATCAATGCCCCGCTTCTTCGCCAGCTGCAGAGCCAGCAAGGTCACCGCATGGATGTGGGCATAGACAAAACTGCGGAACCGGGTTTTCTCTAAGGTGTCAAATTGGTCATCCACCCGTTTGCAAAGGGTCTGTAGTCTGTTCATGGTTTCTCCTGTGAAACGCGCGCCAAATTGGGAACTCGGCGCGCGGTTTTTTACTGGCTATATTGTCTGTGCAACAAATACTCCGGGAACCCGGTCTTTCAGGCTGTCATAGGCCGATCTGGCGGCTCTTTCGTCTTCGTACACGGCAAATACGGTGGGGCCGCTGCCGCTCATCAGCACCTTCACAGCAGCCGTTTCCTGCAGAAGAGCTTTTACCGTTCCGACTTCCGGGTACTGCTCCAGGGTGATAGCTTCCAGATCGTTCCGCATCTGTTCCGCCATCGCCGCAAAATCGCCGGACTGCAGCAGTTCTCCCCAGATCCCCATCCGGAGGGAAGCGTCTGCCGCAAGAGCGGTTGCATCCCCCGTCTCCTTCTCCGGGTTCAAACGGTCCCAACCCTTAAAAATAGCGGGGGTAGAGACT
>SVCU01000008.1 GCA_015058215.1 Clostridiales bacterium
AATGTTATATTTTACACCCATTTTTATCACCTCTAAAGGTAATAAAACAAACTGAGGTCATTTATGCATACATATGATATTTTTATGTCTATTTTTAAAATCAATACAGTGGGCTAACAGAGCCTTAATGTAAGAGAGGCTCCCGATAGGGAGCCTCTCTTTTGCATCGTAAATTTGATAGGAACGGTTTTGTTACTGTTTGTTGTTTTGATCTAAGGAACTTTTGCAATCTATTTGACCTGAAGATCTTTGTGAGCCTGGGCGGCAGCGCGGGCCATTTCCTGCAGGCGCAGGCCGGGATCGGGAGCCTTCACCACACCGGTGGTGGTACCGGTGCCGTCGGCACCGTGGATGATCACGTTGTAGACATCTTCGCCGGTGGTGATGCCGGAGGCGATCATGATCTTAGCATCCGGTGCTTCCTTCCGCAGGACCTCCACGCAGCGTTCGATGTAGCTGTTATCGGCAGCCTGACAGGTGCCGATCAGGTCCGTGGGTTCGCAGAGAAGGATGTCGGGCTGGAAGGCGGCGATGGCCAGGGCTTCCGTGACGGAGTCCGCGCAGACGATGGAGTGCATTTTAAGCTCCTTGGCGCGAGCGATGGCCTTGCCCAGATCCGTGAGGGTCATGGGATGCTCCGCATGGTTCAGGAACACCGCATCGGCCCCGGCGGCCTTCAGTGCCTCCGGAAGCTGCCAGCCGCAGCCTCTGCCGATGGGCAGGGGATCCATGTGCTGGGCGGTGACGATGATGTGCTTGGTGTGCTCCTTGATCAGCCGAAGGTCGGGAGCCTGTACGGCGAAGTACAGGGAAATGCCGGTTTCCGCAGCGGCAGCGTCGGCGGCCAGAGCCAGCTTCAGGGCATCTTCGCCCCACAGGTGGCATTTGGTGCTGAAGACCAGGAAGGGGGTCTTTACGGGGTTCACATACTTGGTTTTGCTCATGATGCCCTCCTACTTCAACAGGCCGCGGCAGATGCCGTAGTATTCTTCCAGCTTGGCAGCCATGGCCTGGTTGCTCAGCTTCTTCAGCTGGAAATAATCGGCGGGGGGAGTGGCTTCCAGCTGCGCCATGGCGGAGAGCAGGAAGTCGGTGAACAGGTTCAGCTTACAGATACCGCCGGCGGCACAGCGGCGCAGATTGTCTTCGCCGGTGCCGGAGCCGCCGTGGAGCACCAGAGGAACATCCAGGGCTTCCTGCAGCTGCTGCAGCCGTTCGAAATTCAGAACGGGCTTGCCGTTGCCTTTGTAGACGCCGTGGGCGGTACCGATGGAAACGGCCAGGGAGTCCACATTGGTCAGACGAACGAATTCGCGGGCTTCCTCCACAGACGTGTAGACGGAGTCGGATTCGTCGTAATTGGTGTAGTTTGCGCCCTGCCCTACATGGCCCATCTCTGCCTCCACAGTGATGTTGTGAGCATGAGCAAGCTCTACTGCTTCTTTGGTTTTTCGTACGTTCTCATCAAAAGGATCCATGGATGCGTCCAGCATGACGGAAGTGAAGCCCAGCGCCACTGCCCGGCGCACGTAGTCCATATCCTGGCCGTGGTCCAGATGCAGCACCACGGGGACGGATGCCCGCTCGCCCAGGAATTTACCGATGACGGCGGCTTCTTCCAGGGAGATGGTGTCTTTGTGGATCTGTGCAAAGGACAGGATCACCGGCTTTCCCAGCTTTTCAGCCACCTGCACATAGGTGCGGGCGGAATCCAGGTCGAGGAAGTCCGGAGCAGGGACGGCATAATGGCCCTCTTTTGCCTCCAGAAGGATTTGTTTCGAATTCACAAGCATAGCAAAAGTACCTCCTGTAAGAGTGAAATAAAAGATTGGTATTTCAAAGCCCCCGGCAGGACCGGGGGCGTGAAAACAAGGGGAAGGCGGGCGCGAATGCAGAATCTGCGCCCGCCCTGTTCTGCCTTATTTGTTCTTCTTGCTGAACAGGATGGAGATCACAGAAGTGATGGCCAGCATGTAGGGATAGAACAGGAAGGGGATGATGTCAAAGGCGGAGATGGCGTGGCCCAATACTGCCACAGCAGAAATGGCCAGCAGCATCTGTGCACCGTAGGGCAGGATGCCCTGGAAAATGCAGCTGAAGGTATCCAGCAGAGAAGCGGATTTCTGGGGAGAAATGCCGTATTCGGTGCTGATTTCCTTGGCGATGGGGCCGGCCATAACGATGGCAACGGTGTTGTTTGCGGTGGCGATGTCCATGGCACCTACCAGCAGCCCCACACCCAGCTGACCGCCCTTGTTGCCCTTGGCGCACTTACGGATCAGGTTCAGCAGGGATTCAAAGCCGCCGAATTCACGGACCAGGCCGCAGAGTGCGGAGACCAGAACGGTGACCAGAATGGTTTCGAACATACCGGATGCACCGCTGCCCATGTTGCCCATCAGGGTCAGGGGATCCACAGCACCCTGAGCTAGGACGATGACAGCGCCGGAAACGATACCGGCCAGCAGCACCAGGAATACGTTGATCCCGGCAAGACCGCCTGCCAGAACGATCAGGTAGGGGATCAGCAGTACCATGTTATAGTCTTTTTCCACCACGGAACCGGCATCGGTGGTCAGGGACAGGGCCAGAACCAGAACGATGGTCAGCAGGGCGGCGGGCAGAGCGATGCGGAAGTTGGTGCGGAATTTATCCTTCATGGCGCAGCCCTGGGTGTTGCAGGCGGCGATGGTGGTGTCGGAAATGAAGGACAGGTTGTCACCGAACATGGAACCGCCCATGACGGAGCCGACACAGAAGGCCAGGCTGAAGCCGGACGCTTCGGAAACGGCCACAGCGATAGGGACAAGCAGGGTGATGGTGCCGCAGGAAGTACCCATGGCGGTGGAAACGAAGGCGGCGGAGACGAACAGCACCGCGACGGCCAGTTTCGGGGGAGCGACGTCCAGCAGGAAGTAGGCAACGGCTTCGGCGCTGTCGCGGCCGGTAACACCGACGAAGATGCCGGCGGCCAGGAAGATCAGGATCATGGTGAAGATGTTTTTATCGCCCACACCTTTTGCCATCACTTCCAGTTTGTTATCAAATTTCAGAGCCGGGTTCTGGAAGCAGGCTACCAGGATGGCCACCAGGAAGGCAACAACGATGGGGATGGAATAGAAGCCCATTTCAATTTTGAGACCGTATTCCAGGGTGATGCCCAGACCCAGATACAGGACCAGGAATACACCGATGGGCAGAAGGGCCCAGGGGTTGGATTTTTTCTTCAGATCGTTCATGGTTATGTCCTCGTAAAAACAAATTTTCATGCAGCCTTTTCGGAAAGACCGAGGCTTGAAATAAACTGCAATTGCTTATGATTATAGCAGAAAATCCGCCGTTGGCAAGAGAAAGCACAGTCGGTTTCCGACTTCGCCGCGAAAAACATACAATTTGTTCTGCGCGAAAGCATCCCCATTTCTCCGGAAGTGTGCTATAATAAAATTGTGTTTTGCTAAGGGGGGATCTTTACGAAAAAAACAGTTACCCGCGTCTGGAAAAACGGTGCCTCCGATATGACGGAGGGGACCATCTGGCAGCAGTTGCTGCAGTTTTCCGTTCCCACGGCCATCGGCCTTTTATTTCAGCAATTATACAATACGGTAGACTCCATGATCGTCGGCCGATTCGTCGGCAAAGCGGCACTGGCAGCGGTGGGGGGCACTACGCCCATCATCAATATGCTGGTGGGCCTTTGTGCGGGCGTAGCCACCGGCGCAGGGGTCGTCATTTCCCAAAGTTATGGGGCCAAGGATAACGAACGGCTCCACAAAGCGGTACATACCACCATTCTTCTGACCCTGATCATGAGCATCGTGGCCACCATCGGCGGCATTTTCCTGGTCAGCCCCATGCTCACCTTTATGAAGACTCCTTCCGATGTATTTGCGGAAGCTCAGGAATATCTGACCATTTATTTTGCAGGTATCGTGGGCCTACTGATTTATAACATGGGCTCCGGCATCCTGCGGGCGGTGGGCGACTCCAAGCGGCCTCTGTATTTCCTGTGCTTCTCCGCTTCCCTGAACGTGGTGCTGGACCTTCTCTTTGTTCTGGTGTTTAAATGGGGCATCGCCGGTGCAGGCTACGCCACTGTCCTGGCCCAGTTCATCTCCGCTATGCTGATCCTCCGGACTCTGACCAAAACCAAGGAGCCCTACGGCATTCAGTGGAAGGATCTGGCTCTGGATCGGGTGATGATGCGGCGCATTTTCGCCATCGGTATGCCCGCCGGTATCCAGCAGGCCATCACCTCCTTCTCCAATGTGTTCGTCCAGTCTTACATCAATGCCTTCGGCGGCGACTGCATGGCCGGGTTCTCCAGCTACAACAAGCTGGACGGTTTCCTGCTGGTGCCCGTGCAGGCCATCGCCATGGCGGCCACCACCTTCATCGGCCAGAACTACGGTGCCGGCAAGTACGACCGCGCCCGGAAAGGCGTGCGGCAGTCTCTGTTTATGTCTCTGGGCATCACCGGCGTGCTGGCGGTGCTGCAGCTGACCTTCGCGGATACGCTGCTGCTGCTGTTCAACGATCCTTCGGAAACGGAAGTGCTCTACTACGGCAAGGAATTCATCACCTGGATTTCGCCCTTCTACCTGATCATCTGCTTCAACCAGATCTACGCAGGGGCCATGCGCGGTATCGGCGACGGCAAGACACCCATGATCATCATGCTCAGCTGCTTCGTGGTCTTCCGTCAGTGCTATATGTTCGTGGCGGACATGCTGGGGGCAAATTTCATCGTCATCGGTCTGGCCTATCCTGCCGGCTGGCTGGTCTGCAGCGTGTTCATGTCCATCTTCTACCGGCGTTCGGTGCTCTTTAAGGGCCTGAAACCGGAAACCTTCAAGTAAAAACCAAAGCAAACCAAATGCAACCGGCCTGCCCCGGCCGCATTTACTGTTCCCGTCATTCAGTGCCCGACGCAGTCCGGTTGCACCTGCTGTAAGAAAGGATTTTTTATGGATCATCGTACCTTTTTAGACATCCTGTCCGTAGCCGAACGCCTGAAAAATACCACCCGCCACAGTTGGACCTCTGCAGGCCGTCACGAAAGCGTGGCGGAGCACAGCTGGCGCGTCTCACTGATGGCCTATTTCCTGCGGGACGAGTTTCCCGAGATCAATATGGATAAGGTCATCCAAATGCTTTTGATCCACGACCTGGGGGAAGCCTTCACCGGAGACATTCCCGCTTTCGATAAAACGGCGGCGCACGAAGTGGAAGAGGAAACTCTTTTTTACAGTTGGGTGGACTCTCTTCCCAAACCCTACGCTGCGGAAATGCATGCTCTTTACGAAGAAATGGGTGCTCTGGAAACACCGGAAGCCAAGCTGTACAAAGCGCTGGATAATATGGAAGCGGTGATTCAGCATAACGAAGCCCCTTTTTCCACCTGGATCCCCCGGGAATACGAACTGAACCTGACCTACGGCACGGACAAAGTGGCTTTTTCGCCCTGGCTTACTGAACTTCGCCGCATCACCCGCGAAGAGGGGGAAGAGAAAATCAAGACAGGGAAATAAAACGGATCAGTAACAGAATCGGGTGATCGTTTCGCGTGTATGCACACCGCTGAGAGCCGTTTTATTTGACCGCGCGCACTTTTTTCTGGATTTGAGGGAAGTGGTGCGCAAAAAATGGATTTTTCTTATGGGGAAAAAGAATGAAAGCGCACCTTATCGTTAAATAAGCAATAACGGGTGCGCTTTTTTAGCACCCAAATGTAGTTTTTTCGTAAGGAGTGCGTCTTGTTTAGCGGAGAACCTTCTTGAGTGTGTCACCAAAGTGCCAAAAATGGGCAAAAAGATGCGTTTTTGCCCGAGAAAAAGAAAGCGATTCCTGCACTGACCGGAGAAATGAAGGGATTGGCGTGGAAATGGAGCAAAGTGACAGGAAAATGGAACGAAAAGGCGTGTGAATGGGATGAAATGGCAGGCGAACGGAGCGAAATGCTGGGCATGCTAAGGTAGAAAACTTTTTTAACGGGCAGCTTTGCCGGGCGAAACAGTACAGGTGCTGCAATGCCTGCAGGCGGCCCGTAGCTGCGGAAGAGGAGTATAAGGATGACGAACGATCACACCATCAATCTGCTGCGGGAGTGCAGCGCCGGGGCGAAAATGGCGGCCCGTTCCATCGATGAAGTGATGGGAAAGGTGAAGGACGAAAGCCTGGCAAAGACTCTGGCGGCCTCCCGGGAAAATCATGAAAAACTGGGAGACGAGACCCGGAAAGAGCTGGAAGCCAGAGGCTCCAAAACGGCGGAACCGGCCCTGATGGCCAAGGGGATGTCCTGGATGAAAACCAACATGACTCTGGCGGTAGGAGCGGACGACGCTGCCATTGCGGACCTGATCACCGACGGCTGCACCATGGGGATCAAATCCCTCAGCCGCTATGTGAACAAGAACCCGGAGGCGGAGCACAAAGCCAAGAGTTTGGCCAATTCCCTGGTGGGGCTGGAGGAAAAGCTGGCCCATGACCTGCGGGCTTATCTGTAGCAAAAGAAAAAGCGCAAGGAAACAATCCTTGCGCTTTTTGCGTGCGGTGGAAGCGGCCGCGGCAAAATGGATGGCGGCCGCAGCAAATTGGGAAGCGGCCGCGGCAGATCGGAAAGCGGCCGCTCCTGCGGAGCCTTTCGGCCCTTAGGCGTTGGCCTTCTTCTTGCGGATGGCGAAGAAGATGGTCATGGTGATGGCGGCCAGGGCCATCCATACCAGGGTACCGATGCTGTACTTGATGCCGGAAGAGAAAATCATGTAAACCAGCAGGCAGAAGGTGAATACGGGAACCACCTTGTACTTCAGAACGGCCACGATGCCCTTTTCGCCCAGACGGTCCTTGATGTTGGCCAGGCAGATGAACGCGTAAGCGATGCTGGCGCAGATGGACATGTAGGTGAAGATGTCGTTGACACCGTCGAACAGGTTTGCACCTTCGCCGAAGAGGCCTTCGCTGCTGTAGCAGTAGGAGCCGTAGAGGCAGGCGAAGAAGGCGATGGAGCAGTAAGCGATCAGGCCGCCGGAGGGGGTCTGGTGCTTGTTCACCTTGGTGAAGAACTTGGGCAGATAGCCGGTGCGGCCCAGGTCATACATGAAGCGGCTCATCATGGTGGAGAAGCCGAAGAAGCAGCCCACGCAGGAAACGATGGTGGCCAGAGCGACCATCTTGTCGCCGGCGGCATAGCCTACCAGCGCGGTGTAGTCAGCCAGCAGAGTGCCGGAGCCAACCAGCTGATCCAGCTGTTCGGGGCTCATGGTTGCGGTCCAGACCCAGCAGGCGATGACGTAGATGACGCCGATGGCGATGCCGGATACGATGATGGCGAACTTCACGGACTTGGCGCCGCCCTTCAGTTCTTCGCCCATGTAGGCGGGAGCTTCAAAGCCTACATAGGACCAGACGCAGACCAGAACGGCTGCCATCAGGCCGGAAAGGCCGAAGGTGGGAGTGAAGGCGTTGGAAACGGAGGTGCCCAGTTCGAAGCCTTCGGGAGCCATGGTGATGATCTTGATGGCGGGCCAGATCAGCAGGACCATCTGGATGACCCAGACGATGATCAGTGCCTTGCTGGTCAGTTCCACGCCGCGCCAGTCGATGAGGAAAATGGGGATCACCAGGAAGAAGAAGGCGACCCACATGGGGATGGCGGGGAACAGATAGTTGATGTAGGTGGAGAAGATGGTGGTGATGGCACCGCTGGTGGTGACCGTTACGCCGAAGTAGACGAAGGCGGTCCAGAAGCCGGCCTTTTCACCGAACACGTTGCTGATGTAGGCATAGGTGCCGCCGCAGCTGTTGTAGCGTTCGCTGAGACTGCCGTAGCTGATGCCCACCAGCAGGATGGCGATGGTAGCGATCAGGAAGGCGAGAGCGGCAGCGGTGCCGGAGCCTGCCATGATGGTACCCATGGAGCCGCCCATACACATGGCGGGGGCCGCAGAGGAAATGGCCATGATGGTAACAGCGGTCTTGGACACGCTGTTGGCCTTCAGAGACACTTCAGGAGCAGCGGTTTCGAGTTTGTTTTCCATGATGAAATTACTCCTTTGAAAAGTGGTGAGATAGTGGATGTAGTGCGGACGAAGAGCGGGGCGGCCGAATTTGGGACCTGGCCGCCCCTTCGCCACCTCCGATTATATACCTGTGTCTGTTTTTTTCAAGCCCGTCGGGGCTCTTTTCTGCCCTTTTTTCGGTTGAAATGCAAACTGTTTTATAGTATGATATTCTATTATACAATGCAAAATTTTTGGCCCTTGGGAGGGAAGGGCAGGAAGGAAGTATACAAATGAAACTCATCTTAGTTCGTCACCCCGAAACCGAAGCAAATGTGCAGAAGATCATCTACGGTCGTCTGGACTCCCACTACTCCGAACGAGGCTTCCGTACTGCCGAGCAGACTGCTGCCATCCTGAAGGATAAGAAGATCGACAAGGTCTACACCAGCCCCCTCTGGAGAGCCTCCTGGCTGGCTGAAAAAATCGCTGAAGATCACGGCCTCACCGTCACCGCAAAGGGCGGCGAAGTGCTGTCCGACGGCATCGCAAAAGAAGGAGACATCATTCCCGATGTCGTCCGCGATGACAGACTGATGGAAATGAACTTCGGTCTCTTTGAAGGCAAGACCAACGCCGAAGCCAAGGAAATCTACGGCGACGGTTTCAGCCAGTTCTGGGCTGATCTGGCTCACTTTACCGCACCCGAAGGCGAAAGCTGGCAGGATGTGCAGGACCGCGTTGTGGAATTCATGAAGGAAGTTCTGGCTCCCGAAATCGAAGGCCAGGGCGAGGATTCCTGGGGCTGGTCTCCTCTGACCATGCGCAGACCCGGCGAAGCCTGCTCCGACACCATCTGCATCGTGGCTCACGCTCTGGTGATCAGAGGTGCTATGGCCTGGTTCTTGAAGATGCCTCTCAACGACAGCTGGGGCATCGAGATCCGCACCGGCGGCTACATTGAAATGATCTTCGACAGCGAACGTCCCAGAATGTTCGGGCTGGCCGCTCCCACCGTCTAAAGGAGGAAACTATGAAATTCATCTTCATTCGCCATCCCGAAACCATGGCCAATGTAAACCGCATTATTTACGGTCAGACCGATTCCGAGTACTCCCCCAAGGGCTGGGCGGATGTCCCCTGGGTCGTGAAGGAAATGACCGGTGAAAAAGTAGACTACATCTACACCAGCCCCCTGAAGAGAGCTTCCTACCTGGCCGGCGAAGTGGCCAAGGTGGTAGAATGGAAGGATCCCGCTCAGGCAGGTCTCAGAGAAGAACCCCGCATGATGGAAATGCACTTCGGCATCTTCGAAGGCAAAACCAACCAGGAAGCCCGCGAACTCTACGGCGAAGGCTACGAAGCCTTCTGGTACGATTTCAATCACTTCAAGGTACCCGGCGGCGAAACCTTCGACCAGGTCAAGGAACGGGTGGAAGAATTCCTGAAGGAGCTGCTGGTGGAAGAAACCGCCCAGCGCGACCCCGCAGATCTGTCCAAGCCCGAAGACCCCCGCACCAAGGAAGAACGGATCCGCGCAAACAGCAAGGTGGTGGTCATCGTTGCCCACTCCCTGGCCATCCGTGCCGCTCTGTCCTTCCTGCTGAACATCCCCCTGGATGACATCTGGAAGGTGGAAGCAAAGCCCGCCGGCATCGTGGAAATCGATTACACCTTCAATTACGGCAAACTGGACAGCTGCCGTTATCAGAAGCACAGAGATTAAAATGGAAGGCGCCGCCAGATTTATCATTCGGCGGCGCCCCTCCCCTAAAATATTATTTGCAGGTGCCCATTCGCATCTGCGGAAAGAGGAACGCTCATGAGCGAAAAGAAACCCTATTATATTACCACCCCCATCTACTACCCCAGCGATAACCTGCACATCGGTCACACCTACTGCACCGTTATGGCTGACGCTGTTGCCCGCTACAAGAGACTGCAGGGCTACGATGTGATGTTCCTGACCGGTACCGACGAACATGGCCAGAAGATCCAGAAGAAGGCAGAAGCCGTTGGCGTCACCCCCCAGCAGTACGTGGACAACATCGTTGACGGCATCAAGAAGCTGTGGGCCACCATGGAAATTTCCTACGACGATTTCATTCGTACCACCGAAGAACGCCACGTAAAGCGGGTTCAGGAAATCTTCATGAAGATGTACGAGAAGGGCGATATCTATAAGAGTGAATACGAAGGCTGGTACTGCACTCCCTGCGAATCCTTCTGGACCGAAACCCAGGCGGTGGACGGCAAGTGCCCCGACTGCGGCCGCCCCGTAGAAAAGGCCAAGGAAGAAGCTTACTTCTTCAAGCTCTCCAAGTACCAGGATAAGCTCATCGAGCTCTTTGAAACCAATCCCGAATTCCTGCAGCCCGAAAGCCGCAGAAAGGAAATGCTGTCCTTCGCAAAGCAGGGTCTGGCAGATCTTTGCATCAGCCGTTCCTCCTTTGACTGGGGCATTCCCGTACCCATCGATCCCAAGCACGTCATCTACGTATGGCTGGATGCACTTACCAACTACATCACCGCTCTGGGCTATCCCGACGAACCCGAAAAGTACAACAAGTACTGGCCCGCAGACGTTCACCTGGTAGGGAAGGAAATCGTCCGTTTCCACTCCATCATCTGGCCCGCCATGCTGATGTCCGCCGATCTGCCCCTGCCCAAGAAGGTGCTGGGCCACGGCTGGATCCTCTTCGACGGCGGCAAGATGTCCAAGTCCAAGGGCAACGTGGTAGACCCCGTGAAGCTGATCGAACGCTACGGTGTAGATGCCCTGAAGTACGTTCTGCTGCGTGAATTCACCTTCGGCCAGGACGGCAACTTCACCAACGAGATCATGCTGAACCGCATGAACTACGATCTGTCCAACGACCTGGGCAACCTGGTTTCCAGAACCGTTTCCATGATCGAAAAGTATTGCGGCGGCATCGTTCCCGGTGCAGGCGCAGAAGAAGGCCCCGATGCTGAACTGAAGGCTCTGGCAGCAGCAGTTCCCGGCAAGGTGGATAAGGCCATGGAAGACTTCGCGTTCCAGGTAGCTCTGGAAGAGATCTGGACCCTGATCCGCAGAACCAATAAGTACATCGACGAAACCGCCCCCTGGGTACTGGCCAAGTCCGAAGAGACCAAGGCCCGCCTGGATGCCGTTATGCATAACCTGGCAGAATCCCTGCGTCTGGTATCCGTTCTGATCCAGCCCTTCATGCACACCACCACCACCCGCATGAGAGAACAGCTGGGTCTGGGCACTGCCGACCCCGCCTGGGAAGACCTGAACGCCTTCGACGTGATGGGTGGCCAGCAGGTGAAGAAGGGCGAAGCCCTGTTCCCCAGACTGGACGTTGCCAAGGAACTGGAAGAACTGGAAGCCATCCATCAGGCACAGCTGGCAGCAAACGAAGCTCCCGCTGAACCCGTGAAGGAATACGCTCCCATCAAGCCCGACATCGAATTCGAAGACTTCGAAAAGATCGACCTCCGCGTAGGTCAGATCCTGGAAGCCAAGAAGCATCCCAAGGCCGACAAGCTGCTGATCTTCCAGGTGAAGATGGGAAGTGAAGTCCGCCAGATCATCTCCGGCGTGGCTCAGTCCTTCAAGCCCGAAGACTGCGTGGGCCAGAAGGTGGTCATCGTGGCCAACCTGAAGCCCAGAAAGCTGCGGGGCGAAGAATCCTTCGGCATGCTGCTCTTCGGCGAAAACGGAGAACGCCTTGAATTCGTAGAAACCAAGGCACCGGACGGGGAGACCGTAGGCTGATGCTGTTCGATTCTCACGCACACCTCAATTCGGAGGAATACCAGTCCAAAATGCCTTTGCTGATCGCGGCCATCGAAGCTTCCGATCTGTCCTATGTGATGAACGTGGGCTTCGATCTGCCCAGCTCTGCGCTGGCCGCAGAGCAGGCGGCCAAGTATCCCTGGTGCTACGCTGCCGTAGGGGTCCATCCCCACGACACCCACTCCATGGATGAAAGCGTGCTGCAGCTGATCAAAGGCCTGGCCCGGAAGCCCAAGGTGAAAGCCATCGGCGAGATCGGCCTGGACTATCATTACGAAAATACCCAGAGGGATATCCAGCAGTACTGGTTCCGGAAGCAGATCGAGCTGGCTCTGAAGCTTTCCATGCCCATCATCATCCACGACCGCGAGGCCAACGATGATGTGCTGCGGATCCTGAAGGAAGAAGGGGTCCTGGCGGCCGGCAAGAAACCTGCCGTCGGCCTTTTGATGCACTGCTACTCCGGAAGCCGGGAGCTTGCGGAGCAGTACATCAAGCTGGGGGCCACCCTGTCCATCGCAGGCCCGGTCACCTACAAAAATGCACGAAAGACGGTAGAGGTGGTGGAAGCCATCGATCTCTCCCACCTGCTGGTGGAGACCGACTCGCCCTATCTCACCCCGGAACCCTTCCGGGGCAAGAGAAACACCCCTGTCAACGTGGAATACACCGCACGGAAAGTGGCGGACATCAAGGGCCTTCCCTACGAGGAAGTGGCCCGTATTACCTGTGAAAACGCGCGGCGATTCTTCGGCATCGAATGATCGCCGCTGCCCTTTTTTGAGGCCTGCCCGTATCGCCGATCCGGCATGCAGGGCTCAGAGAACTATCAAAAGGAATATTGGAGGGAATCTGTATGATCGAAATCATCGGAGTAACGAAAAAGTACGGCAAAGTGGTGGCCAACGAAGACCTGAGCTTTCTGGCCCGGGACGGCCAGATCACCGTTCTGCTGGGCCCCAACGGTGCCGGCAAAAGTACCATCATCAAGTGTATCGCCGGTTTGCTGCGGTTCTACGGCCTCATCACCATCGACGGCCATGCCAACAAGACGGTGGAAGCCAAGAAGCGTCTGGGCTACGTGCCCGAGATTCCCGCAGTGTACGACCTGCTGACGGTGGAAGAACATCTGCAGTTCATCGCCAAGGCCTATCAGCTGAAGGACTGGGAAGCCTACGGCGAAGAACTGCTGCACCGTCTGGAGATGGACGATAAA
The DNA here is from genome assembly GCA_015058215.1 of Clostridiales bacterium. Lineage (GTDB taxonomy): Bacteria > Bacillota > Clostridia > Peptostreptococcales > Anaerovoracaceae > SIG262. The sequence goes on from SVCU01000008.1 coordinate 12,998, forward strand.
AAGAAGAAGTTGGGCAAGGACCTTTCCAAGGGCATGCAGCAGAAGCTGTGCATCATCATGGCACTGCTTCCCAAACCCAGAAACATCATCTTTGACGAACCCCTGGTGGGTCTGGACCCCCATGCCATCAAGGAACTGAAGGCCATCCTGCAGGAACTGAAGGCAGAGGGCTGCGCCATTCTCATCAGTACCCATATGCTGGAAAGCGCCGAAGAATATTGGGATACGGCCCACATCATGATCAAGGGCAAGTTTGCGGCCACCCGCACCCACGGGGATGCGGAGGCCGTCGGCCAGACCCTGGAAGAACAGTTCTTCGAGATCACGGAAGGGCCGGCCGAATCCGGCAGCCTGGCCGGCCCCGATGCGGCCGCAGCAAATCCGGACGCGGCCGCTGACCATCAGCAGGGGGCGGCAAAATGAAGAGCCCCCTGCTGTACCTGCTTCTTGTGAGGCTGAAAAATAACATCAAACAAATTCTGCGAAGCCCGGGCAAGCTGATCTATACCATCCTGATGATCGCCATGGTGGTCCTGGTGCTGGTCGTAGGCAATATGGAGGATATGCCTGTTTTCGGATACGTTTCACTGGACGAACTGACCGCCGGCCTTCTGGCCTTCTTCGCCTTCCTGTTCGTCACCTCTGTGAACACGGGCCTCAGTTCCGGTGCCACCATCTACAAGATGGCGGACGTGAACTGGCTCTTCACGGGGCCCTTCCCGCCCCAGAAGGTATTGCTGTACGGCCTGGCCGGCCAGATGGGCACCTCCCTTCTGATGGGGGTGGTGATCCTCTATCAGTATGGCTGGATGGGGAACCGCTACGGCATCACTCCTGCCGATCTTCTGGGGGTGATGATCGCTTACGCCCTGCTGTTCTTCCTGTCTCAGCTCACCTCCATGGGACTTTACATCTTCATCGATGCCGACGAAAAGCGGCGCAAGAAGGTAAAGTACAGTTTGTACGGTGTCATGGCCCTGGTGGTGCTGGCGGTGGCGGCTCCTGTGTTCCTGCAGGGCGGCTTCAACGAAGACATGGCGGCTGCGGATAAAATCGCACTTTTGCTGGAATCCGCCAACAGCAAGTGGGTCGAATTCCTGCCCGTACTGGGCTGGACCAAAGCCTTTGCGGCGGCCGCGCTGTATGGCAACTGGGGCATCGCCGTTCTGTGGCTGATCCCCTGTATCGTTTACGTAGCTGCGCTGGTGCTGGCCATTTCCAAAGCCAAGGCCGACTATTACGAAGATGTTCTGGAAACCACGGAACGGAGTTACGCCGCTCTGGAAGCGGCCAAACTGGGCCGGGTGAAGGAAGGTGCCGCCAAGACCAAAGTGGGAAAGAGCGGTATGGGAAAGGGCTGGGGTGCCTCCGCCTTCTTCTATAAGCATCTGACCGAAAGCCGCCGGGAATCCGTCATCGATAAGGGGATCCTCATCGGGACCATCGCCGGTGCCTTCTTCATGCTTCTGACGAAGGACGGCAGCGAGTCCGATATGATCGCCGCGCTGATCTTCACCACCTATATGCAGATCTTCACCATCAACATGGGCCGCTGGAACAAGGAACTGATCAAGCCTTACATCTATCTGGTGCCCCAGAGCAATTTCAAGAAGCTGCTGGCCATTCTCAGCGAAAGCTTCCTGAAGCAGGCGGTGGATTCTGTAGTGGTCATGACCGTCATCGGTCTGATTTTGCAGCTGAACGTGCAGCAGATCCTGATCTGCATCGTCACCCGCTACGGCTTCGGTCTGGTGCTCCTGGGAGCCAACATCTTTGCGGAACGGGTGCTGGGCGGCATTCAGAGCAAGAGCCTGATCCTGACGCTGTACCTGATCATGATGATGCTGGTGGCTGTGCCCGGCATGGTGCTGGCCTTCGTGCTGGCGGAAGTGGTGCCCGAAGTGGGCCTCTACGGCGGCATGCTGGTCTCCGTGGTCTGGAACGTGATCTGTGCATTCCTGATGCTGTTCTTCTGCCGCAATGTGCTGCAGAACCCGGAAATGAATCAAGGTTAATCAATCAGAAGGTTGTCGAAACTTTTTTGCTCTCGACGGGCGGGTTCGACAACCTTCTTTTTTTTTGTAGTGTATGCTGAGAAAAAGAACTGCCGGGAAGGAGAACACTATGGAAAAAGTACAGGCTGTGGATCGAAGAGAACTGGCCGCGGCATATGCGGCCTCTGCAGGAAAGGTTTTGCTGCTGGCCGCCACGGTGTTTCTTTCCGGACGCTTCGCCGGACTCTACGAAATGGGCGGATGCGCCGCCGCCCTGGCGGCAGCGCTGATGGAAAAGCCCAGGGCCGGGCTGCCCCTTCTGGGAGCCCTGGCCCTGGGCATCCTCTCTGCGGGCAGCGGGGCGGATCTCTGGTTTGCGCCCGCTGCGCCGCAGCTTTTGCTGCTGGTACAGGCCGGCCTCAGCGGCGGTCTGTTTTTTGCCTTGGGGAAGCGCCGGGCCGGCCTTCTGTTCCAGGTGGGGCTTTCGGCAGCGGCAGCTCTTTCCGTGCAGATCCTGTACCGGCTTTTGACCCGCACCATGACCCATTACGGCTTTCAGGATTCGCTCCTCTTGGTCCTGGAGCTTCTGGTGTTTACCTGTGCCTTTCGGCCCTTTTTCCGGGACAAGCCGCAGGAACTCTCATCCTCTTCCTCCATTGAGGCCCTGGTGTCCTTCACCCTTGTGGTGATGACCGCCAGTGCCGGAGTGGGCGTGCCGCTGCTGCAGCTGTTTTCCCTGCAGCGGCTGGCCGCCTCCTTCCTGGCACTGCTCATCGGCCACAGGACAGGCCCCATGGAAGGGGCAACGGCGGGGCTGCTTTCCGGCATTTTTATTTGCTTCGTAACGGGCGGTACCCCGGCCCAGGCCGGGATCCTGGGCGCGGCAGGTCTTGCCGCCGGCATCTGCAAGGGGCAGAGCCGCCGGGTCACCGCCATTTGCTACATATTGATGATCCTGCTGTTCAGCCTGATCCGGGGAAGTCTGCAGACGTATTTCGCCATCTACGAGCCTCTGGCCGCCGCTCTGCTCTTTTCCTTCCTGCCGGTGCAGTTCATGGAAAAGACAGCTGCCTGTTTTGCCGCCGGAGCCGGGAGTGAGACCTATTACGAGCAGAAAACCAAGCAGCACGTCCGGAAAACGCTGAAGAACTACGGGAATACGCTGGAACTTCTGGCCCGGAATTGCTACGACCCGGAGCACCCGAACCCGGCCCGGGATATTCTGAGCCTGCAGTTCCGCGGCCTGGCCGCCGCGCTGGACCAGCTCTCCGATGAGGTGGCCGGCATCCTGCCGCCGAAGCCGGTGCCAAAGGCCCGCTACCGGACCCGGGTGGGGGTGGCCACATACGCAAAGGAAGGAAACATCTGCGGCGACAGCTATCTCTGCACGGAATTCAAGGGCAACCAGCTTTTCCTGGGGCTCAGCGACGGTATGGGGAAGGGCCTTATGGCAGCCCGGGAGAGTGCCTTTACCGTGAACGCCCTTCACAGCCTGATGGAGGCGGGCTTCGATGCGGAACTCTCTCTGCGCATCATCAATTCGGTGCTGCTGCTCCGCTCCGACGATGAGATCTTCTCCACGGTGGATCTGGGCCTTCTGAACCTGGCCACCGGCCGGTTCCGCCTGTTCAAGATCGGGGCTGCCGCCACCTATGTGAAACGGGGCGACCGGGTGAAAACCATCGGCCTGGCAGGCCTTCCCATGGGGATCCTGCGCCGCATTTCCATGGACAGTGTGCAGATGGTACTGAAGCCCGGCGATCTTCTGGTGATGGTTTCCGACGGCATCACGGAAGCGGTACGGGGGAAGGACGGCCCCCAGTGGGTGGAAGAAGCCCTGGGTTCCATCCGCTCCCGCAATCCCCAGACCGTGGCGGACCTTTTGATCCGGCGGGCGGTGGAGCAATACGGCCTGAAGGAAAAAGACGATATGACCGTCATTGCGGTGGAACTGATTTGACCCGATCTTTTTTCGGGCGGGAAATATTGAAAAAACAACAAAAAGACCGCGAAATTTCCGAATTTCGCGGTCTTTTTCCTTGCATAATCCGGCCGGATTTTGTAAACTGGAACTGTATTTCTTATTCATCACTTCGTTAAAGGAGGAAACTGAGCGTTATGGAAAAAATCTTTAAGCTCAAAGAAAACGGCACCAATGTCCGTACAGAAGTGCTGGCCGGTCTTTCTACCTTCATGACCATGGCCTACATCATCGCACTGAACCCCAACCTGCTGACCAACTTTGACACCGGTTCCCCGCTGTGGAACGGCGTTTTCCTGGCCACCGTCATCTCTTCCGGTATCGGCTGCCTGGTCATGGCATTCCTGGCCAATAAGCCCTTCGCCATGGCACCCGGCATGGGTCTGAACAGCTTCTTCGCCCTGGTCGTTGCCAACATCGCTACCATGACCGGCATGGGCTACCTGGAATCCTTCCAGTCTGCTCTGGTGATCATTCTGATCGAAGGTATCGTGTTCATCCTGCTGTCCATCTTCAATGTTCGCGAAAAGATCGTGGACGCGATCCCCCTGGGCGTCCGCCTGGGCATCGGCCCCGCCATCGGCCTCATGCTGATGAACATCGGTCTGGGCTCCAACGTGGGCATCTACGCAGAAGGCAACGGTTTCACCACCCCCTTCTATGTGATGCGCGATTTCTTCGGTGCTCTGACTCCCAGCGTCATTCAGGGCAACATGGGCGATGCCGGTTACACCCAGATGGTCCTGACCGTTATCACCATGTTCATCGGTCTGTTCGTGATCGTTGCACTGGACCACAAGAAGGTCAAGGGCTCCGTTCTGCTGGGCATGCTGGCAGCTTCCGTCGTGTACTGGATCGGTTCTTTTGCCGTTCTGAACACCAACCCCTTTGCTTCCCTGGCAAACGCTTCCTTCCTGCCTCCTTTTGCTGATATGGCAGAAACCACCCTGTTCAAGCTGAACTTTGCCGGCTTCGCACAGATCGGCTGGTTCACCGTTATTACCCTGGTTATCACCTTCTGCGTCATCGATATGTTCGATACCATCGGCACCCTGGTAGGTACCGCAAGCCGCGCCGGTATGCTGGATGAAAAGGGCAACATGCCCAAGATGAAGGAAGCCCTGATGGCTGACGCTGTCGGCACCACCGTTGGTTCCGTAACCGGTACTTCCACCGTTACCACCTTCGTGGAATCCGCAGCCGGCGTGGAAGCAGGCGGCCGCACCGGTCTCACCGCACTGACCGTCGGTGTCATGTTCCTGCTGAGCATGTTCATCGCTCCCATCGCAGCCATCATCCCCGCAGCCGCTACTTCCGCTGCCCTGATCTACGTCGGTATCCTGATGCTGGGCAACCTGAAGAAGATCGATTTCGGCGATATGACCCAGCTGCTGCCCGTCTGCATCATGCTGCTGGCAATGCCCGTTTCCGGCTCCATCGGTCACGGCATCGGCCTGGCTCTGATCACCTACACCATCATGAAGATGGTTACCGGCAAGGCAAAGGAAGTTTCCGTACTGACCTATGTCCTGTCCCTGATCTTCCTGGTGAAGTTCTTCCTGGTGGCATAAAAAAAGCAATTTCTACTACAAAAAGAGGCAGTCTGTATGGACTGCCTCTTTTTTCGTGAAAAATACATTTAATTAAAGAAAAAGGGATGTTATACTGTAAAGATAGAGTCTGCTCCCATGGGGCAGACAAGAGGTATTGGACCAAATAAAACAGAATTTGGGAGAACGATTGTGATTAAAAAACTTGCAGTGTATCTGCGGGAATACCGGCTTCCCGCCATTCTGGCACCCATCACCATCATCGGGGAAGTGATCATGGAGATCCTGATCCCCATGCTGATGGCACAGATCATCAACATTGGCCTGCCTGCCGGCGATATCGGGTATGTGGTCAAAACCGGCGGCCTCATGGTGCTTCTGGCACTGCTGAGCCTGGCCTTCGGTGCGCTTTCCGGACGGTTCGCTTCCGTGGCCGGTGCCGGTTTCGCCAAGAATCTGCGCAATGCTCTTTTCGGCAAGGTGCAGGATTTTTCCTTTGCCAACATCGATAAATTCAGCACCGCTTCGCTGATCACCCGTCTTACCACCGACGTGACCGGCGTGCAGAACACCCTGCAGATGATGCTGCGGATCATGTTCCGCGCCCCTGTGATGCTGATCTCCGCCGCCTTTATGGCCACCCGCATCAACGGCCGTCTGGCCCTGGTATTCGCCGTGGCAGGGCCCATCATCATTGCCGGTGCCGTGCTGGTGATGACCCAGGCCTTCCCCCGGTTCCAGGCCATGCTGAAGAAGTACGACCTTCTGAATGCCTCCATACAGGAAAACCTGACCGCCATCCGGGTGGTGAAGGCGTTTGTGCGTACCGACCACGAAACCGAGAAATTCCGCAAGGCGGCCGACGATGTGCGCCGCGCCCAGATCCGCGCCGAAAAGGTGATGGTGTTCGCCATGCCCTGCATGCAGCTGGTGATGAACGGCTGTATGATCGCTGTCTGCTGGTTCGGCGGCCTCATGATCATCGGTGAGGAAATGCTGGCCGGCGACCTGATGAGCTTCTTCACCTATGTGTCGCAGGTGCTTTCTTCCATTATGATGATCGCCATGATCTCCGTCAGCCTGGTGATGAGCCGTGCTTCCGCCTCCCGTATCATCGAAGTGCTGGAGGAACGCCCTGACGTGGCAGACCCCGCCGCACCTCTCACCGAAGTGGAAGACGGCAGCGTGGTGTTCGATCACGTGAATTTCAGCTATGCCAAGGATCCGAACAATCTGATCCTGGAAGATGTTGTTCTGAATATCAAAGCCGGGGAAACCATCGGCATCATCGGCGGCACCGGCTCCGCCAAGACCACTCTGGTGCAGCTGATCCCCCGTCTTTACGACGTGCTCTCCGGCAGCGTGCTGGTGGGCGGTCATGACGTGCGGGAATACTCCATGGAAGCTCTCCGCGATTCCGTTGCCATGGTGCTGCAGAAGAACGTGCTCTTCAGCGGCTCCATCAAGGAAAACTTGCGCTGGGGCAAGGAAGATGCCACCGACGAAGAACTGATCGCCGTCTGCAAAACTGCGGATGCCCACGATTTCATCAGCAGCTTTCCCAACGGCTACGATACGGACCTGGGCCAGGGCGGTGTAAACCTGTCCGGCGGCCAGAAGCAGCGCCTCTGCATCGCGCGGGCTCTGCTGAAGGATCCGAAGATTTTGATCCTGGACGACAGCACCAGCGCCGTGGATACCGCCACCGACAGCCGTATCCGGGCCGGGTTTGCCACCCGCTTCGGCCATGTGACCACCTTTATCATCGCCCAGCGGATCGCTTCCGTGCAGGAAGCAGACCGCATTCTGGTGATGGATGACGGCAAGGTCAGCGACATCGGCACCCATGAGGAACTGCTGGCTCGCAGCGAGATCTACCGCGAAGTGTACGAATCCCAGAGAAAGGGGGCTGAGGAATAATGGCAGGACCCGGAAGAGGACCCAAAGGTCCCGTGCAGAAGCCCCAGGACGCGGGGAAAACCATCCGTCGCGTGTTCTCCTACATGGACGGGTACCAGAAGCAGATGGTTCTGATTTTGATCGGCCTTCTGCTGAACGCTGCCGCCGGTGTGGCGGGAGCCTATTTCCTGAAGCCTTTGATCAACAACTGCATCGTTCCCTATGTGGGACAGCAGAACCCCGATCTTTCCCAGTTCATTTCCACCCTGGGAGCGATGGCTTGCATTTATCTGGTAGGGGCCGCAGGCTCCTTCCTGTATAATCGTCTCATGATCAACGTGGCTACCGGTACGCTGTACCGCATTCGCACGGACCTGTTCACCAAAATGGAAAAGCTGCCCCTGCGGTACTTCGACAGCCATCCCCACGGCGAGCTGATGAGCCGATTCACAAACGATACCGACACCCTGCGGGAAATGATCAGCAACGCGCTGCCCCACATGATCTCCTCCGTGGTTTCCGTGGTGGGTGTATTCACCATGATGCTGCTCCTGAGCCCCATCCTGACCGCCATCATCGTGATCATGCTGTTCCTGATGCTGAAGGTGGTCATGACCCTGGGCGGCAAGAGCGGTATGTATTTCAAAAAGCAGCAGGGGGCTCTGGGCAAGGTCAACGGCTACATCGAAGAAATGATCGAAGGCCAGAAGGTGGTCAAGGTTTTCTGCCATGAAGACAAGACCGTGGCCCATTTCCGCCGGATCAACGACGAACTTTGCGATGCGGCCACCAACGCGCACACCTTTGCCAGCATTCTGATGCCCATCATGGGCAATCTGTCCCATATGGTGTATGCCCTGATCGCCGCCGCAGGCGGCGGCATCGCCATCGCCTTCCCGGCTCTGATGGACCTGGGTACCATCGCTGCCTTCCTGCAGTACACCCGGTCCTTCTACCAGCCCATCACCCAGATCTCGCAGCTGTTCAACTCCATCCTGACCGCCCTGGCCGGTGCGGAACGGATCTTCGGCCTCATCGATCAGGAACCGGAACTGGACGAAGGCAAGGTCACTCTGGTCTACGCGGAAAAGGTCCTGGACGAAGCGGGGAGGGAAGCGGCCGGTGAAAACGGGCTGCCTCTGCTGAAGGAAAGCAGCGCACGCACCGGTCTCTGGGCCTGGAAGGTACCTGCCGGTACCGCCGCAGCTTTGGAAGCCGGGGGGATTTCCCTTGCGGGAAGCCCTGCCGCCGGCGGTCTTCTGGTGCAGGTGCGGGGCGACGTGCGCTTCGCGGATGTGACCTTCAGCTACGACGGCAAGAAGACCGTTCTCCACGACGTCTCCCTGTACGCCAAACCGGGCCAGAAGATCGCTTTCGTCGGCTCCACCGGCGCCGGGAAGACCACCATCACCAACCTGATCAACCGGTTCTACGATGTGGACGAAGGGGCCATCACCTACGACGGTATCCCTGTGAAAGAGATCCGGAAGGACGATCTGCGGCGGTCTTTGGCCATGGTACTGCAGGATACCCATCTGTTCACCGGTACCGTCAAAGAAAATATCCGCTACGGCAAGCTGGATGCCACCGACGAAGAAATCGTGCGGGCCGCCAAGCTGGCCAACGCGCACTGGTTCATTCAACATCTGCCTCAGGGTTACGATACGGTGCTCACCGCCGACGGGGCCAACCTGTCCCAGGGACAGCGGCAGCTTCTGGCCATTGCAAGAGCTGCGGTGGCCGACCCGCCGGTACTGATCCTGGACGAAGCCACCAGTTCCATTGACACCCGTACGGAAGCCCTGATCGAAAAGGGCATGGACAGCCTGATGGAAGGCAGAACCGTGTTCGTCATCGCCCACAGACTGTCCACCGTCCGAAACTCCAATGCCATCATGGTGCTGGAGCATGGCCGCATCATCGAACGGGGCGACCACGACGATCTGCTGCAGCAGAAGGGCAAATATTACCAACTCTACACCGGCATGTTTGAACTGTCCTAAAAAATAGGAAGAAGACTATGGAAAAAAGTTTGGAACAACTGAAAAACGCCATTCGGGAAAGCGGCTGCTTTTCTGCAGGTGACCGGGTGGCCGTCGCGTTCAGCGGCGGTGCCGATTCCCTGTGCCTGCTTTATGGTCTTCTGGCCCTGCGGGAGGAACTGAACCTGGACCTGCGGGCCTTTCATGTGAATCACGGACTCCGGGGAGCGGAGTCCGATGGAGATGCGGCGGCAGCGGAAGAACTGTGCCGCCGCCTTGGCGTGCCCTGCTGCGTGGTCACTGTGGACGCGGCCGGGTACGCAGCCGAAGCGGGCTGCAGCGTGGAAACGGCAGCCCGCCTCCTGCGCTACGAAGCCCTGGACCGGCTCTGCCGGGAGGAAGGGGGCTTCAAACTGGCCGCAGCCCACAATAAGAGCGACCTGGCGGAAACGGTGCTGATGCGGATCCTGCGGGGGACCGGCCCGGACGGACTGGCTCCCATGGAAGCTGTAGGTACTGTGCCCGGCGGCAGCAGCGTTTTGTGCCGCCCTCTGCTGTCCCTCAGCGGGAGCCGTCTCAGGGAACTCTGCGGAGAACTGGGCCTGCAGCCCAGAGAGGACTCCACCAACGGCGAGACCGCCTATCTGCGAAACAAGGTGCGTCTGCAGCTGTTACCTCTTTTGAAAGAAGAATACAATCGCAATATAGAAGATGCGCTGGTGCGCCTCAGCACCATTGCGGCGGAAGACCGCTTCTTCCTGGCAAAGCTTACGGAAGAAGCGCTGGAACGGGCCGCCAAGCCGGCGATCCGGCGGCCCGCAGAAGGCGCCGCCCCCGAATCCGAAGGCGGCGCCGCCGGCTCCGCCTCCGCGCTTTCCGGCGGAGCCCTGCCCCTTTCCCGCATCCATTTGAACTCTTTGGACCCCGCTCTGGAAAAACGGGCCCTGGCAGAGGGCCTGCGCCGTCTGGGCATGGTGCAGGATCTTACGGAGGCCCACCTGGCCGCTGCCTGCCGCCTCATTGCGGGGGAAGCCGCCTCCGGCGAATTGGAACTGCCCGGCGGTTTCGGTTTACGTCTTGTTTATGATACCGTGTTACTGTACGTAAAGACAGAAGATCCCTTCTGTCTGAAAGAAGGCTCTCTGACGGTGAACACCTTCACCCGGGAGCAGTGGGAGGTCTTTTGCCGAACCCGGGAAGCAGCGGCTTCTTCCGGCCCGGCGGAGCAGCCCGCGCCTCTCTGCGCCTGGTTCGATCTGGACCGGCTGCTGCAGCAGGCTTCGGCCGATGCCGCAGACCTTTCCGGACTTCTGCAGCTCCGCACCCGTCGCCCCGGCGACCGCATCGCCCTGAAACAGGGCAGCCAGAAGCTGCAGGATGCTTTGGTCAATGCCAAAGTGCCCAAGGCCGCACGGGACACCCTGCCCCTGGTGGCGCTGGGAAGCCAGATCCTCTGGATCCCCGGCCTGCGCCGCAGCGGTGCCTTCTCTGTTACAGACGAAACCACGAAGATTCTTTACCTTGAATATAAAGCGTGATTGTGGTAAACTAATCCGTAAGCTTGCGCCCTTTTTGCAGGCCATCGGTGTTTAACCCTGTTCGCAGACCATCTGCGGCACAGTCATTACGAATAGGAGGAACGAATCCTTGAACAGATTTGTAAAAAGTCTCGGCATCTATCTGCTCCTCTTTGCTTTGGTCATCGGCGTTGCCTGGTTCTTCCAGGGCTCCGGCGGTCAGACCGTCACTGCGGTGGAATTCTCCGAATTCATCCAGTATGCAAAAGAAGAACGAATTGCTGAAGTCACAATCGTTGATACGAGCATTTCCGCCAAACTGAGAAGCGGCGAGCTGGTCTCCACCTATGCGCCCACCTCCATGGACCTGATGCTCCTGTCGGAAACCTATTTCTTCCCCCAGGCGGAGGAAGGCAAACTTCTGGTCCACAGCGTGAAGCCCTCCAACGGCTCTCTGTTCCTCAGCCTGCTTCCCACCCTGATCATGGTCGCACTGGTGATCGTGTTCTTCGTGTTCATGAACCAGCAGCAGGGCGGCGGCAAGGGCGTCATGGGCTTCGGCAAGAGCAGAGCGCACATGCATAAGGCGGACGATCTCAAGAAGAAAGTCACCTTCGCGGACGTTGCCGGTCTCGACGAAGAAAAAGAAGAACTGGAAGAAATCGTGGATTTCCTCAAGTTCCCCAGAAAGTACAGAAACCTGGGTGCCCGCATTCCCAAGGGCATCCTGCTGGTCGGCCCTCCGGGCACCGGTAAAACCTACATTTCCAAGGCAGCTGCCGGCGAAGCGGGGGTTCCCTTCTTCACCATCAGCGGTTCCGACTTTGTGGAAATGTTCGTCGGTGTGGGCGCATCCCGTGTCCGCGACCTGTTCACCGAAGCCAAGAAGAACGCTCCCTGCATCGTGTTCATCGACGAAATCGATGCTGTGGGCCGTAAGCGCGGCGCCGGTCTGGGCGGCGGTCACGACGAAAGAGAACAGACCCTGAACCAGCTGCTGGTAGAAATGGACGGTTTCGGCGAAAACAGCGGCGTCATCGTGCTGGCTGCCACCAACCGCCCCGACATCCTGGACCCCGCACTGCTCCGTCCCGGCCGCTTCGACCGTCAGGTCATCATCGGCGTTCCCGATATCAAGGGCAGAGAAGAGATCTTCGCGGTCCACTCCAAGAACAAGCCCCTGGCAGAAGATGTGAATCCCAAGGTGCTGGCTCGCCGCACTCCCGGCTTCACCCCTGCCGATATTGAGAACCTGCTGAACGAAGCCGCTCTTCTCACCGCTCGCCGCAACGGCAAGCAGATCACCATGAATGAGATCGAAGAAGCCATCACCAAGGTCATGGCCGGTCCCGAAAAGAAGAGCCGCATCATCACCCCCGAAGAAAAGAAACTGACCGCTTACCACGAAGCCGGTCACGCGCTGGTGGCAAGCCTGATCCCCGGCTCCGACCCCGTGCATCAGATCACCATCATTCCCAGAGGCAGAGCCGGCGGTTTCACCATGACCCTGCCCAAGGAAGAAAAGTACTACGCCACCAAGAAGAAGATGGAAAATATGATCGTCCATCTGCTGGGCGGCCGTGTGGCAGAAGCCCTGACTCTGGACGATATCAGCACCGGTGCCAGCAACGACATCCAGCGTGCTACGGAATGCGCCCGTGAAATGGTCACCAAGTACGGCATGAGCGATCGCCTGGGTCCTGTGGACTACAGCGGTTCCGACGAAGTGTTCCTGGGCAAGGATTTCTCCACCCGCCGCAACTACTCCGAGGAAATGGCCAAGGAGATCGACGAAGAAGTGCGCCGCATCATTGAAGAAGGCTACGACAGAGCGGAAAAGCTGCTGTCCGACAACATCGATAAGCTCCACGAACTGGCTCAGGTCCTTCTGGAAGTGGAAACCCTGGACGGCGAACAGTTCCAGATGCTGATGGACGGCAAGGTCACCGGCCCCGAACTGGTGGAAAAGATGCGCAGCGAAGCTGCAGCCCGCAAGGCCGCAGAAGAAAAGGAAGCTGCCGAGCACCTGGCCGAAATGAAGGCACAGGAAGAAGCGGAAGCCGCTAAGCGCGCCGCCGAGATCAAAGAAGCAGGCAACACCAACAGCCTGCGCTGGGCCATCGATACGGCTGCAAAGGAAGCGGAACAGATCCGCTACGAAGAAGAGCATCTGGATGAGTTCTACGAACACACCACCAGAGCCGACAAGACGGAAGCAGCCCCCGAGAAGAACAAGGACGATTCCGCAGAAAAATAAAGAAACGAGTAAGCGAAAAAGGCGACCCGAAGGGTCGCCTTTTCGGAGGTTATAATGACACAGGACATGACGAAAAAACCAAAACGCTTAACACAGGACTTCACCGCAGGAAATATCACCAAGCAGATGATCGTTTTTGCAAGCCCGCTGTTCCTTTCCAACCTGCTGCAGGCCGTCTACAACATGGTGGATATGATCATCGTCGGCCAGGAGGTGGGCAAGGCCGGTCTTTCCGCTGTATCCATCGGCGGCGACGTGCTCCACTTTCTGACCTTTTTGGCCATGGGCTTTTCCAGCGCCGGTCAGGTGATCATCGCCCAGCACATCGGTGCGGGCAAGGAAGAACGGCTGGATAAAATCGTAGGCAATCTGTTCACCATCCTGTTCAGCGCCGCTGCGGTGTTCAGCGTCCTTTGCTTCCTGCTGCGGGAGCCCATCCTGCAGATCATGAACACGCCGGAAGAATCCTGGGACAATGCTCTGGCCTACTGCAGCACCTGCATTCTGGGCATGGTGTTTATCTACGGCTATAACGTGGTGAGCGCCATCATGCGCGGCATGGGCGATTCCCGTCACCCCTTCGTGTTCATCGCTATCGCCGCGCTTCTGAACATGGTTCTGGACCTGGTCTTCGTAATGGGTTTTGGCATGGAAGCCTTCGGCGCTGCCCTTGCCACCGTCATCAGCCAGGGGGCCAGTTTTCTGTTCGGGCTGGGATTCATTATCCGTCACCGGGGGGAGATGAACCTGCATCTTTCCCGCCGAAGCTTCGCCCTGGACCGCAGTGTGGTGGGTGACCTGATGAAGCTGGGCATCCCCATGGCCATCAAGAGCGCTGCCATCAGCGTATCCATGCTCTTTGTCAATTCCTGGGTCAACTCTTACGGCGTGGTGCCCTCCGGCACGGCCGGCGTGTTCCATAAGCTGAACACGGTAAGCAATCTGTTCTGCAATGCCACCAACGCGGCCTGCAGTACCATGATCGGCCAGAACATCGGCGGCGAGAAGTACAAACGTGTCCCCCGCATCCTCTACACGGGTTATGCCATCAACCTGTCTCTGGTAGCGGTGCTGGCCCTGCTTCTGGTGCTGTTCCCCAACGCCATCTTCGGTATCTTCACCGATGATGCGGAAATTCTGGAAGCCTCTTCCCGGCTGGTGCCTGTGCTGCTGCTGGCCTTCTTCGCCAGTGCCATCCGGTCTCCCAGCAGCGGCCTCATCGACGGCAGCGGCAATTATAAATTGAATTTCGCCGTAGCCTTCCTGGACGGCATGCTGAACCGCATCGGTTTCTCTCTGCTGTTCGGTCTGGCCTTTGATATGGGATGGATCGGCTTCCTGTACGGCGATGCCGTAGCCGGTCTGACTCCCTTCTTCATCGGTTACATTTACTTCCTGACCGGGAAATGGAAGACCCGCAAGTATCTGATCCGTTAGTGCTGATGTGCGGATCCCTGTGATCCGCAGCCAAACTTCCCATAAAACAAATCCCCGTTTCGCCCTGCGGCGTTACGGGGATTTTTGATTCCGGCTCCGCTTTTGGTATTGCGGGGCATTTCTATTTTACATAATGGATGCGGCTTTCATCGAAGCGGTCCTGCTGCGGTCTTGCTTCCGCCGGATAGCCAAAGGGGAAAATGGCGAAGGCCCGCAGAGTGTCCGGAATGTCCAGGATCTTTTCTACGGCTTCCATCCGTTCTTCCACGGGAGCGATGCCCAGCCAAACACCGCCCAGCCCCTGGGCGTCCGTTTCCAGCCAGAGGTTTTCCATGGCGATGGAAAGGTCGATCTGTGCGTATCTGGGGGTAGAGCAATCCTTCCGGTAGACCGATACGATGGCGACAGGGGCATCTTTGGTCATGCCCGCGTAGGGGCTTACTTCGGAAAGGGCCTGCAGTTTTTCTTTGTCGGTCACCACATAGAATTCCCAGGGCTGCTGGTTTCTGGCAGACGGTGCCTGCATGGCGGCCCGCAGCATGGCTATGATCTTTTCCTCCTCCACAGGTCTGTCCTGATACTTGCGGACGCTGATTCTTGTGTAAATGGAATTCATAGGGTTACCTCCTTATGATGGGGTCAGTTCAGGTACTTGCGGTATTCGCGGCGCAGGCGGGCGAAGAGCTCGCGGACGCTGGGGACGCAAAGCAGGGCAATGGTCAGCACCAGCTCGATGCCGATGTAGAGACCGTTGTAGTAGAGGCTCCAGGTGACGGCATTGAAGCCTTCGGGAGCGTATTCACCGAAAAAGATGGTGCCGGAAAGGAAGGTGCAGAAATAGCGGCCCAGACAGCCCAGAACGGAACCGGGGATCAGTACCAGAGAAGAATCGAACAGGGCGGCCAGCTTGGAAGGCTTGGAGGCAGCCGCAGGACCGGTCTGGGTTTCAGCGGACTTCTTTCCGGGACGTTTCAGGAAGGCGATGCCGGCCAGGGCCAGAGAGCCGACGGCCAGAGGATAATCCAGCAGCAGCTGGACCGGATGGATCACGTAGGGATTGATCAGGAGATCCATGAAGCCGGCCACCATGCCGGTCATGAGACCGCGCCGGATCCCCATCACGTAGGTGGCCACGATGATCACCAGCATGCTGAAGGGGGTAACGGAGCCGCCGCTGGGCATACGGTACAGAGAAAGGGTATCCAGCACCATGTACAGGGCGACGAAAATGGCGGACAGCACCAGACCGCGCACGTCGGCCTTTTTGCCCTTACCGCGGATCAGCACCAAAAGAAAGGCGATGAGGATCGCGCCGATGACGACGATCTGCCCCTGCCGGGTTTCAAAAAAAGTTTCCCAATTCATAAAAAATCCTCCTTGCTTTGCACAGGAGGGGAGTTTGCGGGATTCCGGCTGTACGGGCCTTTTGCCCGAAAGCGGAATTGTTGCTTCCCTACGCCGGTATTGTCCGGATCAGGTGATGAGGGTGCGATCTTCGGCGGCTGTTGCTGCGTCGGAAGGCTCTCAGCGTATGCTCCCCTAGCGATATGTGATTCTGGCTCAAATGGTACTCTCGGTTTTCTGCGTTGTCAAGGGGGTATTTTGCCGATGATAAGGGATCCTGTTCTCCGGGAAGAGGCGGCGGAAGAAAAAAGCCTCGTCCGTTGACAGGGGAAAAGGCCTGCGCTAAAATGTAGAAAATCAGCAAAGGGATGAAAAGAGGGATTTCGATGAGAAAGCAATTTGCACTGGCCCTGGTTCTGGTCTTGCTGTGCTGCGGCCTGACGGGCTGCATTCGCATCACCGGATTGGGGCATGGCATCGTCAATAACCGGGTGGATTACACCTACGAGAACGCCGGCGAGTACACCGGCGGCGGCACCGAACTTGCAGAACCCGTCAGAGAACTGGATATTTCCTGGGTCAGCGGCACCGTGACGGTGGAATACCATGAAGGCAGCACCGTGAAGATCGAGGAACGCTGCGGCAAACGTCTCACGGACAGCACCCGGCTCTTCTACCGGTACAAGGATGGTCGGCTGCAGATCAAGTACGCGGAAGCAGGTCTGCTGCAGGTGAACGATCTGGAAAAGTATCTGACCGTATCTCTGCCTCAGGGGATGGAGCCGGAACTTTTGACACTGCAAACCACGTCTGCCGATGGGAAGCTGATGAGCATCGCCGCCCGGAAGGTGGCGTTTGACAGCGTCTCCGGCGACCTGTACATTGAGGGCGGCCGCATCCAAAACGAACTGGAAGCCGAAACCACCAGCGGCGGCATGGTCGCGGTTCTGCTGGATGATCTAAAGAAATTGGACTGGGAAACCGTTTCCGGCAGTCTGGAAGTGGTCAGTGAAGGCACCATCAACAAGGTTTCCTCCGGAAGCACCAGCGGTGACATGGAACTGGCGCTGACGGCGGTTCCGCAGGAACTGGAATGGGATGCGGTATCCGGGGACTGCAAGCTGTATCTGCCCGGCGATTCCTCCTTCACCGCGGAATTTGATTCTGTCAGCGGCGTGTGGAAAAGCGATATCCCCGTTACGGCGGACGGCAGCACTTACACGGCCGGGTCCGGTACCGCGAATCTGGAATTTGACACCACCAGCGGCGATGTGACCATTATTCGAAACTAAACTACACGGCCAGTTCGCAAAAGAACTTTTGCTCTGAACTCCTGAACGGTATAAATGAACGGCGCAGAATTTGCGCGGAAAGGAACTTACATGGCGGAATCCTTATACGTTTTTGGCACCGGGAATGCCGGTGCGGTGAACTGCTACAACACCTGCTTCGCCCTGCGGAAGGAGGATGAATACCTGATGGTGGATGCCGGCGGCGGCAACGGGATCCTGCGGATCCTGCGGGATATGAACGTGCCCATGTCCGCCATCCATCACATGATCGTGACCCATGAACATACGGATCACGTGCTGGGCGTGGTCTGGATGGTGCGTATGATCGCCACCGCCATGCTGCAGGGAAAGTACGAAGGAAACCTGCACATCTATGGCCACGAAGAACTGCTGGGCAAGGTGCGGACCCTCTGCGCCCTGACCCTGCAGAAGAAGCACTGCGCCGTTTTCGATGACCGCATCCTCTTCGAAGTGGTGGCGGACGGCGAGAGCCGGCAGGCTCTGGGCTATGATATTACTTTCTTCGATATCCACTCCACCAAGGCTCCCCAGTTCGGCTTCAGTCTGAAGCTGGAATCGGGTGAAACGTTCACCTGCCTGGGGGACGAACCCTACAATCCTCTCTGCAAAATCTACGCGGAACATGCGGACTGGCTGCTTTCGGAAGCCTTCTGTCTGTACGAGGACCGGGAGCGGTTCAAGCCCTACGAAAAGCATCACAGCACCGCCAAGGACGGCGCGCAGCAGGCTGCGGAGCTGGGCGTGAAAAACCTGGTGCTCTGGCATACGGAAGACAGCAATCTTGCTCACCGCAAGGCACGCTACACCGCGGAAGCCGCCGCTTATTTCAGCGGCAACATTCTGGTGCCCGACGACCGGGAGATCATCCCGCTGAGTGCTTCTGCTGCCAAAGACGGTGCACAGAACACCGCGCAGGGCCCTGCACAGAAAAACAGAGAAAAGGAAAGCTGCGGAATGGAAAGCATCAAGGTGGGATTCCTGAAGGTGACGTGCAAAGGCGTTCGGGGAGAGGGCGCACTGCGCTATGCCGCTTTCCGCGCAGAAAACTCCACGGTGCGGAATCTGTACTTATCCCTGGACTCGGCAAATGGCCGTGCGCAAAGCTCTGAAATTCTGAAATTGGAGCCCGGAACTGCGGAAGAGAATGCGAAGTTTGCAGTCGTGCTGCCGGAACAGGAATGGCAAAAGGACAGCATCACGCTGGTGCTCTCCCAGAGAGACCGGGTGCTGAATCCGGATTACGATGCCCAGATGGAAGCCCATCAGGAAAATGTCGATGTGCCGGAGCCGCCCAAATACTTTTTCAAGATTTCCGAAAAAGTCGCTGTGACCGTTCCGCTTCGGTAGGCGTTTGCGTTGCTTGATCTACCGCTTGGTTGCTTTTGAAGGAGGAATTTTCCATGAAGTGCTACACGCAGGTCTATGTGATGAACAGCCTCGAGGCAGTGGAAACCTATTGCCGCGCCTTCGGTGCAGAGGTGACTTTCGCCATGAAAACACCGGACGGGAGTGCCTATGAACACTGCGAACTTTCCGTAAACGGAGACCCCATCCTGGCCGCTGCCGAGGCTGCAGAGCCTTACGATATTGCTGCCATCCACCGCATGAAGCTGCAGACCATGACTTTTAACGCCTTCGAACTGGGCAGCGAAGAAGCGGTGAAGAACGCCCTGGCCGTCCTGCGGGAAGGCGGGCTGGTTCTGGAAGAACTGCACTCCCTGCCCTGGAGCAGCTGCTGCGCCACCGTCATCGACCGCTACGGCGTCTGCTGGTGGATCTCGATTTAAGAAAGCACCGCCCGGCACAGTATCCGTTCAAACCGCCGGAAAGAGACCTGCCGCAGCCTTTGGGAACTTGGAAGAAAGCACCGGCGAAACGAACAGCAATCTTTGATCCAAACAAAAACCCCGTAACTCCGAAAGGAGAAACGGGGTTTTGTTTTCAAAGTTGGCGAGTTGAGCCGCTGCGCTTTCCCAAGATCACAATCAGCTGCGGCAGGGCTCTTTCCGGCGGCTTTTCTGTGCGATCAGCTGTGCCGGGAGGTGCTTGCTCTTACTTCAGGGCGGCGGTCAGAGCCTGGTCGATGTCGGCGATCAGGTCGGCAGCATCTTCCAGACCGCAGCTGAAGCGGACCAGGTCGGGGCTGACGCCGGCGGCCTTCAGTTCGTCGTCATTCATCTGACGGTGCGTGGCGCTGGCGGGATGCAGGCAGCAGGTACGAGCATCGGCAACGTGGGTGGCGATGGCAGCGATCTTCAGTTCCTTCATGAAGGCTTCTGCAGCGGCACGGCCGCCTTTCACGCCGAAGCTGACCACACCGCAGGAACCGTTCGGCAGGTACTTCTGGCCCAGATCGTAATAGGGATCGCCGGGCAGACCGCAGTAACGGACCCAGGTAACTCTGGGATCCTTGCTCAGGTATTCGGCCACAGCCTGACCGTTTTCACAGTGGCGCTTCATGCGGACATGGAGACTTTCCAGACCCAGGTTCAGCAGGAAGGCGTTCTGGGGAGACTGGATGGAACCGAAGTCTCTCATCAGCTGTGCGGTGGCCTTGGTGATGTAAGCGCCTTCCAGGCCGAAGCGTTCGGTGTAGGTAACGCCGTGGTAGCTGTCGTCGGGAGTGCAGAGGCCGGGGAACTTTTCGGGATACTTGGTCCAGTCGAACTTGCCGGAATCTACGATGCAGCCGCCGACTCCTGCGCCGTGACCGTCCATGTACTTGGTGGTGGAGTGGATCACGATATCGGCACCCCATTCCATGGGACGGCAGTTGACGGGAGTGGCGAAGGTGTTATCGATGATGAGGGGAACGCCGTGGGCGTGAGCGGCCTTGGCGAACTTTTCGATATCCAGCACGGTGAGGGCGGGGTTGGCGATGGTTTCACCGAACACGGCCTTGGTGTTGGGACGGAATGCGGCATTCAGTTCTTCTTCGGTGCAGTCGGGGCTGACGAAGGTGAAGTCGATGCCCATGCGCTTCATGGTGACGGCGAACAGGTTGTAGGTGCCGCCGTAGATGCTGGAGGAGCTGACCACGTGGTCGCCGCAGGAAGCGATGTTGAAAACGGAGTAGAAGGATGCGGCCTGGCCGGAAGAGGTGAGCATGGCTGCGGTACCGCCTTCCAGTTCGGCGATCTTGGCTGCTACGAAATCGTTGGTGGGATTCTGCAGACGGGTGTAGAAGTAACCGTTTGCCTCCAGGTCAAACAGCTTGCCCATGTCTTCGCTGGTGTTGTACTTGAACGTGGTGCTCTGAACGATGGGGATCTGGCGGGGTTCGCCGTTGCCGGGCTGGTAGCCGCCCTGTACGCACTTGGTGCCGGTGTTGAAGTTGCTCATGATGGAATACCTCCTATGGTGTTCGCCGCGAGGGGCGAGGATTTGTATGGGAAATTTAGATGCCCAGGATCAGGGATGCCATGGCGAAATAAGTGACGGTGGAGACCAGGTCGGTCAGGGAAGAAATGAAGGGGCTTGCCATGAGGGCGGGGTCGATCTTCAGCAGCTTGGCCAGCATGGGAAGCATGCCGCCGATGCACTTTGCCACCACGACGACGGCCAGCATGGAGACGGAGACCGTCAGGGCCACCAGAAGACCGTTGCTGTCCAGGAAGTAGATGCGGGCAAAATTGATGAGGCAGAGGGCGAGACCGATGATGGTACTGACCCGAAGCTCCTTCCAGAGGACCCGCAGGGCATCGGAAAGTTCGATGTCGCCGGTGGCAAGACCACGGATCACCAGGGTGGCTGCCTGGGAGCCGGAGTTGCCGCCGGTGCCCATCAGCATGGGCATGTAGGTGACCAGGCAGATCACGGAAGAAAGCATATCCTGGAAACCGGCGATGATGCTGCCGGTGACCACGTAGGAAAGCATGAGGACGAACAGCCAGGGGAGACGGGACCACACGTGGCGGAATACGCCGGTATCCAGGTATTCGCGGGTGGAGTCGTCCGTCATAACGCCGGCCATCTTCTGGAAGTCTTCTTCCGTTTCTTCTTCGATGACGTCCAGAATGTCGTCCACGGTGATGATACCCACCAGACGGTCTTCTTTATCCACGACGGGGATGGCCAGGAAGCCGTAGCGCTTGAACTGTTCGGAAGCTACTTCCTGGTCGTCGGTGACGCCGATGGAAACGAAATCTTCCGTCATCAGATCTTCTACCAGCTGGTCTTCTTTGGCCACCACCAGGCTTCTGAGAGAGACGACGCCCAGAAGCTTGCGGCCTGCGTCTTTGACGTAGCAGGTGTAGATGGTTTCGCTGTCCAGAGCTACGGTGCGGATGGAAGCCAGGGCTTCGGCCACGGTCATGTCTCTGCGGAGGCTGATGTAGTCCGGGGTCATCAGGCTGCCGGCGCTGTTTTCGGGGTAGTTCAGGAAGGCGTTGATCT
The DNA here is from genome assembly GCA_015058215.1 of Clostridiales bacterium. Taxonomy (GTDB): domain Bacteria; phylum Bacillota; class Clostridia; order Peptostreptococcales; family Anaerovoracaceae; genus SIG262. The sequence goes on from SVCU01000008.1 coordinate 34,667, forward strand.
GCTTGCGCTCCTCTTTGGTGGCGCGGGCCAGGATCTTGTCCACCACGTTGGCGGGCAGCTCTTCCAGAACGTCGATCATATCGTCGAAGGGCAGTTCATCCATGATGAAGTGCATTTCTTTATCGGTGATGCCGGTGATGATATCGACCTGGGTATCTACGGAGAGGTAAGAGAAAACGTCGACGGAGAGATCCTTGGGCAGGATGCGGTAGAGGACGATGACCTTTTCCAGGCCTAGTTCGTCCAGGATCTCTTCCAGAAGTTCCGCGATGTCTACGGCGTTGAATTCCAGCAGTTCTTCGCGGGCCTGTACGTATTTTTTTTCGGAAAGAAGGTCCATGATGAGCTCGAGGCTTTCATCAAGGGCTCTGTCGCGTTCAGTTTCCATGGGCGAGACCTCCTTTTTTGTGTTGTTCCTGTATCCTAAAAGTTTACACTTTTTTGGAAGAATGTGCAACGGAAAAGCAGGAAAATTTTTGGAATATGACAAGGCAGTTACATTCCCTCGCCAGCGGTTTACGGGAGGGCAAAAAAGGAGTACACTATATAAGATAAAAACGAAAGAAAAACCCGAAACAGGGAGGAACGATCCATGTGTTTGATTACGGAAAAAACGGTCCATACTCTCATTAAGCCGCGAGGCAGAGAACTACATAAGGGCAGCTTCGGAAAGGTGCTGATCATTGCCGGCAGCAAGGGCATGACGGGCGCGGCGATCCTGGCGGCCCGGGGGGCTCTGCGCAGCGGTGCGGGGCTGGTGCGGATGGCTCTTCCGGAAGAGCTGTACCCCATTGCACAGGTGGCGGTTCCGGAAGCTACCTGCGTGCCCCGGAAGTTCAATGAGGAAGATCTGAACGGATACAATGCTGTGGTGATGGGGCCCGGCCTGGGCACCGGCGAGGAAAGCGCAGCCCTGGTGGACCGGGTGCTGCGCCTGTATAGGGGCAAATTGGTGCTGGACGCTGACGCTCTGACAATTGTGGCCCGGCAGGGACTGCCGGGCGACGGGGCGGCCGCAAATTCTGACGCCGCCCCCGAAAGCGGCCTGCCAAATGCGGGCCCGGCAGGCCGCCCGCAGCTGATCCTGACCCCCCATCCCGGGGAAGCCGCCCGGCTTCTTTCCTGCAGCACCAAAGAGATCCAGCAGGACCGCCCCGGGGCGGTGAAAGCCATGGCACAAAAGTATCATGCGGTGGCTGTTCTGAAAGGTGCCGGCACCCTGGTCACCACACCGGAAGGACAGACATATACTAATACCACAGGCAATCCGGGCATGGCCACGGGAGGCAGCGGCGATGTGCTTTCCGGCATCACCGGCAGCCTGGCAGCTCAGGGCCTTTCCGCGGAAGAAGCGGCTGTGGCAGCGGTCTATGTGCACGGTCTTGCCGGTGACATCATGGCCGGTGTGATGGGAGAATACGGCCTGACCGCCGGCGACCTGCCGGAAGGTGCGGCACTGGCTCTGCGGCAGATCACAAAAGTCCAATTGGATCAATCTTCCTTTTGACAAATTGCGACACCTCAGTTAGAATAGGATATATAAAAAGATATACCGCGATATATATCGATGTATATATAATAATATATACAAAAAGATATCTGTTCGGCGGATCGCAGCAAAAACAGTGCAGAGGTGATCACATGCCCAATATGAAAAAAGTGATCGTCGCTCTGCCGGAAGAACTGCTGGCTCGCATCGATGGGGCCGCAGCGGCAGAGGACAAAAGCAGAAGTGAGCTGGTGCGGGAAGCTCTCCATCTCCTGCTGGAAAACAAGCGGAGAGAAGAGATCCGGGAGGCTCTTGTGACCGGTTACGAGGTCATGGGGAGCCTGAACCTGGAACTGGCGGAGGAAGGGTTCGCAGAGGATGCGGATACCTATTTCCGCTATGAGGAAAGCCTGGCATCGGCGGAGAGAGTGTGAAGAACATGAACGTCAAACGCGGTGACTTGTACTTTGCGGACCTGAGCCCTGTGGTGGGGTCCGAACAGGGAGGGACCAGACCGGTTTTGGTGGTGCAGAACGACGTGGGGAACAAATACAGCCCCACGGTGATCGTGGCCGCCGTCACCTCCCGCATCAATAAAGCAAAGCTGCCCACCCACGTGGAGGTGAAGGCCGACGAAAACGGCCTTTCGCGGGATTCGGTGATCCTGCTGGAGCAGCTTCGAACCATCGATAAAAAGCGGCTCAGGGAGAAGGTGGGCCGGGTGGATGAAGACACCCTGGCTTCCGTGGCGGAAGCCCTTTCCATCAGCCTGGGCATTTTGGAACTATAATACGAAGGAGATCCACAAAATGAAGAAGAAAACGTTTGCAGCATCCATCGGTTTCATCCTTATGGTGGCCCTGGCAGGGGCACTGTTCATGGGCAATACCCTCGGCGCCCCCGGCTCCGAAGCGGATCCCGTTGTGACCAAAAGCTACGTGGAAAACTACGTGACCACCGCTCTGAACAACGCCCTGAACGGTCCCATCAAGAGCGCCATCGATTCGGCGGTCTCCAAGGCCAAGACCGACATCAAGGCAGAACTCTCCGGCACCGGCACTGAGGGCGGCTCCAATACCGACACCGAAGGAAATACCGGTACCGAAGGCGGTAACAACACCGAAGAAACTACCGGAACTGCCGCATCCGCACCCACCTTCATCGTCGTGAATGTGCCTGCCGGTACCAAGATCATCGGCAAGGGCGGCACCGAAATGATCCTCCGCGGCGGCAGTGCCAAGGCCATCGACAACGGTGTGGACGGCGTATCCGACCTGACCGGTGCAAAGGACCTGCTGGGCGGCACCAAGATCAGCCCCAATCATCTTCTGCTGATCCCCAGAGACGACGGCCGCGGCATCGAAGCCACTTCCGAAGTCTGGGTCATGGTGAAGGGCGACTACATTCTGAAATAGCATCACGAGCAGCGAAAGAAAAGAGGTTAGGGAATGAGAAGCAATTTTAGAAACATGCAGCGGGGAAGAAGAACCATCGCCTTTGTGCTTGCACTGGTGATGCTCTTTACGCCGACCTTCGGCATCACCGCGTTTGCAGATGACGCAGGGGATGAGATCGTCCACGCCAGCCTGTCCCTGGGGGATAACATGACCCTTCACACCGGCGTGCTGTGGAACAGCAGTATGGAGGACCGCATTGCGGAAAATTATCTGCTGTATCTGCCCGGCGGTACCGTGAAGACCATGGTCATTTACGGCCATGATATTTACGGCCAGGCCACCTTGAAAAACGCCATCAAATACGTGGAAGAGGAAGAAGGAAAGCACGTGGTCGCAGCGGTCAACGGCGACTTCTTCAGCATCGCCACCGGTGTACCCGTGGGTATGGCCATCAAGAACGGCATCCTGCGTACCTCCGACACCGACCCCAGAAACGTGGTGGCCTTCCAGGCGGACGGCAGTGCCAAGATCGGCCCCTCCGGCCTGAAAATCAAGATCAGCGGCCACAATATGCTGCAGACTCTGGAAAATGTAAAATTCAACAAGGTGCTGGATAAAAGCTCCGGTGCCGTGCTGTACAGCAGTGATTTCGAAGACACCAACAAAACTTCCGGCAAGCACACCAGTTATTACCTGAGCATCGTGGAAGGGGAACTGAAGGTGGGCAGCACTCTCACCGCAAAGGTGGAGAACATGACGAGCAGTTCATCTCCCGACCTGCTCCCGGAGAACGGCCTCGTGCTGTGCTTCGCCGATGACAGCATTTATATTAATGAAGTGAAAGCCATGAGCACCCTGCGGATCGGCGATGAGATCACCATCGAGATCACCGGCAACGAACTGCTGAACGGCGCAGAAAACGCCGTGGGCGGCGGCGATCTGCTGCTGGTGAACGGGGAAAACGTGGCTCCCTCCGGCAGCACCAGAGCCCCCAGAACCGCCGTCGGCGTTCTGGAGAACGGCAAGGTGGTCTATTACACGGCTGACGGCCGCCAGAGCGGCTACAGCGGCGGCCTCACCCTGAAGGAACTGGCAGACCGCATGAAGGAACTGGGCTGTGTGGATGCCATCAATATGGACGGCGGCGGTTCCACCACCCTGCAGACCATGTATCCCGGTGAGTCCGAAATGACCACCATCAACAAGCCCTCCGGCGGCTCCCTGAGAAGCTGCGGCAATTACATCGTATTCTACACGGACCAGCCGGCCACCGGTAAGGCCGCCCGGCTGTTCCTGTATCCCTTTAATGCCATGCTCCTGACCGGCGGCTCCGTTGAACTGACCGCCAAGGCGGCGGATGCGGCCTACCATCCTGTGAGCATCTCCGCCGAAAAGGTGACCTATAAGAGCCAGAAGGGGCTCGGCACCGTGGAGGGGAACGTGTTCACCGCCGGGAAAAAGGCGGGGACGGAAACCCTGATCGCCGGCTACGGCGAAGTGGGCGGCCTCGTCAACATCAACATCATCGATACGCCCGAAAGCGTACAGCTGCGCAGCCAGGCGGGCGGGAACGAGGTCTCTCAGGTCACCCTGTACAGCGGCGAAAGCTACGATTTTACCGCTTCCGCCCATTACCATACCGTGCCTCTGATCAGCGATGACAGCTGCTACACCTGGACGGTCACCGGCGACATCGGTACCATCGATGAGAACGGTCTGTTCACCGCTGCAGACATCACCAAGGGGCAGGGCACTGTCACCGTTTCTGCCGGCGGCATCACCGCTTCCGCCGAAGTGAAGGTGGTCTCCGAAGGCTACCTGGTGGAAGATTTTGAAGAGTATCAGGTCTTTGCGAACGGCACCGCAGCCGGTATCGAAGGCAAGCTGATGGATAACAACAAGGCTCTGGTGCGCTACGGCAGCAAGAGCCTGCAGCTGGATTACGATTTCACCGCAGCGGAAGGCAAGACCGAACTGGTGCTGCCTCTGGAACTGCCCCTGACTAAGGAACTGAACACCCTGAACCTGTGGGTCTACGGCGATCACTCCAAGAATTCCCTGTCCGCCACCTTCCACAGCAACGAAGGCGCGGTCACGGTAGCCGGTTCCGCCATTGATTTTGAAGGCTGGAAGCGGATCTCCTTCGCCGTTCCCCAGGGCGTTACCGCGCTGCAGGGCATCGGCATCATGGGCGGCGGCGCGGCCTCCGGTACCATCTATGCAGACCAGATCGTAGCCAGCAAGGGCACCTATGTGGACAATCAGGCTCCCTCTGTGGAACTGACCCTGGACGGCCTTTCCGTGGTGGGTGTCATCTCCGATGATGCGGATGGTGCCATCACCCAGCAGCAGGTACAGCTGACCTATGACGGCAAGCCTCTGGCATTCGTCTATTCCCAGGAAGGGCAGAGCTTCACCGCCGAACTTCCCGCAGCGGATCCCTACGACCATCAGGTGGCCGTCACCGTCCGCGACCTTTCCGGCAACATGGCCCGTAAGTTCCTGACCCTGGCACCGGAAGAAAAGAACGAAGAGGAAGGCGATACCGGCAGCGGTGAAATTTACGCAGCCGAGATCCCCTTCAAGGATACGGAAGGCCACTGGGCGGAAAGTTACGCCAACTACCTGTACCAGCAGGGTCTCACCAAGGGCGTTGAGACCGCAAACGGCATCGAATACCAGCCCAACAACAAGATGACCCGTCAGGAGATCGCCGTAATGATGGCCCGCTGGCTGGGCATCGAAGGCCGTTACGATGATGTGGAACTGCCCTATACCGATGCGGACAAGATCCCCGAATGGGCGCTTCCCGCAGCCAAAGCCATGTACGCTACCGGCATCATCGCCGGTGTGAAATACAACGACGGGGTCCGCTTCAACGGCACCTCTCAGGTGACCCGTCAGGAAGTAATGACCATCATCGGTCGTATCCAGGAACGAGGCTACACCGAAGCGGAACTGGATTTCAAGGATGCAAATAAAGTGGCCTCCTGGGCAGCTCCCTACGTGAAGAGCCTGGTGGGCCAGGGCATCATCAGCGGTGATGCGGGCATGCTGCGCCCCCTGGATCCCGTATCCAGAGGCGAAGCCGCCAAAATCATCTTCTGCCTGTACTAAAGCACAAACCAAAATTAGGAGATCAAGTTTACTATGAGAATCATGATCCTGGCCGCCGGCGGTGATATCGGCGGCGGCAAGACCCATATCCTGTCCCTCTGCAAAGAACTTTCCCGGGATAACGACCTGCAGCTGATCAGCTTCCGCAAGGGCGTACTGGCCCAGGAAGGGAAGGAAATGGGCCTCAACGTGATCGAAACGGAAAACGGCATGATGGCCCAGAGAGACGTAAAGGTGGCTCTGGATGCGGTGGATGCCTTCAAGCCCGAAGTGATCCACTGCCACGGTGCCCGTGCCAACATGGTGGGGGCCATCGTGGGACGAAAGCGGAAGATCCCCGTTATGTCCACCGTCCATTCGGACCCCCGGCTGGATTATCTGGGTATGCCCTTCAAACAGCATACCTTCGGCACCATCAACAACATCGCCCTGCGGCGCATGGACTATCTGGTGTCTGTGGCCAGCGATATGCAGAAACGGCTCATCAGCCGCAATTTTGACCCGCAGCGGATCTTTATCGTCTACAACGGTCTGGATTTCGGCACGCCGGAGGAAGCGGCCCTGGTGGAAAAGAAACGGGCCGCCGAGCAGTATCCCAAAGAACGGGTGGTGGTGGGCATCGCCGCCCGTCTGAACCCCATCAAGGATATCAGCACCGTCATCCGGGCGGTGTCCCTGGCGGCGGAGACCGACGACCGCATCTGCCTGAAGATCGCCGGCAGCGGCGAAGAGGAAGAGCTGCTGCGGAACCTGGTGAAGGAGCTCCATGCGGAGGACCGGGTGGAATTCTGCGGCTGGGTCAGCGATATGAAGGGCTTCTTCCAGGACGTGGACATCAACGTTCTGGCCTCCCTGTCCGAAACCTTTCCGTATTCCCTGCTGGAAGGCGCGCAGGTGCGCTGCCCCGCTGTGGCTAGCTGTGTGGGCGGCATTCCCGACCTGATCACTCACGGCGAAACCGGCTTCCTCTTCGAACCCGGCGACGTGGAAACCTTTGCGGGCTACCTGGTACGTCTGGCGGGCAACCCCGCTCTGCGGAAGGAACTGGGGGAAGCGCTGTATAAGAAAGCGCGCGACACCTTCAGTCTGGAACGCATGAAGAAAGACCAGGAGGAGATCTACCGTACGGTGATCCGCCGCCGCAGCATCCCCGAAGGCCGGAACGGTGCCGTTCTCTGCGGTGCTTACGGCAAGGGCAATGCCGGTGACGAAGCCATCCTGCGGGCCATCCTGATGCAGCTCCGCGAGGTGGACCCCGACATGGACTTCTGGGTCATGAGCCGCAACAAAGAGGAGACCAGACTTTCTCACAAGGTAAATTCCTTCTATATTTTTAACCTGTTCAAGTTCTTCAGCCGCCTGCGGAAGGCCAAGCTCTTCGTCAACGGCGGCGGCAGCCTGATCCAGGATGTGACCTCTTCCCGCTCTCTGCTGTTCTACCTGTTCACCCTGGCCGCTGCCAAGGCCTGCGGCTGCAAGGTGATCATGTACGGCTGCGGCATCGGTCCCCTGATCAACGATAAGAACCGGAAGAAGGTCACCAGGGTGCTCAATGCAAAGCCCGATGTGATCACCCTCCGGGACAGCAATTCCTACGAATTCCTGAAGGAACTCAATGTGACCAGGCCCCGCATCACGCTGGCGGCGGATCCTGTGGTCAATCTGACTCCTGCCTCCAAGGGCGCTGTGGAAGCAGCCTTCGAAGCCGAAGGCGTACCCGCGGATGCAAAGAAAATGGGCTTCTGCCTGCGAAACTGGGATTCCTTCCGCAATTACGAAGCGGTGGCAGAGGCTGCCGACTACGCTTCCCGTACTTATGGCGTGCTGCCCGTGTTCCTGCCCGTGGAGATCCCCAAGGATATCGCCGCGGCCGAAAAGGTGACCGCCCTCATGAAAGAACCGTTCTGCGCCTGCAAGAACCGTCATTCCGCCGAGGAACTGATCGGTATGCTGGGCTCCATGGAAGCTGTGGTGGGTATGCGCCTCCACTCCCTGGTGTTCTCTGCAGCCGGCGGCACTCCCACCGTGGGCATCTCCTACGACGTGAAGGTGGACAGCTTCATCAAGGATATGGGCTCCGATGCCTGCATCCCCGTGGCGGAACTAACCGCGGAGGCCTTGAAGCATGAAATCGACCGTGTCATGGGTGCGGAAAGAGAACGGGCCGCAGAAGCCGCCGCAGCCCTGAAGGAACGGGAAAAAATGAACAGAAGAGCAGCCGCAGAGCTGCTGCAGCAGTGGAAGTAGCGGCCCGCCAAATTCCGAATCCGGCGGGCCTCAAAAGGACGAAACAATGGAACGCAACAAACTGAACATTTTAGGTGTGGCCGTAGACAAGGTGGACCGGAAGGGTGCCATGGCAGCCTATAAGGAACTGCTGACCCGGGAGGGCTGTGACCTGATCGTCACCCCCAACTCCGAGATCGTGGTACGGGCCGGTGAAGACGAAGAACTGGCCCGCATCCTGAAGGAAGCAGCTCTGGTAATCCCCGACGGCATCGGTCTGGTCTATGCCTCCCGCATCCTGAAGGATCCTCTGACGGAGCGGGTCACCGGTGTGGACTTCCTCAGCGACATTCTGGCCGATGCAGCAAAGGAAGGCTACGGTGTCTACATTCTGGGCTCCAAGCCCGGCACCGCCGATGCGGCAGCGGAGGCCATGAAGAAGGCCTATCCCGGTCTGATTATTTCCGGTACGCACCACGGGTACTTCAAGCCCGAAGAAGAGCGGGCCCTGGCCGAAGAGATCGGCCGCTCCGGGGCCAGGTTCCTCTGCGTGGCCCTGGGTGCTCCCAAGCAGGAAAAGTTCGTGGAAGCCTATAAGGACATTCTGAACGTGCGCTGCGCCATGGGCGTGGGCGGCAGCCTGGATGTGTGGGCCGGCAACGTGAAACGGGCCCCTGAATTCTACCAGAAGCACGGTCTGGAATGGCTGTATCGCCTGCTGCAGGAGCCTTCCCGCATCGGCCGCATGATGGCCCTGCCCGTATTCATGCTGCGGGTCATCTTCAGCAAAAAGGAGAAAAAGCAGTGAGCAAGCATACCGGAACAACAATGAAAACGTCCTATCTGGTGAAACGCTTTCTGCCTTACTTCAAGAAATACAAGTGGATCCTGGTGATGGACCTGTTCTGTGCCGCGCTGACCACGATCTGTGATCTGGTGCTGCCTCTCATCGTGCGCCGCATCACCGATACCGCCATCGACGATCTGGCGTCCCTCACCGTCTCCCTGGTTCTGAAACTGGGGGTTCTGTACATAGTTCTGCGCATCATCGATGTGGCCGCAAACTATTATATGGCCTATACGGGTCATGTGATGGGTGCCCGCATCGAGACCGATATGCGGAGAGACCTGTTCCACCATCTGCAGGATCTTTCCTTCTCGTATTACAGCAACACCAAAGTGGGGCAGATCATGGGCCGCATCACCAGCGACCTGTTCGACGTGACGGAATTCGCCCACCACTGCCCGGAGGAATATTTCATCGCCGGGCTGAAGCTGGTGGTATCCTTCGTCATTCTGGCCCAGACGGACCTGCTGCTGACGGTGATCATCTTCGCCATGATCCCCTTCATGATCGCCTGCTCCATGGCCTTCCGGGGCCGTATGCGCCGGGCGTTCAAAAAATCCCGCTACCAGATCGGTGAACTGAACGCACAGGTGGAAGACAGCCTTCTGGGCATCCGGGTGGTGAAGTCCTTCGCCAACGAAACCGTGGAAGAAGAGAAGTTCAACAAGGGCAACGTGGATTTCCTGGAGATCAAAAAAGAGCAGTACAACGCCATGGCCGGGTTCCAGAGCACCGTTCGCTTCTTTGACGGTGCCATGTACATCATCGTTGTGGTGGTGGGGGCGCTGTTCCTCATCGCCGACCGCATCGACGCGGCAGACCTGATGGCCTACCTGCTGTACGTTTCCATGCTGCTGACCGCCATCCGCAAGATCATCGATTTCACGGAACAGTTCCAGAAGGGCATGAGCGGCATCGAACGCTTCATCGAGATCATGGATGCCACTTCCGAAATCACCGATCGGCCCGATGCGAAGGAACTGCCTCCCGTGAAGGGCGAGATCGTTTTCGATAAGGTCAGCTTCCATTATTCCGACGACGAAAAACAGATCCTTTCCAATATCGATCTGCGGGTCCCTGCCGGTGAAAGCGTGGCCCTTGTGGGTCCCTCCGGCGGCGGCAAGACCACCCTCTGCAATCTGATCCCCCGGTTCTACGATGTGACGGCGGGTCGGATCCTGGTGGACGGCCACGATGTGAAAGACGTGACCAGCCGTTCCCTGCGGTCCCAGATCGGCGTGGTGCAGCAGGACGTCTACCTGTTCAGCGGTACCGTGCTGGAAAACATCGAGTACGGCAAGCCCGGCGCTTCCCGGGAAGAAGTGATGGAAGCGGCCAAGAAGGCCGGTGCCCATGAATTCATCCTGGCCCTCCCCGACGGCTACGACACCTACGTGGGCGAACGGGGCGTGAAGCTTTCCGGCGGTCAGAAGCAGCGCATCAGCATCGCCCGGGTCTTCCTGAAGAATCCGCCCATCCTGATCCTGGATGAAGCTACCAGCGCACTGGATAACGAAAGTGAACTGCTGGTGCAGCAGAGTCTGGAAAAGCTGGCCAAAGGCCGCACCACCTTCACCATCGCCCACCGGCTCACCACCATCCGCAATGCCAGGGTGATCCTGGTGCTGACGGAAGAAGGTATCGCCGAACAGGGTACCCATGAAGAACTGATGGCGAAGAACGGGGTCTACGCCGGCCTCTACCGGATGTACCAGCGGTAGAGAAATCCGGTCTGTACAAGGCCGCTGCCCGGTGACGGGTCCGCGGTCGCGTGCGATCTGGATTGCATAAATGAATAAAAATTCCTCAAAAACCGGCTGTTTATCCTCAAAACAGCCGGTTTTTATGCATAATATAAATTTTGTATAAATTTTTATAGAAATAGACTTGCAAATTTTCGGGCGGTGTAGTAGAATGGCTTCATTCCCTTAGAGGACACACTGCCCAAAGGGCAAAAAGAAAGGTATTATCTAAAATGAACGAAGAAAAGAAGACCAAGTCCGTGAAAGAAACCAAGCTGATCCACGGTCTGATCACCATGATCCTTCTGATCGCGATCATGGCAGTCGCCATTCTGGTTTATGGCGTTGATCCCCACATCCCCATGTTCATCGGTGTTATCATCGCAGCACTGATGGCTCTCTATCTGAAATATTCCTGGGAAGACATCGAAAAGGCAATGATGAGCGGCATCAACAGTGCCATGCAGTCCATCATCATTCTGGCCATCATTGGTGTACTGATCGGTATCTGGCTGGATGCCGGCGTCGTCCCCGCCATGATCTACTACGGTCTGAAGATCCTGCATCCCTCCATCTTCTTCGTGGCAGTTCTGCTGATCTGCTCCATCACTTCTCTGGCAACCGGTACTTCCTGGGGTACCATCGGTACCATGGGCGTTGCCATGATGGGTATCGCAGTCGGTCTGGATATGGACCCTGCCATGACCGCCGGTGCCGTTCTGTCCGGTGCTTACTTCGGTGACAAGATGTCCCCCCTGTCCGATACCACCAACCTGGCTCCCGCCATGGCCGGTACCGACGTTATGACCCACGTGAAGTTCATGCTGCTGCCCACCGGTATCACCTACGGAATCAGCATCGTCTTCTTCGCAGTGCTGGGCATCCTGCAGTACCACGGCGGCGAAGCCGACACCAGCAAGGTGGTGGAACTTTCCTCCACTCTGTCCGAAATGTTCAACCTGAACCCCCTGCTGCTGCTGCCTCCCCTCGTTGTTATCGTGGCGGTTGCTATGAAGATGCCCGCCATCCCCGGCATCACCCTGGGCATCATCACCGGTGCTGTTATGGGCCTGATCTTCCAGGGCGGCGACTGCACTCTGGGCTCCCTGCTCTATGCCGGCATGAACGGTTTTGAATGCGAAACCGGCATCTACGAAATCGACGAACTGCTGAACAGCGGCGGTCTGATGAACATGATGTTCTCCATCTCCCTGACCATCCTGGCTATGATGTTCGGCGGTATTGTCGAATACACCGGTCAGCTGGGTGTTATCGTAGATAAGATCAAGAAGCTGGCCAAGAGTCCCGCTTCTCTGGTCACCCTCACCGAAGCCACCTGCGTACTGTCCAACGCCACCATGCCCGAACAGTACATTTCCATCATCATCCCCGGCCGTATGTATGCGGAAGAATATCGCAAGAAGGGCCTCCATCCCAAGACTCTGTCCAACGCTCTGGAAAGTTCCGGTACCGTTACTTCCGCTCTGATCCCCTGGAACACCTGCGGCGTTTTCATCGCCGGTACCCTGGGCCTGGGTGTTGCTGAATACGGCATCTACGCCATCTTCAACTGGCTGATGCCCATCGTCACCATCGCACTGGCCTTCATGGGCATCACCGTTGCCAACGCGGAAGGTGTTCGCCTGGCAAAGGCTAAGAAACTGGCAAAGGAAGCAAAGTAAATGAAACAAAATGAGATCCGGTATCCGGCCCTGGAAATCGATCTCGATCAATTGCAGGAAAATCTGGCAGCGCTGAAAGGGCGCTGCCAGTTTTCGTCTATCGGGATCGCCGGCGTGGTAAAGGGGTTCACCGCCCTGCCGGAAGTGGTGAAAACATTTGACGAAAGCGGTCTGGCTTTCATTGCCTCCTCCCGTATCGAGCAGCTAAAGCGCTGCAAGGAAAACGGCATCCGGACTCCGCTGCTGCTGATCCGCATCCCCATGCTCTCCGAGCTGGCGGACGTGGTCCGCTACAGCGAAGCCAGTCTGGAGAGCGAACTCACCGTGCTGCGCGCCCTGAACGAAGAGGCTGCCCGCCAGGGCAAGACCCACCAGGTGCTGCTGATGGTGGATCTGGGCGATCTGCGGGAAGGCTTTTGGGACCGTGCAGAACTGGCTGCCGCCGCCCTGGAAGTGGAACGGGAGCTGGACAATTTGGAACTTGTAGGCATCGGCACCAACCTGGGCTGCTACGGCTCTGTGGCCGCCACCCCTGAAAAAATGGAAGAACTTCTGGATGCCGCCCGGGCCGTGGAAGAAGCCATCGGCCGCAAACTGCAGTGGATCAGCGGGGGCTCCACCTCCTCCGTCCCCATGGTACTGGAAGGCACCATGCCCGCCGGCATCAACCTGCTCCGCCTGGGAGAAAGCATTCTGCAGGGCAACATCTGGGGCTATGAAACAGATCTGCTGCACCGTCATGTCTTTACCCTGAAGGCGGAAGTGGTGGAACTGAAAACCAAGCCCAGCCACCCCGTGGGTAAACTCTCCTACGACTCCTTCGGCCGCCAGCCCGTCTACGAAGACCGGGGCGACCGCTGCCGCGCCCTGGTGGCCATCGGCCGGGTGGACTACGGTGAGCCCGGCGACCTGACCCCACGCATGGAAGGGGTGGAAGTGCTGGGGGCTTCCTCGGACCATACCATCCTGGATGTGGAGGCGGTGAAGGATCGGATCCACGTGGGGGACGTGCTGGAATTCGACCTGTGCTACTCCAATGCGGTCTACCTGACCAACACGGAAAGCGTCCACGTGTACACAAAAAAGAAATAACTGCCCCGGCGGCGGAATCGTATTTTGTTTTCCCGTGTCCATACGGACGCTTCCAGCGTGTTATTCGGATTTGTCGTTCCTGGACATTTGGCTGTGGCCCTAAAGGGTCAGCGCCAAGTTATAAACTCGGCAATTTCGCGAGAATTAAATATGCATGGTTGAAAGATTGAAGAGTGTGCAGGTCTAATAATCGCAGAGGCAAAGCGGTCGGGCGATATTGAATTATAGTAATGGGTGCTATATAATTATTGCAAAAAAGGAGGCGGGGAAGTGGCAAAAAAGAACTACTGGGGTTTTGATAAAAAGAATGCAGATAGACGTAGGAGAGGGCAGGACTATTTTTATGAACTTGGAAAGGCCTTGAAGAAAATGCCTTCGGGACGAAAGAGGAAGGGAAAGAAGCGATCTTATTCGTCAAAAAAAACATATTCAGGTTCTAAAACTCGAAATAGTTCCACGCATGTGCCAGTGACGCAGTATCAAGCACAAGAACCAGCAACCTTTGGAGATTTTATGTTCGGCCTTGGTTTTATGGCCGTAATTATTATAATACTTATCCTTTTCCTTGTGATTGGCTTTTGGAAAACAATACTGCTTGCGGCAGGGATATTCGTTGCGATTATTGTTATTCTAGTAGCAATTGAGTTAGTGAAGGAAAATAAGAAAAACCAAAAGACTACGTATTCTGAAGATAGAAGTAACCAAATACCATATATTAAAAGTCTTCTCGGAAATCTCAAACGGTACCAGGATGTTGCAAATACGTCGAATAATCCTGATGAAGTAAAGAAAAACTTGGATTATTTACTTGGGGTTATCGATGAAATAATGACATTCGATGAAGCGCTACTGAAACAAGCTGGTATGACAAAAGTAAATGCGGTTTCGGTAAAAGAAGATATTTTGAAAGTGTATGATGAAATGATTGCACAAGCCGGTCAGACGGATGAAATGGATTCTGCAATCACTGAACAAGCAACAGAATCTTCGCTTCCAGAAGAAATTGCGAAACCACAGCCTATAGTTTCTAAAGAAGGGATTATTCCGCTAGAAACACTTTTGAAGACAGCCACCCTTTCCAAGCAGGGGCTTTATCCCCATGAAATTCTTATGTTGCATTATGCTAACACCTATAAAGTGGGTGGAGGTAATTCGTTCCAACACTTCTGGCTATATCAGTATTCTGTTGGGAACCCGCAGAATGTTTTAAATTCTTTACTTGAACGAGGATTCCTTGTCATTGGAGACTTGAAGTCTGCTTTGGAACGTCAAACAGTTATTGATATTAAAGCTGAACTCCAAGCAATTGGCGAAAAGACAGCAGGAAAAAAGGCTGAGTTAATAACTCGTTTGCTCAATAGTGGTAATATTGACAGACTGGAAGTGAAATATCCAGAACGCTATTATGCTTTAACCGAAGCAGCTATTAAGGAACTGGAGGAAAACGAGTATGTTTTATACCTGCATCGGACAAAGCGAATGTCTGTGTGGGATATGAATTATATGCTCTTTCATGACAACCCTTTGCATTTGAGGTATAGAGATATCCTCTGGCGAGAATTCAATATTCAAGCTGGAGAGCATTTTAAAGTAGGTGATATGGGACTTTATCGAAATACTCGAATGAACATGTATCAATTCCTTATGGAAGAGGATCGTATAAAATCGGCGTTTACTATGCTTTGCGAAGTGGTAGCCTATGATTTGAGTGGCATGGGAAACCAAGAAATCTTCCAACCTTCTGAGGAAATGAAGAAGGTTGTGATGGAGTATACCCTTAAATCTTGCTTCCCTTACAACGCTTCAAGCGCAACAATGCCCCCGGCTGTCATTGAGTGGATGACAGACATAAAAGAACAGCTCGGAATGTCTGAAAAAGAATTTAGGGCTGCACTTCTAGAAAACTTTGAGAAAATCAAACTTTTTAGAAGGATATTTACAAACGAAGAATGTGTTGAAATCGTAATGAACGAGATAAATAATCATCCTCGGAAGCAGGCTGCCATTTATAAACAGGCGGAAGAACGTATGAGACGGGAATATGAGTCTTTGAATATCTCGTGATAAAACATAATTAAAAGAAAGGCTTTCGACATAGAGGTAAGAGCAAACAAGTGGTTGAATCGCTACAGGATCCAAGAGGAAAGATTGAGATTTGGGAAACCGCGGCGGGGCGGCCTGGAAGAAGCTTTCTCGAAAGATGGCCATGCTTTCCCGCGCCGCGAGTGAGAAAATTGGCTCGGGGCTTTGGAGTGTTTGAAAAAAGAGGTAGGGTACAAGTTGTACCCTGCCTCTTTTTGAGTTCTCCAAATCCCCCAATTTTCATGAGGGGAGCGGTCTGAAAGCATCCATCTTGCGAGCTGCTTCGGAGGGCTGCTCCGTCGCGGCTTTTTTCAAGGCAGTGCCCTTCGGAATTATTCGTCCTTCTGGTCGATCATGATCTTCAGGATTTCGGTATCGGTGCTTCTCATGCCCACGCGGCCGATGTGGCCCATGCTGGCGATGGTGGCTTCGATGTCGTCCTGTACGATGCCTTCGCCGGACTGGAATACGTGATCGGCGCTGTCCAGGTGGTGGGCCAGGATGGCGGCATCCACGGCGGAAGCGATCTTGGCTGCGCAGGAGCTCTTGGCACCGTCACAGACGATACCGCCCACGTTGGCGATGGTGTTGACGATGGTGTTGCAGATGGCGTTGTAGTCGCCGCCGCAGAGATAGGAGATGGCAGCACCGGCACCGCTGGCAGCGGTGACTGCGCCGCAGTAGGCGGAGAGGCTGCCGATGTACTTTTTCTGGTGGACGGAGATCAGGTTGCTGATGCAGAGGGCTCTGTAGAGCTTTTCGTCGGAAACGCCCAGTTCTTTGGCGTATTCGATAACGGGCAGGGAAACGGTCATGCCCTGGTTGCCGCTGCCGGAGTTGATGACAACGGGCAGGGAGCAGCCGCCCATACGGGCATCGGAGCCTGCGGCTGCGCGGGCGCGGGCGCGAACCTTGATGTCGTCACCGTAGACGTTCAGCAGGGTGCGGCCTACCTGTGCGCCGTAGGCATTCTTCATGCCTTCGTCGGAAATGGTGCTGTTCATCTGGATCTGGCGGTCCAGCACGTCCTTCACGTCTTCCACATTGACGGATTCAGCGAATTCCAGGATGCGGGCAATGGAGAGCAGGGAACGGTCTGCGGCCTCTTCCTCGGCGGCGGCGATGCCCTTCTTGTCGGCCATGGGGTCCAGGGAGTAGATCACTTCCCAGTCCTTTACGATCTTGGTGATCAGGGTGTGGCGGTTGACGATGGTGACTTCGACGAAGTGATCGCGGGTGATGACCTTGGCGGCGACATAGAGGTTTTCTACGCCTTCGGCCAGACGGCAGGTGCAGTAATCGGTGCCGATCAGGTCTTTGGTACGGGCGATGTGGTCTGCGGTGACGCTTTCCAGAACTTCCAGTTCCACGTCGGCATCGCCGCCCAGAACACCCAGGATGGCGGCGGCTTCAATGCCTTTCAGGCCGCCGGAGTTGGGAACGGTTACGCCTTTTACGTTTTTGATGATATTGCCGGAGCAGAGAACTTCGATGCGATCCGGCTGCTGACCCAGAATGGACCGTGCCTTAGCGGCGGCATAGGCGATGGCGATGGGTTCGGTGCAGCCCAGTGCGGGAACCAGTTCCTGCTTCAAGATGTTGACAAAATTACGATAGATTTTCTGGTCCATTTCGGGATATCCTCCTACGGTAAGCTTCTGATATGATTACTAATCATATCACGGAGAAATGGGGCGGTCAAGAGGAAAGGACATGGACAAATGCGGGTTTTCAAATTATAATGATTTCATTGAGAGAAACTTTGGAGGTACCTTATGAAAAAGGACAGCACTCTGAAAGACGCGGTCTACGCCGCGGTGCTGGATGGTATTATTCGGGATGAATATAAACCCGGCCAGATCATCAGTGAGAAGGATCTGACGGAGAAGCACGGCGTCAGCAAGGCTCCGGTGCGGGAAGCGCTGATCGCTCTCTGCAGTCAGGGGGTGCTGCGCAGCATTCCCCGGTGCGGATACCAGATCATCGCGCTGACCACAAAGGATATTTACGAGATCCTGACCTTCCGTTCCATCCTGGAAAAGGTCTGTCTGCGGACCTTCTGCGGCAAACTGACGGAGGAACAGTTTGCGGAGCTGGAGGAACTGAACCGACTGTGCTGTGACACGGAGGCGGGGGACGATATGTGGGCCCACTGGGACCATAATGCGGCCTTCCACCTGAAGCTGGCATCCTATGCCGAAAACAATTATATTTACAAGGAACTGGAACGCTCCATGGATATTCTGCGGCGCGCTTATGCCCAGCATTACTGGGATAAATGGACGCCTTCCTCGGGACTGCTGGATGTAAAGTCCCACAAGCAGCTGATCAATGCGCTGCGGGAAGGCAATCTGATGGCGGCGGAGATCTATCTGGAAGCGGACATCGGAGATTTCGGCGTATGACGAAAGAACAAGACAAAGCACTGCTGGAGCGCATCGTATCGCCTCTGCTGGAATGGTACGGCCGGGAGGCCCGGGATCTTCCCTGGCGGAAGGAACCGAAGCCCTATCACATCTGGCTTTCGGAAATCATTTTTCAGCAGACCCGCATCGAGGCGGGAACGGCTTATTACCTGCGCTTTTTGCAGGAAGTGCCCGGCGTGAAGGAACTGGCGGAGCTTCCCGAAGAAAAGCTGCTGAAGCTGTGGGAAGGTCTTGGGTATTACAACCGGGCCCGCAATTTGCAGAAGGCGGCAAAACTGGTAATGGCGGAGTACGGGGGAGAGCTTCCCGGTACGGCCGCAGAGCTGGAAAAACTGCCGGGCATCGGAAGCTATACGGCGGGGGCCATTGCCTCCATTGCCTTCGGACAGCCCGTGCCGGCGGTGGACGGAAACGTGCTGCGGGTGCTGTCCCGGGTCCTTGCCCGGTACAACGACATCGCCCTGCAGGAAACCAAGAAGAATATGGAGCGGGAGCTGGCACCGGTGATCCCGGAAGAAGCCCCCGGTGATTTCAATCAGGCTCTCATGGATCTGGGTGCCATGGTCTGCATCCCCAATGGAGAGCCGCGCTGCGGCCTCTGTCCCCTGCGGGGCCTTTGCAGAGCCGCGGCGGAAGGGCTGACGGCGGAACTTCCCGTGAAGGGGGCTGCGAAAGCCCGGCGGACAGAGCAGCGGACGCTGCTCCTTCTGACCTATCCGGGGAAGGACGGAAAAAAACGCTGCTTCCTGCGGAAAAGAGAGGGAAAAGGGCTGCTGGCCGGTCTGTGGGAAATCCCCGGCGCAGAGGGCGATCTGGGGCCTTCTGAAGCGAAGGAAACAGCGGCGGACTTGCTGAGAACCATGGGCTGCGGCCCGGAGGCGGAATCCGCTGCAGCGAAAGCGGCCTGCAAGCCTTTGCCAGATAGCAAGCACGTGTTCAGTCATGTGGAGTGGCATATGAAGGCCTGGGAAATCGCCTTTCCCGAGGCACCGCAAGGCAACGCTCATCAGGTATGGGCAACGGCAGAGGAAGTGGAACGCGCTTACAGTCTGCCGTCGGCGTTTAAAGCCTACAAAAAGTTTTTGAAATAGGGCGGCGCACCGAGCTGTGCCGCTGACGGAGGATCCTATGGTACACCTGGGAAACGACTGGGATAATCTCCTGGCCGACGAATTCGAAAAAGAGTATTACCGGAATCTGCGGCAGTTCCTGCTGAGCGAATATCGCAGCGGCCCTGTGTATCCGCCGGCGGGGGATCTTTTCAACGCCCTGAAGCACACCGCGTACAGCGATGTAAAAGTGGTGATCCTGGGGCAGGACCCTTACCACGGACCGGGCCAGGCCCATGGCCTCTGCTTCTCCGTGCAGAAGGGAGTACCGCAGCCGCCTTCCCTGAAGAATATTTTCAAGGAGCTGGAGAGCGATCTGGGGATCCCGGCGCCGTCCCATGGGTTCCTGGAAGCCTGGGCGGACCAGGGGGTGCTGCTTCTGAACACGGTGCTTTCCGTGCGGGGCGGCCAGGCCAATTCTCACAAGGGAAAGGGTTGGGAAACCTTCACCGACCGGGTGATCCGCCTGCTGGATCAGCGGGAGAAACCCATGGTATTTCTGCTGTGGGGAGCCAATGCGGGGGCGAAGAAAGCCTTGTTGGAAAATCCGAACCATCTGATTTTGTCCGCACCCCATCCCAGCCCGCTGTCCGCTTACAGCGGCTTCTTCGGCTGCAGACATTTCTCCAGAGCCAACACCTTCCTGCAGGCCAATGGCATCGCACCTGTGGATTGGCGGATCCCGGAATAAAAGAAACCGAAACGAACAGGGGCTGCCCGGAAGGATCCGGACAGCCCTTTTTATATGAACCCGTTCGCCGGCGGTGCCTTCCCGGGGAGGCAGCCCGCAGAGTCCCGTCAGTAGGGACGAACGAAGGGGATGCCGGATGGCCTTGTCAGTAAAGGTTGACGAAGGGGATGCCGAAGTACTCGGTGAGGGAGAGCACCAGATTGGCGGCGATGGCCTCGATGTTTTCCGCGATCCAGACCGCATCGGCCCAGTTGTCGTGATAGGCGATCTCGATCAGGTTGGAAGGTACGCGGATGCGGCGCAGCTCTGCCAGAGTGGTGCTCGGAATGATGCCTACGGCAGAAGGCTCCGGATAGATCTTCTGCAGATTGGATGCGAAGAGTTCGGCGGCGGCGCGGCCGGGAGTGCTGGTGGCATAATAGTACACATCGGGGCCGCGAAGAACGCCTACAAGATGATCCGGTGCGGCGTTGGAATGGAGAGCCAGATGGAAATCGTAGTTTCCTGCGTTGGACTGGGCGATGACCTGGGCCAGGGTCATGCCGGGATCGTTTCTGCCGTAAGTAATGCCGGAAGCCTCCAGATAGGGAATCATGGCATCGGCGATCAGGTTCATGAAAAATTCTTCGCTTTCGCCCAGAATGGTGGTGTTGAAATCCTGGACGGAGGGGCTGAGATAAACTGAGGGCAAGGGACTCACTCCTTTCTGCGATTCACTGTCTTTTCATAGTATGCGGCCGGCGGCGTTTGGTGCGGCAGCGGCGAAGATGGAAATACAGGAACCGCATGGAGAAGGAGAAAAAGAAAAGAGGCTTGAAATTCCAGAAAATGGAATGTATAATGGGGGCAGATGTTGAGGACGACCCGGAAAGGAGAGACCGGTGCGGCGTCCTCTTTGTGTTTTTTGTTGTGCCTTTTTGGCAGGAATTTATTACGCGGCCTGGTGCAGGCCGGAGCTGGCAGAGTCTGCCCTTTTAGGAGGGGCGCTGGCGCTATTGGCAGGTGGCTGGGCGCTGGCGCGGGCCGGATCCTGGAGTTTGGCCCGCGCAGAAACGGGCAGCCCGGAACCGGACGGAGGGCAGCCCCTGCGGCCCCGGCTTCGCCGGGAGCCGCTGCCGCCGGACCTTCAAAAGCGGCAGCGGCGGGCTGCCGCCCTGGCCGCAGTGCTGTTCCTGGCGGGCGGCTTCCGGTTTCAGGCCGCCCGCCACAGCTCTACGGAACTGATGGACCTGGCCGGCCGGGAAGTGCTTTTGACCGGCCGGGTCCAAGCAGTAGAGCGGCGGGAAAACGGCTGCCGCCTGTTGCTGCGGGCGGAAGCCGTCTCAATGGAAAGCGCCGGTGCTTCTGAACTCGGCACCGGTGTCGGAATGGGCTGCGATGAAACGGTGCTGATCGACTGCACCGGACTGCCGGAACACTGGGACCGGCTGGGGGGCCGGGAGATCACCCTTTGGACCAAACTGGAGCTCCCCGTCGGCCTGCGAAACCCCGGCGGGTTTGATTATGCTGCCTATTTGAGGGGAAAAGAGATCCGGGTGCTGGGCAGCACCCAAGGGGATTTCGTCCGGGAGACGGGCCGCTTCCGACCGCTTCCGGGCCTGCCGGATCTGCTGCGGCAGCGGTTTGGCCTTTGGCTGGAGGAGAACACGGACCGGGACACAGCATCGCTTCTGACCGCCATGGTGCTGGGAGATAAAAGCCTGCTGGAGGACGATCTGCAGGCGGCCTTTCAGAACAGCGGCCTTTCCCATCTGCTGGCGGTTTCGGGTCTTCATGTGACCATCCTTTGCCTGTGGCTGGGGAAGGTGGCGGGAAGCAAAGGCGGCCGGGCGGGGACCCTGATCAGCCTGGGCGCGCTGTTCTTCTATGGTGCGCTGTGCTCCTTCTCGCCGTCTGTGGTGCGGGGCATCACCATGATCGTGCTGCGGAAAGTCGGAGATCTGCTGCACCGGCGATACGACCTCCTGACCGGGGCCCTTGCGGCTGCGGTGGCGACAGCGCTCTGGAATCCGTATCGGGCACTGCAGACCGGTTTCCTTTTGTCCTATGGCGCGGTGCTCTCTCTGGCACTGTTTCTGCCGCCCTGGATGGCCTGGGTAGAGGCGCGCCGTCGGGTACGGCAGGATCTTGGGATGCGGCTGGTTCTGGCTGCAGCTTCGGCTCTGGGGGCGTCGGTGGTGATCTTTCTCGGTATGGCACCGGTGACGGCGCTTTTCTTTCAGCAGGTGGCACCGGCCTCCTTGCTGCTGAATGTGCCGGCCATGGCCCTGGCGGGGACCATTATGCCTTTGGGCTTCGCCCTGTTCCTGTTCTGCGCCTGCGGCGGAGCGGGCGGCAGCCTGGAGCCCGCCGCCCGCCTGGGGGTCATCGCCGAGGAGCTGCTTCTGGAACTTTTGGCAGCTCTCGGCAAACTGGGCGCCGGGGCGCCCCTGAAGCTGGAGGCTCCCGGCGCCGCCTTTCTGATCCTCTGGTACGGCGGTGCTTTCCTGCTGTTTTCCGAATGGGGCAGGATGATGCTGGGGCGGCGGCAGACTGTGAAATTCGCCGCCGCCATTGCCTGCCTCCTGCTTCTGGCGCTGGTTCTTCCGCTGTTTGGCCCGCAGGGCCTTGGAGATGCGGGGCTCATTTTCGTGGATGTAGGCCAGGGAGACTGCCTTCACATCCGGACACCCGGTGGCAAGGATTTTCTCATCGATGGCGGCGGTTCCGCAAATTCCGATGTGGGAAAGGACCTGCTGCTTCCCTATCTGCTGGGAAACGGTATCACGCGTCTTTCCGGTGTGTTGGTGACCCATCTCCACGACGACCATTACAAGGGATTGGTCACCGTCTGCCGTGAACTCCCCGTAGGCGGGCTGGTCCTGTACGAAGGGTATCGCGGGCGGCAGCAGGAGGTGCTGGAGGATACGGGCCTTGCGGCGGAGAAGCTCACCTATGTGTCCGCCGGCGACGTGATCCATCTGGAGGAAGGCATCTGGATGGAGATCCTTTGGCCCCTGGCTCCTGCACACTCCGGCACTGCGGACTTCTCTGCTGAAAGCGCCGATGGATCCGCTGACGAAAATGCCAATTCTCTGGTGGTGAAGGTCCATTATCTGGGCGTTACTGTCCTCATGACCGCCGATCTGGGCTTCGAAGGGGAAGAGGGGATGCTTGCCCTCTGCGGGCAGAGTGCTGCGGCAAAAACGGGAAGCAATGTTCCCGGGCCGGATCTCTTTTCCCATATCCTGAAAGTGGGTCATCACGGTTCCGCGTCCTCCACCGGGGATGCGTTTCTGGAGGCGGTTTCGCCCCTGGCTGCGGTCATCCAGGTGGGAGCCGGCAATTCCTACGGCCATCCCGCACCATCCGTTCTTGAAAAGCTGCAGGATTCGGGTATAATGGTATACAGAAACGATCATTCGGGGGCGGTGCTGGTCACCGTTACGGAGAAGGGCTTCCGCGTCCGCACAGTCCGCTGAGCTTGTGCGAAGCGCACCGAACTGCAGAATTTGCGCGCAGCGCACAGATCTGCAAAGGGTTCTCTGTGCTTCCCCCGAAAACCAAAGAGAGGGTTCCCCATGGCTGCAAAAACGGCAACTCCGGGCGGTGCATCCGTCCTGCGCAAGTTCATAGACCAACTGGAGAAGGGCGCTGTCCGCGGTGCGGTCCTTCTGTTCGGCCGCGAGCAATACCTGGTGAAAAAGGCCATGGAGCGGATCATGGAAGCCTGCATCAACGATGCGGTCAAAGATCTGGATTTCACCCGCATCGACCCCGCAAACCTGACCGTTCAGACTTTGCAGGAGCAGTGTGAGACCCTGCCTATTTTCTCGCCCAAACGCGTGGTGCTGATCCCCGATTTCCCGCCGCTGGAGGGCAAAGCGCTGCGCGGCTTCGGTGAAAAGGACGAAGAAGCCCTGCTGAAATACATGGACGATCTTCCCGAAAGCTGCCTGCTGGTGTTCACCTCCGGCAAGGTGGATAAACGCTTGAAACTCTACAAAAAGATCCAGAACCTGGGCGGTGCCCACGAATTCGGCCCCATGGAAAAGGCGGACCTGGAAAAATTCGCGGCTCGCACCCTGAAACCCTACGGCAAGACCATGGATGCCTACGCCTTCCGCACCTTGCTGGATCTGACGGGCTACTACCCTGACGAAGTTCGCAAAAATGCCGCCCGCGAGGTGGATTACACCCTGTATCATCTGGAAAACGACCTGAAAAAACTGGCCGGTGTCAGCCCTGATCCCCGCATCACGGAGGAAGACGTGACGGAGACCATTGGGGGCAACCTGGAACTGGATGTGTTCCGCATTCTGGATAGTGCTGCCGAAGGCAAGAAGGGGGAATCCCTGCTGCAGCTCCGCAGTCTTCTGCGCCGGGGCGAGCCCATGTACCGCATCCTGGCTCTGCTCTGTTCCCAGTTGGAAATTTTCCTGGTGGTGAAAGAAATGAAGGAAGCCGGGCGCAGCACCGGCGAAATGGTGTCCGCTCTCGGTGTCCACGAGTTCCGCGTCAAAAAATCCCTGCCGGTGGTGAGCAGGTATACCGTCGCGCATCTGCGGCAGGTGCTGCAGAATGCCATGGAAGTGGACGGCAACGTAAAACGGGGCAAAATGGACGGCAACGTGGCCCTAGAACTTCT
This sequence comes from Clostridiales bacterium, assembly GCA_015058215.1. Classification (GTDB taxonomy): domain Bacteria; phylum Bacillota; class Clostridia; order Peptostreptococcales; family Anaerovoracaceae; genus SIG262. The sequence goes on from SVCU01000008.1 coordinate 59,194, forward strand.
CATTGCTCAGTTATAACAGGATTCAAAAAAAACCGGCCTGCGGGTATCGCAGGTCGGTTTTGTTTTTGAATCATTCAATGAAAGAGAAGTTTCTATAGGTTCCTCAGTTAGAACGGGAACAGCAAACGAAGCCCTACCAGTATAAATAAGACACCGCCAATCCGGCCCCAAACCAGGGCTGCATCCGATGGCTCTGCGTCGCGAAAGCGCCATCCGGTGGTAAGTTGCCAACCGATTTCCGGGTTGATCACATTAACAAGTCCAATAATGAGAAAAATAGCACCGATCAACATGTCTAGATCCTCCGTATCGAAAAATTAAAGAAGCTGTTTCATTTGGGTCAAAGTATCGAATTCGTAGGCGGCAGGCACCAGGTCCTCCACGGTGGTCTTTTTATGAACAAGGATGCAGGGGAGCCCCACCCGGGAGGCACCGAAGACGTCGGCCACCGGGTTATCGCCCACCATGAAGCATTGCACTTCGCTGCCCTCGGCATCCACGAAACCGGAAGAAACCCTGCGGATCCCGGCCAGATCCAAAGCGTATTGGAACAGTTCGGCGCGGGGCTTATCCCAGCCCAGCCGGGCGGAGATCACCATGTCCTTGAAGTAAGGGGTGAGGCCCAGGGCATCCATGGTCAGGTCCATATCCGGATAGTTGTTGGAAAGGATGTAATTCTCCCAGCCCCGGTCGATGGCGTACTGCAGAACCTCTTTGGTGTCGGGGTAGATCTCGTAATTGGAGATGCGCAGGATCTCTTCCTGCATACGGCGGGCGGCGGGCAGGGCACGATCCTCCGGAACGCCGAACAGTTTCAGGACTTCGGCGAAACGCACGAACATGCGCTCCCACCAGAGCTGGCCCTTGTAACCGGTATGGTCATCGTCGGGGGTATGCCAGGTGAAACCGATGCGGGTATGGGGGCGGATGTCGTGGAAGGTCAGATCGGTGCGGCCGGTTTCGCTTTGAATGATCCGCAGCATGGCCTCCGGCCACATGGGGTTGGACACCACCAGGGTGCCGTCGAAATCCCAGAACAGTACTTTTCTCATAAAACCTCCGGTGCGGCTGCAAAGGGGCGGCCGCCCTTTCCTATTTCAGATAAGCCAGCAGCAGGGCCAGATTGTTTTCCAGCCCCAGAATGTGGGTGCGTTCGTAACCGTGGGTTTCCAGAACGCCGGGGCCCACCAGGGAGTGGCGCACGTCGTGGCCGGCGGCCAGAGCGCCGTCACCGTCGGAGCCGTAGGTGGGCAGGAACATATCCAGCACGTAGTCCACACCGGCGGCTTCCGCAGCCTTGGCAAGAGCGTCCACGGTGCCCATGTGATAGGGATAGCGGCTGTCCTTCACACCGATGGTCACCTTCTTTTCGGAACTGTACTGGCGGGGGCCAACGCAGCCGATATCCAGGGAAAGGTATTCCACATAGTCGTTGCCGGGGAAGGCGGTGCCGCCGTGCCCGATCTCTTCGTACATGCTGAAGAGCAGGGTGATCTTGCGGGCGGGGGTGATGTTATTGTCTTTCAGGTACTTGGCATAGGCCATGAGCACGGCGGCGCAGGCCTTGTCATCCAGGAAACGGCTCTTGATGTAGCCGCTTTCAGTGACTGCGAAGCGGGGCTCCAGCGAAACGATGTCGCCGCAGCAGATGCCCAGAGCCTGTACGTCTTCCGCCTTGGAAATATCCTCGTCCAGGGTGACCACGATGTTCTTTTCGAAATCGGCCAGTACTTCCCGTTCTGCCAGGGGCGTGGTGTGCAGGGACGCGTAGGTGCGTCGAACGGTGCCGGTGTAGACCTTGCCGAAGCGGGTCTTGATGCGCACGTTTTCACCCTGTGCGGAGGGAGCCTTCAGGCCGCCCACGGGAGTCACTTCCAGGGTACCGTCGCTGTTGATGTAACGGACCATGAGGCCGATGTCATCCACGTGAGCGTTCACCAGAATGTGGTCGCCTTCGCCGCCCAGCTCCACCAGCAGACCACCCTTGTTCAGGGAAGCGGTGGGGTAGCCCAGGGCCTGGAATTCAGCCTCCAGCCAGGCCTGGATCTCGGTGTAATCGCCGGTGGTGCTGTCGATGGAAAGAAGCTGCTGCAGCTTTTCCAGCACGTAAGGGGTATAGGATCTTGCGGTTTCCATTGCGTTCATGAGGTGTATCCTTTCTCTATCTGCCGAAGGGGAGTTCCAGAAGCTGCAGGGTATCGGAGGGATAGCTGCGGCACAGGATCCCGATGGTATCATCGTGGGTGTAGGTGATGGAATGGAAGGCGGCTGCACTGTCGGAGAACCGGTAGGTCAGCAGCACGTCGCCGGTTTCGGCGTCGAAGACCCGGAGCAGCATGCCTTTGGCAGTCCAGCAGGTGAAAAGCACGGTCTTGCCGTCGGGGCCTGCGGTCTGGAAGTAGCAGCCCGCCTGGTGCAGAGCGTCCATATCGGTGACTTCCGCACCGTTTGCACCGACGGGGAAGGAAATGGCCAGATCTTTAACTTCCATGGTGGAGAGATCCACCCGCTTGGGGTTCAGCCAGGTACCGCTGCCCTCTTCATCCACGAAGAGGATGGTTCCGCAAAGGGATACGGCCCGGACGGGAAGCGGTTTGCCGTCTGCACCGGCCACCCAGGTGATCTGATCGGTTTCGATGTCATAGATACCGCAGCCCTTGGAACCGCTCCAGCTGCCGGCAGAGAACACGAACCGGGTCTCGCTGAGAGCGCCCTGTACCTGGTAGTGGATCGCGGCATCGGGGCCGTCGGCGGTGGCATCCAGCAGCAGGGTTTCCGTTCCGGTGGAACGGTCCAGCAGGAAGATGTCGCCTTCGCGGTTGACCAGAGCCTTCGCCTCGGAAAGGACCAGATCGCCGCGGGTCTCCAGAAGCTGGTATTCGCCGTCGGGAGCGACCCGGTAGAGACCTTCCTCAAGATCCACAAGCAGGGTCTCACCATCTACATAAGCACCGTAGAAATGGCCTTCCAGAATGGTGGAGGCCTCCACGCGGCCCAGATCCTTGCGGTAGAAGTAGCAGTAGACCAGGTTGGTCAGGTAGCCGTCGGAATCGTTTTTCACCACAGCGTACAGGTTTTCGGAGGCCCGGTTCATGTGGAAAATGGCCTGCAGATATTCGCCGGGGAAAAGGTAATCGGGGAAGTCGGTGACCACTGCGTTTGCGGGAAGATCCAGGCTGTCGAAACCGGTGATCTGACCGGCGAAGCGGGGGTCCTCTTCCAGATAAGCGTAAATATCGCGGCGGAATTCGATCACCTGGTCATCCAGAAGGACGCCGGAGAGAGTACGGGTGGTGGTATAGCCGGAACCGCCGTAGGCGTAGGCTTCAAAGTCCACGATCTGCACCGTGTGCGTTTCTTCTTCGCCGGCGGCATTGCGCCAGACCACGCGCCAGGCGGTGGCACCGCCGTAGTAATTGCCGCCCATGTAGCAGGCGGGGGTCAGGATGTGGCTGTCAAACGTCCAGGAGAGAAGGTCTTCCTTGGGGATGCCCAGAGCGCCCACCACGTAATCCTGCAGCCAGAGCTCGGTGCACTGGTAGTCGTCGCCGGTAATGGTGCCGGGCACGTTGTAGCCGGTCCAGCCTTCTTCAAAGATGGCGCTGCGTTCGTACTTGCCGAAATCGTGGAGAGAAATGGTCAGCAGCACCGGGTTGTGGTCGGAGTACTCAAAGTCCTGATCCAAGGTGCGGACGCCGTTCACAATCACGTTGGGAGAGACCATGAAGCCGTCGATCACGTAGAACTGGTTGTCTTCGTCGGCAGGGTCGTAGGGCCGATCCAGAAGACGGGCGGTGGGGGAGGAAGGATCGTAGGCGTAGGTCCAGCCGGCGGGAAGCATCTCGGCGGGCAGTGTCTCCGCCACGAAAGGCGCATCCTCGCGAACAGGGTAGAGGCTGGGATCCAGATCCGGGAAGGTCTGGTTCCAGTCACCGCCGGCGATGCAGTAGTTCCCCTTGGCGTATTCTGCCTTCAGGAAGTTCACCAGGATCTCCGTCTGGGCCTGCTTGGCTTCTTCGGGAGCGTAGGCTTCCAGGTGCAGGTTCACCAGAACCAGCTGCTGCTCGGTGCCTTCGATGGGAATGCGGGTCACCAGCAGGCAGCGCTTCAGCTGCGCCAGCCGCACGGGCCAGGCGTAACTGGTGGGCAGAGGCACCCGGGTGTTTTCAGCGGTAGTGAAGGTACTCAGGGTCAGAAGACCGCTGTCCACCTTGCCCATGGGGGGCAGGGGGATGGGCACAAATTCACATTTATAGTTCAGGGCATAAGCGGCAGTAAGGCCTCGGCCTCCCTGGAGACCCTTCAGGGCCTCGGCCAGAGCAGCCGTCTGATCCACGTGGTAGGAACGGTCGGAGTTCCGGTCCACTTCCTGCAGCAGCACGAAGTCCGGCTCCACATCGGAGAGGACCTTGGAAATGCCGGCCAGATTTTCGTTCACAAGATCTGCGCTGTCTGGCTTGGCCTTGGTGCCGCCGTCCATGAAGAAATCTTCCGTGGCGGAAAGGGCACCGTAGCCCACGTTCCAGGTGAGGATCTCGATGGGCTCTCCGGCGGTGAGCTTGGTTTCGGAAGAACCGCTCACCTCAGCAGGGGTATTTTCCTTGGGATAATACTCTCCGGCCCAGAGCCAGCCCAGAAGGCCGATGACGGCCAGCAGCACCAGGGCGATCAGGCCCAGAGGCACATACCACCAGCGGAATTTTCTTTGCTTTGCGTTGTTTGTTTTCTCGTTTGAAGTCTTCTGTTTCATAACAGCCCCTCCAGTCTCCCAAAAGTCCCTTTTCTTTTGAATTTTCTAACACTATTTTACTTCAAAATAAACTGCCTGTCCATAACTTTCCATACAAACAAGAGGGGCGGAAAACCTTATCACAGGGCTTGTCTGGGAATTTTCTCTGTGCTATAATATTCGGTTGTAATACTGTAAGTAAATTGGACCCGCGCAAAGGCACTTTTGCCGGGAAGCAGCAGAATAGAAAGAAGGGAATTTTCGTGCAGGAACAGCAGAAAATCATCAACATCGCCGTCATCGCCCACGTCGACGCAGGCAAATCCACCCTGGTGGATGCCTTCCTGAGCCAGAGCGGTGTCTTCCGTGAAAACGAAGACGTCAGCGAACGCATCATGGACAGCGACGACATCGAGCGTGAACGCGGCATTACCATTTATTCCAAGAATTGCTCCGTTATGCACGGGGACGTGAAGATCAACATCGTGGACACTCCGGGCCACGCAGATTTCAGCTCCGAAGTGGAACGCATCATGAAGACGGTGGACACGGTCATCCTGCTGGTGGACTCCAGCGAAGGCCCCATGCCCCAGACCCGTTTCGTGCTGCAGAAGTCTCTGGAACAGGGTCTGAACCCCATCCTGCTGATCAACAAGATCGACAAGAAGGATGCCAGAATCGACGAGGTTGTGGACGAAGTTTACGAACTCTTCATGGACCTGAATGCCAATGACGAACAGCTGGATTTCCCCATCCTCTACGGCATCGCCCGTCAGGGCATCGTGGTCCGCGACCCTGCGGAAGCCATGGATGTGGAAGTGCAGGTGGGCGACACCAAGGTGAAGAAAAACACCTCCGGCGGCCAGAACGGCCTTTCCATCGCCCCTCTGTTTGAAACCATCATCGATCACTGCAAGGCCTATCCCGACCGCCGGGAAGAACCCCTGCAGTTCCAGGTCAGCGCACTGGCCTACGACGACTACATCGGCCGTCTGGGCGTGGGCAGAGTGACCCGGGGCAAGATCAAGGAAGGCCAGACTGTGGCAGTTACCAAGGCTGACGGCAGCGTGGTGCAGCGCAAGATCAACCAGGTCTTTGTTTACAGAGGCATGAAGCGCACCGCCGTTCCCGAAGCGGAATGCGGCGATATCGTTGTGGTCAGCGGCATTGCGGACATCTCCATCGGCGAAACCATCTGTGACCCTGCACATCCCGAAGCCATGGAAATGATCCACATCGAAGAACCTACCCTGTCCATGAACTTCATGGTCAACAAGTCTCCCTTCGCCGGCAAGAGCGGTAAGTACGTCACCAGCCGTCACCTGAAGGAACGTCTGGAAAAGGAACTGGAAGTCAACGTGGGTCTGCTGGTGGAACCTCTGGACACCACCGACGGCTTCAAGGTCTCCGGCCGCGGCGAACTGCATCTCTCCATCCTGCTGGAAAACATGCGCCGCGAAGGTTACGAAATCGCCGTTTCCAAACCCGAAGTCATCATGCACAAGAGCGCGGAAGGCCATCTGCAGGAACCTGTGGAACGCGTGGTCATCAGCGCCCCCACCCAGTACAGCGGCACCATCATCAGCAAGCTGAGCCTGCGTAAGGGCATCATGCTCACCATGAACGAAGTGGAAGGCTACGTGCACCTGGAATATCTGGTGCCCACCAGAGGTCTGCTGGGTTACAGAAGCGAATTCATCAACGACACCCACGGCGAAGGCACCTTCGTCCGCCGGTTCGAAGAATTCCAGGACCATAAGGGCGATATTCCCCAGAGAACCAACGGCGCCATCATCGCGCAGGAAGACGGTGTGGCCACCGGCTACGCTCTCTTCAACATCGGCGAACGGGCTCAGATGTTCGTCGTGCCCGGCACCAAGATCTACGAAGGCATGATCGTGGGCGAAAACAGCCGCAGCGATGACATGGTGGTGAACCCCTGCAAGGCCAAGAAGCAGACCAACATGCGTGCTTCCGGCAGCGACGATGCCATCCGTCTGTCTCCCCCCAGAATCTTCACCCTGGAAGAAGCTCTGGAATGGATCAACGATGACGAACTGGTGGAAGTTGTGCCCGATGATATCCGCCTGCGCAAGAAGCTGCTGCACGAACTGGAACGCAGAAGAAGCGGCCGGTTCTAAGAGCGAAGGCGGCGGCAAATTTGAAATCGGCCGCCGCCCCTACTGCAAGGAGAAATTATGAAACTTCTGATCGTTGTAGATTATCAAAAAGACTTTGTGAACGGCTCTCTGGGCTTCCCCGGCGCAGAACTGCTGGAAGGCCCCATCGCCGCCAAGATCCGTGAATACCGTCTGCGGGACGATGCCGTGGTCTTCACCCTGGACACCCACGAAGAAAACTATATGGAGACCCAGGAAGGAAAGAATCTTCCCGTTCCTCACTGCATCGACGGTACCCCCGGCCATGCGCTCTACGGCAAGATCGCCGGTCTGGTGCGGGAAGGAGACAAATATTTCTTCAAGGAAACCTTTGGCTCCGAGGACCTGTTCGACTATCTGCGGGAACAGCGGGGCAAGTTCGAATCCATCGAGCTGGTGGGTCTGGTCTCCAACATCTGCGTCATGTCCAATGCCGTTCTGGCAAAGACCGCTCAGCCGGAAACTCCCGTGCTGGTGGATGCCGCCTGCACCGGCAGCGGCAATGCGGAGCTGAACGCCGCTGCTCTGGCCGTGCTGGAAGGTCTGCAGATCCAGGTCCTGAACAAGTAATATTTCTGCCGCCGGGAAGCCGGCGGCAGTGTCCATTCCAAGAAAGATACCAATGAAAAAGCAAGAATTTCTGCAGGGAGCCAAAGACGGTCTCCCCATCTGCCTGGGATACTTCTCCGTATCCATGGCCTTCGGCCTGACGGCGGTGCTGGCAGGGGTGCCCATCTGGGGCGCGGTCCTGACCTCTCTCACCAACGTGACCAGCGCAGGCCAGTTCGCAGGCACCAACCTGATGGTGGCCGGCGGCAATATGGTGGAACTGATCGTCACCACCCTGATCATCAACATCCGATATTTTCTCATGTCTCTGTCCGTCTCCCAGAAGGTGGAGCGCAAGATGACCTTCGGTCAGCGCATGGCGGTGGCCTTCGGCATCACCGATGAGATCTTCGCCGTTTCCATGCAGCGGAAAAAGCCTCTTTCCGCCGTTTACATGGCCGGGCTCATCATCGTTCCCGTGCTGGGCTGGACCCTGGGCACCCTCACCGGCGCGGTAGCCACCTCCTTTATGCCGGAAAGCCTGTCCAGTGCCATGGGCATCGCTCTGTATGCCATGTTCATCGCCATCGTGATCCCGCCCGCCCGGCAGGACAGCAATGTGCTCTTTACAGTGATCCTGGCGGCAATGCTGAGCCTGATCTTCGCATACACCCCTGCACTGCAGGGAATCGGCAGCGGCTGGACCATTATTATCGTCACAATGATCGTCAGTGCTGCAGCAGCCACCTTCTTCCCCAAAAAGGAAGAAGGTGAGGACGGGGCCGCGCCAAATTCCGAATCCGGCGCGGCCAATGATCGGGAGGTGAGCGGCAAATGATTGAAACCGGTTACCTCCTGAAGGGCATTTTCGTCATGGCCCTCACCACGTACATCATCCGCGTGCTGCCCATGGTGATCTTCCGCAAGAAGATCCGGAATCAGTGGATCCAATCCTTCCTGTACTACGTGCCTTATGCCGTTCTGACCGCCATGACCGTCCCTGCGATTTTCACCAGCACCGCATCGCTTGCCAGTGCGGCGATCGGTTTCCTTACCGCTGTGGTTCTGGCCTTCTGCAAGCGCGGTCTTTTGACCGTTGCCGTGGGAGCTGCCGCTGCGGTCTATCTGGCCCAGCTCTGTGGCCTGTAGGCCCATGGACGGTGCGGAGCGCCGTGATGCCTGCAAAAAAATTGCAAAAAAATAGAAAAAGTTGCGGCCTTCCATCTTGCGAAGGTAGGTCGAAAGGGATATAATAAACCCAAATTTACTTTAGCGAATCGAGGAGGAAAATCCTATGCTTCCCAACAAGCGCCCGGACGATATGGTCCGTATCACCACCCCCGAACTGGCTCAGGCTTTCATCGATGAACAGGTAGCCGCCGTTCGTGAACAGGTGGGTGACAAAAAAGTACTGTTAGCTCTCAGCGGCGGTGTCGACAGTTCCGTTGTTGCCGCGCTGCTCATCAAAGCCATTGGCAAGCAGCTGGTCAGCGTTCACGTGAACCATGGCCTCATGCGTAAGGGCGAAAGCGAACAGGTCATCGAAGTATTCCGCAATCAGCTGGATGCCAACCTGATCTACGTGGATGCCACCGATCGCTTCCTGGACCTGCTGGCCGGTGTTTCCGAACCCGAAAAGAAGCGCAAGATCATCGGCGGCGAATTCATTAAGGTATTCGACGAAGAATCCGCCAAGCTGGAAGGCATTTCCTTCCTGGCACAGGGCACCATCTATCCCGACATTCTGGAAAGCGACGGTGTCAAGGCTCACCACAACGTAGGCGGCCTCCCCGAAGATATGGAAATGGAACTGGTAGAACCGGTCCGTCTGCTCTATAAGGACGAAGTTCGCGTTGTAGGCGAAGCTCTGGGTCTGCCCCACAATATGGTTTATCGTCAGCCCTTCCCCGGCCCCGGCCTGGGTGTCCGCTGCCTGGGTGCCATCACCCGCGACAGACTCCACGCTCTGCGTGAAGCCGATGCCATCCTCCGCGATGAATTCGATAAGTGCGGCCTGGCTGCCACTGTATGGCAGTACTTCATCGCCGTTCCCGATTTCAAGAGCGTTGGCGTAAAGGACGGCAAGCGTTATGAAGGCTGGCCCGCCATCATCCGCGCTGTCAACACCAAGGATGCCATGACTGCCACCATCGAAGAGATCCCCTACGACGTGCTGCACCGCATCACCGACCGGATCACCCACGAAGTAGACGGCATCAACCGCGTCCTTCTGGACCTCACCCCCAAGCCCATCGGCACCATTGAGTGGGAATAATCGCATATTGATTCTAAGTGGTCTGAAATCGCTTGATTTCAGACCACTTATTTATTTTGACATATAGTATTCTTGTCAGCGGTGATAAGATTTTGATCAATGTTGTTTCATTCTCCATACGCCGCCCGTGGGAGAAATCCTGCGGGCGTTTTTTAATTTAGCGTTGACTTAAACAAATGATGAT
>SVCU01000009.1 GCA_015058215.1 Clostridiales bacterium
CACGCGGGCCGGAGCTGCGGTCTCATCGGTACCCTGGGGAATTATCTGGGGGAGGAAGTGCTGCCTACGGTGAACACCACACCCGGTGCGGCAGTTCTGGAAGATCTGCTGCAAAGGATGAAGGAAGAGCGCATCGGAAGCTGCGCTCTGGAAGCCTCTTCCCACGGCCTTTCGCAAGGACGGCTGAAAGGGCTGCAGATGGAGTGCGGCATCTTTACCAACCTGACACCGGAGCATCTGGACTGGCACAAAACCATGGAAGCCTATTACGAGGCCAAGAAACGGCTTTTTGCACAGTGCCGGACCGCGGTGGTCAACACCGATGACGGCTGGGGAAGAAGGCTGGCTTCGGAGCTTCTGCAGGAGGGAAGAAGGGTGCTGACCTGCTCTCTGGAGAGTGGGGAAGCGGACTTCGGACTGGGGGAAGCAGAGCTTCTGCTTCCGGAGAAGCTGCCGATCCCCGGGAGGTTCAATCGCAGCAATGCCCTGCTGGCGGCGGCCTGCTGCCGGGAGGAAGGGATCCCTGTAAAGAGGATCCGGGAAGGGCTGAAATGCATGGAACCGGTTCCCGGCCGTATGGAAGAAGTGCAAAATGCCCTGGGCATCCGTGTACTCGTGGATTACGCCCACACGCCGGACGCGCTGCAGCAGGTGCTGCAGGCCCTGGGGGAGGGCCGCTCTCAAATTTGCGGCGGCCCGGAAGGCGGCGCCAAATTTGCGATCGACGCCGCCCCCAAACAAATCACCGTCTTCGGCTGCGGCGGAGAACGGGATCCTGAAAAACGCCCCCTGATGGGCCTTGCCGCAGGCAGAGGAAGCACCCTCTGCATCCTCACCCGGGATAACCCCCGGGGAGAAGATGATACAGCAATTTTTGCCGCTGCTGAAGAAGGGCTGCGCCGGACGGGCTGCCCTTACACCATTGTGGCGGACCGAAAAGAAGCCATTCAGTACGCCCTGTCCCTCTGCGAAAGGGGAGACACCCTGCTGATCGCAGGAAAGGGCCATGAAACATACCAGATCATCGGAAGGGAAAAGCTGCCCTTCGATGACAGACGCACCGCAGCGGAGCTGCTGCGGCAGAAGGAACGGGCTGCGGAATTTGCAGCAAAAGAACAAGGAGAACGGCCATGAAGACCATCACCGTAGAGAACATCGTGAAGGCTGTAGACGGCGCCCTCTTGACGGGCGGCGCCGCAGGAACTGTCAGCAGTGTCGCTGTGGATTCCCGCAAAGTCACGCAGGGGACCCTTTTTGTGGCCCTGCCCGGAGAACGGGCAGACGGGCACGATTTCCTGAAGGCCGCCATGGATGCGGGCTGCACCGCTGCTCTGGTTTCCAAAAAGCCGGAAGGTGTGCTGGCGGAAGCTCTGCAGAAGGGGATCGCCCTGATCCGCGTGGCCAATACGGAGCAGGCCCTTATGGACCTGGCCGCCTGGTACCTGACCCAGTTTGATCTGATCAAGGTGGGTGTCACCGGCAGCGTGGGCAAGACCTCCACCAAGGAAATGGTCTACCGCATCCTGTCCCGGAGATACAAAACCATCCGCAATCTGGGCAATTTCAACAACAACATCGGCCTTCCCCTCACCGCCTTCAATGTGGAAGAGGATACGGAAGCCGCCGTCTTCGAAATGGGCATGGACCGTCTGGGCGAGATCCACGGTCTGGCGAAGATCGTCCGCCCGGACGCAGGCATCATCACCACCGTGGGCATTTCCCACCTGGAACGGCTGGGCAGCCGGGAAAATATCCGGAAAGCCAAGCTGGAGATCGTGGATTTCATGGATGCGGGCTGCACCCTGATCGTCAACGGAGACAACGACATGCTGGCATCTGCCGAATACACCGGCCCTTACCATGTGATGGACATCGGCCTGGAAGGGGAGACCCTGCGCCTTTCCAATATCGTGGATCGGGGCATGGAGGGTGTGGATTTCACCCTCAGCAGCAGCGAAGAGTCCTGGAACTTCCACGTGCCTCTTCCCGGCGCCCACAACGCCCATAACGCTGCTCTGGCCATCGCCGCCGGTCTCTGCTTCGAGATTTCTCCCGAAGAAGCCGCCGCCGGCCTGGCTGCCCTCACGGAAACGGAAAAGCGGCTCCGGGTACTGGAATACAAGACCCGTACCGTCATCGACGATACCTACAACGCCAGCCCCGAATCCATGAAGGCCGGCATCGATACCCTCATGGCTCTGCCCAGGCAAGAAGATCGCCATCCTGGGCGATATGTTTGAGCTGGGCGAAAAAGAGCAAGAATATCACAAAGAGGTGGGGGAATATGCTTTGCAAAAAGGCGTAGATGTGGTACTATCAGTTGGGAAAAACGCCCGGTTCATCTCCGATGGCTTCAAGGGCGCCGGCGGCAGCGCAGAAAGCCGCCATTACGATACCAAAGAACAGCTGGCAGAAGACCTGCCCGGCTTCCTTTCCGGCAATGACCGGATCCTGGTCAAAGGGTCCCGGGGCATGGCCATGGAAAAAATAGTAGAATTGCTGCAAGAATAAATCACCCCTTAGGAGAAACATACATGGAATACCTGCAGATCATCGTACCGGCCGCATTGGCTCTGGTTCTTTCTCTCATTGCAACACCCGTCCTGATCCCCTATCTGCGCCGCATGAAAGCCGGCCAGAGCATCCGGGAAGAAGGGCCCCAGTCCCACCAGGTGAAGGCGGGCACTCCCACCATGGGCGGCCTTGCCATCATCGCCGCTGTGGTCATCGCCAGCCTCATCACCGGCCCTGTCAACGGCGATATGATCATCGCTCTGGCTGCCTTTGTGGCCTTCGGTGCCCTGGGCTTCCTGGACGATTTCGTCAAGGTCAAGATGAAGAGAAACCTGGGCCTCACCGCCTTCCAGAAGCTGATGCTGCAGATCGTGATCGCCGCAGTGCTGGCCATCTACCAGGCCAACCTGTCCGAAACGGGAACTTCCATTTTTATTCCGTTCTTTAACGTACACTGGGATCTGGGCTGGGCCTACGTTCCCTTCGTAGCCTTCGTGGTAGTGGCTATGACCAATGCGGTGAACCTGACCGACGGCCTGGACGGCCTGGCTTCCGGTGTCACCATGATCGTGGCGCTGTTCCTGACCCTGGTGGGTCACAGCTTCGGCTTCCCCGAAATGACCGCTTTCAGCGCATCCATTCTGGGTGCCTGCCTGGGCTTCCTGTTCTTCAACCACTATCCCGCCAAGGTGTTCATGGGCGACACCGGCTCCCTGGCACTGGGCGGCGGCATCGCTGCGGCAGCCATTATGATGAACATCGAGCTGATCATCCCCCTGGCCGGCGGCGTGTACGTGGCGGAAGTGCTGTCCGTCATTCTGCAGGTGGCTTATTTCAAGCTGACCCACGGCAAGAGACTGTTCAAGATGTCTCCTCTGCACCATCACTTCGAACTCTGCGGCTGGAAGGAAACCAAGGTGGTAGCCGTTTTCTGGATCGTTACCGCCATCCTTTGCACCGTCAGCTTTTTGGCTCTGTAGGAGCCGTACTCTTCGGGCGTCTTTTTGAGATGCCCCTGCCAATGGAGATCCGATTATGGAAAACATCACAAACAAAAAAGTACTGGTGATCGGTATGGGGAAGAGCGGCATCGCCGCCGCCGAAGCCCTGCTGGCTGCAGGGGCCTCCGTCACCGTTTATGACAAAAAGAACCGGGAGGATCTGCCTTCCGGTCTTGCTGTGTCTTTGGAACAGAAGGGGGCAGAGTCCTGCTTCGGCCATGATCCCGAGCATCCTGAGATGTTCGATCAGGTGATCATGAGCCCCGGCGTTCCCGTGGAACTGCCCTTCGTACAGGCGGCCAAGGCTGCCGGTGCCGAGATCATCGGCGAACTGGAACTGGCTTATCGCATGGGCCGGGGAAGCTATGCTGCCATCACCGGCACCAACGGCAAAACCACCACCACCGTCCTCACCGGCGAGATTTTCAAGGCCGCCGGCCGTCTCACCGAAGTGGTGGGCAACGTGGGCGTTGCGGTCATCACCAAGGCGCTGGAGGCCTCCGAAGACACCTGGCTGGTCACCGAATGCAGCAGCTTCCAGCTGGATACCACTGCGGATTTCCGTCCCCACGTATCCGCACTGCTGAACCTGACTCCCGACCATCTGGACCGTCACAAGACCTTCGAAAATTACGCCGATGCCAAGGGTAAGATCTTCGCCAACCAGACGGAAGAAGACTTCTTTATCGTCAACGCAGACGATGCTCCCTCCATGGAACAGGCCAAGAAATGCAAGGCGGTCGTGGTTCCCTTCAGCCGCAAACAGGAACTGGATTTCGGCTGCTTCGTGAAGGACGGCAAGCTGGTGATCCGTCCCGTCCAGGGCGATCCCTCCGTTCTGGTGGAGATCTGCGCCGCCGACGAAATTTACATCCCCGGCAACCACAATCTGGAGAACGCTCTCGCGGCTTCTGCCGTGTCCTACTTTGCCGGCATCGAACCCGCCGTCATCGCTCAGGTGCTGAAGACCTTCCGGGGTGTGGAGCACCGCATGGAATACGCCGGTACCCTGAACGGCGTCCGCTTCGTCAACGACTCCAAGGGAACCAATCCCGACGCTGCCATCAAGGCACTGGAAGCCATCAAGGGCGGCATCCTGCTCATCGCGGGCGGCTACGACAAGGGTTCCTCTTATGAAGAATTCATCGCGGCCTTCGGCGGCAAGGTGAAAGCCCTGCTGCTGATGGGCAAAACCGCGCCCAAAATCAAAGAAGCGGCAGAAGCTGCCGGCTTCAGCCCCATCTATATGCTGAAGGACATGGAAGAATGTGTCCGCGAAGGTCTGCGCCTTGCGGAAGAAGGGGACACCGTGCTCCTTTCCCCTGCCTGCGCCAGCTGGGATATGTACAGCTGCTTCGAGGAACGGGGCGAAGATTTCAAAAACAGAGCCAAGGCTCTGGGTGCCGTACTGTAACGCCTGCCCGGAAAGGGTGAAAGGGCGGCCGCACCCGGAAAGCGGCGGAACGCGAAGTATCAGTTAGGAGAAGAGGATGGCCAAGGTCACCGTTGTCAAAAAGAAATATCGCATCAAGGGCGGGGATTTCGTGCTCACCGCGCTGGTGGCTGCCCTGGTGGTTTTTGGCATCATCATGGTGTTCAGCGCCAGTTACTATGCCTCCATCAGCGAGACCGGGGATCCCTACGATTACCTGAAATCCAACCTGATGTGGGCGGGCGTGGGGACCGTTGCCATGATCGTCTGCACCCTGCTGGATTATCATGTATACAAGAAGCTGGCCCCCTGGCTCATGGGCATCAGTTTCATACTGCTGCTCCTGATCTTCACGCCTTTGGGCCTGACCCGAAACAACGCCACCCGCTGGCTGGGGGTGGAAGGGTTTCCCATCACCCTGATGCCCGGTGAGATCGCCAAGATCTGTGCCATCATTTTCGTAGCCTGGTTCCTGTCCCAGAACCCCAAGCGGATCCACCAGTTCTGGAAGGGTGTTCTGCCTCTGGTGCTTCTGGCGGGCGCTTATTTCGTCCTGATCCTCAAACAGCCCAATATGTCCACCGCTTTGACCCTTTTGATGATCATCGTGGGTATGATGTTCGTGGCAGGGCTCAGCTGGTGGTATGTGGCCGCTGCGGTAGGCGCTGCCGGCGGCGGCTTTGCGGTCCTCTGGTTTTTCTTCCCGGACAGCTACTTCATGGACCGAATCCTCAGTTTCACCGATCCCTTTGCCGACCCGCTGGGAGACGGCTGGCAGGTGACCCAGGGGCTTCTGGCTCTGGGCTCCGGCGGCCTTTTCGGCAAGGGCCTGGGTAAGAGCATCCAGAAGACCCTCTATCTTCCCGAACCCCAGAACGACTTCATTCTGGCCATCATCGGGGAAGAACTGGGCTTCGTGGGCTGTTTCCTTCTGATCGCCGTTTACCTGGTGCTGATCTGGCGCTGCTGCCACATCTGCCTCAATGCACCGGACCTTTTCGGTACCCTGCTGGCCTCCGGCATCACCATCATGCTGGCCCTGCAGGTGATCCTCAACATCGCTGTTGTAACTTCCAGCATGCCGCCCACCGGCATCGCTTTGCCCTTCATCAGCTACGGCGGTAATTCGCTGCTGATCTTTATGGCATCCATGGGCATCCTGCTCAACATTTCCCGACACTCTGCAAAATAAGGAGATTCCAACCATGAAAGTCATTCTCACCGGCGGCGGCACCGGCGGTCACATCTATCCCGCCATCGCCATCGCAGACCAGATCAAAGCCCAGTATCCCGATGCGGAGATCCTCTTCGTCGGCACTTCCAAAGGCATGGAAAAGGATCTGGTGCCCCAGGCCGGGTACCCCATCCGGTTCATCACCGCCAGCGGTCTGGACCGCCGCAACCTGCTGAAGAATTTCAAAACCGCCCGTGACGTGCTGAAGGGCCTCGCGGAGGCGAAGGCCATCCTGCAGGAATTCAAGCCCGACGCTGTGATCGGCACCGGCGGCTATGTCTGCGGCCCCATCGTCAAGGCGGCGCAGAGCATGAAGATCCGCACCTTCCTCCACGAACAGAACGCCTTCCCCGGCGTAACCAATAAACTGCTGGCCAAGGGTGCCGAAAAAGTGTTCATCAGCTTCGCGGAAGCTGCCAATCACTTTAAGGGCGTGACCTCCATGGTGGTCACCGGCAATCCCATCCGCAAGGATTTCTTCAGCGGCACAAAGGAAGAATACCGGGCCAAGCTGGGCATTCCCCAGGACGCTTTCGTGGTGCTCTGCTTCGGCGGAAGCCGTGGTGCCTATGCCATCAACACCACCATGACCGCAGCGGTGGATTCCCTGAAGGATGTTTCCGGCCTGAAGCTGTACTTCGTTACCGGACGCTATTATTATGATTCCATCACCGAGGAACTGGCCCGCAAGGATGTGGCTGCGGAAGGCGGTAATGTGGTGCTGTTCCCCTATGTGAACAATATGCACGAATACCTGCTGGCTGCGGACCTGGTGATCAGCCGCTCCGGTGCGCTCACCGTATCCGAGATCACCGCCTGCGGCAAGGCTTCCGTTCTGATCCCGTCTCCCAATGTGACGGGCAACCACCAGTTCTTCAACGCCAAGGTGGTGGCAGACCGGGGCGGCGCAGTGCTGCTGGAGGAAAAGGACCTGACACCGGAACGGCTGGTGGCTTCCATCCTGGCAGTCAAGAGCGATGCCGAAAAGAAAGCTTCCATGGAAGCGGCCGCCCGCGCAGTGGGCACCGCCGATGCCGCGAAAGCCATCGTAGCCTCCATGAACCTGTAAATCCGCGGCAGGCGTCTGCGAAGACCCTCCTCCGCCGGGCATTTTTACCTGATTGAACTCACAGAGACCGGACAGTAACGCAAACTCACTGCATGCGCAGCTCAGACAGTGCGTCTACTGTAACCGGTCTCTTTGTTCGTTCAACCAGAAAATGCAGCCGGCGTCGTCGAAGGTCTTTCGCGGACGCCAGCCGCGCCTTCTGCAGGTTCCCGAACACCGGTGGGTTTCATTGGCGCAGCGGTGCTCACATCCGCGCGGCCGTCTGCTCGCTTTTTCACATTTTCATGAGTTGACGCATAGTATGGAATGCGGTAAAACAGACTGCGTGGAGGTGCGGATCGTGGAATGCTTTGAGATCATCGGCGGGAAGAGACTGCAGGGCGAATACACCCTTTCGGGGGCGAAGAACGGAGTGCTGCCCATCCTGGCGGCGGCCCTTCTGCCCGAAGGAGAAAGCCGGATCCTGGACTGCCCCGGACTATCCGATGTGGCGGCCATGGTCCAGATCCTGGAGGCTTTGGGCTGCCGTGCGGAGAGAGAAGGACGGGTCCTGACCCTGGATCCGCAGGCCCTCTGCTGCACGGAGATCCCGGCGGAGCTGATGAAGCGCATGCGGTCGTCCGTCTTCCTGATGGGACCTCTTCTGGCCCGCTGCGGGGAGGTGACTCTGTGCTGCCCGGGAGGCTGTGACATCGGCTGCAGGCCCATTGATCTGCATCTGGAAGGGCTGAAAAAGCTGGGGGTGGAGATCCGGGAGGAGGGCGGCCTTTTCCGCTGCCGGGCCGCCCGCATGAAAGGGGCGGAGATCCGCCTGCCGTTTCCCAGTGTGGGGGCCACGGAAAACCTGATGATGGCCGCTCTGGGGGCGGAGGGAGAGACGTTGATCCGGGGAGCCGCCAGAGAGCCGGAAATCGTCGATTTACAGCACTTTTTGCAAAAATGCGGTGCCCGGGTCCGGGGAGCGGGAACCTCCGTCATACGGGTAAAGGGCGGCCGGACGCAAATGGCCGCCCTGCGGGGAACGGAGCACCGGGTATTGCCGGACCGGATCGAAGGCGGCACCTATCTGGCAGCGGCGGCGGCCACGGGCGGCGAGCTGCTTCTGCAAAATGCCTGCCCCGATCACATGGAGTCCTTTTTGCAGGTGTTGGAAACCATGGGGTGCCGGCTGCTGCGGAGTCCGGATACGGTGTACATAAAAGCCCCCGGCAGGCTGCGGCCTGCTGCGGTGCGGACGGGGCCCCATCCCGGGTTCCCCACGGATCTGCAATCTCCGCTTTTGACCCTGATGTGTCTTGCGGAAGGGGAGTCTCAGCTGGAGGAGACCATCTTTGAGGCCCGCTTCCGCACGGCGGAAGAACTGGCCAAAATGGGCGCGGCCGTCACCGTATCGGAGGGCCGCGCCCGCATCCGGGGCACCGGCCGCCTTTTTGGGGCCCGGGTGCAGGCCCCGGACCTCAGGGGAGGGGCCGCTTTGGTGGTGGCAGGTCTTGCCGCAGAAGGAAAAACGATCGTAGAAAACATTTGCCATATCGATAGAGGATATGATACATTAGAACTAGGTATGGGCACTTTGGGTGCAGAGATGATCAGAAAGGGACAGAACAAAAAGAAATGACCGAAGAAATCACATCCCGCAAAAAAAAGAAACGCAGAAAAAAGCATTACTTCCTTCGCTTTATCATAGTGGTCGCTGCCGCAGTGGGGCTGTATTTTTTGCTGACCTCCGAACTCTTCACCGTGAAAGAGATTGAGGTGGTGGGAAACCGCTTCCACACCGTGGAACAGCTGATCCAGATCTCCGGAGCCCAGAGAGGCAAGAACCTCTTCGAAGCGGATCTGGGGACCATGAAGGACAAGCTGCTGGAAGACCCTTTTATCAAGCTGGCACGGGTCTCCCGCAAACTGCCGGATACCGTTGAGATCCTGGTGGAAGAGTGGGAAGAAGCGGCTGTGGTAGCCGATGGGCAGCAGTACCTTCTCATCAATGAAGAAGGGCTGGTCCTTCGTGTGACCGGGACCCTGCCTTCCCTGACCCTGATCGAGGGGCTCACCATCGTGGAACGGCAGCCGGGCAAGGCGCTGACGGCGGAAGAAAATTCCCTGTTCTCCAAGACCCTGACCCTGCTGAAAGCCATGGAGGAAGCGGATCTTTATTTCAAAAAGATCGAGATCTCCAAGGTCACCATCAAAGTGTACATTTACGACAACCTGACCTGCGAGGGCACGCCGGAAAACATCATGGAAGGCATGGATTCCCTGCAGGAGGTCCTGTACGATCTTTATCAGAAGGGCATTGAACGAGGCGTGATCCGCGTCAGCGGTGACGGCATCTGTTCCTTCAATCCTTCTGTGGAATAAGGGGGAAAAGAGATGAACAAAAAAGGTGCAGGGGCCGTATTGGGGTTCATGGCTCTGCTTCTCGGTGTGCTGATCGCCGTGCAAATCGGCAGCAACAGCAGCACGGAAGAAGGAGGGCTGATTCCCGCTGCCCGCCTTTCCGGTCTGGAACAGGAACTGAAGACCGTGCGCGCCGAAAAGGAATCGGTGATGCAGGAACTTCTGGACGTGGAAAGCCGTCTTTCTCAGCTGGAGAAGGAAAACATCAGTGACGATACGCTGATGCAGCAGCTTTCCGACGAGGTGAACCGCTATAAAATGTTCGCCGGCATCACCGACGTGACGGGGCCGGGGATCATCATCACCGTGGACGATCCCGTTCCCACGGAAGAAACCGACGGCTACAGCGTTATCATGGTCCGTTACGACCTTCTGCTTTCCGTCGTGAACAAACTGAAAGAAGCCGGTGCGGAGGCCATTTCCATCAACGGCCAGCGCATCATCAATACCACGGAGATCAGCCTGGCGGGCAACAACGTGAACATCAACGCCACGCCCACGGCTCCTCCCTATATCATCAAGGCCATCGGTGATCCGGAAACGCTGGAAGCCACCATGACCATCCGGTACGGCATCCTCTACAACATGAAGGAGACCTACGGTCTGAAGGTCTCCACCGTCAAGCAGGAATCCATCGATATCCCCCGCTACAGCGGCGTGATCCGGTTCCGCTATGCGGAGCCCGCTGCAGAATAGGGGGTACCTATGAAGAAAAGAGGAACCGCAGTCCTGCTGTTTTTCTTCTGTCTGGCGCTGGGCTTTCTTTTGGTGAACCAAGTACGGATGACCGACGGCCAGACCCTGTATGTATCGGCCCGGACCATCGAAGATTACAACACCAACATCAAAGGTGCGCAGAAAGAACTGGAGGATGTGAAAAAACTGCTGGCTGAGACCAGGAACCGCCTGGAAACGCTGCAGACCTCCATGGAGAACGAAGAGGATGTCCGCGAAGCCGCCGAGCAGCGGCTGGCAGACGATCTGGCCCAGTTCCGCATGCTGTCCGGTGCCACAGCTCTGAAGGGGCCCGGGGTCACCATCCTCATCGATGACGGCACCCGCGATCTGCTGCAGTGGGAAGACCCCAACGAGCTTCTGGTGCACGATGCCGACATTCTGATGGTGCTCAACGAACTGTTCGCCGCAGGGGCGGAGGCGGTCTCCGTCAACGGGGAGCGGGTCATGGGCACATCGGCCATTTCCTGCTCCGGCCACACCATCCGCATCAACGGTACCACCTATGCCCGGCCCTTCACCATTCAGGCCATCGGCGACGGTGCCCGCATGGTTTCGGCGCTCATGGGTCCCGGCTGTCCCGGCACCATCCTGCAGGACTATCTGATTTTTAAAGTTACCGTGGAAGACGATCTCCTGATCCCCGCCTACACCGGCGCTTACCGGGAGACCTACCAGAAAACCATTACGCAGTAAGCGAAAGGGAGGTATATCGTTATGATCCTGATCGTGATCGTGGGGCTGGCAGTGGGCATCGCCCTGGGCTTCGGCCTGAACCTGTCCTATCCCTCGGATTATTCTTTTTACATCACCATGGGCCTTCTGGCTGCCCTGGACTCCCTTTTAGGGGCGCTCAAAGCCTATCTCAAGGGAACTTATGACAATCTGATCTTCCTCAGCGGCTTCCTGGTCAACAGTCTTCTGGCTGCCGCCCTGGTCTATCTGGGCGACCGCCTGGGGGTGCCTCTGTATTACGCTGTGATCTTCGTTTTCGGCGGCCGGCTCTTCCAGAACGGCGCTGCCATCCGCAGACTTCTCATCGAAAAACATGTCGCAAAAAAAAGTAGGGAAGATGTTGAGAAATAGGTGCAGGAACGCAGATTATGTGTTATAATGTACCAGTATATATACCGATTAGTGGGAGGAATTGCATTATGCCCCTGGAATTTGAACTGAACGAAACAAAAAGTGCACAGATCAGAGTCATTGGTGTTGGCGGCGGCGGCTGCAACGCTGTGAATCGAATGATCGATTCCGGCATGGACAACATCAGTTTCCTGGCAGTGAATACAGACCGACAGGCTCTGTCCAGCTCCAAGGCTGACAACAAGCTGCAGATCGGCGAAAAACTGACCCGAGGCCTGGGCGCCGGCGGTAACCCCGAGGTAGGCCAGAAGGCAGCGGAAGAAACCATCGAAGACATCACCAAGTTCCTCAGCGGAGCCGACATGGTCTTCATCACCGCAGGCATGGGCGGCGGCACCGGTACCGGCGCTGCACCTGTCATCGCAAAGGCAGCAAAGGACGCAGGCATCCTGACCGTCGCTGTCGTCACCAAGCCCTTCACCTTTGAAGGCAGAAGAAGAAAGGAACACGGCGATCTCGGCCTGAAGTTCCTGAAATCCTATGTGGACTCTCTGGTAGTGGTCCCCAACGACAAACTGCTCCAGATCTCCGATAAAAACACCACCATGCTGCAGGCCTTCTCCATGGCTGACGAAGTGCTGAAGCAGGGCGTGCAAGGCATCGTCAACCTGATCGCCGAAGAAGGTCTGATCAACATGGACTTCGCAGACGTGAAGACCATCATGACCGACAGAGGCATCGCTCACATGGGCGTTGGCCGCGGCAAGGGCGACAACCGGGTGGAAGACGCAGTCAAGTCCGCCATCGAAAGCCCGCTGCTGGAAACTTCCATCGCCGGCGCAAAGGCAGTGCTGCTGAACATCATGGGCGGTTACGACCTGGGTATGCTGGAAGTCAATGCAGCAGCCGATCAGATCGCCGCAGCAGTGGACAAGGATGCCAGCATCATCTTCGGTACTTCCGTCAAAGAAGACCTGCAGGATGAAATCGTGGTCACCGTCATCGCCACCGGCTTTGAGGACAAGCCTGCCGAATACAGCAGAATTCGCAATGTGGGTACCAGCACCGTTTCCAAACCTGCTGAACCCGAACTGGATGATTTCCTGAAGGAAGTGCCCGTGGCCGAAGAAGCAGAGCCCGAAGCTCAGGAAGAGAAGGAACCCCTCACGGAGGAAGAAAAGTTGGTACGGAAAACCGGTGCCTTCGAAGTACCCTCCTTCCTGAAGCGTAAGAACTTCTAACAAAACTGCGGATCATAAGCCGGTGAGTCTTCACCGGCTTTTCCCCGTTTTTAAGTAAGGCAAAAATTGAAGGTGAAAGGGCCGCAGGAGTGCCATGAAACGAATCGTATCCGAACAAAATCCCGCATACAAAGACCTGATCCGCCTGAAGCAGCGCAAGACCCGGGAACGGGAAGGCCTCTTTCTGGCCGAAGGCTTCCACCTGACAGAGGAAGCGGAGCGCTGCGGTCTCACCATCCGACAGATCTACGCCGATGACGATCTTCTGGAAAGCGGCAGAGAAGGGGGAGAGACCCTTCGGGCCTTCCTGGAAGAGAAGGAAAAGCAGGGCTGCCTCATCACCCTGCTGGCCGGCAGCCTTTTCGCCAAGGTGGCGGAAACGGAAACCCCTCAGGGGGTCATCGCGCTGGTGGAAAAACCGGTGTGGGAAGCGGATGCCGTGCTGGGCACTCCCGGAGACGGCCGCAACCTTCTGGTCTTAGACCGCATTCAGGATCCCGGCAATCTGGGCACCCTGATCCGCACGGCAGACTGTGCGGGCTACAGCGGCGCAGTGCTTCTGAAAGGCACCGCCGATCCTTACAATCCCAAGACCCTCCGGGCGGCGGCGGGCTCCCTGTTCCGGGTGCCCTGCATTCAGCTTTCCGGCCCCGAAGAAACCCTGCAGCTTCTGCGGCAGGCGGGTAAGGAGGTTTTGGTCACCAGCCCCCGGGCCGATCAGATCTGCTACGATGTGCCCATGAAGGAAAACATCGCCCTGGTCATCGGCAACGAAGGCGCAGGTGCCTGCGACGAACTTCTGGACGGCGCAGACCGGCTGGTGAAGATCCCCATGGATGGGGATGCGGAATCGCTGAACGCAGCGGTGGCAGCGGCCATCCTGCTCTACGAGACCGTAAGACAGCGTTATAGTAAATAAATTATTTAAGATAGAGAGGACAGTGACATGCAATCACAGTTGATGAACCTGCTGGAAGAAGCACGGGAACAGTTAAAGAACGCATCCACTCTGGCAGAGGCCGAAGAACTTCGCGTCCGCCTGCTGGGCAAGAAGAGCAAGCTGACGGAGATCCTCCGTTCCATGGGCAGCCTTTCCCCCGATGAAAGAAAGGCCCTGGGGCAGGCTGCAAACAGCGTCAGAGCCGAGATCGAAGGCCTGCTGGCCGAACGCCTTGCCGTTCTGAAGGAAGCACAGAAGGAACTGAAGTTCAAGGCCGAACGCATTGACGTTACCGAACCCGGTTCCCCGGTGAAGCTGGGCGCCAAGCACCCCATCACCGTCACCATCGAAGAGATCACCAAGGTCTTTATGAGCATGGGCTTCACCGTGACCGAAGGCCCCGAAGTAGAAGACGTATTCCATAACTTCGACGCTCTGAACGCCGCTCCCGATCATCCCGCAAGAGATATGAGCGACACCTTCTACATCGATGAAGAAAAGCTGCTGAGAACCCAGACTTCCACCGTACAGGTCCATACCCTGCTGAACAAGAAGCCCCCCATCAAGGTCATCGCTCCTGGCCGCTGCTTCCGCTGCGACACCCCCGATGCCACCCATTCTCCCATGTTCCATCAGGTAGAAGGTCTGGTGGTAGGCGAAGGCATCACCATGGCAGACCTGAAGGGCACTCTGGACACCTTCGTTAAGCTGATGTTCGGCCCCGAAATGAAGACCAAGTTCCGTCCCCATCACTTCCCCTTCACCGAACCCAGCGCCGAAATGGACGTTTCCTGCTTCAAGTGCGGCGGCAAGGGCTGCCGGATCTGCAAGGGCAGCGGCTGGATCGAAATCCTGGGCTGCGGCATGGTCCATCCCAACGTTCTGGCTGTGGGTGGTCTGGATACTGAAAAATACACCGGTTTCGCCTTTGGTATGGGCGTAGAGCGTATCGCAATGCTGAAGTACGGCGTAGACGACATTCGTCTCTTTTACGAAAACGACGCCCGGTTCATCGAACAGTTCAAATAAGGAGGACGAAACAAAATGCTTGTACCTGTTGAATGGTTAAAAGAATATACGGATGTCAAGGTCTCCACTCAGGAGTTCTGCGACGCCATGATCATGTCCGGCTCCAACCTGGAGACCGTGGATAAATACGGCGAAGAAATCGAAAACGTAGTGGTCGGCAAGATCCTCTCCGTGGAAAAGCACCAGGATTCCGATCACCTGGTCATCTGCATGGTAGACGTGGGTCAGGAAGAACCCCTGCAGATCGTCACCGGCGCCCCCAACGTGTTCGCAGGCGCACTGGTCCCCACCGTACTGGTGGGCGGCAAACTGCCCGGCGGCATCAAGATCAAGAAGGGCAAGCTGAGAGGTGTGGAATCCTTTGGTATGTTCTGCTCCCACAGTGAACTGGGCTACCCCGATAAGATCGTTCCCGTAAAGCACAAGGACGGCGTATGGATCCTGCCCGAAGACAGCGTTCCCGGTGCCGATGTGGTAGAAGCCTTCCAGCTGAAGGGTGAGACCGTAGACTTCGAAATCACCCCAAACCGCCCCGACTGCCTGTCCATGCTGGGCATGGCCCGCGAAGCCGCCGCCACCTTCGGCGAAAAGCTGGTCTATCCCATGACCCAGTGCAAGGAAGAGGGCGAAGGCACCGCTTCCGACTACATCTCCGTAGAGATCAAGAAGCCCGAACTCTGCAGACGTTACGTTGCCCGCGTGGTCACCGACGTCAAGATCGAAGAATCCCCCTGGTGGATGCAGAAGCGCCTCATGTACGCCGGTGTCCGCCCCATCAATAACATCGTAGACATCACCAACTATGTCATGCTGGAATACGGCCAGCCCCTCCACGCTTTCGATATCCGTCAGGTGAAGGGAAACAAGATCGTGGTGGATACCGCCGCAGAAGGTGAAACCTTCACCACTCTGGACGGCACCGAACGCAAGCTGCCCGCCGACGCCCTGCTGATCAAGGACGCCGAAAGAGGCGTTGCTCTGGCCGGCATCATGGGCGGTCTCAATTCCGAAATCGAAGAAGACACCGTCACCGTTCTGGTGGAAAGTGCAAACTTCACCGGTTCCGGCATCCGTTCCACCTCCAAGAAGCTGGGTCTGCGCACCGAAGCTTCCGCCCGTTTCGAAAAGGGCATCGATCCCAACCTCACCGCCGATGCCGCAGACCGCGTCTGCTACCTGATCGAGCTGCTGGGCGCCGGTAAGGTGGTCAAGGGCTCTGTGGACTGCTATCCCACCCCCGTCAAGGCCGAACCCATCGAAGTTCGCCCCGCAAGAGTCAATGCCGTTCTGGGCATCGAGCTCTCCGCAGATGAAATGACCAGGATCTTCGAAAGCCTGGAAATGAAGGTGGAAGCCAAGGGTGAAAACCTGCTGGTCACCGCTCCCACCGTCCGTATGGACATGGAAAAAGAAGTGGACTTCATCGAAGAAGTTGCCCGTATCTACGGATACAATAACCTGCCCACCACCCTGCCCGAAATGAACTGCCAGGCCGTCAAGAGCCGCAAGCAGGAACTGAGAGACCTGGCCAAGGAAGCTCTGGTCGGCATGGGTGCAGACGAAGTGCAGACCTATTCCTTCGTCAGCCCCAAGGGTCTGGATCTGATCCGCGTCCCCGAAGATGCCAAGGAACGGAAGCTGATCAAGCTGCTGAACCCCCTGGGCGAAGACACCAGCATCATGCGCACCACTCTGCTGCCCAACATGCTGGAAGTTCTGGGCAGAAACGCTTCCAGAAACAACGCTTCCATCACTGCTTTTGAAATCGGCAACACCTTCCTGAACATTCCCTGCGGCGACAATTTCCACACCGAAAGCGACGCTCTGGTGCTGGGTGCCTACGGCGGCAAGATGGACTTCTTCCTGCTGAAGGGCATGGTGGAAGAACTGCTGACCAAGCTGGGCGTTCCCGCAAGAACCTATCAGGCGGAATCCGCAAACCAGGCCTTCCATCCCGGCCGCTGCGCCCGCATCCTGGTGGGCGAACAGGAAATCGGTATCCTGGGTGAGATCCATCCCGAAGTTGCCGATGCCTACGGCATCTCTGCCAAGGCCTACTGCTGCGAACTGAAATTCGAAGACCTGGTCGGCCTGGCCAACACCGAAATCGTTTACAAGCCTCTGCCCAAGTATCCCGCATCCTCCAGAGACATCGCTCTGCTGCTGGATGAATCCGTGGAAGCGGCAAAGGTAGAAGCCATCATCCGCGGCGCAGCCGGCTCCCTGCTGGAAAGCGTAGCTCTCTTCGACGTATACCGCGGCAAGCAGGTACCCGAAGGCAAGAAGAGCGCCGCCTTCACCATGGCCTACAGAGCAGCGGACCACACCCTCACCGAAGAAGAAGTGGTGAAGGCACACACCAAGGTCCTGAAGGCTCTGGAAGCCGAACTGGGCGCAGCACTGCGCGAAATGTAAGTTAGTACCCTGTCACATCTGCAGAAAAAGAAGAAGCAGAAGGAGGACCCCAAATGGAGGAACGGAACAGAGTAACAGTTAAGATCGGCGGTCAGGAATACACCATCGCCGGTACCGCAGCCCGCGATCACATCATCACCGTAGCGGACTATGTGGACAGCAAAATGCAGGAACTCAGCGCAGCTCTTGTCAATCGGTCCAAGACCGATATCGCCGTGCTGTCCGCGGTCAATGCCGCTGACGAATACTTCACCCTTCTTCGGGATACGGACTCTCTGAGAGACCGTAACGCTCAGCTGGAAAAGGACACCGCTCATTACATCCAGCTGTGGGAAGAAGCCAAGAAGAGCTTCATCCAGTACAAGGAAGAATCCCAGGCCGTGGTTTCCCTGAAGGATGAACTGCAGCGGGAAGTGATGGAAAAAGAACAGACCATCAACGAACTGCGCCGCAGAATCATGACCATGGAAGAAGAAATGGATGCCATGCAGCGCAAGCACACCAATCTGATGCAGCGCATGGAAGCCCAGGAAGAAGCCAAGTCTTCCTCCGCAGGCGAACTGAAGGCCCTGGAAGAAAAGTGCAGAGAGATGGAAAACAACTACTTCGATCTGCAGATGGAAAACATCCGCCTCAAGGGCGAAGTGGAGCGCTACAAGAAGATCGTAGAGTAACGGTTCAAGAGGAACGACTTTTATGAACGAAAAAGCCCTTCGAATCCTGGAATACAACAAAATAAAAGAACTGCTGGAAGAAGAAGCCGCATCTCCCCTGACCAGGGAGCAGGTGCGGCAGCTCCTTCCTTCGGAGGATCCGGAGACGGTTCAGACTGCACTGGCGGAAACTGCGGAAGCGGTTTCCGTTATTGTGCATAAAGGCCCTGTTCCCATCGGCAGCATCTACGATGTGGCAGGCTATGCCAATCTGGCCGACAAGGGTGCGACCCTGACCATGCGTCAGCTGCTGGAGGTACTGTACAACCTGCAGGCTGCCCGCAGCGCGTCCGCCTTTTTGCGCAGCCAGGACCTGCCGCCCATCCCCATCATCGGAAGTCTGGCTTCCGTGCTGGAAGTGGAAAAGCATCTGGAAGACGAGATCGACCGCTGCATCATTTCCGAGGACGAAATGGCCGATACCGCAAGCGCCGAGCTTCGCAGCATCCGCCGCTCCAAGGTACGGCAGAACGAAGCCATCCGGGCCAAACTGAACAGTCTGGTGGCCTCCGCCGGCAGCGCCGGCCTGCTGCAGGACAGCATCGTCACCATGCGGCAGGGTCGTTACGTGATTCCCGTGAAGCAGGAGTATAAGAGCCGCTTCCCCGGCATCATCCACGACCAGTCCTCCACCGGAGCCACTCTGTTCATCGAGCCCCAGGCTGTGGTGAACCTGAACAACGAGCTTCGCGAACTGGAACTGGCGGAGCAGAAGGAAATGGCCCGCATCCTGGCGGAACTTTCCGCCGGTGTCGCCGCCTTCCATCGCCAGATCATCAACAACCAGAAGATCCTGGTGGCACTGGATTTCGCCTTTGCCAAGGCCAAGCTGGCCCGCAAAATGAAGGCGGAGATCCCCGTCATCAATACCGAAGGACGGCTGCAGCTGAAAAAAGCACGCCATCCTCTCATCGACCGGAACAAAGTGGTACCCGTCACCATCGAACTGGGCGGAAGCTACGATACTCTGGTCATTACGGGCCCCAACACCGGCGGCAAGACCGTTACCCTGAAGACGGCCGGCCTGTTGTGTCTCATGGCCCAGTCCGGCCTCCACATCCCGGCGGCCGAAGGCTCACAGGTGCCTGTGTTCCGCAAGATTTTCGCCGACATCGGCGACGAGCAGAGCATCGAGCAGAGCCTCTCCACCTTCTCTTCCCACATGAAGAACCTGGTGGAGATCCTGGAAGGGGCAGGGGAAGGCAGCCTGGTGCTGCTGGACGAACTGGGAGCGGGCACAGACCCCTCCGAAGGTGCGGCCCTGGCCATTTCCATTCTGAATGAACTGTATGGCAGAGGGGCCAAAACCATGGCCACCACCCACTATACGGAACTGAAAAAATATGCCCTGTCCACCTACGGTGTAGAGAACGCCTCCATGGAATTCAACGTGGCCACCCTGTCTCCCACCTACCGGCTGGTGACGGGCACCCCCGGGAAGTCCAACGCCTTTGAAATTTCAAAGAAACTGGGCCTGCCGGACCATCTGATCGACTATGCCAATACCTTGCTGGATCGCGGCGAGATCGCCTTCGAAGACGTGATCGCATCCATCGAACAGGAACGGAAAGCGGCGGAAGAAGACCGGGACGAAGCCCTGCGGCTCCGCCTCACCATGGAACGGGACAAGGCAGCCCTGCAGAAGGAACTGGAAAAGATCCAGGACCGCAAGGAAGCCATTCTGGAAAAGGCCCGGGAAGAAGCCCGGGACATCCTGGACGAAGCCAAAGACGTGCTGAACGAGGCCCAGAAGGAACTCCATGAACTGGAGAAGTTCAACGACCCCGCCGAGCGGCGAAAGCGCCAGAACCAGCTGCGGCAGCAGATGAAGCAGCAGAAGGAACGCCACGCTCCCGCCTTCAAGATCCCCGTGAACCCGGAACCTGTGAAGCCGGAAGAGCTGCAGGTGGGCGATAAAGTCCGCATCCTGACCTTAGACCAGAAGGGCACCGTTCTTACCCTGCCCGATTCCCGCAAGGAGATCAAAGTGCAGGTGGGGCAGATGCAGCTGACCGTCAAGCTCAGCGCCGTGGTGAAGACGGACCCCAACGAGGGGATCTCCGGCGGCCACAGCACTCCCAAGAGCCGTGCGGCAGCCTGGGGCACCGGAAAGGGCGAAAAGAAGGGCTACAGCGCCACTCTCATGAGCAAGGCTTCCAGCGTCACCTCTTCCATCAACGTGGTGGGGAAGAACCTGGACGATGCCCTCATGGACGTGGAAAAGTACCTGGATGACGCCTTCATCGGCGGTCTCAAGGAAGTGACCCTGATCCACGGGAGAGGGGCCGGCATCCTGCGAAACGGCATTCGTCAGATGCTGAAACAAAACAAGCATGTCACCGGGTTCCGCACCGGTAACTATAATGAAGGCGGCGACGGTGTCACCATCGTCAGCTTGAAATAGGGGAACACTGTGATTATCGTCAGCGCCTGCCTCATGGGCTGGAACTGCAAGTACAGCGGCGGAAGCAACAAAAACGAAGCTGTACGGGAGATCGCAGAAAAAGGCTATTACGCCTCTGTCTGCCCGGAAGTGGCAGGGGGGCTGCCCGTTCCCAGAGATCCCTCGGAGCTGCAGCCCGATGGCCGCGTCCTTTCCAATCGGGGCGCGGACGTGACGGAGGCGTTCCGGAAGGGGGCAGAGCAGGAATGGCTGCGGGTACAGGAACTTGCGGAAGAGTTCGAAGAACCCATCGAATGCGCCATTCTGAAAGCCAAAAGCCCCTCCTGCGGCTGCGGCCGCATCTATGACGGGACCTTCACCGGTACCCTGATCGACGGCGACGGCATTTTCGCCGCTCTGCTGAAGGAAAAGGGCATCCCCGTATATACTGAAAAAGACCTGGAAAACAAGGAGAAATAGACCATGAAAGACTGGAAAGAACTGATTGCCGATCTTCTGGCCAAGGAAGTTCCCGAAATCACAAAGGAAGAGATCCTGGCCCTGATCGAAACGCCTCAGGACAGCAAGCTGGGCGACTATGCATTCCCCTGCTTCCGCCTGGCCAAGGTGCTGCGCAAGGCACCTCCCATGATCGCAGCCGGCATCGCAGAAAAAATCAATGCTTCCGGCGCAGAAGAACTGGCACTTTTCGATAAGATCGAATGCGTCAATGCCTACGTAAACTTCTTCCTCAGCAGAGGCGCTTACGCTGCCGAAGTCATCGGGGAAGCCGTGCAGAGCGGCAAGGAATTCGGCCGCAGCGACCTGGGACAGGGAAAAACCGTCATCGTGGAATATTCCTCTCCCAACATCGCAAAGCCCTTCCACATCGGCCACATCCGCAGCACCGTGATCGGCAACTCCATTTACAAGATCTACGATGCTCTGGGCTACAATGTGATCCGCATCAACCATCTGGGCGACTACGGTACCCAGTTCGGTAAGATGATCGTGGCTTTCCGCCGCTGGGGCAGCGAAGAAGACGTCAAGAGAGAACCCATCAAGAGCCTGCTGAGCTACTACGTGAAGTTCCACGAAGAAGCGGAAAAGGACCCTGCACTGGAAGACGAAGCAAGAGCCACCTTCACCAAGCTGGAAAACGGCGAACCCGAAGAACAGCGCCTGTGGCAGTGGTTCCGGGAAGAATCCCTGAAGGAATTCACCCGCGTTTACGATATGCTGGGCATCACCTTCGATTCCTACGCCGGCGAAAGCTTCTACTCCGACAAGATGGGCCGCGTGCTGGATATCATGAAGGACAAGGGCATCCTGGAAGAATCCCAGGGCGCGCAGATCGTAGACCTGTCCGCTTACGATATGGCACCTGCTCTGATCACCAAGAGCGACGGCTCCACCCTGTACATCACCAGAGACATTGCAGCCGCCCTCTACCGCAAGGAAAACTATAATTTCGACAAGAACATCTACGTGGTTGCCTCCCAGCAGAACCTCCACTTCCAGCAGTGGTTCAAGGTGGTGGAACTGATGGGCTTCGACTGGTCCAAGGAATGCGTACACATCCCCTTCGGTCTGGTCAGCCTGGAAGAAGGCACCATGTCCACCCGTCACGGCCGCGTGGTCTTCCTGGAAGACGTGCTGAAGCGGGCCGTGGAAAAGACCAGAGAGATCATCATCGAAAAGAACGTGAACACCGATAACATCGATGTCACCGCCAAGCAGGTGGGCATCGGCGCCGTGGTGTTCCAGGAACTCTCCGCCGCCAGAATCAAAGACTATGTGTTCAGCTGGAACAAGGTGCTGAACTTCGACGGCGAGACCGGTCCCTACGTACAGTACACCCATGCCCGTGCCGCCAGTGTGCTGCGGAAGGCAGGCTTCGATGCCGCCGCTGAAAAGCAGAACGGCACTCTGCTCTCCGGTGCGGATTTCAGCAAGGTCACCGGCGACAGCGCCATGGAACTGATCCGCCTGATCTACAAGTATCCCGCAGTTGTGAAGGAAGCCGGCGAAAAGTACGAGCCCTCCGTTATCACCAGACACATCGTGGATATGGCGCAGTGCTTCAACAAGTTCTATCACGACGAACACATCATCGTGGAAGATGAAGCCGAAAAGAAGGCAAAGCTGCTGCTGACCTATGCAGCCAAGGAAACCATTGCCAGCGGCCTGGGCCTGCTGGGCATTGAAGCTCCCGAACGAATGTAATCTACGGCTTGCACCGGTATGCTGTCCGGGGCCGACGCCATCCGGGCGGGCCCGCTGCCGGTTCAGGACCTTTCACAGGAGGTACCCACAATGGCAATTTCTCTGGAAAAAAGCCGGGTAACAGAATATCTGAAGGAACGGTATAAAAACCAGTTCCTCTTCGACAGCCTGTCCGCTGAGTATCTGAAGCGGGACGGCCGCATGACCTTCCTCACCGACGTACCCGTTCCCTTCACCATGGAGGACCTGGTGGACTTTAAGGAGGGGAGAGGTCTTTCCGTAGCCCGCATGGGCGAAAACATGGTGTTCGTCATGGGTATGGATCCCCAGTTCCCCTACAAAAACCAGTATCGTCAGTTCCTGCAGATCTGCTTCGATGCCCGGGTGAAGGAAGCCTTCCTCCACGACGGCGGCGAAGCCCTGAATAAGGGCGATCTGTACCGGGCTGCCACCCTGTTCCGCGGGGTGATGGTCCTGGCGCAGGAAGAAGAGGGGACGGCTCTGCAGGATGCGCTCTTCGGCTATGCCACCGCCTGCACCCAGATCTACGAGAAGCTGCAGGAACCCGAAAACATGGCGGAAACCGACGAAGAAAGCCGGGCCCGCGAGGAACGCTGCGGCTGGTTCAAAGGCGAATCCATCCAGCTCTACGAGGATCTCAGCTTCCGCTATCCCGATTTCGCGCCGGCCTGGTACTATCTGGGCTATGCTTACCTGAACATGGGTCTCTACGCCAAGGCCTTCCTCACCTGGAAGGAGTTTCTGACCAAGGCCGATGAAGCCAAGCAGAAGGACGAGATCGAAGAGATCAAGGAACGCATGGAACAGCTGGAAGGCCCCATGGAGATCGAAAAGGGCTGCAATGCCATCATCGCCGGCCGCACCGGCGAAGGCATCGCCATCCTGGAAAAATTCAAAGACTCCAAGTACCGCACCTGGTGGCCCCTGTTCTTCTATCTGGGCACCGCCTACACGGAACTGGGCATGGCTCAGGAAGCCATCGATTCCTATAAGGAAGTGCTGAAGCTGGCACCGTCCAACAAGGATGCCATGGTGAACCTGGCAGAAATCTACGAAGCTGTCGCTCAGGACGAACTGGCCGAAAAATACCGCCGCAAGGCAATTCTCATAGATGAGATCAATTAAGGAGGCAGAACATGAAGCAATTACTGACGGGCAATGAAGCCGTAGCCCGGGGCGCTTATGAAGCAGGCCTGGTCTTCGCTTCCGCCTACCCCGGCACTCCCAGCACTGAAATCCTGGAGAATCTGGGCACCCTGTACAAGGATTCTCTTTACAGCGAATGGGCTCCCAACGAAAAAGTAGCTCTGGAATCCGCCATCGGCGCTTCCCTGGCCGGCGTACGCGCTCTGGCCACCATGAAGCACGTAGGCCTGAACGTGGCTGCAGACCCGCTCTTCACCGTAGCTTACACCGGTGTAAACGGCGGTCTTGTGATCGTATCCGCGGACGACCCCGGTATGCACAGCTCCCAGAATGAGCAGGATAACCGCAACTACGCGGAAGCTGCCCGCGTCCTGATGCTGGAACCCGCCGACAGCGCCGAAGCCAAGGAGTACACCAAACTGGCCTTCGAACTCTCCGAGAAGTTCGATACCCCCGTTCTGCTGCGTCTGACCACCCGCGTCTGCCACAGCAAGGGTCTGGTGGAACTGGCTGACCGCAAGGAACAGGAGCCCATCCCCTATGTAAAGAACGCCGCAAAGTATGTGGCAACTCCCGCCAACGGCAAGGTTCTCCGCAAGAAGCTGCCCGCCCGTCTGGCTGCCATGGAAGCCTATGCCAATACCGCCGCCGTCAACCAGCCCGTTTACGGCAAGATGGGCGCAGGCAGCGTGGGCGTAGTCACCTCCGGTGTTGCCTACCAGTATGCCCGCGAAGTCTTCGGCCCCGAAGTCTCTTATCTGAAGCTGGGGATGACCTTCCCCATGCCCATGGATCTCTGCAGAGAATTCGCTTCCAAGGTAGAAACCCTCTACGTTGTGGAAGAAATGGATCCCTATAT
The DNA here is from genome assembly GCA_015058215.1 of Clostridiales bacterium. Classification (GTDB taxonomy): domain Bacteria; phylum Bacillota; class Clostridia; order Peptostreptococcales; family Anaerovoracaceae; genus SIG262. The sequence goes on from SVCU01000009.1 coordinate 24,445, forward strand.
CGAACGGCATCTGAAGGAAGCCGGCATCGCCTGCATCGGCAAGGAAGTGATCCCCGCCTTCGATGAACTGAACACCGACATCGTCCGCGAAGCGGTCACCGGCAGAAGCCCGAAGTGCTGAAGTCCGATCTGGAAGCGGTGGTGCGTCCCCCCGCACTGTGCGCCGGCTGCCCCCACCGCGGCATCTACTATGCCCTCACCAAGAAGAAGGGGGTTATGGTCACCGGCGACATCGGCTGCTACACCCTGGGCGCAGCAGCACCGCTCTCCGTGGTTGACACCTGCATCTGCATGGGTGCCAGCGTCAGCGCCGGTCACGGTGCTTCCAAGGCCTTTGCCCTCACCGGCAGAGACACCAAGGTGGTCAGCTGCATCGGCGACTCCACCTTCTTTCATTCCGGCATCACCAGCCTGATGAATGCCATCTACAACAAGGGCACCAACGTGACCATCATCATGGATAACCGCATCACCGGCATGACCGGCCATCAGGAAAACCCCGGCACCGGCTTCACCCTCATGGGCGAACCTGCCGTGGAAGCCGATATCCCCGCCATCTGCAAGGCTCTGGGCATGAAGGATGAAAACATCGTTACCATCAATCCTCTGGACCTGGCAGCCTGCAACAAGGCTCTGGACGAAGCACTGGCCAAGGATGAGGCTTCCGTCATCATCACCAAGTGGCCCTGCGCTCTGAAGAAGTTCAGTGCAGAAGATAAGGAAAACTTCGACCTGGCTCCCAAGCGCTGCGTCATCGATCCCGAGAAGTGCAGAAACTGCGGTATGTGCATCAAGAGCGGCTGCCCCGCTCTGAACAAGGGCGAAAAGGTAGTTTCTATCGCAAAGAGCGCCTGCATCGGCTGCGGCGTCTGCATGCAGATCTGCCCCTTCGGCGCCATCGAACAGGAGGCGAAATAACCATGAGTGAAGTAAAGAACATTCTTCTGGTAGGCGTAGGCGGTCAGGGCACCATCCTGGCCAGCAAGATCCTGTCCCAGGGCCTCATCCAGGCCGGCTATGACGTAAAGATGTCCGAAATCCACGGCATGTCCCAGCGCGGCGGCAACGTCAGCACCCAGATCCGCTACGGCGAAAAGGTCTATTCCCCCATCATCGGGGAAGGGGAAGCCGACGTGATCGTTGCCTTCGAAAAGATGGAAGCGCTCCGTTGGATCTCCTATCTGCGCAAGGGCGGCAAGATGGTGGTGAACGACTACGAAATCCCTTCCATGCCCATCATCATGGGTGTGGCAAAATACCCCGAAGGCATCATCGAAGATCTGACCTCCAAGGCAGATGTTTCCGTGCTGCAGGCCGGTAAAATGGCCATTGAACGGGGCAATTCCAAGACCATGAACCTGATCCTTCTGGGGGCTCTTGTAAAGGCCATGGGCCTGGCAGACCATCCCGAGATCGATTGGGAACAGGTGATCCGCAGCAACCTGAAGCCGGAATACGCCGAGATCAACGTGCTGGCCTTCCGTCTGGGTCTGGATCAGGTCGAATAAAAGGGAAGCGGCGGAAAGGGGCCGCAAACCCTTGTGAAATGAATGTAAGGGGGCCCTTCGGGCCCCCTTTTTTCAAAGGGAGATTTGGGGAAATGAACGAAAAAATACTCATCGTAGACGACGAAAAAGAAATTGCGGATCTGGTGGAACTCTATCTGAAAAACGAAGGCTACCGGGTCTATAAGTTTTATAACGGCCTGGATGCGCTGGAATGCACCCGCACCGAAGACCTGTCCCTGGCCATTCTGGATGTGATGCTGCCCGATCTGGACGGTTTCACCCTCTGCCAGAAGATCCGGGAAGACCATCTCTATCCCATCCTGATGCTGACCGCAAAGGTGGAGGACATGGACAAAATCACCGGCCTCACCCTGGGGGCGGACGATTACATCACAAAACCCTTCAATCCGCTGGAGCTGGTGGCCCGTGTGAAGGCCCAGCTGCGCCGTTCGGAACGCTACAACGCCCAGGGGCAGAAGAATCTGCCGAAGGAAACGGAAAGCTACGAATTCCGGGGACTGTCCATTTCCAGGAACAGCCATAAATGCACCCTGAACGGAGCGGAACTTTCCCTGACACCCATCGAATTCAACATTCTTTGGTATCTGTGTGTCAATAAGGGAAAGGTGGTTTCTTCGGAAGAACTGTTTGAAGCGGTCTGGGGCGAAAAGTATCTGGACAGCAACAATACGGTCATGGCGCACATCGCACGTCTTCGGGAAAAGATGAAGGAGCCGCCCCGGCGGCCCCGGTTCATCAAGACCATCTGGGGGGTAGGCTACACCATTGAATAAGAAAGACTATCCCGTGCTGGGCCTGCGGCCCCGCCGGTTCCCCCGCAGCAAAATGGGGCGGCAAATCGTGTTTCAATACCTGCTGAGCCTGGTGCTGTTCGCTGCCGGGCTGATCGTTTTCGTCCTTCTGACGGAACTGATCCTGCGCAGCTTTATCTGGCAGGTATCACCTGTTTACGCGGCCCTGAAATGGATCGAAGAGCACCTGTTTTTCCTGCTGATCGCGGTGTTTCTTCTGGGCTGGGTGGGCCTGACCTATTACTTCATCACGAAACCTCTGCGGTATCTGGAAGAGATCACCGACGCATCGAAAAAACTGGCGGACCCGGGAAAGGAACCCATCGTTCTTTCGGAACCTCTGAAGCCGGTGCAGGATGAACTGAACCTGTTCCGGGAGCAGGCCTTCCAGAACGCCCTGGCAGCAAAGGAGGCGGAGCAGCGGAAGAACGATCTGATCGTCTATCTGGCTCACGATCTGAAAACGCCTCTGACCAGCGTCATCGGGTATCTCTCTTTGCTGCAGGATGAGCCCCAGATCTCTCCGGAATTGCGGGCCAAGTACACGGGCATCGCATTGGATAAGGCCCTCCGGCTGGAGGATCTGATCAACGAGTTCTTCGATATCACCCGGTTCAGTTTCACCACCCAGGTGCTGGAACCGGAGCGCACCAATCTGACCCGTATGCTGCAGCAGATCACCAGTGAATTCCAGCCCGTGCTGGCGGAGAAAAACCTGACCTGGCGCACGGAGATCCAGGGCGGGGTAGAGATCCTCTGCGACCGCAACAAAATGGGGCGTGTCTTCGATAATCTGGTGCGCAATGCGATCAATTACAGCTACGAAGGAACGGAGATCTTCCTTTCCATGGAGCAGCTGGGTGAGCTGGTGAACATCCGGGTGGAAAACCGGGGAAAGACCATCCCCCGGGAAAAGCTGGAGCATCTGTTCGAACAGTTTTTCCGCGTGGATTCCTCGCGGTCCACGGTGACCGGTGCTGCGGGGCTGGGTCTTGCCATTGCCAAGGAGATCGTGGAGCAGCACGGCGGCCTGATCGAAGCGAAAAGCGCCAACGAGAGCATCGTATTCCTGGTGCATTTGCCGGTGGATTATCAAAAACACCTGTGTCGATAAGAAAAAGAGAGCGTGACAATAATCTTGTTATTGTCACACTCTCTTTCTCGCTGTTTGGGATCAGTTTTTTTCGCTTTCCAGCTCTTTGACGCGCTGCTGCAGCTGGTCCAGCTGGCGGGTCAGGCGGAAGAGTTCCTGGGAAATGGGGTCGGGAATGTGGATCTGGTCCAGATCGGCATTTTCGCGGCCTTCCGGTTTCTTGAGGGAAACGCCGGCAAGGGGAGAAACGTGATCGGATACCAGATTGGATTCGGCTTTGGCTCCCGGGGGCAGGATGATGCGGGCGGGAACGCCGACGGCGGTGCTGTGGGCGGGGACATCGCGGAGGACCACGGCACCGGCAGCGATCTTAACGCCGTCACCGATGTTCAAGGGACCCAGAACTTTGGCACCGGACCCCACCAGCACGTTGTTTCCCAGGGTGGGGTGACGCTTTCCCGTGTCTTTGCCCGTACCGCCCAAAGTGACACCCTGGTACAGGGTGCAGTAATCGCCCACCTCTGCGGTTTCACCGATCACAACGCCGGAGCCGTGGTCGATGAAGAGGCCGCGGCCGATCCGGGCACCGGGATGGATCTCGATGCCGGTGAAGAAACGGCCCAGCTGCGACACAAGGCGTGCCAGGAAGAACAGGTGGCATTTGTAGAAGGCGTGGGCAATGCGGTAAAAGACCAGGGCATGGAAGCCGGAATAAAGCAGAATGACTTCTAGCGCATTGCGGCAGGCCGGGTCTCTTTTTTTGATGGAACGAAGATCGTCAACGATATTTGCCATAGGTAGATCCTTTCAACAGAGAGAAAACCGGGTGGTTTTGTCTGTAAAAACTATTCCGAGAAAAGCTCGGTGGAGAGGTAGCGGTCGCCCGTATCGGGCAGGATACAGACTACGGTCTTCCCTCGGTTCTCCGGCTTCCGTGCGGCAGCGGTGGCACAGGCCAGGGCTGCACCGGAGGAAATGCCGGTCAGGATGCCTTCCTGCTTTGCCAGTTCTCTGGCGGCGCGGTAGGCGTCTTCGGCGGTGACGGCAGCGACGCTGTCGTAAAGTCCGGTGTCCAGGATCTCGGGAATGAAATTGGCACCGATGCCCTGGATCTTATGGGGGCCGGCTTTGCCCTGTGAGAGCAGGGGGGAGTCAGCCGGTTCCACGGCGATGATTTCCAGGGAGGGGTTCCGGGACTTCAGGTACCGGCCGGTGCCGGTGAGGGTCCCGCCGGTGCCCACGCAGGCGACGAGAATATCCACGGTGCCTTCCGTATCCCTCCAGATTTCGGGGCCGGTGGTGGCTTCATGGACGGCGGAGTTTGCGGGGTTCACAAACTGACCGGGGAGAAAGCTTCCGGGGATGGAGGCGGCCAGTTCTTCCGCTTTTGCCACAGAGCCCTGCATCCCTGCATCGCCGGGGGTGAGAACGATCTCGGCACCGAAGGCGGCCAGAAGGTCGCGACGCTCCTTGCTCATGGTTTCGGGCATGGTTAGAATGACCCGGTAGCCCCTGGATGCCGCAGCGGCGGCAAGTCCGATGCCCGTATTGCCGGAGGTGGGTTCGATGATGACGGAGCCGGGCTTTAAAAGACCGCGGGCTTCCCCGTCAGCGATGAGGGCCGCTCCCACCCGGTCTTTGATGCTGCCGGCAGGGTTCATGGATTCCAGCTTCAGCAGAAGCCGGGCTTCTGCTGCGTGCAGTTCGTTATAATGGCGGGGCTCCAGCAGGGGAGTGTTCCCGATCAGTTCGGTAAAATTGGTGCAGATCTTCATATTCTTACCTCCAAGGAGTATGAAAGATATATACCCAAAGTTTCCGGAAAAGAAACGAATCCAATCTTTCAAATCCGGGATTCGCCTTTTTGATTGAAATTTTGACAAAAAGCGGTATACTGTTAGTATATATTTTATCCTGGGACCATAGGTCCCAACGCAATGATACTTATTATTCGAGGGACACAGTATGAAAAAGAGAAAAAAGAGACTGGGCGACCGTTACGACGGCCGAAAGGTCCGAAGCCTTCCGCCGATGGCTTATCTGGTTCCGTACATCATGACGAACCGAGCCGATTCGCAGAACTATTTCTCCTTCCGTATCGACATCGATGCCATCGAGAAGTACATCCGTGAAAAGCGGAACGAAGGGCTGGAAGAATTCGGGTTCATGCACGTTTTCGTAGCATCCTATGTGCGCATGGTTTCCCAGAGACCGGCTATCAACCGGTTCATCGCCGGCCATAAGATCTACCAGAGCGACCGGATGACCCTGAGCATGATGGTCAAAAAGAGCATGGATCTGAACGCGCAGGAAACGGCCATCAAGGTCCATTTCGAGCCGGAGGACAGCATCTACGACGTACACCGCCGTATGAACGAGGCTGTGACGGAAGCCAAAAAGGAAGGGGATAGCACCGCGTTGGACAGCGTGGCAAGAGCTCTGTTCAAACTGCCTTCGCCGATCCTGGCAGGGGTGGTGGGGCTGATGCGTTTCCTGGATTATTTCGGGATCATGCCGAAAATCATCCACAAAGCATCGCCGTTCCATGCCACCTTCTTCGTTTCCAACCTGGGGTCACTGGGCATTGCCCCCATTTACCACCACGTTTATAATTTCGGACACATTCCCGTGTTCCTGGTATTCGGTGCAAAAGAAACCAAGTACGAAATGAACAAAGACGGCGAAGTGATCCGCCGGCGCTACATCGACTGCAAGGTGGTCACCGACGAACGGATCACCGACGGCCATTATTTCGCCACCGCCTTCAAACTGCTGCAGCGGATCCTGAAGAATCCTGCCCAGCTGGATCAGGCACCGGAAACCGTGGCTGAAGATATCGAATAAAGACAAAGGCGGCCCTGCGGGCCGCAGCTGCAAAACCGGCCCTGCAGGCCGCTGTAACCTGACACGCACAAAAGGGAGGAACTTGAGAACATGGACAGAGCAGAATTCAGAAAGAAGCTGGACGCTTATTTCGATGAGAACAGAGAAGCCCTGCTGGCAGATCTTTGCGCGCTGGTAAAGATCCGCAGCGACAGGGAACCGGCACTGCCCGGTAAGCCCTACGGCGAAGGCCCCGCAGCCTGCCTGGCAGAAGCTATGAAGATCGCAGAAGGCCACGGTTTCGCTGTGAAGAATTACGAAAACTATGTGGGTACCGTAGACCTGAACGACGGTCCCAAGCAGCTGGATATCCTGGCCCACCTGGACGTGGTGCCCGTCGGTGACGACTGGAAGGTGACCGGCCCCTTCGAGCCCCTGGTAAAAGACGGCAAGATCTACGGCCGCGGTACTGCCGACGATAAGGGCCCCGCAGTGGCTGCTCTCTATGCCATGAAGGCTGTCCGTGACCTGGGGGTTCCCATCACCAAGAACGTGCGGCTGATCCTGGGCTGCGATGAAGAATGCGGCAGCAGCGATATCGCTTATTACTACAAGCAGGAAGAAGAAGCTCCCATGACCTTCTCTCCCGATGCGGATTATCCCGTCATCAACATCGAAAAGGGCGGAGTTGTGGGCGATCTTTCCGCTTTCTGGGAAAAGGAAGACTGCCTGCCCAGAGTGCTGGGTGCCAAGATCGGCCTGAAGGTGAACGTGGTTCCCGATAAGGCCGCCGCACAGGTGCTGGGCTTCACCGCCGAGCAGCTGGCTCCCTATCTGGATGCTGCAGCGAAGGAAACCGGAACCGAATACAGCCTCACCGAAGAAGGGGACGGCATCATCACCATCCTCTGCAGAGGCGAAGCCGCTCACGGTTCCACCCCCGAAGAAGGCAACAATGCACTGACCGCTCTGGTGCATCTGCTGGCAGCCCTGCCCTGCGAAGGCAAGGCCATTGAAGCCATCCGCGGTCTGGCCAAGAGCTTCCCTCACGGTGACGGCAACGGCAAGGCCATCGGCATCGATCTGGAAGACGAGATCAGCGGCAAGCTGACCTGCTCTCTGGACCTGCTGACCATCACCTCCACCGGGCTGCAGGCTTACTTCGACTGCAGAGCTCCCCTCTGCGCCAACAAGGATAACGTGGTGAAGGTGGCCATTGAAAACCTGGCCAAGAACGGCATCACCATGAAGGACGCGGAAATGCGTCATCCCCACCATGTCTCCGGTGATTCCGAATTCGTTAAGACCCTGCTGCGGGATTACGAAGAATTCACCGGTGAAAAGGGCTTCTGCAAGGCCATCGGCGGCGGTACTTATGTGCATCACCTGAAGAACGGCGTTGCCTTCGGCTGCTCCGTGGAAGGTGTGAATAACAGAATGCACGCAGACGATGAATTCATGGAACTGGATACCCTGTTCCTGTCTGCAAAGCTCTTCGCACAGGTCATTGCTGACCTCTGCGCATAAGGAAACACAGGCGGGCGGCCCTCTGCATTTGGAGGCCGCCCGTTTTTTTGCAGGCGGCCCAGCAAATCGGGAAGGCCGCCCATATTTTTTCTTTCATCTGCAAAATTTCCCGCCCCAGGATCGTTTTATAGGCAAAGGGGATAAGACGCAATGACTCATAACGATCTCGAGAAACTGAATGAACGCGTTGAACGGGCGGCTCTGCAGCACTCCCAGGAACTGGCGCGCCTTGCTTTTACCTACGTAAAACAGACCGCCGATGCGGAGGATATCGTGCAGGATGTGTTTTTGGCGTATCTGCGAACAGGACCGGAATTCCGGGATCCGGAAGGGGAGAAGGCCTGGCTGATCCGCTGCACGATCAATCGCAGCAAGGATGTGCTGAAGGCCGGTTGGTTCCGGAACCGGGAACCCATCCCGGAAGATCTTTCCTATTTGCCGAAGGAGGAGCATAAGGTGCTGCAGGAAGTACTGGCCCTGGATGCAAAGTACAGACTGCCCATCCACCTGTATTACTACGGCGGCTACGCCATCAAAGAAATCGCAGCGTTTCTGGGGGAAAAGGAAACCACCATCGGGAGCCGCCTGGCCAGAGGCCGGCGGATCCTGCACAAGAAATTAGGGGGATTTGAAGATGAATAAAAAAGACTATCAAAAGGGAATGGAAGACCTGCAGATCCGAAAGGATCTGGGGGAATCCATTGTAAAGGCCCTTCAGGAAGAAGATGCGAAGCGGGTCTGGGCAGAAGAACTGCCCGGCCGGGCTGCCGAAGAAAGAAAGGGCAGACAGACGGCCGCCGCAGACGAAAGGAGCGGCCGCAGGGCCGCGGGCGGCGCAGATGCCGGATCCCGCGCCGCCCGCCGGGAGCGCCCCTTCTGGCGCAGAGGGCGCTCCTGGGCAGCAGCAGGCTGCTGCTGCCTGGCCCTGCTGCTGGCCCTGCTTCCGGTACTGGATCCTGCAGGCCCGTCCAATGAGCTCGCCGACGAGACGGACCGGATCCTGGACCAAAAGCCTCTCCAGGCCAAGGAATACAAAGAAATTTACGAAAAGCTGGCTGCCTATGACCGGGCCATGGCTGCCGCCTCCGGAAACAACCGGGTGGACAGTGACAGAGCTGAACTCTTTGGCGGTATCTTCAACGATTTCAATCTGGGAGCAAAAGAGGAAAGTGCCGGGAATGCATCTGCTCCCGGTGCCACCGGCGGTTCTGACGGTTATAAAGACGTGGGCGCCTCCGACAGCAGCTATACTACTGAGTCCGGCGGCGGTTCCGACGACCATTCCGGCACCAATCTGCAGGTGGAAGGCATCGACGAAGCCGATATCATCAAAACCGACGGCAAGTATCTCTACATCCTCAGCGGCAGCACGCTTGTGATCGCCGAAGCCAAGGGGGCAGAGACCCGGGTCCTTTCCAAAACTGTGGTGGGGCAGGAAAGCTATTACACCCAGGACGGCCCGGAAAGCGGCAAAAATGTCCAGCCCGTGGAACTCTTTGTGGCCGGTGATCGCCTGATCCTGATCACCAACGTGACCACCTGGCAGGCCGCACAGAAGCCCCTGGAAGGTACCAAAGAAGGGGAAAAGGCAAACGTTTACACCGACACTGCCGGCGGCTCCCGCCTGATGATCGACTCCTACTGGTGGTATACTAAGAGCGAGACCCGCACCGAAGCGGCCTACTACGATATTTCCTTCAAGACCGCGCCCAAGCTGCTGCATACTGTTGGCCAGGACGGCTACTATCTGAATTCCCGCCTGAATGACGGCGTCCTGTATCTGATGAGCAATTACGGCATCTATGAAACGGCCGCTGCCGATCAGCCCGCCACCTACATTCCCAGAACCTATGACGGCGACGTGGCTGCCATCCTGCCCGCAGGAAACATCTGCTGCCTGCCCCGCATTCAGAGCAAGCAGTATCTGGTGGTATCTTCCTTCGGGGCAAAGGACGGAACGCACATCGGTTCCAGTTCCGTTCTGGGAGGCGGCGATACCGTCTACATGAGCCATGATAACCTCTATGTGGGCAAGACCATCTATGAAGAAACGGCTGCAGATCTGGAAGAAAAAGAAGGCAATTACATCGTCACTCATCATACCAGCGGCAACTACACTGACTTGATGCGCTTCGCTCTGAAGGATGGAAAGCTGGAACTTGCAGCCACGAACCGCATCGAAGGCGCTCTGCTGAACCAGTTCTCCCTGGACGAATACGAAGGCAATCTGCGCCTCGTAACCACCGTCAATTACAATGAGTACGAGACTCTTCGGGAGGAAGGCAGCACCGGCGGCCTGTACCGTGACCTGCCCGATTCCCGCCGCAACTACAACAATCTGCTGATTCTGAACGCGGATCTGGAAGAAGTGGGCAGCATCAAAGAGCTGGCAGAAGGGGAGCAGGTCTACTCCGTCCGCTTCGACGGAACCACCGGCTACTTCGTCACCTTCCGCCAGGTGGATCCTCTGTTCACAGTGGATCTCTCCGACCCCAAGGCTCCGGTGATCCTGTCCGCTCTGAAGATCCCCGGTTTCTCCCAGTATCTCCATCCCTACAGCGAAGGCCTGCTCTTCGGCCTGGGCATGGATGCGGATGAAAAAACGGGCCGTACCAACGGCATGAAGATGACCATGTTCAACGTATCCAACCCCGCCGATGTAACGGAACAGCACACCCTGCTGCTGGATACCTATTGGTCCGAGGCTCTTTACAACCACAAGGCCATTTTGGTCAGCGAAAGCCGCGACCTGATCGCCTTCCCCAGCGACAACGGGTTCCTCATCTACGGTTACTCCGAAGAGAACGGCTTCTACGAACGGGGCAAACTGGTGCTGGGCCACGAATACTGGAAGGATCTGTACAACAGCCGCTGCTTCTACATCGGAGATTGCTTCTACATCTGCGGCATGGGAAGCACCTATGTGTTCAGCCTGTCCGACTTCACCCAGCTGGTCCGGGTAGAATACTAAAATCCCGGATACGGACCCAAACCAAATTTGACGATCTGACACAAAAAGACAGTAAAAAACCGTGTACGCTCTTGTACACGGTTTTTTTGTCGCGTTGTTTTTTACAGAGCAAGGACTTCCTCGCGGCTGAGGCCGGTGATCTTGCAAATGGTTTCGGCAGAGATCCCTTCTGCTTTCATGCCGGCAGCCGAAGCGCGGATCCCTTCCTCGCGGCCTTCTGTCAAACCGGCGGCAAGGCCATCTTCATGTCCTTCGGCATAGCCGCACCGGGTATAGACTTCACGGAATTCGTCATCGTTCAAATAGCGGAATAGCATGGTGCGCATCTCCCCTTCGTGTTGCTTTAAGAAAGAGGTGAGCAGGCCTTCGGTCTTGCAGTCACGGATGGCCAATTCGATGGAACGTTCCAGCGACAATCCTTCCGCGCGGCAGCTGCGGATCCGGTGCAGCAGAAAACTGTAGCCCTGCAGGTTCTTACAGCGCTTCAGCATGGCCGCTCCGAGAGGATAGTTGATGTTGAAGCAGGTGACTTCCAACTCCAATTTTGGCCGTCTGTTACTGCGAAAGCTGCGGGAAAGGTGCAGCACCTTCTGCTCGGGGAAGGGGTCTTTGCCTGTATAGAAGACGAAGAACTCCGGTTCCGGGAGAAGGACCTCTTTCTTTTGGTAGACTGTATCTTTTGGCACTATTATACCATAGGTTTTGGCACAGTACAGCAAAAATCGAAGAGGCATGTTGAAATTGACGGTGGACTGGTGTTCCAGAAAGACGATGAGCCGGTCGTTGAGAAGGAACGAGATGTCGTTCTTGCGGCGGTCAAAAATTTCGGATTCCAGTGTGGTCAGCTTCAAATCTGAGCAAGACTTCTTCGGAAAAAGCATTTGGAAAGAACGGTACTTTGGTGTACAATAAAACTGGTGCAGCAACGCGGCAGATAGATCCTCAAACCTGCAGCACGGCACCGGAAAGGGAGGAACCCCATCATGCAGGAAATCAAATGCCCTAACTGCGGCGAAGTGTTTCAGGTAGACGAATCCGCATATACGTTACCGACATATCGGGGCAAAATTATATCCGCAGAAAAATCTCCAGCTCGAAAGTTTCTAAGCCTTTCTTCCTTCCCTTTCTCGATCCTGGAGCCGTCAGCGGTGTAGCGCCTGTAAACTCAATGCGATCTATGATCGTGCGCAGCAGTTTGTTCTTTTGAGGCACTGTCATATCATCGGTTCGCAGCGCGGCGATTGCTTGCTTTAGGGTGATTGAGCGTTCTTCGTAGTTCACGCTTTTCGGGATCTTTGCCTTTGCTGTTCTGATCTGATTTGTTAAGTCCTCCATCTTTTCCCGTAGCGCCGAGTTCCGGCGGTCGAACAACTCCTGCGTGTACTTCCCGGTTTCAAGCAGCTCGTACTGTTTTTCTTCTTGATCCTTCAGTCCCTCCAGCTTTTGCTCCAGGTTCTGTATAATACGCTGCTGGATTTTTACCGAGTCGCCGTCCCCGTTCCGCGCCTTTGCTTCCAGTGCTGGGAGTTCTTCTTCCTCCAACGCCTTGATAACACTTTCAAACAGTACGTCTGCTGACGCTGACATGAAGCATCTGTGTGGCCTGTTCGTGCACTCGAATCTGTCAGTGGCGTGTGGGTACGGATGAATAACCATACAGACGCTTCGCAGAAAACCTGGACAGCGCCATTAGAAAACTGCCGCGACACCCCGGGATTGCTTATCGCAACCTGACATTTGATTTTTCGCTTGGCGGTATCGATGCGCAGAACAAGTTCTTGGCGGATCACGCAGAGGGTAAAATTGTGCGCTACAAGGCGTTCACTTCTGCATCTAAAACCGCAGACGGTCATCCGCTTGACGGTGAGCTGATCGTAAACATGGTTCTCGAAGGAGAAAATGCCGCTGACTTGGAAGGCATCGGTATGCAGTCTGAGCAAGAGGTACTTTTCCCCAGGAAGACCGCGTTTATTGTCACTAAGCAGACCATCGGCGCGGATGGTAAACCTTTGATCTATGCAAAGGAGGTAACAAAGAATGAACAGAAACGAACTGAAGGAAAGCCTGAAAGGGATCCTGGCAGAGGATCGGGGCAAGGCCCCGGCTTATCACAGCCCGATCTGCAACGAGTGCAGACATCACAGGAAGGGAACTCTGTGGTGCGAGAAGCACAAGGAATGGATTCCCGAAGAGGTTCTGGACGGAGAGGCGGACTGCAAGGAGTATCTGAAGAAGTAAAATTCTCCATGAAGATCGACACCACGGATCTGCACGACAATGCGCCTGAGATCATCAGCAACTTGAAGACCAGGGCACTATCGAGCAAGTATTATAACCGTGGGAAATTCGCATCTTACACCGCAGAACGGCTGCAGCGCGAGCTCAATTACTCTTTCGCAAAGGGCCACAAGGACTACGCAAAGAGCTACATCGCCTGGGTAGATCCTGACGATTTCCTGTACGCGACCACAAGCTCTGCAGAGCAGCGCGAGTGGCTGAGAAGCGAATCCACCGACCTGGATTTGGAACGGCTCCGCAAGGAAAGCCAGCCGATCTACTTGCACGTAGACTTTGAAACAGGCAGAATCGTAGGTCACGAAGGCCGACATCGCATGATCGCGCTGAAAAACGCTGGCGTTGAAAAAGTAGCTGTCATCTTGGACGCAAGAAACGACGACAGGTACAACACCAAACCGATTGAATGGATGAAGATTCACGGCCAGCGCTTTGGCGAGGGCCAAGTTGGAGCCGGCTTCTCCGTAATGGACGTGCTTCCTCTGTCTGAACGCTATGCCGATGCAGTCAAGAAGCTGTTCTCCGAGACTGAAGGTAGCGTGCAGTTCTCCATGAAGGACAGTGACTACCTGGCTGCCGTAAAACGCGGCGACATGGAAACCGCACAGAAGATGGTGGACGAGGCTGCAAAGAACGCTGGGTACACAGAAGAGGTTTTCCACGGCATGGGAGATCGATACAATGTTTATAAGTCTGGGGATGGGCAATATGGCGCGGGTGTGTACTTTACATACTCTAAAGACATTGCCGATGGCTATGGCCCTGTTGTAGATCGTCTCTATGTAAAGGTTGGCCAAATCGCAGACTACGACAATGCCTACAAGATTCTTGGCATGAAAGACAATCAGACAATGGACGAGTTCGCGCAGTTCCTCGGGTTCCCTGGTTTTGATGAAATGATCAACGATTGGGATAACGACCCAACGAACATTGAAAGCAATCCAGAGCTGGTTGAACTTCTCAAGAACGAAGGGTTTGAGGGGTTCGTTGACGATGGAAACAACGGGTTTGTTCTGTGGGATTTTGAAGGCATTGAATACCGAATCAAATCTGCCGAACCTGTTACCTACGACGACAACGGCAATGTGATCCCCCTGTCCAAACGGTTTGACAGTGGCAACCCCGACATCCGCTTCTCCATGAAGGACTCCGACGGCAACAAGCTGAGCAAGGCCCAGGTTGAATACTTCCGCAACAGTAAGGTTCGTGATCGCGATGGCAATCTGCTCAAGCTGTATCACGGTACCGAAAGCTTCGGCTTCACTGTGTTGGATTTCTCCAAGTCTGACGATGGGACCTCTTTCTTCATGACTGATGATCCGACTATGGCGGAAAGCTATTCCGGTACAGACAAGGTTAGATCCGTTGTCTCTCCTGATAGAAGCAACCATCCTGACCCTTATGCAATTCCCCTTGCTGACGCTGTGGATGAATACAACAGGCTCATTGATGGCAATGTTACTCTGCTTGATACGGCGGAAAAGCTGCATGAGTGGGCGGATAAGTGCCTGACCCGGACGCGCAAAGAGATTAGAGAAACGACGGAGACTATCGGCAGGCTGAAAGAAGCCACGTTTGACGGAAAGTACGCCGCCTATGTTTCGGAAGCTCTGGAGGCTCTGGATCCAGTCCGCGTTGTCTACGAAAAGGCCAAAGCAGCCATTACTGCTGAAGAAATGGACGCGGCTCACGATGCTATGCTTCGGATAAGAGAGCACGATCTACGGCGCAAAGTTGATAACGCAAACGTTTTTTATTGGAACATTCGCATCAATCTGCACTTCTTCCAAGCCGCACAGGATTTCCACCAGGCAGCTAAAGCTCTCCGAGCTGCTGAAAGCGGCGAGAGCCTCATTGCGGCCAAGAACAATTATGTATTTAGCGAGCAGGTTCTTCGCGAAGATCTGGAAAACCAGTACCAATACGCAGACGAAGCAGAAGAAGGCAACTACGAGCTGTACGCCAACCTGGTGAACCCGCTGATCGTGGATGCGCACGGTGCTTACTGGAACCATCTTTGGAATTGGTCGAAAGCTGCCCATCTCAAAGAACAAGACGTTGAGGTGAAACGTGCAGATGATGCGTTCCGTCTGTATCGAAAAGCGACAAATAAAGAGATCCCCGCCGCTGCTGTTTATTTTAACGGCCATAACGAGGATAGGGATCCCAAGAGCCTTCTCCCTCTCATGTTGGATAAAGCGAATTACGCTATAGACATCCAAACGGAAAGCCGCTTCAAGACTCGCGACATTGCTACATGGGCGAAGAGAAACGGCTACGACGGCGTTGTTTTCAGAAACATTGTTGACTATGGCGCTAATGGTTACGGCGAAGAACCAGCTACCGTTGTTGTCGCATTCGACAGCAACCAGGTAAAGGCTGCAGACAACCTGAACCCGACCACAGATCCTGACATTCGCTTCAGCATGAAGGCTCCCGTCGAAGAGACCAAGAACCTGATCGCGTTGCACAATCTGTCCGAAGACAAACTGCTGAAAGCGCTGAACCTTGGCGGTTTCCCGATGCCGAGTATCGCAGTAACGAAGACTGACATTCCACACACCAACTTTGGCGACATTACTCTGGTTATGAACAAGAGTACCATTGACCCGAAGGCAAGCAAGAAGAATACTGTGTACTCTGCAGACGCATGGACTCCTACGTTCCCTCAGATCGAGTACGAGGCTGACAGGGCGGTGGAAGGACGTATCTCTGACAAATACTATGCTCTGCAGCGAAAGTACGGCAGCGAGCTTGTACGGCCCCTGTACGGCTATGCAAATTACCTGGGCGATGAACTGAATCGTTACGGCGGAGAAGAAGGTATCATCAATCGACATCTCGACGACACCGGGATGATGCAGGTTTACCTGGCAGATAGCGGCAAGGAACCCGTGCAGGAAATCAAGAAGGAGATTGTAACGCGCCTGGATAAGAACGCGACCGATAAGTACGACTACCTGATCGATAACCTGGGCGAAGATGTTGTTCGTGACCTTGTTGTACATGGTGATGAAACGCCTGCGGCAGCAAGAAAACGTTGGATGGAAGAACACGGCGAAGCCTTGCAGGTCGCATACCGTGGCTATCTTATCGAAAACGGCCTTGCTCAGGATGTTGCTGACCAGGTTATGGATGCGATCAAACCTGGCGAAATGGTTCGTGATGTTGTTTCTGCTCGTAACTACCTGAAGACGGGCGCTGAAACTACCAGAACCGAAATCGACAGTGCGGCGACCAACGAAGCGATCCGTAAGGCCGCTGGCAAAGGTTACGAATCGTGGCTGCGTGACCTGTTCAGCGGAGTAGTTGCTGATACCGGCATCTATAACAACAAGGATCTGTTTACTCCGTCTGGCAATCGCCGCAGCTTCAAGCAGACCCATTATCCCGTGACCCTGGAGAATATCGCCAAGGCAATGGCTGAACAGAACGACGGTAACACCAAGAACGTTTCCGGCTTCTACGGTGTGAAATCTCTGCGAGCTGGTACTGCAAAGCGCTTCGCAAGTATCAAAGAAATGCACGAGTACAAAGGCCGTTTGAAACACCTGACCCAAGAAGAGGCCGACGCGATTACGGATGCGCTGCACGCGCGAATGAATGCGCTGATCACCAAGATCCTGGACACCAAGAAGCGCGGAGCCTACTCCAACGACTTTATGGCTTATGACTCCATCGGTAATATGCTCATGGAAGCTTCTGAATTGAAGACCAAGAGCATTGATAGCATCAGCAAACTGTGCAAAGAATGGCACTACGATCTGAATAACGGCATTGTTGCCGAGATCAGAGACCTGCTGTTCGATGTGGCACAGATGCCGGTGAACATCTTCGAGGCGAAGCCTGAACGAGCAGTGCGGTTTGACGAGGTCCTTGCTGCGGTAATTCCTGACAATTCCTCCGACAACCTGCGTGCTGGCCTGGAAAATGCCGGCGTTAAGGTGATGGAATACGCTGCCGGTGACAATGATACGAGACTCAACCTGATTAACAGTGTAGACGACGCGAAGTTCTCCCTGAAAGGCTCCAGCGACCTGCTGAAGGAAAACGCCAAGCTGCGCGAAGTGAACGCAGCCCTGCGTGAGCAGTTCAAGACCACCAAGTTCGCCAAGGTGGACAAGGCAGCCCTGGACAAGTTCACGAAGCAGCTGCTGAAGGACTACTACAGCGGCAGCGACATCAACGAGGTTCGCAGCTCCCTGGACGAAGTGTACAGCTACATTGCCAACGGCGAAGACGGCCAGCCTCCTGTATGGAGCGAAGTGCAGCGCAGGGCCTACGACGTAGCTCTGGAAGTTCTTGAAGGCGCGTCTGCCCTGGACGATGCAATGTACCAGGAATACAAGCCCCTGCGCGAACAGATGCGTACTATGGGCCTGACCCTGGACAAGCGCTATGAGCATGACCTGATCGGCTACGAGGATCTGAACGAGTTCCGCAAGGCAAACTTTGGCCGGATCAAGATGGTGTCCAACGGCGTTCCCGTGGACGTTGCATACTCCGAGCTGGCACAGATGTACCCTGAGTTCTTCGACGAAAGCCAGTACACCAACCAGGCGGAACAGCTCTCTCACATCGAAGAAGTGCTGATGGCCATGCAGCCCCAGGAAGTGAACCCGTTCGATCACGACATGCGCGAAGCTGCAACCTGGATGGCTCAGGACATCGTAGAACGGTTCTTCGAGCTGCCCCAGGCCAAGCCTACCTTTGCTGACAAGGCAGAACGTAAGCTGACCATGCAGAAGATCCACGACGCAGGGAAGCTGCAGAAGGTGCGCGAACAGAGCCAGGCGAAGATCCGCCGGATCATCGAAGCTAACCGCGAGAAAGTAGCCGAAGTACGCAGCAAGGAACGCCAGAAGCGGGACGATGCCGTACGTAAGGTGAAAGAGCATTACCGCGAGAAGGACGCAAAGGCCAGAGAAAGCAGAGCAGCCAGAGATCTGCGCGACAAGATCATTCGCCACACCGGCGAACTGAGCGCAAAGCTGATTGCCAACACCGACAAGAAGCACATCCCTGAGCAGCTGAAACCTGCGGTCGTAGAACTGCTGCAGAGCATCAACCTGGAAAGCAACTACACCTACGATCCTGCTACTGACTCTTACAAGAAGAATGACCTGGGCCTTCCCACTCGCAGAACCAAGGCGTTCGCAGCGCTGAAGGAGCTGTACCAGCAGATGGCAACTGAACTGGTCATTGACCCTGATCTGATGGGCGACGATGGCTTCTTGAGCAAGGTAGCTGCGCTGGCAGACAAGCGGATCGTAGACATGAACCTGGCCGAACTGGAAACTGTCTGGAACGCCGTTCGCGGCATTGAAGCTACGATCTCCTCCGTGAATAGATCCTTCGCAGAAGCCAAGTGGGAGTCCATCTCTGAAGCGGCAGAAGCGCTGTACAACGACAACTCCGACAAGGCGGGCAAGGTTGAGTACAGAGGCGCACTCGGCAAACTGCAGCATCTCACCGGCCTGGACATGATGACTCCTGAAGCATACTTCCACCACCTGGGAGAAAGCGGTGACTCGCTGTTCCGCGTGATGCGAAATGCCCAGGATAAGCACATTGGCATTATGAAAGCCGTTGCCGACTTCACCGAAAGAACGCTGAAAGGCGTGAACGTCAGAGACCTGGAAGGTAAGAACCAGACCGTCACTCTCGGCGGAATGAAGGTTGAAATGAGCACCGCGCAGCTGATGGAACTGTATGCTCTTATGAGACGTAAGCAGGCACAGGAACACATTCTGATCGGCGGTATCGTTCTTGACATCCCCGGCAAGGGCCTGCGCGTGAAGAGCAAGCCTACTCCTATTCGGAACATCAAGCTGGAAGAACTGGCAAGGGCGACCGACAAACTGACTGCGAAGCAGAGGGAAGTGGTAGAAGCGCTGCAGACCTACGCATCCACCGAACTGAGCAGATATGGCAACGAAGCGGCCATGCAGGTGTACAACTACACCAAGTTCCACGAAGATAACTACTGGCCCATCCGAGTCAACCGCCAGGAAGTCAGAAGTGACATCCAGCGCGACACCGGCGTAACGACCGTAGCGAACAAGGGCATGACCAAGGCAACCAAGCCTCACGCCAACAACTCCCTGCGGATCGGCAGCATCTTCGATACCTTCTCCAACCATGCAACCGAAATGGCTACCTACGCAGCCTGGCTGGCTCCTACGGAAGACTTGAACCGTATTCGGAACTACACCTTCCGAGACGAAGACAAGATCACTGTAGCGACCGTGAAGGGCCTGATCGACACTGTACACGGCAGACAGGGATCCCAGTACCTGGAGAACCTGCTTGCCGACATTGCACACGGCGTTAAGAGTACCCACGGCGAGACCAACTACATGAGCAGCCTGGTGGCAAACTACAAGGCGGCATCTGTAGGCGCAAACCTGCGAGTCATTATCCAGCAGCCCACGGCAATCCTCCGTGCGCTGGACATGATCGACAGCAAGTACATGCTGGCAGCAGGCAATCCTATGGCAGGCTGGAAGAAGGCTACCAAGTACGCTCCCATTGCACAGTGGAAGGATTGGGGCTACTTTGACATCAACACCGGCAGACAGCTCAAGGACGTACTGTTCGACGGCGAAACTGCTTTGGATAAAGTCAAGCGCATCTCCATGTGGGGCGCTGGCAAGGCGGACAGCATTTCCTGGGGCTACCTGTGGAACGCTGTGGAAGCTGAAGTCAAGGCCCAGCGCCGCAGCCTGAAGCCTGGCAGCGAAGCCTTCTACAAGGCTGTAGCAGCCCGCTTCACTGAGATTGTAGACCATACTCAGGTGGTAGACGGCATCCTGCAGAGATCCCAGATCATGCGTAGCTCTGACGGTATCAAGAAGATGGCAACGTCCTTCATGGGCGAACCCACGAAGATCTACAACATGCTGCTATCTGCGATCCACGACGTTAAGTACGGCCCGAAGGATATGCAGAAGGTAGCCAAGAAGCGGCTCGCAAGAACCGTGACCGCTCTTGTGATCTCCGGCATGGTCAATGCTATGGCACAGTCTGTAATGGACGCTGTAAGAGACGACGACAAGGACAAGGACTACCTGGAAAAGTGGCTGGCCGCCTTCTTTGGTATCACCGGCGAAGAGGAAACCTTCGGCGAGTACGTCAAAGCGTTCTTTGGCGGTAACATCGGCAACACGGTCAACCCGGCAGGATACATCCCCTTCGTTAAGGATGCTCTGTCCATCATCCAGGGCTACGACGTTTCCCGTATGGACATGGAAAGCATCGAAAAGACGCTGACCGCATCCACGAACATGATCAAGGCGCTCTCTGGCGAAGGAAAGTACACCATCGGATCCGCCTTTGCAAACCTGTTCGCTGAAGCTGCTCGTCTGTTCGGTGTACCCGTGGCAAACCTGAAGCGAGATGTTAAGGCGTTCGCAATGCTCTCCGCAGTGGAAAGCGACAACTACTGGCTGCAGTACCAGATGGAAAAGGCATCGCTCAGACTCAACTACTCCTCCAATAAGGGAACCTTCCTGGACATCCTGTACAGGGCATACGCTGAAGGCGACAGAGAAGCCTACGATCGCATCTCCCAGGATATGATCGAAAACGGCTTCAGCGCTAAAGACATCGAGTCTGGCATGAAGTCCAGAGCGAAGAAGGCCGGAGTAAGCACAGACAACCTGGATCGCTTCACTTTAGGCGTAGGAGTCGAACCTATGTTCGCAGAAACCGTTGACTCCGAGCAGGAAGAGGAGTATAATATTGGTATGCTGAACGGCAGGGAATACAGCTGGTTCGTCGAAGATAGAGGCGACATTCTGGACGAGATCATCAGTGATTTTGAACGGCGTGGATTTGGAAGTCTTGACGAAGCAACGGCAAACGATCTTCTGAACGCAGCCTATGCTTATGCAGAGGAAACTGCACTGGAGAACGTTTCCGGCGGCGAGTATGACAGTGACACTAAATGGATCAACCTGGCTCAGGAATCCTCTTCTATCGGCTTGACTGCTTCCGAGTACATCATGCTGAAGGAAGAATACAGTGCCTCTTCGCTCGGCGCAAAAGGCGTGTATGAAGCCTACGATGCCGGCGTTCCCGTCGAAACCTATCTGGAATTCAGACGACAAGTCAACGATCTCCCGACTGGTCTCGGCAAGCAGCGCAAGGCAGCGGTTCAGCAGATTCTCCGTAACATGGGCTTGACTCAGTCTGAATACAATTACTTGTACAGCACTGAGTACAAGTCCGAGAGCGGGAGTTCCGGCTTCGGCAGCAGCTCCGGCTCTGGCTTTGGCAGATAGAAAGTGAGTAGTAAGAATGAATAGTGTTATCTTGATGGGTAGACTGACCAAAGACCCCGAAGTACGTTACACCTCCTCTCAGAAACCTGTGGCAAACTTCAACCTGGCTGTAGATCGCAGATTCAGCAAAGAAGACCAGGCGGATTTCATCCCCTGTGTCGCCTGGAACAAGACCGCAGAGTTCATGGAGAAATACATCCACAAAGGCCAGCGTGTCCTGGTGACCGGCTCTCTCCAGAGCAGATCCTGGGAAACTTCCGACGGGCAGAAAAGATCAGCCCTGGAAGTGAACGTGATCGATGTGGAATTTGCGGATTCTAAACAGAGCGCACCTGGCAGACAGGAAGCAGCTCCTGCAGGATTTGCAGCACTGGATGATGATTGTCCCTTCTAAAGGGCATCTCATATACGTTTCTCTTTTTCCTGTGTGACCCCCATAAAGCAAAGAAGGACGGCAGAAATGCCGTCCTCTTTGTTTGCTCAATTATCTTCGTCGTTGATATGTCGGTTTCGTACAGGCAGATGAATCCGGCTATCAGCAGATCGCCCAGCAGATTCGCGATAAAGAATTCGAAAAAGAACTGAACCGTCGCCAAGAAGAACTGGCCGAAAAGCGCAAAAGCGAACTGGAACTGCTGCGCATCAAAAGCGAGCAAGAAAAGGTGGACGCTCTGTCCAAGCTGGAAGCGGCCCTGGCAGAGCGGGACAGCAAAGTGGCGGCGCTGGAAGCCAAATTGGCGGCCGGCGAAACCGAAAAGAAGCTGGCCGTGGCGGAGGCCGTGGGTCGGAAAGATAAGGAACTGTCCGAGAAAGCCGCAGAACTCATCGAGCTGCGGGGCAAGCTGACCAGCCAGGAAAACGAAAGCAAACTGAAGGAAAAATCCCTGCAGGAGCAGTACGAAGGCAAACTGAAACTGAAGGACGAGCAGATCGAATACTATAAAGATTTTAAGGCCAAGCAGTCCACCAAGATGGTGGGGGAAAGCTTGGAACAGCACTGTCTGACCCAGTTCAACAGCCTGCGCATGACCGCCTTCCCCAACGCCTATTTTGAGAAGGATAACGACGCCCGTACCGGCAGCAAGGGCGACTTCATTTTCCGCGAATCGGACGAAGACGGTACCGAATTCATCTCCATCATGTTCGAAATGAAAAACGAGATGGACACCACCGCCACCAAGCACAAGAACGAAGATTTCTTCAAGGAACTGGATAAGGACCGCCGGGAGAAGGGCTGCGAATACGCGGTGCTGGTGTCTCTGCTGGAAATCGACAACGAGCTGTACAACAACGGCATTGTGGACGTATCGTACCGCTATCCCAAGATGTACGTGATCCGGCCCCAGTTCTTCATTCCCATGATCACCCTGCTGCGGAACGCCGCCCTCAATTCCCTGAAGTACCAGAGAGAACTGGAAGTGGTGCGCAACCAGCAGATCGATATCATGCACTTTGAAGAAAACATGAACGCCTTCAAGGACGCTTTCGGCCGCAATTACCGGCTGGCCAGCGAGAAGTTCCAGAAGGCCATCGACGAGATCGACAAGACCATCGACCACCTGCAGAAGACCAAGGAAGCGCTGCTGTCCTCGGAAAACAATCTGCGGCTGGCCAACAACAAGGCGGAGGAACTTTCCGTCAAGAAGCTGACCAAGAACGCCCCCAGTGTAAAGGCTATGTTCGACGATCTGAATGGGAAAAAGTGATTGCGAAAAAGCGGAAAAGACCGTTTTGCACACAGCGTTGCCCTGGATAAGTAAAGTAGAATGAAACCGTACAAAAACCCCGTCAGAGAGGCGATTTTGGCCCTCTGGCGGGGTTTTAAACTGCAGATGGAAAGGGCGGCGACAAATTCCCCTAAATCAGATATCCGAACACAGTGGCGGCCAGAACGGTCAGCACGCCGGATACCACGATGGACAAACTGCTCATGGCACCTTCCACGGGGCCCATTTCCATAGCCTTCGTGGTGCCCATCACGTGGGAGGCGGAGCCGATGGCGATGCCCTTGGCCATGGGTTCCGTGATGCGGAAGAGTTTGCAGACCGTTTCCGCCATCATATTGCCGCTGATGCCGGTGATGGCAATGATGGCTGCCGCCAGACCGGGGTAGCCGCCCAGTTCTTCGGAGACCGCCATGCCGATGGCGGTGGTGATGGACTTGGGCAGGAAGGTGGCATACTCTTCGTGGGTGAAGCCCAGGATCACCGCAAAGACGGCGATCACCAGCAGGCTGGAGGCCACGCCGGACAGGATGCCCAGCAGCACCGCTTTGTAGTTCTTTTTCAGCACGTTAAACTGCTCGTAGAGGGGCAGTGCCAGACAGACGGTGGCGGGAGTCAGGAAGAAGGTGATGTACTTGGTGCCCGCTTCGTAGGTTTTATAGTCGATGCCCAGTACCACCAGGGTGAGGATGGTCAGGATCAAAGCCACCACCATGGGATTGCAGAGAGGAGACTTGAATCGCTTCTGCAGCAGGGTGCCGAATACATAGGCCAGCACGCTGATGAACACGCCGAAGAAGGTGGAGTTTTGCAGGAAATCCATCATTTTGTCTGACCTCCTTCCGCTTCAGAGGCGGCTGCATCTTCTGTGGCTGCGCCGCGCTTTTTCCCCAGGCGCAGCACCAGCTGGGTCACATGGCCGGAGACCACCATGACCACTGCGGTAGAGCCCAGGGTCAGCAGCAGATAGGGCAGCCAGGATTCCTTCAGCAGGGCAGCAGAATCCAGAAGCCCCGCTGCGGAGGGCAGCAGCAGGAAGGGCATTACTGCAATTAAAAAACCGGCGGTTTCTTTGATGGCCGCCGGTTTTACAATGCCAAACAGCAATGCCAGAAACAGCAGCACAAGCCCGTAAATATTGCCCGGAATGGGCAGGGGGATCAGCCCGTTCAGGAATTCTCCCAAAAAGGAGAAGACCAGAATGATCGCAAACTGTTTCAGGTATTTCATATTAAGCAAGCAGGGTATTGTAGGCCATGGCGATGCCGCCTGCCACCAGAACACTGTAGACCATCAGACGGAAGGTTTCTACATTGATGCGCTTGTGGACCAGGTTGCCGATGAAGATGCCCAGACACATGAAGGGGATGGTGGCCAGCATCAGCTTGCCCATATCCAGGGTGAAGTCGCCGGCGAACCAGCTCTGACCCACCAGGATCAGGCCCAGGATGATCCAGACCAGAGACATGGTACCGCGCATTTTGCGGGGTTCGGGCAGAGCCTGTGCGGTGTAGACCACGAACAGGGGGCCGCCGGAACCGAAGGCACCATGTACCACGCCGCCCACGAAGATCAGGGCATACATGATGAACTTCTTGAAGCCGGTGGCGGGAGCAGCAGCTGCTTTCAGCTCTACGCCGGCTTTCTTGGCCTTGACTTCCTTGATGCCGGTCAGGACACCGCGGATGCCGATGATGACCATGAAGGCGGCCAGGATACACTTCAGTACAGCTTCGGGGAAGGCGGTACGGACGGCGAAGCCCACGGGCATGCCGATACCGGCCAGGACCACGATGGTCAGCAGGGCTTTCCAGCTGATGTGCTTGCGGTCCATGATCAGGATGATCAGGGAAGTGACCAGAGAGTTGGCGGTCAGCAGCAGAACAGCTTCGTCAGCGGACAGCATCATGAAGGCGAAGGGGAGGGCCAGGATGGTGGAACCGAAACCGGTGATGCCTTCGATGGTGAAGGTGCAGACCAGCACCAGGCCCAAAAGGAGAATAGTGGTTAATTCAAGCATTGATTTTCAGTCTCTTTCTTTCAGATTAACAGCCGAAGAGGCTTATTTATCGCCGGCAGCCATGAGGGCCATCAGCAGGGAGAGATACTTTTCTTCGGACTTTGCGCCGCGGGAGGTGAGGGCGATGGGCATACGTGCACCCAGGATGCAGCCGGCCATCTTACCGTTGCTGGTATGTACCATGCTCTTGGTCAGGATGTTGCCGCTGTTGATGTCGGGGGTCAGGATCACGTCGAAGTTGCCGGTGACGGGGCTCTTATAGCCCTTGATGTCGGCGCATTCCTGGCTGAAGGCCAGGTCGAAAGCCATGGGGCCGCCCACGATGCAGTTGCCGTACTTGCCTTCGGCAGCGTTCTTGGTCATCTGTTCGGCGTCGCTGGTTTCCACCATGCGGTGGCTGACGCGTTCGGTGGCGGTCATGCAGCAGACGATGGGCTGTTCGTAACCCATGGTATGGAACAGGTCCAGAGCGTTCTTCAGGATCATTTCCTTTTCTTCGAAGGTGGGGTGGGGAGTCATGCCGCCGTCGGTGATGCCGAAGAGCTTGTGGTATGCGGGGATCTCAACCAGAGAAACGTGGGAGATGCCCACCTTGCCGAACTTTTCGTTTTCGGTGCGGACGATGACGCGCAGCAGGATCTCGGTGGACAGGGTGCCCTTCAGAACCAGATCGCCCTTGCCTTCGTCTACCAGAGCGACGGCCAGGCTGGCGGCTTCTGCGTCTTCGTTTACATAGATGCATTCGACGGTGCTCAGGTCGAAACCGGCTTCGGCAGCGCCTTTTTCCATCTTTTCCTTGATCCCGCAGAGGGTGAAGGTGAGATTGCCGTGTTCGTTGGCCATCTGCATGGCTTCGAAGGTGTGGCCGTCATGGGGAGCGGCTACAACGACGTGCTTGGGAGACATACCGGCCAGACCGGCAGCCATTTCTTCAAAATTATGAAATACCATGGAAAAACCTCCTTAATAGTTATCAATTCAACAGTAAAATGATACAGCAGTTTGGGTCGGTTTGCAAGTGTCTGGCCCGGAGATTTCCGGGGAAAATCGAAAGAGAATCGCTCCCTCCGGCTTTCGACAAAGAAAGACCTTGAAATGCAGCGTGAAATTTGCTATAATAAATCTGTTCTGCGGGTGTGGTTCAATGGTAGAACGTGGCCTTCCCAAGGCTAAAACGAGGGTTCGATTCCCTTCACCCGCTCCAATTTCATCCATGCTGCCACCGGGTAGCGAATGCAGAAGCATTCCTCCGCGCATCGTTAGGTCTTAGAAGATGTGCGGCAGGGTGCTTTTTTTTCGAGGAAACATGAACATCAAAGAGTCTTTTCACGATCTTACCAAATTTGAACGCGGTCTCTGGGTCACCTCTGTGGCGGTGATTCTGCTGTCCTTTTTGGCGGCGGGCGGCGGCGACCTTCTGTCCGCGGCGGCATCGCTGATCGGCGTCACAGCCCTGATCTTTGTGGCCAAGGGCTACGTGCTGGACCAGGTGCTGACGGTGGTCTTTGCCGCGGTCTACGGCATCATTTCCCTGCGGTTCCGCTATTACGGCGAAATGATCACCTACCTGGGCATGACCGCGCCCATGGCCATTTTGGCGGTGGTCAGCTGGGTGAAGCACCCCTATAAAGGCAGCCGTGAGGTGGAGGTGCACCGGCTGAAGGGAAAGCAGATCGCCGGTCTTCTGGGGCTGACGGTGATCACCACCGTCCTGTTCTATTTCATTTTAAAAGCTCTGGGGAATGCCAGCCTCGGGGTCAGCACTTTATCTGTCACCACCAGTTTTCTGGCTTCGGCCCTGACCTTCCTGCGCAGCCCTTACTATGCGCTGGCCTACGGAGCCAACGATCTGGTGCTGATCGTGCTGTGGGTGCTGGCCGTGCTGCAGGATCCGTCCTGCTTTCCCATGGTGCTTTGCTTTTTGCTCTTCTTTGCCAACGACCTCTACGGGTTCTTCAACTGGCGTAGAATGCAGCTTCGGCAGCAGCAGGGAGCATAGCCGGTCTCATCGCCGATAACAAAATCGTACCGTCTGTAAAAGAAAGGACGCATCCGTCGGGATGCGTCCTTTTTGCGTGCTTGTATGGGTCAGACTTCGGCTTCTGTCTGCGCACCGCCTTTTTTCTTTTTGCGGAAACGGAGCAGAAGGACCGCCGCTGCGGCGAGGACCAGAATTCCGGCGAGGACCCAGGCCCAAAGGGCGAAGTCGGGGGTCTGCACCAGACAGTATCCGGTGCTGTCCGGGGCTGCAGGGAATACCAGATAGCTGCCGTCGGCAGAGGCGCTGACACTGCTCCAGGCGCCGCTCCGGCTGCGTACGTACGCTTTCAGCAGGGAGGGGTTTCCCTCAGCGGGGATCAGGACCCGCAGCTTTTCTGCGGGCTGCTCTCCGGAAATGAGGAAGAGGCTGCTCTCCAGAAGGGTTTCCCAGGGTCTCAGGGTGGGAAGATCCTCGGACGCGGCCAGCGTCAGGGTGGTATCCGGCAGGAAATCACCCTGTACCAGCAAACGGTGCAGGGCGCTGTGGCCCAGCTCTTTGCTCTGGATCACCGCGTCGTGGGAGATGTAAACCGCAGTGTAGCTGCGGTCAAAGAACAGCTCGGTGAGGTCCGCTTCGGAAAGTCCGGCCCAGGAGGCCGTGCAGCCTTCTTTTTCGGGAAGCGCAGGAATTTCGTCCCGGCTCAGGCTGCCGCCGAAGGGAAGGGAGCGGATCACCTGGGTACCGTCTGCGAAATGGAAGGTGACGGAGACGGTGCGGAAGTTCTCGGGGAGACCCTCCAGGGCCAGGAACGCATCCTGACCGATGGGCTCGGCCTTGCCCGCATAGCTGATGCCGTCAGAAGCCCCCAAATCGTCGGCAGGAGAAAGGTAATAGTTGCGGAGGATGGAAGAGGTGCCGGGCTGCAAAAGGGCATCGGTATAGCCGATAACAGCTCCGAACCGTTCTGCTGCGGAGACCTGGACCAGGGCTTTGCAATCGGTGACCGTGTCGGCCCGGCCGGCGATGCCGCCTGCGTATTCCGCGGCGGTCACCGTGCATCTGGCATTGCAGAAACGCAGGAAGCCGTCGCTTCTGCCGGCAATGCCGCCCACATAGGAAGCGGAGGGGCCGTTTACGGTGCCGGTACCGGTGCAGTCGCGGATCAGACCCAGAGAGGCCCAGCCGACGATGCCGCCGCCGTTTTGCCGGTTGATGGTGACAGCAGCCGTATTGGAACAGCTGCGGATCACCGCGCGGATCTCACCGGAAAAATTCAGGGACTGGCTGCCCACGATCTGGATGTCTTCTTCCGGGTCCAGATCGCTTTCGACGGCGATGGCTCCGGCGATGCCGCCCGCATTGCGGTCTGCCAGAACGGTACCGTGGTTATGGCAATTCGCCACTTTGCCGTTCAGGTCCTGTTCCCGGTCGGAATCGGAGCTGTCGCGCACACTGCCGCCCAGGTTGTTTTCGGCGTTGTTCAAAACGCCCTGGATCACTTTTACCTGATTGGATACGGCCTGCAGATCGGAAGTCAGGTGGTTTCCGGTCGTCTCCACGGCGGTCATCAGGCTGCTCATGGTATTGGAAATGCCGGTGATGCTGCTGCTCAGTGTCTGCAGAGCAGCCCGCAGGGTGTCGGGATCCCAGGTGATGTCGTTCCGGTCTTGCGGCACCAGTACATCGATGGCGTACTGGGCATCCTGTACATACTGCTTCAGCGTGACAGTCAGGCCACGCACCACGGCGGTATTGCTTCCGGCGTTGGCCATGGCCCGGTCCATCAGGACGGAAAGAACGCCCACCTCTACCTGCAGCATCTGCAGAGCATCGGTCTTGTAGGAAAGAGTCACGGAAGGCTCCATTTGTCCGGCGATGCCGCCCACTTCCTTACGGCCGGCGATACTGCCAGAATTGCTGCAGTTCAGGATCGTGCCGCTCTGGCGTCCGGCAATGCCGCCCACATTGTAGCCGATCTGCCGGTAGCCCACATTGCCGTGGTTCTCACAGCTGCGGATGATGCCGCTGCTGATACCGGCGATGCCGCCGATATCGGTAACGGTGTTGATGGCCTCGGAACCCGTGAGGGAATCCAGTGTGATGTCAGAGAGATCCACCCGGTTCTGCTCCACGGTGGTGTTGATCGCTGCCCGGTTTTGGCAGCTGCGGATCGTTCCTTTATTTTCGCCGGCGATGCCGCCGATGAAATGGATGCCGCTGACGGTCCCTTCCGCCGTACAGGAGTCGATGATACCGGTAACGGTGTTTCTGCCGGCAATGCCGCCGGCGGTCTCGGCACCCAGCAAAGCTCCTTTAAAGGTGCAGTTTCGGATCAGACCCGCGTTTTCCCCGGCGATGCCGCCGGAGACAGCGGCGCTTCCTTCCGGGGCTGCGGTGCCGGCGACCACCAGATCCTGCACTACAGCGGAGGGCTGCAGATAGCGGAACAGACCCTGAACGGATCCTTCGGCATGCAGGTCCAGAAGGATGGTGTTGCCGTTGCCGTTGAACGTACCGCTGAAGACGGGAATCCCGGCGAAACTGCTGCCGGACAGGTTCAGATCATTTTCCAGTTCTACGGTGAGGCCGATGCTGGCGCTGTCCAGACGGCAGCGCTTTGCAAAAGCCAGAAAATCGCTGAAGGTGCGGATGACCAAAGTCTCTCCGGGATCCGCAAATGCCGATGCGGGAAGCAGGAAGGAGCCGAAAAGGAGAACGAAACAGAGAAGCAGGGACAAGGGTTTTCGATTGGTGCTACGCATCCTGCTCACCTCCTTTCTCGTGATCGGCAGGATCGGGATCGTCGTCCGCAGCCGGTGGGGCGCTTTCCTCCAGGAGCGGTTCCTCCTGGATCTCCATCTGTGTGCCTGTGGAAACGGCCGCGTTCAGCTGGCCGTGCAGCAGACCGTCGAAATCGGCGTCCACCATGCCGGAAACATAGCCCCGCAGGTGGCCTTTCACATGGATGGTACCGGTGGCCTGGCGGGTGGGAAGTTCAATGCCCTTCATCCGGAAGCGGGTGCGTTCGATGATGGAATCGCCCAGAACCAGGATGGAGGGGAGAACGAAGAGTACAAGGATAATGGAGATGATGGTACCGCGGCCGATGCAGGTACCCATGATGGCGATCACGGGCTGGGCCGACATATTGCCGATCAGGAGGCCGGCGGAGGCCATCATGGTGCCGGAGGTAAAGACGGTGGGGAAGGCGGAATTGAGGGCATGGACGATGGCCTCACGGTGGGGCATATGGGCCTTCCGTTCCTGATAGTGGCTGGAGATCACAATGGCGTAGTCGATGTTGGCACCCATCTGCAGGGCGCTGACGATCAGATACCCCAGGAAATACAGGGGCTGATCCAGCAGCACCGGGAAGGAAAAATTGATCCAGATACTGCCCTGGATCACCAGGATCAGCAGCACCGGAAGACCGGCGGACTGGAAGGTAAACAGAAGGACCAGAATGACGAAGAAGGCGGAAAGGACGCTGATCAGCAGGTTGTCGCTGCTGAAGGAAGCCGCCAGGTCACGGCAGCTGGTGGAGTTGCCCACCACATAATAATCTTCCTCGTAGTAGCGGCCGATGATCTCCCGCATTTCTCCCAGAAAAGCGAAGGTTTCCTCACCTTCTTCGGGAAGGCTCAGATACACCACCATGCGGCTGTATTGCTCGCTTTGCAGCTGAGCGCGGGCGCTGTCCAGCTGCCCCAGCATATCTTCCATGGACATACCGCCCATATCGCTTCCCAGATCCAGGGTGATGTTGCGGCTGTCCAGCTGGTCTTTCAGGAAGAGGAACATATCGAAGAGGGGCACGCGGTATTCGTCAAGACCGCTGATGATGACCCCCTGCTGATTCTGGTCCAGGGCATAGGCGCTGTAAAGGAACTGGGTCACTTCATAGTCCAGGCCCACGAATTCACTGAGCTCACGGGCGGTAAGAGCATCGGTGAGAGAAAGCCCTTCGGCGATCTCGATGCCGGAAAGGCCCATGGTGCTCTTTACTTCCGGACAGGCGGAAAGATCGGCCAGCACCTTTCGCTCCGCTTCGTAATCCCCTTTGGGAACGATGACGGCGACCATGTTGTTTTCACCGAAGGTGTCACGGATCTTGAAGGCCGCCTCCTGCTGGGCGGTCATTTTGGGCATCCGCAGGTTGTTATACGTGTAGCAGTAGGGGCACATGCTGGAAAGGACGAAGGCCCCCACCAGAAGCAGACAGAAGACAGGGGGGAGGATCTTGCGGCTTTTGACGGCGAAGCGGCCCAGAACGGAAACATCGGGCAGCAGTTTTCTGTGCTTGGTGCGTTCCATCAGAGGGGAGAACAGTACCAGCAGGCCGGGCATCAGTGTGAACACGGTCATCAGGCTGAGGAAGATGGACTTCATCAGCACCAGGGACATATCCAGACCGATGCGGAACTGCATGAAGGCCAGGGCTCCCAGGCCGCTGATGGTGGTCAGGGAAGAGGCGCTGATCTCGGGAATGGCCTTGGTCAGAGCATCGGTGGCGGCTTCGATGGGGGCTTTTCCCAGCTCCCGCTCGGCGGTGAACCGGTGGCACAGGATCACCGCATAGTCGATGGCCAGCGCCAGCTGCAGCACCACCGCAATGGAATTGGAAATGAAGCTGATGGTTCCCAGCATGAAGTTGGTGCCCATGTTCAGAAGAGCTGCGGTGCCGAAGGTGATCAGAAGCACCGGCACTTCCGCATAGGAGCGGGAGGTCATGGTCAGCACGACGAAAATGATGATCACCGCCACGATGAGGATCACCAGCATTTCCTCTGCCAGCATCTCGTTTTCGTCCAGACCCACCGAGGAATTGATGGCGGCATCGTAACCGGCCAGCATGGTTCGGATTTCACCCATGGCCTGCAGGGTCAGGGGGTCGTTGGCAGCGTTGGCGAAGGTCACGTCGAAAAGGGCGGATGCATCCCGGTAGGAGGCCTCGGTGCCGTCGAAGGTGACCATGGCGACACCGTCGATGGCAGAGAGCCTGGAGCTCAGGTCGTAGGCAGTATCCAGGGTCACGTTGGATACCATGATCTGCCCCATGCCGGTCATGGTGAAGTTGGCATTCATGGCTTCCAGCCCCTGACGGGTCTCCGTTTCTTCGGGGAGGTAGACGGTCACATCGTTTTCGACTTCGACCCAGCCCATGGAAAACACGCAGAAGATGGCAGCAAAAATATACAGCAGGAAAAACAAATGCCGTTTTCGCACGATAAAAGAGGCCGGCTTCTGCCAGAAATTACGTTTTGGAGTCTTATCTTTAGACATTGTAACCCTCCGAATTTTACAAAGTCATTCAAATTGTCAAAAGTAGACAAGTGTTTGTTTTTATGATAGTATTATAAGGCAAAGAAATTCTGCAGACAATCATCAATCTATTGAAATATGCCATTTTTGAACACATGACGGAAAAGTGTCCGAGTTTGAGTAAGGAGGGAAAAACTCATGGCAAAAGCGGAATACCGCAGCGCGCTGCGGTCCCGAAAACTGATCCACCAGGCCTTTGCGGAACTGATGCAGGAAAAATCGCTGGATAAGATCACCGTTACGGATATCGTCAAGCGGGCGGACATCAACCGGGGTACGTTTTATGCCCATTACAGCGACATTTCCAGCATGGTGCACCACTATGTGGCGGACAGCTTTCTGCAGATCCAGGAGGCGCTGGAAGCCGGTTCCTACGAACTGGAAGAGATCCCCGCCATCATCGTGAGGGAGATCCAGAGAATTCTGGAAGATGATATGGAATTTTTCCGGAAACTGATGAATTCCAGCATTTCGCTTTCGCTGCAGGATGAACTGGGAGGCATCATGCAGGAGTATCTGCTCACCAAAGAATCGGTCAGTGCCAACTTCAGCCGGAAGGACTATGTGCTGATCCTGCGTTTCTGTGTGGGCGGGCTGGGAAATCTGTACCGGGACTGGTTCGCCGGGCGGTTCGACTGCACGCTGGCCCAGCTGACGGAACGGGCGGAAAAGATCCTCAGCAGCATCATTATCGGCGGATTGGTGCTGTAAACGTCGTTTTTTTCCAAAAATGAAATGTTGACGAAACCTTAGAATGGGGTATAATACAAAGTAAGAAAAATTTTCTGACGAAAGTTATCCAAAGGAGGAATTTAAAATGGCAAATCCTTACGCAGGTACCAAGACTGAAAAAAATCTGTGGGAAGCCTTTGCAGGTGAATCCCAGGCTCGCAATAAGTACACCTATTTCGCTTCCGTAGCAAAGAAGCAGGGCTTCGAACAGATCGCTGCACTGTTCCAGAAGACCGCCGACAACGAAAAAGAACACGCAAAACTGTGGTTCAAGGCTCTGGGCGAACTGGGTGACACCCCCGAAAATCTGCTCCATGCAGCCGAAGGCGAAAACTACGAATGGACCGACATGTACGACAGAATGGCGAAAGAAGCCGAAGAAGAAGGCTTCACCGCTCTGGCCGCACAGTTCCGCGGCGTAGCAGCCATCGAAAAGTCTCATGAAGAAAGATACCGGGCTCTGCTGAAGAATGTGGAAACCGCTCAGGTATTCGAAAAGAGTGAAGTACAGGTTTGGGAATGCAGAAACTGCGGTCACATCGTGGTCGGCCTGAAGGCTCCCGAAGTCTGCCCCGTCTGCAACCATCCTCAGGCTCACTTCGAAATCCACAAAGCAAATTACTAGTTGATCGTAGAGAACAGGAGGAACTTCTTATGCACCCTAAGTTTTATATTTGCAGCCGCTGCGGCAATCTGGTTTATGTCGTCCGTGAGTCCGGTGTTCCCATGATGTGCTGCGGCCAGCCCATGACTCTGCTGGAACCCAACAGCACCGACGCCAGCGTTGAAAAGCATAAGCCCGTGGTCACCGTGATCGGCGATGAGATCGCCATCGAAATCGGCGCATCCATCCATCCCATGACGGTGGAACACCACATTCAGTGGGTCTATCTGGAAACCAGCAAGGGTGGTCAGATCAAGTTCCTGGATCCCACGAAGATCTTCGTTATGCCTGAAGTCAACTTCACCCTCTGCCAGGAAAAGGCGGTTGCCGTATACGCTTACTGCAACCTGCACGGACTCTGGAAGACCGAACTGTAAAAAACGAAGAAGCCTGTGCCGCTGTCAAAAGCATCGCACGGTGAACAAGCTGTTTTCCCTGCCGGATCACCCGGCAGGGTTTTTATTTGCCAGCAGGAAGATTTTGGTGTACTATGAAAGCACCATGAGAAAGGAGGCAGAGCATGAAAGAAGAAGTGAAACGGATCCGGGAAGATCTTCTGGCCATGAGGGACGAACCCTACCGGCAGTTCAGCCTGCCTTTGATCCCGGTTCTGGAACCGGAGCGGATGATCGGCATCCGTGCGCCGAAGCTGAAGGCCTACGGAAAAGGGCTGAAAGGAACGGCGGCAGCGGAAGACTTTCTGCGGGATCTTCCTCATAAATACCATGAAGAAAACTGTCTCCACGCCTGTCTGATCAACAGCATGAAGGCATTCGGGCCCTGCCTTGAAGAACTGCAGCGGTTTCTGCCCTATGTGGATAACTGGGCGGTCAGCGATTCCATCAGCCCGAAGGTGTTTGAACAGCACCGGGAAGAGCTTTTGCCGGTGATCCGGAAGTGGATGGAATCCCCGGAACCCTATACGGTACGGGTGGCTGTCAAGCTGCTGATGGACTTTTACCTGGGGTCCGCCTTCCGGGAGGAGCATCTGGACTGGGTGGCTTCCATCCGCTCCGAAGAATACTACGTGAACATGATGGTCGCCTGGTATTTGGCCACGGCTCTGGCGAAGCAGTACCGGCCGGCGGTTTCGGTTCTGGAAGAGCGCAGACTCCCCGTTTGGACCCATAACATGACCATCCGGAAGGCCAGAGAAAGCTTTCGGATCAACAAAACACAAAAAGAGTATCTGAACTCGCTGAAGGCGGAGCCCCTGTCGGAAAAGGCGATTTTACGCCTCCTGAAAGGGGAGGGGAAGGCTGTCACCGTACTGCCCCTTACGGACTCCACCAACCGACTGGCCAAGGAGGCGGCCTGGAAGGGGGCACCTCACGGCACGGTCATTCTGGCCGAGGAACAGACTGCGGGCCGCGGCCGCCGCGGCCGGTCGTTTTACTCGCCTACGGGCCGCGGCCTCTATCTCAGCTTCGTGCTGCGCACCCGGGAGCCGCTGACGGAAGGCCAGCTTCTGACCGTCTACGCGGCTGTGGCGGTGCGCAGAGCCCTGGAAGCGGTACTGGCGGCTGCCAATTCTGATGCCGCCGGCGGCGGCCGGCAGAGCCGGGAGGCCGCCGCTTGTAAGGGCGGCCAGGCCCAGAATTCGGCCGCCCCTGCCATCAAATGGGTCAACGACATCTACCTGGGAGACCGCAAGGTCTGCGGCATCCTGACGGAGCTTATAGACCCCTGCACCGCCGTTCTGGGCATCGGCATCAACGTGTCCGGCAGTGACGCGGATTTTCCGGAAGACATCCGCGGAAAGGCAGGCTCCCTGACGGGCACCCGCTCCGAAGAGGGGATCAGCCGCAATGCCCTTGCCGCCGCCGTGATCCGGGAAGTACTGGCCTGGCAGGGCGGTGCCTTCCCCGAAACCACTCTGGAAGAATATCGCCGCCATTCTTTCCTGCTGGGCAGGGAAGTGGAATTTGAACGGAACGGACAGTGGTTCACCGGCACCGCCGCATCCATCAATGACAGCGGCAATCTGCTGGTGGAACTCGCCTCCGGCGAAACCATGGCACTGTCCTCCGGCGAAGTCAGCGTCCGGCAGAGAAAGGAGCTTCTATGACAAAAGGATCCTATAAAAAGAGCAAACCGGCCGCTCTGGCAGCCGGTCTGGTGCTGGGCATCGCAGCCCTGCTTCTGGCCACTGCTCTGAGCCTGGCTATCATCCATATTTTCGATATTCCTTACATTTGGGACATCGGCCCTCTGGGGATCGAACTCGACACCGGGCTTTCCCGGGAAGCGATCCTGGATAATTACAATGCGGCCATGGACTATCTGGCTCCCTTCGGCATGGGCTCCGATGCATTCATTCTGCCCAGTCTGAGCTGGACGGAAGAAGGGGCCATCCACTTTGCGGACTGCAAGGTGATTTTCCAGAACGTCTACAATCTGGGCTTTCTTTCTCTGGCACTGGTGCTGATCGCCGTTCTGCTTGGCAGAGCCGGTAAGCTTCCCAAGGGGACTCTGCTGGTTTCCGGCGTAGCTACCCTGGCGCTTCCTGCCGCCGTCCTTGCCGCCATCGCCATCGATTTCGACAGTGCCTTCGTTCTGTTCCATGAGATCTTTTTCAGCAACGACTACTGGATGTTCAACCCCAGAGAGGACCAGATCCTGAACATCCTGCCGGCGGAATTCTTCCTGCACTGCGGCATTTTCATCGCCGCCTTCTGGGTGCTGGCTGCTGTGATTCAATTCGTGCTGCATAGGAGAAAACATCGATGAAAAAAGTATGGACATTATGTTTGGCGTTCTTACTGTGTTTCGGGTTTAGTGCGTGTGCAAATTCGTCAGCAAAGTTGCCGCCGAAAGAAAAAACAGAAAAAGAGATCGTATTAGAAGAAATAGAGAAGATCGGCAGAGAAGAATACAAGATCTGGAAGATAAACAAGAAGGAACTAAAAGCTTCTGCGATCACTGTAGCGACAATCAAAAAGACAGAAGAAAATCTGTATCATGCCTACGGAAAGATCCTGTTTGTCGATGTGTATGGCGACACCTATGAAAAAAACGTTGAAGTTATAATGAAAGGCGACGAAAAAGGTCGTTGGAACCTGGAATCGATCGATATCGATGGGTTTGAATACGAAATGTTATATCATTGGTGATAGAGCCGTACTGCAGGAAACGGAATCACATAGGGCAATACAAAAGCGCCGGAGCTTCATGCTCCGGCGCTTTTTATGTTGTGCGCGTGATTGGAATGTTATTTGTTTGCCTTCTTCAGCTGTCTGGTTTCGATGAGGCCCAGAACCAGGAACCAGAGGCAGGTGCCCAGACCGATGAAGGTGATCATGCTCCAGGCATCGGAGAAGGTGTGGACCAGCAGGTAGGTGCCCAGTACCTTGGGGCCGATGGCTCTGCCCAGGGCATGGGTGATGTCGTACAGAGACTGGAACCGGGCTCTGTGGGTGACGGGGGAGTGGTTTGCCAGGAATACGGAGATGTTGGCGGTGACCAGCACTTCGCCGGTGGTCCAGATCAGGGCGAATACCATGAACATCCAGGGCTGTTTGGCGATGCCGTTGAGGCCGAAGCCGATGCCGTACAGGGCGGCAGCCACAGTCAGGTTGAACAGGGGATTGAACTTCTTGGTGGCCATGACGATGAAGGGAGCCAGAACGACGATGCCCAGGCCGTTGATCAGGCAGACGGTGCTGTAGTAGCTGGCGCCGTCGCTGGTGCCAAACAGATCCTTCAGGTTCAGGGGCATCATGTAGAAGAACTGTGCATACATGAAGGCGATGGCTGCTGCAGCTGCAACAAAGGCCAGAACCAGGGGATGCTTGAAGATGATCTTCAGGAAGCCTTCGCTGCTGCCGGCTTCGGCGGCACGGCCTTCCTTTTCCAGATCCTTGATCTGCTGTTCGGAAAGGTGGGTGTCCTTGATGGTGAAGAAGATGATGGACATGCCCAGCAGGTTCAGAAGAGCCTGGCCCCAGAACAGCCATGCGGTGTGGTTTTCAAACAGCAGGGAGGCCATGGAGGGACCCATGGCGAAGCCCAGGTTCAGACCGATGCTCATGAGGGAAAAGCTTTCCTGACGGTTCAGGGGAGTGGTCAGGTCCATGGCCATGGAGGTGAGGACGGGGTTTGCGGAGTTGTGGAAGAAGAATGCCACCACCAGAACGATCAGCACCCATTCCTGGGTGTAGAAGAAGCCGGCGATGATGAAGAAGAAGTCGGCCAGCAGGGTGATGGTCACATAGGTCAGCTTCCGGTTGAACTTGTCCGCGATGCGGGAACCGATGAAAGCACCGGGGATGAAGGCCAGGGACAGGATCAGAATGTAGGTACCGACCTGGTCCGTGGTGTAGTTGAACTGGGTGGTGAGGAACAGGGTCATGAAGGGATACACGAAGTAACCCATGCTGTTGAAGAATCGTGCGATGACGATCATGTAAATGGATCTCGGCAGACCCTGATACTGTTTCAGGAACTTGATGTTAGTGATTGCACTTAGAAAATTACGCATTTGTTACCTCTATTTCTGTTCGGTCTGCTTTTTCATCTTGCGGGTTTCAATGAAGCCCAGCAGAGAGAAGAGCAGAGCGGCGGCGACACCCAGAAGGGCGACCAGTCTCCAGGCATCGGCGTAGGTGTGGGTCATCAGATAGGTACCCAGAATCAGGGGACCGATGGCCTTGCCCACGGCGTGGGTGATGTCGTAGAGGGACTGGAAACGGGCTCTGTGGGTGATGGGGGCGTGGTTTGCCAGGAATACGGAGATATTCGCGGAAACCAGAACTTCACCGGAGGTCCAGATGACAGCGAACAGCATGAACAGGGTCCAGATGTTGGTGCTGCCATAGAGACCAAAACCAACTGCATAAAGAACTGCAGCGACGGCCATGTTGAAGAGGGGGTTGAACTTCTTGGTCAGCATGACCATGAAGGGTGCCAGAATGACGATGCCTGCACCGTTGATGAAGCAGGTGGTGCCATAGTAGCGGCTGCCCAGGGTGGTACCGAAGGTTTCATTCAGCTGCAGGGGCATCATGTAGAAGAACTGCGCGTAAATGAAGGCGATGGCGGCGGCACCCAGGATGAAGCCCATAATGATGGGGCTCTTGAAGATCAGCTTCAGGAAGCTTTCGCTGCTGGCCTGTTCCAGGGCTCTGTCTTCTGCGGCGGCAACTGCGGCGATGTCTTCCTTGGTGGGACGGGTGTCCTTGATGAAGAAGATCACCAGCAGAACGGCGGAGAAGTTCAGCATTGCCTGGCCGAAGAACAGCCACTGTGCATAGTTTTCAAACAGCAGGGAGGCCAAGGAGGGACCGATGGCGAAGCCCAGGTTCAGACCGATGCTGATCAGGGAGAAGCTTTCCTGACGGTTGCTGGGGGTGGTCATATCCATGACCATGGAGGTCAGGATGGGGAATGCGGAGTTCAGGAAGAAGAAGGCTGCCACCAGGGGGATCAGCATCACTTCGCTCTGATACAGGAAGCCGCAGACCACGAAGAACAGGTCTGCCAGGATCATGCAGATGCAGAAGGTGACCTTGCGGTTTACCTTGTCTGCGATGTTGGAGCCGATCAGGGCACCGGGGATGTACACCAGGGACAGCAGCAGGATGTACTGGCCCACTTCTTCGGTGGTGTAGCCGAAGCGGGTGGTGAGGTACAGGGTCATGAAGGGGTACACGAAGTGGCCCATGATGATGAGCATTCGGGCGATGGCCACCATGTAGATGGACTTGGGAAGACCGATGTACTGATTGATAAATTTGATGTTGAGGATCTTATTCATGAAAGGATCTCCTTAGTGAGCCTTCTTGGCATTTCTCTTCTTTTCCCAGACGTAGAGGGACAGGAAGAAGAGAACGGCGATGGTGCAGATGGCGATGACCACCAGCCAGGCCTGGGCGAAGGTGTGGGTCAGCAGGAACGCGCCCATGGACATGGGGCCGACGGCGCTGCCCACCTTGGTGACGATTTCGATGAAGGACTGGAACCGTGCACGGTGAGATGCGGGAGCGTTGTTTGCAACGTAGGTGCTGACGTTGGCGAAGTACATGGATTCACCGCAGCTCCAGACAGCTGCCATCACAACGAAGATGATGGGATTCTTCAGGAAGGCGTAGGAACCGAAACCAATCAGATAGACCAGTGCGGTAAGGGCCATGTTCAGAACGGGGCTGTTCTTCTTGGTGAAGAGCACCAGGAAGGGAGTCAGGAAGATGATGGCCAGACCGTTGACGGAGACCAGGGAGCTGTAGTAGGTGGTACCGATTTCGGGACCGAACAGATCCTTCATGTGCAGGGGGATCATGTACATATACAGTGCATAAACGAAGGTCAGCAGAGCGGAGGCAACGGCGAAGAAAGCGATGAGAGGAGTTCTCTTCAGGGCGTGGAAGAAGGATTCTTCCTTTGCGGTGCTTTCGCCCTTGGCCTTGGCTTCTGCTTCCAGCAGAGCCTTTTCGGCTGCGATCTGAGCGTTTCTGTCAGCGGTGGTATCCTTCAGGAAGAAGAACAGCATGATGACGGCGATGATGTTTGCCAGAGCGTGACCGTAGAAGATCCAGTGGGGATGATCGTTGAAGAACAGGGAAACGATCATGGGGCTGATGGCAAAACCTACGTTCAGGCTCAGAGTGCTGAGGGAGTAACTTTCCTGGCGGTTTTCGGGAGTGGTGACGTCCATGATCATGGAGTTCAGCAGAGGTGCGCAGGAATAGTCGAAGAAATATGCAATGGTCAGGAAAACGATCAGTGCAGGCTGGTGGGTCATGATGCCGGTGATGATGAAGAACAGGTCGGTCAGCAGCATGTAGATCAGATAAGTTCTCTTACGGCTGAACTTGTCGGCCAGCTTGCCGGCGATGACGGAAGAGGGCAGGCAGATCATGGAGAACATGAAGGTGAACCAGCCGATGGTGCTTTCGCCGTAACCTTCAGCGGTGCTCAGATAGAGGGTGACGAAGGGGTAGACGAAGTAGCCGGTGGCGCAGATCAACCGGGAAATGGTCAGCAGGTAGACCTGCTTGGGAAGACCCATATACTGGCTGATCAGACTGATGGATGTGATCTTTTTCAAGAGCGTGTTCATTTTGCGAAAATCATTCCTTTCTTAAATAGCGCGCAATATATTCATTCTATCACAACATAACAGTATACCAATCCGTTCCTTAAAGTGCAAGCGACAAATGGTTCAAAAGTATCAAAAAAGGGAAGATTATAGATAGAAAGAAAAAGGGCGTGTAAAGTTGTCAGAAGTATGGTACAATTACCTTGTATCACCATGGAAATGGAAAAGGAGGCGACCCTTATGAAACTTAGATTCTGCGGCGCGGATACCGGCGTTACCGGGTCCTGCCACCTGGTTACCACAGAACATCATAAAATCCTTCTGGACTGCGGTCAGTTCCAGGGCAACAAGACCCAGGAAGCCCGCAATTTTGAGGAGTTTCCTTTTAACCCTGCGGAAGTGGAAGCGGTGGTGCTGTCCCATGCTCACATCGACCACTGCGGCCGTCTGCCCCTGCTGGTGAAGCGGGGCTTCAAGGGCAAGATCTACTGCACCGATGCCACTGCGGACCTTTTGGACATCATGCTGAAGGACAGCGCCTATATCCACGAACAGGAAGCGGAGTGGCAGAACCGCAAGAATATGCGCGCGGGCAAGCCTCTGGTGGAGCCTCTTTTCACCGCCGACGATGCCCTGACCACCCTTGAACTTGTGCGGCCTGTTCTGTACGATCAGCTGATCAAACTCAACGACGAGATCGATGTCTGCTTCAACGATGCGGGCCATATTCTGGGCTCCGCCATCATCGAGCTGTTCATCGACGAAGCCGGCGAAAAATCCAAACTGGTCTTTTCCGGTGACCTGGGCATGAACGATAAGCCCATCCTGCGGGATCCCACCATCATCAAGAAGGCGGACTATGTGATCATGGAGACCACCTACGGTGACCGGGACCACGAAAGTACCGGCCAGGGCATGGAGAACCTGATGCACATCGTGCAGAAGACCATCGAGCGGGGCGGCAATGTGGTGATCCCTTCCTTTGCGGTGGGGCGCACCCAGGAACTGGTTTACGAATTCAACCGCATTTACGAAGAGCGGCCCGAATACAAAAAGCTTCTGGACAAAGTTTATGTGTACGTGGACAGCCCCATGGCCGTCAGCGCCACCGACGTGTTCCGGAACAACGCTCAGGTCTTCGACGAAGAAACGAAGGCCTACATACTGAAGGGCGATAACCCGCTGGATTTCAAGAACCTGCGGTTCACCAAGACCGCCGACGAATCCCGGGCTCTGAATTTCGATACCAATCCCAAGATCATCATTTCCGCCAGCGGCATGTGCGAAGCGGGCCGCATCAAGCACCATCTGAAGCACAACCTGTGGAACCCCAAGAGCAGCATCGTGTTCGTGGGATATCAGGCGGCGGGCACTCTGGGCCGGTCCATCAGCGACGGCGCGGAAGAAGTGACCCTCTTCGGGGAAAAAATCAAAGTGGCGGCGGAAGTTTACGATCTGGACGGCTTCTCCGGCCATGCTGACCGGGGCGCACTTCTGACCTGGCTGAAGGGCTTCCAGAAGAAACCTTCCCAGATTTTCCTGGTCCACGGGGAAGAAGAATCCAAACGGGGCTTCGCTTCCCTGGTGCAGCAGGAACTGGACTGGGCCACCACCCCTGTTTACGGTCCCTGTGAAGTGGAACTGAACAAAGACGAACCTCTGGTGGCAGCGGAAACGCCCCAGCGGATCCTGGACCCCGAAGAACTGGAAAAAATCAAAGAACGGATCGACGATGTACGGTCGCAGCTGGAAGCCATTCTCACCGGTGCTCACGGCGCGGTGAAAGGAACG
This sequence comes from Clostridiales bacterium, assembly GCA_015058215.1. GTDB lineage: Bacteria > Bacillota > Clostridia > Peptostreptococcales > Anaerovoracaceae > SIG262. The sequence continues at coordinate 67,029 of SVCU01000009.1, forward strand.
GCCTCCGCAGAACGGATCATCGCCATCAACAACGCCATTCTGGAACTGGAGAAGAATGCCTTGAATTTGGGCTCCACCTTCACCGCCGAAGACCGGAAAGCGGAAGAACAGGCGCAGCAGCAGTAGGGGTCGGAAGGCCTTTCCGCTGCAGGCAGAAAGAAAGCAGCAGACCATGGAAATCATTCGTGAAACCCTTTGGGAATCTCCCTATAACACCCGGGCCTTCCGGGAATATTACGGCGGGCTGAACTGGGCCGTTCTGGATATCGAGTCCACGGGCCTGGACCCCAAATACACCAAATGCATCCTGGTCGGCGTGGTATTTCCCGGGGAAAACTGCCTGGAAGCGGTGCAGATCCTGGCGAACAGCCGACAGGAAGAACCGGAACTTCTGGAAGCCCTGAACGGGCTTCTGGAAGGGGTGGATATGCTGGTGACGTATAACGGCCGCAAGTTCGATATCCCCTACCTGCAGTACCGGTTCGAAAAACAGCGGGTGCCTCAGACCATCTGGCCCTGCAGCAACCTGGATATTTACCGGGCCGCCAATAAATATTCCCTGCTGCGTCAGGTGCTACCCAATCTGCGGCAGCCTACGGTGGAAGCCTACATGGGCCTTCGCACCGACCGCACGGATCAGATCGACGGCGGTGAAAGCGTGCGCCTCTACGAAGAATTCGAGACTTACGGCAACGCCGAAGACAGAGAAAAGATTCTGCTGCACAACCGGGACGACATCGCCCAGCTTTCCCGGCTCATGGCGCTGCTGGATAAACTGGATCTGCACCGGATCCTGCACCATGAAGGGTTCCCCGTGGTGCCGAAACCACTCGCTTCCGGCCCCAAGGCCTACGTGCAGAAGATCACGCCGGACCACGGCGGTCTCCGCATCGAAGGAGCCTGCCGCGGCCTGGTTCGCGATTATTATGCGTTCGAGACCGGCTACGAAGGGGCCTTCAAAGCCCGGCAGGGGACCTTTACCCTGTTCCTGCCCATGGAGACCCTGGAGGGGGCTCACTATGTGGATCTCAGCCAGCTCCCGGAAGCTGCGGTAAAGGAAGTGCCGGAAAAATCCCCCGCCCTGGCGGGGAACTATCTGATCCTCTACGAAAAGGAACAGATCCACTATCGTGAAATCAACGCTCTGGTCCGCGGCATGGTCCGCTGGGTGCTGGAGCAGCAATAAACGGGCGGCAGCAGGCTGCCGCAGAAAAAAGGGCGGCCCGCCTGGCGGGCTGCCGCAAAAATCAAAAGAGTATCAGGAGAAGAACCAATGAGTGTACTGGATATCAAACAGCTGGCCAAGAAGGCCAAAGAGGACAGCGCCCTGCTGGCCGCCTATTCCGGCGAGCAGAGAAACGCTGTACTGGAAGCGGTGGCAGAGGCCCTGACCCTGCGGAAGGGCGAGATCTTCGCCGCCAATGCCCGCGACCTGGAAGCCGCACAGCGGGACGGTCTCCCCATGTCCGTCACCAAGCGGCTGAAATTCGACGAACAGAAGCTGGCCGATGTGGTGGCCGGCATTCGGGATCTGATCGATTTGCCCGATCCTCTGTTCCGCAC
>SVCU01000010.1 GCA_015058215.1 Clostridiales bacterium
TTGTCGATTAAAATATTCACGTCATCACCTCTGTTAAAACTGTATATCTGTATTATACACAGTTAGGAAGCTTTTGCCAATAGATTTTGCAAAACAAGCACAAAAAATCCCTCGCTCCTTTCGGAACGAGGGATAATGTTGTTTTTGTAATGCTCGTATTTCTTAATTATCAGAAACTGTCCTTAAGGGTACGAAGCATTGCGATCGGTCCTTTTTATTCTATTCTTCAAGTTCCCTTTCGTGTTCCTTGAAGAACGCGAAATAAGTGCGAACGTTTTCTAGTTCCGTCCACTTCCGCTCCCGCACCGGGTCTGCATCCAGGTCGTAGATCACAGCCTGCTCCATGGCCAGCAGAAACGGCGAATGGGTGGCGATGACGAACTGGCAGCCGAAGAAGCGGGCGGAGTCCTCGATGAACTGCTTCAGTTCCAGCTGCAGCTTGGGAGCCATACTGTTTTCCGGTTCGTCCAGCAGGTAGAGGGCGTTCTCCTTCACTTCTTCCGTGAAGTATTTGAAGGCGCTTTCCCCGTTGGAGTGCTCCCGGATGTTCCGGGAAAGCCGGTCCTTTACAAAGGCGGAGCCGGTCTTGCGGCGGGCATCGGCGATCTTCTTCAGCTGGTCGTAATCCTCCAGGGAGCGCATCTGGAAGCCCTTGCTGCGGTATTTGGCCTGGTTGTATTCCTCAAAGAGGCTCTCCCGCTCTGCATCCAGATCCTCGTTCAGATGGCGGATCTGCAGCAGGTAGTTGAACACATCGTCGCTGGTGACGATGCGGCTGTGCTCCGGCATGCCCCGCTCCTCGCAGTGGCACAGATCCACGTAATCCGGAAAGAAATCGGACCGGTTGTAGGCCGCCTTGCGGGGAATTCTGAGTTTATCCGCCATCAGGTTCAGGATGGTGCTTTTGCCGCTGCCGTTTCCGCCGTACAGAATGGTGATGGGCTCCATCACAAATTCCGGCAGGTCCCGGTCCCGGAAGACCCCAAAGGGGTACCAGGAGCTGTACACCGTCCGTTTCATTTTGGGATCATACTGCAGAAACGTTTCTTCGGCCCCTCGGGACGGGAGACGAAAGGATTCCAGATAAATCATGCGGTACTTCTGCCCTTTCTGCTGCGTTCTATTTTACTTCGATCAATTCGTATTCCCTGCTGCCGAAGCCCAGTTCCGCAGCGGCTTCCACGGTGTGGACACCGTTCCGGGATTCGATGCGTTCCAGCAGATGGTCTCTGCCCGGGTCATCGGAAGCGTAAACCAGATCCAGGCAGGCCTGATCGATGGCGATGGGATCCAGAGATGCCAGAATGCCGATATCCGCCATGCAGGGATCTTCCGCAACGGCGCAGCAGTCGCAGTCTACGGACATATTCTTCATCACGTTGATATAAACGGTGTTGCCCTTGAAATATTCGTGAACGCTCATGGCAGCGTCAGCCATGGATTCCAGGAAGGAATCGTGATCGGCGGTCCAGATCTTTTCCGGTTCACCGGCGCCGTGCACATAAGCTTTGCCGAAGGAGGATGCCACACCGATGGCCAGCTGCTTCAGTGCACCGCCGTAGCCGCCCATGGGATGGCCCTTAAAGTGGGACAGCACCAGCATGGAGTCGTAGTTCACCAGGTTCTTGCCCACGTAGTTCTTCTGGATGCGCTTTCCATTGGGAACATCCAGCACCAGATCGGGACCTTCCGCGTCCATCAGATCCACGGTGAAATACTTATCCCAGCCGTGATCGCTGATCAGCTTCAAATGCTTTTCGGTGGTGTTGCGCTCGCCGTTGTAAGCGGTGTTGCATTCCACCACGGTGCCCTGTACGGCTTCGATCATGGGCTTCCAGAATTCGGGCTTCAGGAAGTTCTGATTGCCCTTTTCGCCGGAGTGCAGCTTCACTGCCACCTTGCCGGGCAGCTCTTTGCCCACCAGCTGATAGAGTTTTTCAACGGTTTCGGGAGTGATTTCCCGGGAAAAATAAACCTTTGCGCTCATGGTATTTCCTCCTTGCCGCTGCAGCGGCGTATTCTGCCGGCTTCCTGCCGGTCATTTTCTTTTTTAAAGTGAAAAGCGTTCTTCTCTGATTTTACAGAGCCCGCTGCACGGCATCGTGCCAGCCCTTCAGCAGGGCGGTTCTGCCCTCTTCGTCGATCTCATTGGTAAAGGCTTTGGAAAGCTGCCAGTTCTTGCGGATGTCTTCCTTGCTCTGCCAGTAGCCGGCGGCGAGACCTGCAAGATAGGCTGCCCCGAGAGCGGTGGTTTCGATGCACTGGGGCCGCTCTACTCTGCCGCCCAGTACGTCCGCCTGGAACTGCATCAGGAAGTCGTTGGCACAGGCACCGCCGTCCACCTTCAAAGTGCCAAGCTGCAGACCGGAATCCTGTTCCATGGCCTTCAGCACGTCGCAGATCTGGTAAGCGATGGATTCCAGGGCCGCCCGCACCAGATGGTTGCGGTTGGTGCCCCGGGTGATGCCGGTGATGGTGCCTCTGGCATAGGGATCCCAGTAGGGCGCGCCCAGGCCGACAAAGGCGGGAACAATATAAACACCGCCCGTATTTTCCACCTTCCGGGCCATCTTTTCGGAGTCGGATGCTTTTTCCAGCAGCTTCAGTTCGTCCCGCAGCCACTGGATCACAGCCCCTGCCACAAAGACGGAGCCTTCCAGGGCATAGGAGACCTTTACGGGAGCACTTTCGCCCTCACGGCCTTGCGTGGTACCTTCGCCCCAAGCAATCGTCGTGAGCAAGCCATTCTGTGATTCCACGGCTTCGCTGCCGGTGTTCATCAGCAGGAACCCGCCGGTGCCGTAGGTGTTTTTGGCATCACCGGGTTCGAAGCAGGTCTGGCCGAACAGGGCTGCCTGCTGGTCTCCCGCTGCACCGGCGATCAGTACGGGGCTGCCGAACACATTCTCTGCCGTATAGCCGAACGCACCGGAAGACGGCATCACCTTGGGCAGCATGGTTTCCGGAATGTCCAGAAGCTGCAGGATCTCTTTGTCCCACTGCAAGGTGTGGATATTGAACAGCATGGTGCGGGATGCGTTGGAATAATCCGTGGCATGGACAGCACCGCCGGTCAGGTTCCAGATGAGCCAGGTATCGATGGTGCCGAACAGCACCTCGCCCTTTTCTGCCCTCTGCCGCAGGCCGGGCACATGATCCAGGATCCAGGCCAGCTTGGTGCCGCTGAAATAGGCATCGATCAGCAGGCCCGTCTTCTTTTTGATGGAGTCCGCAAGACCTTCCCGTTCTTTCAGTTCATCGCAAAACTCCGCGGTTCTGCGGCACTGCCACACGATAGCGTTGTATACGGGGCGACCCGTCTTTTTGTCCCAGACGATGGTGGTTTCCCGCTGGTTGGTGATGCCGATGGCAGCAATGTTTTCTGCGGCGGCACCGATCTTTGCCAGAGCTTCGTGAGCCACGCTGATCTGGCTGCTCCAGATCTCCATGGGATCGTGTTCCACCCAGCCTTCCTTGGGATAGATCTGGGTGAATTCCTTCTGAGCGACGGATACCATATCGCCCTTCTTATTGAAAAGGATGCACCGGGAGCTTGTGGTCCCCTGGTCCAGTGCCATTATGTATTTTTCCATGGGTTTCCTTTCCTTAGAAAAAAACCTCGCCGGGAAGGTTCTCAGCGAGGTTTTTGACAGAACGAGTTTATGCTTCCACGAAATCGCAGAGCACGGTGTTGGCAACGTCCAGACCCTTGGCGGTCAGGTGCAGCATGTCGCCTTCCTGAACCAGCAGGCCACCGGCGATGTGCTTTTCCACTTCCTTGCCGTAAACATCGGTCAGCTTCTTGCCGAAGCGGGCTTCGAAATCGGACAGGGAGATGCCTGCCACCTTGCGGAGACCGGTGAACAGGTATTCGGAAATGTTGTCGGCTTCGGTGTTTTCGTAGGTCCAGACAACGCCGCCGCCATTGGCGATGTAGTCTTCCAGGTCGGTGGTGTTGCTGAAGCGCTTGCCTTCCAGATAAGAATGAGCGCCCAGACCCAGGCCCAGGTATTCTTCCATGGACCAGTACTTCAGGTTGTGCTTGCTTTCAAAGCCGGGCTTTGCAGCGTTGGAGATTTCGTAGTGGTTGTAGCCGGCTTCGGTGAGCATCTTGACGGCCAGATGATACATATCGCGGTCCAGTTCGTCGGCGGTGGGAACCAGCTTGCCTTCCTTCACCATCTTATAGAAAGGAGTGCCTTCTTCCAGCTGCAGGCTGTAGAAGGAAACGTGGTTGGGATCCAGGGCGATGACCTTCTTCAAGGTGTCTTCCCACTGTTCCAGAGTCTGGCCGGGAATGCCGAAGATCAGGTCCACGTTGATGTTCTTGTAGAAGTAACGGCGGGCGGTTTCGTAGGTGTTTACGAATTCTTCCGCGGTGTGGATGCGGCCCAGAGTCTTCAGCAGGTCGTTATCCATGGACTGAGCGCCGATGCTCATGCGGTTTACGCCGAATACGCCCCAGACGGACATCTTGTCCACGTCGATGGTGCCGGGATTGACTTCTGCGGTGATTTCCACATCGTCTGCCACGTTGAATTTATCCTTGATGCCCAGAACGATTCTCCAGAGGTAGTAGGCTTCCCAAACAGAGGGGGTGCCGCCGCCTACATGGATGGTGTCTACCACGTAATCGCTGCCCTTGCCGTAGGTTTTGGCGTAGGCTTCCAGTTCCTTGACCATAGCGTCACGGTACTGCTCTCTCTTGGGACGATCGGTGGTGGTGAGAGACAGGAAATCACAGTAATTGCACTTCTGCTTGCAGAAAGGTACATGTACGTAAATGCCTAAAGATTTCATAATAACAAAGCCTCCTTTTTGTTACTTGTTATCGTCATACCGCAGAACAGCGGTAAATGCTTCCTGAGGAACTTCTACTGTGCCGAACTGGCGCATTCTCTTTTTACCCTCTTTTTGCTTTTCCAAAAGCTTCTTTTTACGGGAAATGTCGCCGCCGTAGCACTTTGCAATAACATCTTTACGGTAAGCCTTCACCGTTTCACGGGCGATGACCTTCTGGCCGATGGCTGCCTGGATGGGGATCTCGAACTGATGCATGGGAATGACTTCCTTCAGCTTCTCGCAGACGAAGCGGGCCCGTTCATAGGCCTTGGATTCGTGCACGATCATGGAAAATGCGTCCACAAGATCCTTATTCAGCAGAATATCCATCTTGACCACGCTGGACCGTTCGTAATCGGTGAATTCGTAGTCTAAAGAACCGTAGCCTCTGGTCTTGGATTTCAGCGCGTCGAAGAAATCGTAAATCACTTCGTTCAGAGGCATATCGTAATGGAGCATCACACGGCTTTCGGTGATGTATTCCATGTGCTTCATGCGGCCGCGTCTCTGCTGGCAGAGTTCCATGATGCTGCCCACGTACTCTTTGGGCACCATGATATCCGCCTTGACCATGGGTTCTTCCACGTGGTCGATCTCCGTTGCGGGAGGCAGATTGGAGGGGTTCTGGATCATTTCTACGGTGCCGTCACTGCGGACCACCTTATAGATTACACTGGGAGAAGTGGTGATGATGCCCAGATCGAACTCCCGTTCCAGACGTTCCACAATGATCTCCATGTGCAGCAGGCCCAGGAAACCGCAGCGGAAGCCGAAGCCCAGCGCGTTGGAGGTTTCCGGTTCGAAGATCAGGGCTGCATCGTTGACCTGCAGCTTTTCCAGAGCATCCTTGACGTTCTCGTATTTTTCCCCTTCTGCAGGGTAAATGCCGCAGTAGACCATAGACTGCATCTTTTTGTAGCCGGGCAGAGGTTCTTCCGCAGGATCTTTTTCCAGAGTGATGGTATCGCCTACGCGGGCATCGGCCACCTGCTTGATGCTGGCGCAGATGTAGCCGACATCGCCGGCTTCCAGAGCGGGTGCGGAGATGGGGCCGGGAGAATGGAAGCCAACTTCCGTGACTTCGTACTTCTTTCCGGTATTCATCAGGCGGATGGTATCGCCGGGCTTCACTCTGCCGTCCATGATGCGGGTATAGATGACAACGCCCTTGTAGTTATCGTAATAGGAGTCGAAGATCAGGGCCTTCAGCTTGCCTTCGGGGTCGCCCGTGGGTGCGGGAATTTTGTGAACCACAGCTTCCAGCACATCTTCGATGTTGAGACCTTCCTTGGCGGAGATCAGAGGTGCATCCTGGGCTTCGATGCCGATCACATCTTCGATCTCGTCTTTGGTTTCGTCCGGTCTGGCGCTGGCCAGGTCGATCTTATTGATGACCGGCATGATCTCCAGATCTTCGTTGAGGGCCAGATACACGTTGGCCAGAGTCTGGGCTTCCACACCCTGGGTGGCATCCACCACCAGAATGGCGCCTTCGCAGGCGGCCAGAGAACGGGAAACCTCGTAAGTAAAGTCCACGTGACCCGGGGTATCGATCAAATTGAAAATGTATTCCTGACCATCTTTTGCGGTATACAGCAAGCGGCTGGTCTGGAGCTTGATGGTAATGCCGCGTTCCCGCTCGATGTCCATATTATCCAGGAACTGTTCCTTCATGTCGCGCTGGGCGACTACGCCGGTTTTCTCCAGAAGGCGGTCTGCCAGAGTGGATTTACCGTGGTCGATATGGGCAATGATGCAGAAATTGCGAATTTTCTCCTGATAAGAGTTCATAGAACCTCCGTCGTTTTAATTACACCAAAACAGACCCCTAGGTAGGGGCCTGTTTATTGTACCATAAAAGAGGGGGTATTTACAAGTAAATGTCTGTTATCTTTTCACGGAGACCGCAAAGAAATCTTTGCCTCCCGTTTCGGTTCCCCATATGCTGCCGCGAAATGCTCAGCGCTGAGAAAGCCAGGTCTCGATCACATCAGCGAAGAGAGCTGCCGATGTGCGAATGTCTTCGATGCTGTTCTGGTTGTTTCCCAGTTCCAGCAGCAGATGACAGTCGGAAATGTACTGGTTGTAACGATAGTCTTTCTCGATGATCCCTCTGGAAAAGCCCGGGTACAGCCGGTTGGCCAGCTGGTGGATCTCCTTGGCAAAGGCGTTCAGGGCGGCGGCATTGCCGTTCCCCTGCCCCACCACCAGGGCGAACTGAGCGGCTTTCCCTCCGTTGGCAAGGGAGAAGACATGGCCGCTGTTCCCCGAATAAGCGGCAGCATCCCGATGGAGATCAATGACCAGTTCGACGGACGGATACTTCTGCAGCAGCGTTTTGGCGGTTTCCAGAGAACGGCTGTAGGACTGATCGTAGGAAGGACGGTCATGAAGGGTCACATCGTGGATCACTTTGATCCCCTTTTTCTCCAGCGCTTCCGTCAGGATGTTGCCCGCTTCGCGGACGGTGCCCTCGGTGCCTTCCCTGTGGAAATTGCTTTCCGTATAGGGCTGGTAGGATTCCGATGCATGGGTATGGTAGATCAGGACCACGGGCTGAGAGGTCTGAGAGAGCAGAGGAACAGAGGCGGCGCCGATTTCGGGTTTGGCGCCGCCGGATGCGCCGGCCGAATCCGGAGCCTGGCCGGCGCCTTCCCCCTCTGTATTTTCGCCTGTTTGCGCCTCGTTTTCCCCTTCCGGATCAACGGGGCCATTCCCCGCAGAACCTTCCTCAGAACCGGTTTCTGTGCCTTGCAGGCGGTCCCATCCGCCGCCTTCCCGATTGATGGTCAGGAAGCTGTCCGCCAGATACTGCTTCCCCAGAGTTTCCCCGCCGTCTGCCGGCACCTCTGCCATCGCTTCACCCGTAAAAAACAATGCCGCGCCGAACAGCAGGGTCCAAAACAGACCGGTATAAACCAGAACGCCCTTTTTTCTTCCTCTTCTTCTCATAATGCCTCTGCACCTCTTTTCAGGAAGAGTATATGCCGGGGCAAAGCGCAATATTGATCCCGCGGCTAAGGATTTCCGCAAAATCCTCCACCACCCGGCCGATATCCGTCACCGTCACCGTCAGCGGTTCCTCCAGCTGTTCCAGCTTTTTGAGAGCCTCCTGTTCTTCTTTTATAAATTCGCCCAGGGTATCGAACACCAAAGTTTTGCTGTCGATGACCGTGGGCACTCCCACCGCCACCACAGGGACCCCCAGCCGTTTCCGGGTCAGATCCTTCCGCAGATTGCCTGTCCCCGCCCCCGGAGAGATCCCCGTATCGCAGATCTGGATGGTGGTGCTGATCCGCTTCACATCCCGTGCCGCCAGCGCATCCACGGCCAGAACCACATCCGGCTTCACAAGCTCCACCGCCTGCCGGATCAGTTCCGCTGTCTCCATGCCCGTGGATGCCGTCACCCCCGGAGCCAGAGCACTGACGCAGGCTGCGCGCAAAACCTGCGGCTTTCCCGTCATCATAAAAATATGGCGCGTCACGGTCACCTGCTCCAAAGTCTTCGGCCCCAGTGCATCCGGTGTCACCAGCGGGTTTCCGAGACCGATCACCAGCACCTTCAGCCGATCATGATACGGGATCAGTCTCTCCAACTCTTTCGCCAGGCAGCGCGCTGCCGTCCGTTTCCGTTCCTCCGGCTCCTGTAAAAGGTCTTCCACTTCGATGGTGATGTAATTGCCTTCCGGTTTTCCCGTTAAAAGCCGTCCTTCTCCGTCCAGGATCCGGATCCGTGTCACCGCGATCCCCGAAGCAAAAAGTTCCTGTTCCGTACGGATCCCCGGCAGTTCCCTGCCGGCTTTTTCCCCCTTCTGTTCCGTTTTTTGCCGCAGATGCTCCAGACCTTTGCTTTCAATGGCCAGGTCTGTTCGAAAGACCATAAAAAAACACCTTCTTTTTCGCTTTTTTTCTTGATTTTTTCTTATTTTGGACTTGCTTTTTGGAAACTATTCACTTATACTTGATGAGGCTATATTGCGAGAAAGTGGGGTGAAAGATATGGCAAACATCAAATCTGCAAAGAAAAGAATCAGTGTTATCGAAACCAAGACCGCTGCCAACAGAAGAGTTAAGAATCATCTGAAGGACGTTCTGAAGGAATTCGATAAGGCTGTAGCAGAAAAGGACTTCGCCGTTGCTGAAGAAAAGCTGGCACTGGCAGAAAAGAAGCTGATGCAGGGTGTTGCGAAGGGCATCCTTCACAAGAACGCTGCTTCCAGAAAAGTTTCCAGACTGACCGTGAAGCTGAACAAGGCAAAGGCAGAATAATGCTCACCCGTCCCCACCGTGCATAAGTTAAATGCACTTAAGCGTAAAGCGAAAAAAGCCGGATGTGTCTCCCGGCTTTTTTTATTGCTGAAATCCGGAGTTTTCCTCCGGCTTTTTTATTGCCTAAAACCGCAAAGTGTTGTATATTCTAAACTGTATGGCAGAGAAACCGGTTCTCAAGCAGTGTCAGCGGCGCCCATGCGCGCCCTTTCCCTTTCCAGGAGGTCCCTTATGATCGCACCTGCTCCCCTGAACCCGGGCGATACGGCCGCCCTTGTGGCCCCCGCATCCCCTCTCACCAAAGATGAAATTTCCTTTGCGGAGGAATCTTTAAAAAAACTGGGGCTGATCCCCAAAACCTTTGCGGAAGCGGTTCCTCCCTCATCCGCATATCTATCTGCACCCGACTCGCTTCGGGCTGCATCTCTCACGGAGGCTTTTCTCGACCCGGCTGTAAAAGCCGTCTTCTGTCTCCGGGGCGGCTACGGCTGCAGCCGTCTCCTGCCCCTTCTGGATCCGGAAGTCTTTCGCCGCAATCCCAAACTGTTCTGGGGCTACAGCGATATCACCGCACTCCATCAATTTTTCAACCATACCTGCAATCTGATCACCGTTCACGGGCCCATGCCCGCAAAACCCAGTTTTCTTGCGGCACCGGGGCTGATCTCTTTGCTTTTCGAAGAAACCCTTTCCCGTCCCGGTTCCTTTACCGATTGCGGAAAGCCGTCCCTCTCCTTCGGGGATCCCTTCTTTCTTTCGGAAGAACATGCCGATGCCCGGGGTAAACTCACCGGCGGCAATCTCAGCGTCCTCTGCGGCCTGCTGGGTTCTCCCTGGGAGCCCGATACCGCTGGCAGGATCCTCTTCTTGGAGGACGTGGACGAACCGCCGGAAAAGATCGACCGCAATCTGACCGCCCTTCGCCTTGCAGGGAAACTGCAGCACTGCAGCGCCCTGATTTTAGGCGCTTTTGCCGGTTGCTTCCCCTCAAGAGAACAAGAGCTTTCCTTTTTCCGTGAACACTTTGCCGATGCACCCTACCCCGTGCTCTTCGGCTTCCCCGCCGGCCACATCGGCTGCAACCATCCCCTTCCCATGGGAGCCATGGTGCACCTGTCCCGACGGCCCCTCCTCACTACGTTTTAGATGTTTCCTCAAACGAAACTTACCGCTGCACAAATAAGAAAAGAGGTACGAAATGTCCAAACAGAAACTCATCCTCATCTCCCACGATGCCATGGTCTACGAAGACCTGGAACGCCTGTCCCAGCACCCTGACGTCGCTTATCTGCTGGAAAACGGTTCCACCATCAAGAGCCTGCGCACCGTCTATCCCTCCATCACCTACCCCGTCCACTCCACCATCGTCACCGGCGCATACCCCGAAAAGCACGGCGTATGGCACAACGAAATCGTTACCGTTGGCGCTGCCAAGGACGTTCCCTGGAACTGGGAAGCAAAGAGCAACAAGTGCTACTCCATCTTCCAGGCTGCCAAGGAAGCCGGTCTCACCACCGCCGCTGTGTTCTGGCCCGTTTCCGGCAACCATCCTTATGTGGACTATCTGATCCCCGAATACCTGCCCCACGGCGATGAAACCATCACAGAAGGCTTCCGCAAGATGGGTACCAGCGAACAGGTCATCAAGGAAATCGTAGAACCCAACCTGGGCATCGTAGAAGGCAAACTGGGCCATCCTTATGTGGACGATTTCATCATCAAGTGCGCCAGCGACATCGTCCGCAAGTACGATCCCGATGTGATCCTGATCCACCCTGCCGCCGTTGACAACGGCCGCCACAAGAATGGCGTGTTCTCCGAAGTTCTGAACGACATTCTGGACCGCTCCGCCCAGTGGACTTCCCAGCTGATGGACGCTGCCCGCTCCAACGGTCCTCTGGAAGATGTAAACTTCGTCATCATGAGTGACCACGGTCAGGTAGACCTGGACGGCGTTATGAACCTGAACGCGTTCCTGCGTGACAAGGGTCTGATCACCGTCAACGAACAGGGTGAAATCACCGACTACGTTTGCTGGATGCGTTCCACCGGTGTTACCGCTCAGTTCTTCCTGAAGAACCCCGATAACGAAGAAGAGTACGAACGTTCCCTGGCCGCTCTGCGCGAAATGCAGGCCATGCCCGAACTCGGCATCAAGCACGTCTACACCACCCGCCAGATCAAGGATATGGAACACCTGGACGGCCCCTTCAGCTTCGTCATCGAAGGTACCGGCCCCATCGCCTACGGCAACTCCTGGACCGGCAACCTGAAGCAGGAATTCGACCTGTCCGACTTCCGTACCGGCCTGGCCACTCACGGTCATCACCCCGACATGGGTCCCCAGCCCATCTTCGTCGGCTGTGGCCCCGCTTTCAAAAAGGGCGCTGTGGTTGACCGCACCAAGATGGTCAACATTGGCCCCACCCTGGCCAAGGCCATGGGCTTCGCTCCTCTGCGCGACGCAGACGGCACCCCCGTAGAAGAGATTCTGAAATAACAACAAAAAGGGCGCTTTCCGGCTTGGAAGCGCCCTTTTTTACAGGAGAAACCCATGCAAGACATTCTGTTCAAAACCGAAGAATTCGTGTTCTCCTACCGCATCGGCGGCGTGCTGATCCGGGACGGTAAGATCCTGCTGCAAAGATCCAAAGAAGACGGCAGCTATGCCTTCATCGGCGGTCATGTAAACGCAATGGAAACCGCCCGCGAAACTTTGGTGCGCGAATTTGCGGAAGAACTCCATGCCGCTATCCGCGTCCGCGACCTTCTGGCGGTGGGCGAAATCTTCTTCCCCTGGGACGGCCGCCCCGTCCACCAGATTGCCCTCTACTTCGCCGTAGAACTGGAAAGCGACAGCCAGATTCCTCTGGATGGCACCTTCAGCGGTTATGACGAGCTGAACAGTATCCGCTACGACCTGGACTTCTGCTGGGTGCCCCTTTCAGAACTGGACTGCATTCCGGTCTATCCCCAGGAACTGCTGCCCCACATCCTGTCCGGCAGCAAAGAGGTTTTGCACTTTGTCAGCAAACAGCTGTAACCATTGCAATATCAACAAAAAGACGGCCACATGGCCGTCTTTTATTTTGTGGTTATCGTTCCTGTGTCTCGATGTATTTGACTACACCATCTTTTTCATTTCTTTCGATGATCACGTCAGCCAGGGCTTTCAAGGCTTCGTTGGCATTGGCCACCGCCACCTTGGTGCCGGCCCGTTCAAACATTTCTTTGTCGTTGGCCTGGTCACCAAAGGCGGTGATGTTCTGCCGCTCTACCTGCAGCAGATCGGCTACGTAGTCCAGCATATCTCCTTTGTTGGCATCCTTGTTGGAAACTTCCAGGGTATAATACCCTTCGTTGTAAATGTCTTTTACCACTTTTACGGAAACCGCATCGCCGTAAGCCTCCAGCACCCGTTGTTCCAGTTTGCGGATGGGTTCCAAAGGATACAGGAAATTGCAGTTGATCAGTTCCGTCAGTTCACCGGTAAAGGTAGCTGCCGGCTGCAGCCGTTTATCGCCACGCTTTTGGCGTTCTTCCAGAAACTGGACATGGGCCGGATGTTCCGGTTCTTCGTACAGCAGTTTTTCTTCCTGCGCTGCGGTTTTACCGAAGATGTAAGGCTTTAAGCCCAGGCTCTTTGCCATAGCAAGAACGCCTGCAAAGACCTCGCGGCTTAACAGGTTTTTGCGGATTACTTCACCGGTATCCGCTTTGATCACATAGGTTCCATTGTAGGTGATACACGGAAGCTGAAACTGTACGCGGTTCAGCATCATAGACGTGGTATAAAAGCTGCGCGCCGTAGAAAAAGTGATCTGTACACCCTGTGCGATCAGCCGGTTCAAGGCATCTACTGTGTAATCACTCAGTTGCTGTTTGGAATTCAGCAAAGTACCGTCCAAATCCGTAATATAGAGTCTTTTCATTCCAATCTACCTTCCTTTGTTCGATTTTACTAAATATATTTTTCTCTGTCAAAGGAAAGCCACTATGAGTTTTAATACACCATTTCCGGGTAGTGCTTCTTCAGTTCGCTGTAAATTGCCTTCTGCATGGCTTCTGCCTGGGCTTTTACAATGGCGCAATACTGCTCTCGGGAGCCTTCGAAACCAGGTACATTCACATGATGGTACAGGATCCCGCGGGAGGAATTGACCAATGCCCCTAATCCGTCTTCATTGAAGCTGGAAGCCACATCCGCAGCGCCGCCGCCCTGGGCACCGTAACCGGGCACCAGGAAGAAATTGTTCTTCATGATCTTTCGCAGATCTTCCGCTTCGCCGGGATAAGTAGCCCCCACCACCGCACCGATGGCAGAATATCCTTCCACTCCAACGCATTCTTCGCCAATGGTATTCACATAGCCAGCAAGCCAATCGCGGACCTTTTCACCGCTGGCAGTGACCGCTTCTGAAATTTCCACAGAACTGGGATTCGAGGTCTTTACCAGTACAAAAAGACCCTTTCCTTCTGCCTTTGCGGTATCGATAAAAGGCTGCAAACTGTCCGTTCCCAGGAAAGGCGATACGGTGAGAAAATCGGAATTGATGGGACCGTCCTTTGCCAGATGAGCAAAGGCATAGGCTTTTGCGGTATTGCCGATATCGTTGCGCTTACTGTCATCTACAACGATCAAGCCTTTTTCATGCGCGTAGCGAACTACTTTTTCATGTACAGCAATGCCTTCTGCCCCGAAGACTTCGAAGAAGGCCATCTGCGGCTTTACCGCAGGTACGATTTCTGCCACAGAATCGATCACATCCGTTGCCCACTGCAACAAGGCTTCCGGTTTTGTAAGGCCAGTATTTTTGTAGCAGTCCGGCAGTTTGCTCCATTCCGGATCGATGCCCACAACGCAGGGACTCTTCTTCTCTTTGATCTTCTGAATCAATGCATCAATTACCATAGTTTCGTTCTCCCGTCTTATTTCTGTAGTCCGTAATCGGTTCACTCGATTTACTTCCATTCTCCGTACTTTTCTCTGTATTTGCGAAGTGCGGCAAGATGTTCTGTCCCGCCGATGATTCCCTTTTCTGCTGCACCAATGATATCATCCAGCGTCACGATGGAATGCACTTTGACCCCGTAGATTTCTTCCAGTTCCCTTCTCGCGGAAAGAGATGCACCTTCGCCTCTTTCCATGCGATCCACAGAAACAATCACATTGGTCACTTTTTGTCCGGAATTCTCCCGCAGCACTTTCAGGGTTTCCTTCAAAGTCCCTCCGGAGGTCAGCGTATCTTTGATCAGCGTTACTTTATCATGGATATCCGGCTGTTTCCCCACCGAGTGATCGATGTAATACTGAATGTCCA
This sequence comes from Clostridiales bacterium, assembly GCA_015058215.1. Taxonomy (GTDB): domain Bacteria; phylum Bacillota; class Clostridia; order Peptostreptococcales; family Anaerovoracaceae; genus SIG262. Next base: position 14,435 of record SVCU01000010.1, read on the forward strand.
TGCCGTAGCGATTGAACAGCACCAGGCTCGCTGCGATCATAATTGGGATCTCTCGGGAAGTATTTCCAACCAAAAGATTGGTTTCCACGTTATGCTCCCGCATGCATTCCGCGTAAAACTCACCCAGCTTTGCGATCTGACTGGCAGATCTGTAGTTTCCCGTATCAATGAAATAGGGTGAGATCCGCCCGCTTTTCAGCCGAAATTCTCCAAACTGGAGAACCCCATTGTTGATCATGAACTGGATGAATCGCTCCTTGTAGTTCAGCGCATCCAAGCGATAGCTGAACAGTTCATCCATGGTGATGCCGAAAAAACGAGCGATGACCGGAAGCATGGCGATATCCGGTGCGGAAAGATCATGTTCCCATTTGCTGACCGACTGCGGAGACACGTTCAAAACCTCTGCAAGCTGTGCCTGGGTCATGTTTTTGTTCTTCCGAAGACTTTGCAATTTCGTTCCAATGGTTTTCATCACTTGCACTCCTTTTGACACTATTCTAATCTCCTGATTCCCAATTTCCATACAGTTCCGGTTGAACTTTTCGCAACCAAAGGTTGAATTTTGCAGAAAGAAAAGACGGCCCAAAGGACCGTCTGATAGATTCAAGTTATGCTTTTTTATGTTTTACCAGAGCGAAGCCGGCAATGCTGCCTACGATGCCGCCCAGAATGTGGGCCAGCTGGGAGACGTTGTCGTTCAGGGCCAGTCCCTGATAGATCTGCTGCCCCAGATACAGAATGGCCACCAGAAGGAAGGTGACAGGGATCTCCCCTTCTTTCACGCCGGTGAAGGAAGACAGCAGGATAAAGGCAAAGCAGACACCGCTGGCACCGCAAAGGGCGATGCCGGGGAAAAAGAGCCAGTTGATCATGCCCGTGACAAACCCGGTCAGCAGGATCACCGTCACCACCCGTTTCCAGCCGTACTTTTCTTCCAGCATGGGTCCCAGCAGCAGGATGTACATCATGTTATTGATCAGATGAGGCCATCCGGAGTGGCCCAGCACATGGGTGAAGAACCGCAGCCAGGTCATGGGGTTCAGAAGTGAAGAATGATAGGTGGAAAACAGAAGCCGGTTGGCACCGCCGAAGGTCATCAGGTTTGCCGCCAGTGCCCCAAGGCAGAGAATGGCAAAGATCAGGACGGCCGGTGAATTAAATCGGATCTTAAACTTGTTTTTCATGCGGTCACCTGCTTTCTTTTATTCCAGATACGGCAGACTGCGGAAGCTTCCCTCCGTAAAGGTCCACTGGGCGGTTTCAAAAGGATAAACAACTTCCTGTTCGTAATACCAGGGATCCTCCTCGTGACGCGGGTTGCGGATCACGTGAAATTCCTGGGCGGGCATATATCCCTGCGCCAGCAGGAAGGCTTTCTTCCCTTCGGCATCCACACAAACATCGGCTACCATGACCACATGGCCCGGGCTTCCGCCCTTGATGAATATATCGCCGGGCTTCAGTTCGCTCAGCTTTGCAGGAGCGGATTCATTTGCCATAGAAAGAGTTCCGGCATAGGAAAACACCATGCGCAGATACTTTTTGAAGCAGTCATAGGAATCGTCATAGGATGCGGATTTTATATAGCTCACATCGTTTCCGCTGACCTGGATGCGGTAACCCTCCCGCCACTTGCTGTACTCGGCCAAAAAGCCATTCGTAAAATGGAAGGCGATCTTTTCCGCCTGGCCGCTGCCATACAGGTATTCCGCGTAGACCCGCATGATGGAGTCTGCGCATTGCTGCAGATCTGCGTTTTCGATGGGCAGTTTGAACACGGCCGCATGGGCATCCTGCACGCCTTTTTTACTGCCATCGTACAAAAGAACGGGGCTTCCGTCCTCTTTCAGTTCGTACTTTCGCAGAAATTCAGTAAAGCTGCCCGCTTTCGTCTCCGTGCGGTGATAGCCTTCCGGCGTGGAAATGCGGGTTTCCAGAGTGGTTCCTGCCGGATCGATCAGATCCTTGCTCTGCTGCGTATTCTGCTGATTTTCCCGATTCTGATGGTTTCCCTGCTCTTCCTGTTTCGGGCTGCAAGCGGTAACGCTTAGCACCAAAAGCACAGCAAGGCACAGTGCTGCTGCTCGTTTCATATTCAGTTCCCCTTTTCTCAATTCCCTTTTGTGATGCGCCTTATTTTCCCAGAATACGGCGTACCTTGTAGATGGCGGCCAGAGTTTTGCCGTCGATGATCTCGCCCCGGTCGGCCATGTCGGTGAGTTCGTCCAGGTCGATGGCTTCCACGTTGAGGAATTCGTCCTCATCGGGGTTCTGCTGCCCCTGGTGCAGACCTTTGGCCAGATAGAGCCAGACGGTTTCCGTCATGCAGCCGGGAGAACCGGCCATCCCACCCAGAGAGATCATCTCGTCGGCGGTGCAGCCCGTTTCTTCCTGCAGCTCGCGGACTGCGGTCTCCAGCGGAGTTTCGCCGCCCACGTCCATCTTGCCTGCGGGGATCTCCAGCATGACGCGTCCAAAGCAGTAGCGATACTGCTTGACACAGAGCACCCTGCCGTCCTCGGTGAGAGGAAGCACCCCTACGCCGTCGCAGTGGTGAGCCACTTCCCGGATGGAGGTGCGGCCGTTGGGCAGTTCCACCCGGTCCTTTGCGATGCGGAAGATCTTGCCGTCATAAACGGTGTCGGAGGACAGCTGCTTTTCCCAAAGTTCCATGGGCTGTGCGGCATTTACTGCCTGCAGGCCCTTCTTTTCTTCTGCCATTAGTCGAACAGCTCCTTTGCAAATTCTGCGGAGGAGAAGGCCTTCAGGTCTTCCATTCCTTCGCCCAGACCCACGTATTTTACGGGGATGTCGAATTCATCAGCGATGGTGATAACGATACCGCCCTTGGCAGTGCCGTCCAGCTTGGTGAGCACGATGCCGGTGATCTTACCGATCTCGCCGAATTCCTTCGCCTGGGAAACGGCGTTCTTACCGGTGGAGCCGTCCAGCACCAGCAGGGTTTCGCGGGCAGCTTCCGGGTATTCACGGTTGATGACACGGTCCATCTTTTCCAGCTCAGCCATCAGGTTTCTCTTGTTCTGCAGACGGCCTGCGGTATCGCAGATCAGAACGTCGGTCTTGCGGGCCTTGGCGGCCTGGATGGCATCAAAAATCACAGCGGAAGGATCCGCACCCTCCTGGTGTCTGATCACATCCACGCCCAGGCGGTCGCCCCAGACGCAGAGCTGCTCGGCAGCAGCGGCGCGGAAGGTATCGGCAGCGGCGATCAGCACGCTCTTTCCTTCCTTCTGCAGCTGGTGGGTCAGCTTGGCGATGGTGGTGGTCTTGCCGGCGCCGTTGACACCGATCATCAGGATCACCAGCGGAGTTTCCTGGGAAAGCTTCTGGGCTTCCCCCTTATCCATAAGGCCGGCGATGATTTCGGTGAGGCGGGTCTTCACTGCGGCGGATTCCCGCAGGCCCATGTGCTTCACGTCATCACGCAGCTGCTCGATGATCTTTTCGGTGGTAACCATGCCGATATCGGAAATAATCAGAGCTTCTTCCAGTTCTTCCAGAGTATCTTCGTCGATCTGGGGACGCTGGAAAATGACTTCCTCGATTTTTTCCTGAAGTCTTCCGAAGAAGGATTTTTTCTTGGTTCCAAACATAACGGGTTCCTTTCTTTAGGGAAGGGTTTATGGGTTTTCCGCACCCCTGGGGCGCGGGCAATCCTACAATTCGAATTCGTCTCCCAGCTTCAGGGAGATGACCTTGGAAATACCGCGTTCCGGCATGGTGACGCCGTACAGCACATCCGCATATTCCATGGTGCGCTTCTGGTGAGTGACCAGGGCGAACTGGATCTCGCGGAAGTCCTTCTGCAGGTAGGCGGCGAAACGCTCGATGTTCATTTCGTCCAGAGCGGCTTCCACTTCGTCCAGGATGCAGAAGGGAGTGGGACGGGCTTTCAGGATGGCGAACATGAGGGCGATGGCGGTCATGGTCTTTTCACCGCCGGACAGCAGATTCATGTTCTGCAGCTTCTTGCCGGGGGGCTGGGCCACGATTTCGATGCCGCATTCCAGAGGATTGTTTTCGTCTTCCAGATGCAGGGCTGCGGTACCGCCGCCGAAAAGGGATTCAAAGGTCTTTTCGAAGTTCAGGCAGATCTGATCGAAGCTGTCCTTGAAAGCCTTCTTAATGTTGCGGTCCATTTCGTTGATGATCTGCACCAGAGCATCCATGGCCACCTGCAGGTCTTCCCGCTGGGCGGTCAGGAATTCATAGCGTTCGGATACGGTTTCGTATTCCTTGATGGCACCCACGTTGACTTCGCCCAGAGCTTTCATGCGAGCCTTGATGTCGCGGCTTTCCTTGACGGCGGTGCCCATGACGAAATCCTTCTTGCGGAATTCCATGGCCTGCACGTAGGAAACTTCGAAATCCTCCCAAAGGCGTTCTTTGTAGTTTTCAAGGGTGGTCTCGTTCTTGCCCAGCTGGATCTCAGCGGTCATCTTTTTGTTCTGGAAGTCCAGAAGCTGGGCATCCATGTTGTTCTTCTTTTCTTCTGCTTCTCTGAGGATGTTCAGAATGCCGAGACGCTCTTCCTGGGCCTGACGAGCCTGGTATTCCAGGGAAACCCGTTCTTTTCTGCGTTCTTCCAGACGCTGCAGGGCACCGCCGGAGCCTTCCAGAATGGAGCGCTTTTCTTCCGCCAGAGAAATGTAAGTGAATTCCTTTGCTTCCTGCTGCAGAGTGAGGTCCTGAATGGTTTCGTCGATGCGGCTCAGCAGGCTGTCGATACCGGCCAGGTCGCCCTTGAGGCCCTGTGCGCGAAGGCGGGCGTTGGTGAGGGCTTCGGATTTTTCATCCAGAGCTTTCTTGCTGGCTTCCCCTTCTGCGGTGCAGATCGCCACCTGTTCTTCCGCGGCTGCGGATTCTTCTTTTGCTGCAGCCACTTCGGCTTCCAGAGAGGCGATCAGAGCTGCTGCGTTGGTTTCTTCCTCTGCGATGCCGGACAGTTCCCGTTCCTGCTTGGAACGGCTCCCCAGAGCATCTTCCATCTGGGCTTTCAGAAGGGTCATGCGGTTTTCCGCAGTCATGAGCGCCACTTCTGCTTCCCGCAGGCGGCCTTCCAGCCCTTCGCTTTCGCCGCTCATGTTCACTGCCTTTTGGGTCAGATCCGCCTTTTCTTTCAGCAGCGTTTCTTTTTCTGCAGCCAGCTTCTGCAGATTTTCTTCCAGACGCTTGGCTTCGCCCTTTCGTTCCAGAAGACCTGCGGTGGTGTTTCTGGATGCACCGCCGGTGATGGAGCCGCCGGTGTTGATCACGTCACCTTCCAGGGTGACGAAGCGGAAGCCGCTGACCTGCTTGGACATGGCCACTGCGTTGGACAGCCTGTCCACGATGATGACACGACCCAGCAGGAACTGGATGGCCTTTTCGTATTTGCTGTCGTAGGACACACATTCCGTACCGAAGCCCTTGAAGCCGGCCAGGGAGCGGATGCGGTTTTCGTAATTGGGGAGGCTGGGACGGATGCTGCTGAGAGGCAGGAAGGTCAGACGGCCTGCCTTGTGCTCCTTCAGCGCTTTCACGCCGGCCTGAGCGGTGGCATCGTCGCGGCAGACGATGTTCTGCACACCGGCCCCCAGGGCGGTTTCCACCGCCACTTCCAGGCCCTTGGGAACATCGATCAGTTCCCCCACAACGCCATGAATGCCGGGAATGCCGGATTTCATCAGGAAACGAACGCCGTAGTTATACCCTTCGTGGGCGGCCTCCATTTCCTGGATCACACGCTGACGGGCAGAGGCCTGTCCCATGGAAAGCTTCACTTCTTCCAGCTTACCGGCCAATTCCTTCTCACGGAGAAGGGCCTGCTGCAAAGCCCGGCGAAGTTCGGTCAGCTCGGCAGCGGTTTTTTCCTTGTTTGCCTTTGCTTCCGCAACGAAACCGCCGGCTTCCTGCAGGGCGGCTGCCAGAGCCTGCTCCGCTTCGGCGGACTGCTGGCCCTCCGCTTCCAGCTGCTCCTTCCGGCGTTCCAGAGAAGCGTTGATATTCTTCAGGCTGTTGATTTCGCTGTTCTTATTGCTGACCAGGCTGTAAAGTTCGTAAATGCGGTTTCTGGCTTCTTCCAGTTTGGCCATGGCCGCGCTGTTTGCCCGGGCCAGTTCTTCCAGGTCAGCTGCCTTTTCCTCCAGATCCTGGGTATAGGCTTCCAGTTCATCTGCGATGGCATCCCGGTTTTTCGTCAGTTCTTCCCGGTTGGTCAGTTCCTTGGCCTTCTTTTCTTCCAGAAGAGCCTTTTCTTCCTGAAGACGGGCGCGGTCCTTTTCGATGGTCTGCAGCTTTTCCTGATCCAGCTGGCCCTTGGATGCGAGGCTGTTGATCTCTTCGATGCAGTCAAACAGCTTCTGCTGGGTCTCACCGCCCAGAAGTTCCAGTTCTTCGCTGCGTTTGCGGCTGTCTTCCACTTCCTTATCGATGGCTTCTTTTTCTTCCCGATAGGATTCGATCTGGTAGGTCAGTTCCGCGATCTCGTCTTTGATGTATTCGTTCTTCAGCTCGATGTTTTCGATGTTTTTCAGCACCACATTGATTTCGATGGCCTTGTACCGTTCCCGGAGCTCCAGGTATTCCTTGGCCTTGATGCTGTCCTCTTTCAGGGTATCGATGCGGGATTGGATTTCCGTGATGATATCGTTGACGCGGTCCACGTTGCCCTTGGCGGTCACCAGCTTACGTTCGGCTTCGCTCTTCTTGGTACGGTATTTCACGATACCGGCGGCTTCTTCGAACATTTCCCGGCGGCTTTCGGGCTTGCCGCTGACGATCTCGGCGATCTTGCCCTGACCGATGATGGAGTACCCGTCTACGCCGATACCGGTGTCCATGATCAGTTCACGGATGTCTTTCAGGCGGCAGGGCACCTTGTTGATCAGGTATTCGCTTTCACCGGAGCGGTACATGCGGCGGGTGATGGCCACTTCGTTGTAATCGATGGCCAGGCTGTGGTCGCTGTTATCGATGGTGAGGGTGACTTCCGCCATGCCGCGGCTCTTGCGGTTAGCGGTACCGGCGAAGATCACGTCTTCCATTTTGCCGCCGCGAAGGGTTTTGGGACTCTGTTCGCCCAGAACCCAGCGGATGGCATCGGAAATGTTGGATTTGCCGCTGCCGTTGGGGCCTACGATACAGGTGATCCCCTGGTTGAATTCGATTGTGACAGGTTCTGCGAAGGACTTGAAGCCCTGCAGCTCTAATTTTTTAAAATACACTGTTACACCTCGTTCTTGTCAGTTTCTTCGCTGAGCTGCTGCAGCCCTGCGGCGGCGGCCTTCTGTTCCGCTTCTTTCTTGCTGTGGCCCTGCCCTTCTCCCAGCTTCCGGCCTTTGGACCAGACGCTGACATAGAAGGTTTTATTGTGATCCGGCCCTTCCTCGCGGTCGGTGGTGTACCGGATCTCTGCATCGCCGTTCTTCTGCAGTTCTTCCTGCAGAGCGGTCTTGTAGTCTTTATGGAGCTTGCCGCTGGCGGCCAGTTCCAGGGTTTCCGCAAAGTGATGGAGCACCGCCTTGCGGGCCGCTTCCCAGTCGCCGTCCAGATAGATGGCAGCCACAATGGCTTCCATGGCATCGGCCAGGATCGAGTTGCGCTGTCTGCCTCCGCCGGATTCTTCCCCTCTGCTGAGACGCAGATAGGCACCCACCTTCAGTTTCTTGGCACAGACCGCCAGAGATTCTTCGCAGACGATGGCGGCACGGATCTTGGTGAGCCGCCCTTCCTCCAGGTTGCGATGCTTCCGGTACAGTTCTTCGCTGATGATGGCATCGAAGAGCGCGTCGCCCAGAAACTCCAGCCGTTCGTTGTTCAGGTCTCCCGACTCCCGGCTCCCGTTGTGATAGGAGCTGTGGGTCAGTGCGATTTCCAGAAGTCTGGCATTATGAAATTCATACCCGAGCCCGGGGATGGTCCTGCGGAGTTTATCGGTTCCGGCAGGGGCAGCCTTTTTATTCAACGCAGGTATCCTCCTCAATGCGGGCGATGGCTTCCTCCATGGTGGCAACAACGCCCTGTTCTGCGTAAGGGATGGCTTTCAGGATGGTGTTCTTCACGGCATTTGCCTTGGAAGAACCGTGCATTTTCACAACGGCACCGCGAACGCCCAGAATGGGAGCACCGCCGTACTCGGAGTAGTCGAATTCTTTCTTGATGGCTGCCAGCTGCGGGGCCAGTACCAGGGCACCCATCTTGCTGCGCAGGGTCTCCATGAGGCGGGCCTTCAGCAGAGCGGACACGGATTTGCCCATGCCTTCGGTGGTCTTCAGAAGGATGTTGCCCACGAAACCGTCGCAGACGGCCACATCACAGCCGCCCAGGGGAACTTCACGGGCTTCCACGTTGCCGATGAAATTCAGTCCGTTGTTATTCTTCAAAAGCTGATAGGCAGACTGCAGCATGGCAGTGCCTTTGGTTTCTTCCACGCCGATGTTCACAAGACCGACCCGGGGGTTGGATTTCCCGAGGACCCGTTCCATGTAGATGTTGCCCATGACGGCGAATTCCAGCAGATTGTTGGCCCGGCATTCCGCGTTGGCCCCGGAGTCTACCAGCAGGCAGACGCCCTTGCCCAGAATGGGATAGGTGGCTGCGATGGCGGGACGTTCCACGCCGCGGATCCGGCCCAGAATGAAAATGCCGCCAGCCATGAGAGCACCGCTGTTGCCGGCGGAGATAAAAATATCCCCTTCGCCGTTCTTCACCATGTTCAGGCCTTTGACCATGGAAGAATCCTTCTTGGAACGGATGGCACGCACAGGTGCATCCTCCATGGTGATCACTTCGGAAGCGTGGACCACCTGGATCCGCTTCTTCGCTTTGGGATACTTGTCCAGTTCTTTATGCAGAAGGGTCTCGTCACCGATGAGGATGATGGTATGTTCAGTAAACTTGGTTGCTTCGACGCAGCCCTTTACGACTTCAGCGGGAGCGTGGTCGCCCCCCATGCCGTCTACGATAATACGCATTTTGGTGTCCTTTCTCCCCACCCCCACAATTTGGGCAGGGTACAACAAAATATATTATCATAAAATCCTCACCGGTGCAAGAAAATCAGCCTTCTTACGCGCGTAATAATGTAGTTTTTCAGCAGGTCTCCAGATGGAGCACGGAAACCTCATAGGCAATGCGGGTCTCAGCGGTGCCGTCCTCCAGTTTTTTGCGGTATTCCCGGCTCTGGATGCGGCCCTGGATCCGCAGTTTTGTGCCCACGGGAAGGCCACCGCTGTAGCGGGCATTGCGTCCCCAGGCGATGCAGGGAATGTAATCCGATTTGTTGTAGGCCCGGTTCACCGCCAGCATGATATCGCAAAGCTCCCGTCCCAGAGGAGACAGCCGGTCCACAGGCGGTTTGCAGATAAAGCCTTCCAGGGTGATCTGGTTGCGGTCATCCGGCTCCGTCCCGGCGGGGCAGGCGGAAAGTTCCCGGGCGAACACCACGATGTTGAGCCGGCTTCGTTCCCCTGCCGGCTCATTATAAGTACGGATCTGCCCCTCGATATCGATCACATCCCCTTCTTCCGGTTCCCGGTTCCAGAGGATCCGCTCCGAAACGATGACGGGGATCCGGTCTATGAAACCGCTTTTCCGCGCCACCCCCAGCAGCAAACGGTAAAAATTCTCTCCGTAGGATCTATGACTGAAAACGGGTACGGTCAGTACCCTTCCCTGCAGCTCTGCTCTGTTGGTCTCCTGTTCCATGATTTCCTCCTATCTGTCCTCTTCCGGAAACTGCCTTCCCTGCCGGTCCGTATACGCGTTCTCCCTGTGGATCAGCTGTCCCACGGGCACGATCTCGAACCCCTTTTCCTGCAGGATCTTCAGTACCTTCGGAAGATATTCCTCCACGGTATCCGCATTGTTATGAAAGAGTATGATGTCGCCGGCTGCCGTATTCTCCGTGACCCGGGAAACGATCTGGTCTGCGGTGAGATTTTTCCAATCGAGACTGTCCCGTCATGAAACAGGAGAACCCCCGCATAAAGTGAGGCAGAAACGGCACGGAACCGAAACCATCGGCGTGAAGTATGGAAAAGACAGGATGCCGGTGCAAAGCAAGGTCAGGGAGAGAGTTTATGGGAGAAATCGCTATTTATGCCAGACAATCCGTGGAAAGCAAAAACAGCCTTTCCATAGAGGGACAGATCCAGTTTTGCCGCCGCCTTGCAGGGGACGGCCCCGTAAAGGTCTACCGGGACAAAGGGTTTTCCGGAAAGAATACGGAGCGGCCCGCCTTCAAACGACTGCTGCAGGATATCAAAGCGGGCCGCATCGACCGCCTGTATGTCTACCGTTTGGACCGGTTTTCCCGTTCCGTGGCGGACTTCGGCAACCTGTGGCAGATGCTACAGCGTTACGGGGTGGAATTCGTTTCCGTCAGCGAAAACTTCGATACGTCCACTCCCATGGGAAGGGCCATGCTGCACATTGTGATGGCTTTTGCTCAGCTGGAGCGGGAAACCACAGCAGAGCGTGTGCGGGATAACTGCAGAGTGCGGGCCGCCGCAGGAGCCTGGCCCGGCGGCCCGCCTCCCTTCGGCTTCGATCTTGTGCGGAAGCCGGCAGGCCCGGGAGGGCCTGTCCTCTCCCTTCTCCAGCCCAATGAGAAAGCCTCTCTGGTGCTCCACATTTTCCGGGAATATGCCCGGCCGAGCTGCACGCTGGGCAGCCTGGGGCGGCAGCTTGCTGCCGCGGGGGCCGCAGGCCCCCGCCGGGCCTTTTGGACCTCTTCTGCCCTTTCTCGCGTTTTACATAATCCTATTTATGTTAAAGCGGATGAGCAAATTCGTCTTTATTACCTCACTTCAGGTACCGAGATCCTTTCTCCGGAATCCGCCTTCGGCGGCACCTGCGGCTGCCTGCTGCAAGGCGGAAACGCCTTGAAAAATACCCATTCTCTTCGGGTCCTTCGCGTTCCCGGCATTGTGCCTGCGGACCTGTTTCTGGCCTGTCAGGAAAAACTCTCCCGAAACCGGAGTCTGGGCGGCAATGGCAGCGGTACCTCCACCTGGCTCAGCGGTCTCCTGAAATGTGCGGACTGCGGCTACAGCATGAAGGTGATCAAAGGAAAAAGCGGCCGCCATCTTGTCTGCAGCGGCCGCTACACCCCTATGCGCTGCAGCGCCTCCACCACCGTCTCTCTGGATGATCTGGAAACCCGGGTCACAACCATTCTGCAGGAGCATCTTACCGCTCCTTCCGCCGCATCGTTTTCCCCGCTGCCTCCCGACCCTGCACTTCAGTTTCGTCTCGCGGAGCTGGACCGCCGCAGCCAGAAACTGCTGGAAGCCTTTTCCGAAGGCTCCGGACTCCCCCGCCGTCAGCTGGAACAGGCCCTTCAAACTCTGGAACAGTGCCGCAGAACGCTGCTGGACGGACGGGAATGCCATAGGCGATCCCCGGGCATTCCTGCCCCCTTTTCCACCCTTGCTTTTTCCGAAAAAAAGGAGCTGGCGGCCCGCTTCATCCGTCGCATCGACGTTGGCGCAAAAACCTGGGATATCTTGTTCACGCAACTTGACTTTCCCGAGACGAAAAGCTAAGATGGAGAGGAGAGTTTTGGAGGACTTTCCATGTACTTGGAGGTACCCATGGAAAAACAACACAAGGAGACAATCATGCTAAATATCACTGCAGAAGAAAAGAAAACCCTCAAAGGCCGCGGCTACATCATGAGCAAGGACGGCGAGCATTTCGTTGCCCGCATCATTACCGTAGACGGCACCCTCACCGATGCAGAACTTCTGAAAATCGCGGAAGCATCCCGCAAATTCGGCAGCGGCAAGGTGGCACTCACCTCCCGTATGACCGTGGAAGTACAGGGTCTGACTTACGAAAACCTGGAGCCGTTCAACGAATTCATCGCTGAAGCAGGTCTCTACACCGGCGGCACCGGCGCCCGGGTTCGTCCCATCGTTCCCTGCAAGGGCACCGTCTGTGTCCACGGTCTCATCGACACCCAGGGTCTGGCCCGCGAGCTCCATGAGACCTTCTACAAAGGCTGGTACGATATCGCTCTCCCCCACAAGTTTAAAATCGGTATCGGCGGCTGCCCCAACAACTGTGTCAAGCCCGGCCTCAACGATTTCGGCATCATGGGCTGGAAAGGCGGCTATCGCATTTTCGTCGGCGGCATCTGGGGCAAGAAGCAGCGCCCCGGCACCCTGATCGATCGCGTCTTCACCAAGGATGAGGTTTTCGAAATGCTGGAACGCTGCCTGCTGCTCTTCATGGAGCTGGCCGACGGCAAAGAACGCTTCGGTGCCATGATCGATCGCATCGGTGTCGAAAACTTCCTGGCGCAGCTGGAAGCCGGCGACGTAATGGACCGTAAATCGCAAATTCTGGCCCGTTAAGTAAAAAGTTATCCTGGAAATTTTGGGCTCTGTTAAAACGGCAGAGCCCTTCTCTTTATTTCCTGCCCTTCCTGTGTTCCCACATTGGACAGGCGGCCTTACCTTTGCAGGTCGCCGGAAAGGATATCCCATGCGGCGTTTTCTGCCCCTTCTGCTGGCGGCTCTCCTTCTTTTCACCGCCTGCAGCCCACAACAGAATCCCTTCGGCGAAAACGGCAGCGGTTCCGATCCGTCGGAACCCCAAATCACCTTCACCGATGATCTTGGCCGCCGCCTTTCCCTGGCGAAACCCCAGCGCGTTGCCGCCCTCATCGGCAGTTTTGCCGACATCTGGTGCCTGGCCGGCGGGAAAGACAGTCTGATCGCTGCCGCAGCTGACAGCTGGACCTCCTTCGACCTGGAGCTCAGCGATACCGTGACCAACATCGGCTCCGTAAAAGAACCGAATCTGGAGCGGATCCTGGCCTCTCAGCCCGATCTGATCCTGGCAAGCTGCAACACCGCCGCCGATCTGGAACTTCTCAGCACCTTCGAGAAAGCCGGCATCCCCGCCGCCTACTTCGAGGTGGAGACCTTTGAAGATTACCTCCGGATGCTGAAGATCTGCTGCTCCCTCACCGGAGATGCGGAAGCCTATAAAACCTACGGCACTGCCGTCTCCTCCCAGATCGAAACCGCCCGCAGCCGGGTTCCCTCCTTTACAGACGGCGAAGCTCCTTCCGTGCTTTACATCCGGGCTACCGGCTCCAGCTGCAAAGCCAAGGCCAGCGAAGGCAGCGTCCTGGGCTCCATGCTGAAAAACCTGGGCTGCATTAACATTGCGGACAGCACGAGCAGCCTTCTGGAAACGCTCAGCCTGGAGGCCATCATCCAGGCCGATCCCGACTATATTTTCGTGGTGCTGCAGGGGGCCGATCCCACCAAAGCGAAAGCCACCCTGCAACAGACCCTGCTTTCCAATCCCGCCTGGAGCAATTTGCGGGCGGTGAAAGAAGGCCGGTTCCACACCATGGACCATTTTCTCTATAATTTGAAACCGAACGACCGATGGGGAGATGCGTATGAAGCCCTTGCAGACATCCTGTATCCCAAACAATAGAAAAAAGATCCGGCTGCTGCTCCTTCTGGCAGTGCTTACGGCGGTCCTCGCCCTTCTGAGCCTGGCGCTGGGCTCTGTTTGGCTGCCTCCGGATCAGGTGCTTTCCGCCCTTTTGGGCGGTTCCCGGGACTCCACGGCCGCCCAGATCCTGCTCTTCGCCCGGCTTCCCCGCACACTTGGCTGCCTGCTGGCCGGTGCCGCTCTTGCCGCATCCGGTGCCGTGATCCAGTCCGTTCTGAACAATCCTCTGGCTGCGCCCAACATCATCGGTGTCAATTCCGGAGCCGGTTTTGCGGTTGCCCTCTGCGGTGCCTTCGGCTCTTTGGCCGCATCGGGCGGCGTTTTGAGTTCTGTCGCCCCTGTGGCCGCGGCAAATTCCGCATCCGCCGCGGCCTCCGCTGCCCTTCTGACCCCTGTTTTCGCCTTTCTGGGCGCTCTTTTCGGCATCTTCCTGGTGCTTTTCCTTGCGGAGCGCACCGGGGCCTCTAAACTGACTTTGGTCCTTGCGGGTCTGGCCATCTCCGGCATTTTCAGTGCCGCCACCGATGCCGTGGTCACTTTCGTTCCCGATGCTCTTTTGGGTTACTCCGACTTCCGGATCGGCGGTCTTTCCGGCCTCTCCATGGAACGGGTCCTGCCCGCCCTCTGGATCATTCTGCCCGCTCTTTTGATCCTGCTGCTTCTCACCAATGAGCTGGATCTTCTGATGCTTGGCACGGAGACTGCCCAGAGTCTGGGGCTCCGGGCCAAGCCTGTCCGTCTGCTGCTTCTGGCACTGGCCGCCGCCCTTGCCGGTGCCGCCGTCAGTTTCTGCGGGCTTCTGGGTTTCATAGGCATCATCGTTCCTCACATCCTGCGCCGCCTGATCGGCGAAGAAAGCAAGTTCCTGCTTCCCGGTTCCATCCTGGGCGGTGCCGCTTTCCTCACCTTCTGCGATATTCTGGCCCGCGTTCTGTTCAGTCCCTACGAACTCCCCGTGGGCATCGTTCTTTCCCTGCTGGGAGGCCCCTTCTTCCTGTGGCTGCTCTTCCGTCAGAGAGGAGGCCGTACCCATGATTGAACTCCGCGATCTTACCGCCGGTTACAACGGCGTTCCCGTTCTTAAAGATGTTTCCCTGACCATTGCACCCGGCCAGGTGCTGGCCCTGATCGGTCCCAACGGCTGCGGCAAAAGCACTCTGCTGAAAACCATTCTGGGGATCCATCCCAGGATTTCCGGCCGGATCCTTCTGGACGGCAGCCCCCTGGAAGCCCTCTCTTCCCGCCGGATCGCACAGAAAATCGCCTATCTGAGCCAGAGCCGCAGCGTTCCCGGCATCACCGCCGGCCGCATGGTGCTCCACGGCCGCTTCCCTCATCTGGGCTTCCCCCGCCGCTACACTGCGGAAGATCACCGGATCGCCCTGGAAGCTCTGCAGACCGCAGGGGCCGCCGATCTGGTCCATCGCCCGCTGGAAACCCTCAGCGGCGGCCAGCGCCAAAAGGTTTACCTGGCCATGATCCTGGCCCAGCAAACGGATGTGGTGCTTCTGGACGAACCCACCACCTATTTGGATATCGCCCACCAGCTGGAGGTCATGACCCTTGCCCGTAATCTTGCCGATTCCGGAAAAACCGTGATCCTAGTGCTTCACGATCTCTGCCTTGCCCTGCAAAATGCAGACCGCATCGCCCTTCTTTCCAACGGCACCCTGCTGCAGGAAGGCACCCCCGACGAACTTTTCCGCAGCGGCAATCTGAATACCGCCTTCGGCATCACCCTGGACCGCATGGAGACCGAAAGCGGCATCCGCTACTTCTACCGCTGACCCCCTTTCAGGAGAACACACCATGGCTCATTTTCCCTTTTTCGTTGACATTTCCGGAAAACCCGGCCTCATCATAGGCGGCGGCAAAATCGCCCTGCGTAAAATCGAGAAGCTTCTGCCTTACGGGCCCAGCCTCACCATCTGCGCCCCGGATTTCCTGCCGGAACTCCAAGCCTTGGCAGCTCTTTCTTCTTCGCCTGCCATATTTACAAAAGCTTCCGCCTCAGATGCCGCAGCGATTTCCACTGCAGAAACCGCTGCGGCTCCCACCCTGCAGCTTCTGCACCGTCCCTTTGGCGAAGACCTTCTGGAGCCTGCCCCTGTCTTCGTGATCGCTGCCACCGACGACCGCGCTTTGAACCGCCGCATTGCAACTCTTTGCAAAGAAAAAAGCATCCCCGTCAATGCTGTTGACGATAAGGATGCCTGTTCGTTCATCTTTCCTGCCCTCGTAACGGATGGCGACCTCTCCATCGGCATTTCCACCGGCGGTGCCAGCCCTTCCGCCGCGGTCTGGCTGAAGCAGCAGATCAGCACCCTGATTCCCGACGGCTTCGCATCCCTTCTGGAGAATCTGGCAGCCCTCCGCCCGCAGGTAAAAGACTCCATCCCCGATGAAGCTGCCCGCGCTTCCTGCCTGCAGAATGCCTTCCGCGCCGCCCTTTCCGGTTCTGCTTCCGGTTTCGTTTCTTCCGCTTCCAATTCCGCGGTTTCCGGTTCTGCCGCTTCCGATTCCGATTCTGCTGCTTCTCCTTCCAACGCAGTTACCGAAACAGTCCCTTGCGGCAAAGTCTATTTGGTTGGGGCCGGCTGCGGCGAAGCCGATTTGATCACGGTCCGCGGTGCTAAACTGCTGCAGTCCTGTGACGCTGTCGTTTATGATGACCTGATCGATTCCGAACTTTTGGAGCTTGTCCCTCCCTATGCGGAGCAGCTCTACATGGGTAAACGGCGCGGCCACCACTCCGCACCGCAGTCCGAGATCAACGAAACTCTGATCCGTCTTGCCCGTTCCGGCAAAATCGTAGTCCGGTTAAAAGGCGGCGATCCGTTCGTGTTCGGCCGCGGCGGCGAAGAACTGCTGGCCCTTCAGGCTGCCGGTATTCCCTTTGAAACCGTTCCCGGCATTTCTTCCGCCATTGCCATCCCCGGCGCTGCCGGCATTCCCGTCACTCATCGCGGTCTCAGCCGCAGCCTCCACATCGTCACCGCTCACACCGCTGCTAGTTCGGCGCCCGCTGCCGGCTGCACGGCCAACGACCAAACTGCCGGTACACCCTCGCCCGTTACTGCGACAGAGCTTCCGGAAGAACTGCCCCTTCTGGCGCAGCTTTCCGGCACCCTGGTTTTCCTTATGGGGCTCTCCAAACTGGAAGCTTTGACGGAAGAACTGATGGCGGCCGGCAAATCACCGAGCACGCCGGCCGCGGTACTCTCCGGCGGCAATTCTCCCCATCCTGCCACCGTTCGCGGCACCCTTTCCGATATTGCTTCCAAAACCCGTGCCGCAGGTGTTCAGGCCCCCGCCGTCATCCTGGTCGGCGAAGTGGCTGCCCTGGACCTACGCTGATATCAAACCATCAACGGCTCCGTCTCTTCAGACAGAGCCGTTTTTCTAATTCAAAAATAGCTGCAGTGCCTTGCGAACCCCGCGCACATCCAGCGTTCCGTCCGGCAGATCGTAGGTGTACAGCAAATTGCTCCAGGGCACGATTCCGCCCTGCCGGTACACCTGCTCCTTTTCCCAATTTCTCCGTTCATATTCCTCGCTTCTGAGTCCATGATGTTCAACAAAAAACGGCTGTAAACTCTCCGGCTGCAACACCGTATAATCCGGCAGAAACCGTCTGTTTCCAATATACAGCGGCCGCTCGTACACATAGGCGACCCCCATCTCCCTCAGGAGGCCATCCAAAATCACCTCCGACTTTGACCGCCGCAAACTTCCGTCCAGTGTCACATGCCGCAGCCCTTCCAGATGCCAAGCCGCCTCTTCCCCCGAAATAAATACATCCCGGATCCACTTCCCGTTTTGAAACACAGAGGCTTTTTCCCGCAACCACTTTTCCACCAGTATTTCCTTCCCCTGATATTTCCCCTTTGCTTTCCAGCTGCTCGAAAATGCACCTTTCTCACTTTGAAAACATTCACTTTTTTTCTTACGCTCATTCTCCAACCAAAGAAAAAGTTCCTGATCATCGCCACGCTTTATCTCCGGTTTTGGTTTCCAGGTCTGCAATAGCCTTTCGATTCGAAGCATATTCTTTTTTAGATGTGGCAAAGTTCTCTGCAAACGATACCGATACAGTAAATCCTCAATTTCATTCAGAGGTTTCCCCTGCAAGCTCTTACGAATTACCCGTTTTTCTCCGTTTTGTTCTGTCAAAATATGCTGGTATACAGTAGTCCTTCCCTTTCGTTTTCTTAACGAAAGGTGCCCCTTCGGAAGATTATTTGTCAGCCTTTCCATTTCTTCAATGGTTTGATGCCACAGGTTGTAATTTGTCTTCAATTCTTCAAATAAATAATCCATTTTCTCCGCCCCTTCCATTTCCATTTTATGGCAAATTATACTCTTTCATTGTCGTTCTGACAATCTTTTCTCCTTTTTTCTTTGTGAAAAAATATATGGTGCTGTTTTTTCTGCTTTTTTAAAATAGCGCACCCATTTTCGACACATTTCGACAAAAAACGACACGTTTCTTTTGAAAAACGCCATATTGAAAGCTTAATTTCCAAATTTCGAAGATATGAATAACAAATTGTTTCGCATAGCAAAACTTTTGGAGCGCTATTTTACATTTCTTTAAAATTCCGGACCACAATGGACCAAAAGCGGCTCTATTTGTAAAATAACACATTTATAGAGCTGAAAAGCGCCGGAGAAACTGTCTTTGCGTTAATTTGTACGTACATAGAAAAAAACCAAGGCGCGCAGCCTTGGTTATTGTTCGCTATTTTTTCAGATAGCCGATTTCTGTGAGGTATTCTGCGTAGCGTTTTTTCTGAGAGGGAATCATTTCCTCCGAATTGACGAAGGCGATGAATTCCGCTTCGGTCAGCCACTTGTATGCGATGGTTTCCCCGTTTTGAAGCCGGACGGAGGACTTTTCGCAGTCCGTGATCCCCAGATAGTTGAAGTACAGGGTATTGTGAGAAACGTAGGTTCCAATCTGCTTTAAGGAAATCAGGGACAGCCCCGTTTCCTCCCGAAGCTCCCGGCGCACGCAAGTGAGTTTGTCTTCCCCTTTCAGCACGGAACCGCCGGCGGTGGCCTCGAACCAACCACCATAATTGGGCTTTCGGAGGTCTCGCTGCATCAGGAGATAGTCGCCGTCCCGATGACGCAGGATGATCTGGCAGACCTTGTGGTACAGGCCCGGCGGGATGGGCTCACCCCGCACCAGATCACAGCCGGCCGGTGTGCCATCTTTATAATAGGCATCCCAAAGTTCCATTTTGCTCCCCTTTCTCCGTGCAATACTTGTTTGCTGAAGCTTTGCTTGCAATGCGGCAGTTGTTGTTCTGCCGCCATATATGTCTTGCTGGCAGATCGGCAGTTACTGCTTGCCCGTGCCGTTGCAGGAGCGGCACTTTCCGTTTCCGTGGCAGGTACGGCATCCGGCTTTGGCACCGCCGATCCGGGTATAACCATCACCGCCGCAGGTGTTGCAGTCGCCGTCGCCACCGCAGGTACGGCAGTCCGGTTTGGTGTGTTCCGGCACCTTGTTTTCGTATTTGCCGCCTTTCCAGCTGCTGCCGGAGGATCCTGAATTGGCATACTCGCCCACATCCACACTGCAGCGGACATCGGTTTCCACCACCTGAAATTCCGGACTTCTCCACACCATAATGTCGTACCAATTGTTGGATGGAATATGATACACCATAACAAACACATGGTGCTGCGTCCGGTTCAGGGCATGAGAAACTTTGGTCAGTTCGGCAGTGCCGGTATAATCAAAGCAATACTCTGTTGCCTGCGTAATGTCTCCTGTCTCATAGGTCCAGGTGTTCGTATCCACCAGCGTCAGCTGCCAGCGAGGCTGCTGCAGAAAGGCAAGCAGTTCCGCTTCGGCCGTTTCCAGGCCGGCATAGGGCGTCATTCTGCGAAATTCCCATTCCATGCCGTGAGAATCCCGGCTGCGATCATAATAAGCCGCCCGGTTAAAGAAATCCTGCAGCTGCGGGAATTCGCAGGATGCCGGATCCACCACACCGCTTCCATCGTTCTTGGAGCCGCCGTCCGAAACATCGACTCCTCCACCGCCAGTGGCATCCTGGCCGCTGGGATCCTCATTCGGACCCGGCACCGCAGAAGTGCAGCCGGTCAGCAGGAGCAGTACTGCGAAAAAAAGAGCGATGGACTTTCGAAAAGTTTGTTTCATGAGATCACCTTTCTTTTGGATCATTCTGGTGCGAAACAACTAAAACCTGGTTTGTCATTCTGCGGTGAAGCAGCTGACCAGTGCCGCTTCTTCCTGGTCGGTGAGGGGGCGGTAAGCGCCCTTTTCCAGGGTTTCATCCAGTTCCAGCGGCCCCATTTTGAGGCGCTTCAGGTAAGTGACAGTGGCCCCGCAGGCTTCAGCCATGCGCTTTACCTGGTGGTACTTGCCCTCCTGGATGGTGACCAGAGCTGCGTTCTCGGGAAGCAGCTCCAGCTTGGC
Source organism: Clostridiales bacterium (assembly GCA_015058215.1). Classification (GTDB taxonomy): domain Bacteria; phylum Bacillota; class Clostridia; order Peptostreptococcales; family Anaerovoracaceae; genus SIG262. The sequence goes on from SVCU01000010.1 coordinate 34,374, forward strand.
GGGAAGGCACAGATAACCGCCATCAATTGTAAGACCGGCCGCGAACTTCTCCGCAGAGCCGTCGGCAAAGGCGCCGTCGTATTCGATGTAGTAAAGCTTGTCCACATGGTTTTTGGGGGACAGGATCTTATGGGTCAGAGGGCCGTCGTTGGTGAGCAGCAAAAGCCCTTCGCTGTCCTTATCCAGACGGCCGGCCGGAAACAGATCGAAGCTCTGCCAGTGATCGTCCAAAAGATCCAGCACCGTGGCCGCATGTCGATCCTCTGTCGCGGTCAGGTAACCGGCGGGTTTATGAAGCATCAGATAGACATACTTCTTGTAACGGATCTCCTGCCCGTTCATGGTGAGGCAGGCCGCCTCGGGGTCCAGTTTGAATTCCGGACTTTTGACCGTAACGCCGTCCACGGCGAATTCCCCGCTTTTGATGCGGTTTTTCAGTTCTTTTCGGGTACCCATGCCCAGATTGGACAGCACTTTATCCAGACGTTCCAGCTTTGCCACGGGGCTCACTCCTTTACAATAATATATTTATGGTAGTTCATTTATGTTTCCAGTTGCTGCATACCAGTATAGCAGATTTTCCCTTCCTTTGCAATTCCAATGGGTTTCTGCTGTTGCAGGACGGTCCCGACTCCACTGGATCACATGGTAGCCGCAGTCCGCTGCCGTATCCATCAGCGTATTGCTGTAAGAACCGAAGGGCGGCCGGAACAGGTCCGGCTGCACCCCGGTCAGCTGCAGGATGGTTTCTCCGGCGGTTTCCAGTTCCCTGCGGATTTCGGCTCCGGACAGTTTCCCCAGATCCGGGTGCGTGGCGGAATGGTTGCCGATCTCATGGCCGGCAGCGGCGATGGTCTTCACATCCTCGGGAAATTTTTTCGCCCAGAAATCCACCAGAAAAAACGTGGTTTTCACATCGTATTCCTCCAGGATGGACAAGATGGCGGCGGTGTGCTCGTTTCCCCAGGCCGCGTCGAAACTGATGGCGATCTTATTGTCCGGCCGCTCCACGGAATAGATGGGGATCTTTCGTTCCTCCGCAACTACACCGGTCAGGGTCACCGTACACCAGACGGCAGACAGTACGACGGCACAGGTCATGATCCGCAGGATCCATTTGTAATGTTTCATTCTCACACAAACCTCCTTCTGAAATGGTGCAGAATGGCGGAAACAGGCAGAATGAGCCCGGCCCAGCCTGCCAGCGGATAGACGGCGGTCAGCATCCGGTCAAAGGGAAGCGTCCCTCCCACAGCAGCAAGGCAGGCCAGGAAGAAGGCCAAAAATCGCCTGTTTGCGGGCCTTTTGCTGAGAGTCAGGCTCTCTGTCAAAGACCAGAGCAAAGGGGCCGCAGTGGTGTAAATACTGCCCAGAAGCAGGAAGGCAAAGATCCCTTCCGTCCAGGAGGCTCTTTGCCCGGCCAGAAAGAGCAACGGAAGCTGGCTTTCCGCCACCGCCGCAAGATCCGTCCGCAGGGCCAGGTTCATCAGCATGGCACCGGCCATATAGAAGGTTCCGCCAAGAAGACCTCCCCAGGCGGCCCGTCCTGCCCCGGATGCCTCCTTCCCCATGCCGTTCAGAAAAGGGAACGCAGTCAGAAGATTGTAGGAAGCATAAAGGATCCCCGCGGACCACCAGGAAAATCCGGCAGCACTTTTGGTTCCGATGGCACCGGCCTCCTCTGCCGCCCGAACCGTACTGTCCGTCTCCAGGAACAGCTGCTGCATGCCCCCTGCCCGTTCCCAGGCATCCAGCAGCACCGTTACGGAAAGCAGAACAGAAGCCCCCAGGATCAGCATCCCGATCCCCCCGATGGCCTGCAGAAGGGTCCGGAGATCGAAGCAGACCGTCAGGAAGCAAAGCCCCATCATCGCGACGATCCCTGCCCAGTTCGGCAGACCGAAGGATTCCTGAAAAGCGGCACCTGCCCCTGCGCTCATGACCGCCAGAAACAGGAACATGACGATGGGCATCACAAGACGATACAGCGTCCCCAGGGTTTTCCCCAAATAATGATCATAAACCAGATCCGGTTCCGCAAGCTTCAGCCGGGCCCCGTCCGCTGCCACCAAGGCACCGGTCCCAGCAAAGATCGCCGCTGCCAGAAGACCGCCTCCAAGGCTGCCCCAGAAGCCATACAGGGAAAAGAACCGCAGGACCTCCTGGCCGGATGCAAAGCCGGAGCCCATGGCAAAGGCGAGGAAACCGCCCGCCATGACCAAAACTTCGAACATAAAAAAACACCTCCTCTGTCCGAATGCTTTGGTCCATTCTACGGAGTAGGTGCTTGTTTCTATGTGGTCTTTTGGCGGATGCCAAAAAACAGAAAGGCCGCTGATCCCCTTGGGGCAGCGGCCTTCTCTGTTTTCGTTTACAGTACGTTCATGAACACTTTGATCTGTTCCTTCAGATCGGCAGCTCCCAAAAGAGCGCTGCCGGTAACAAAGGTGTCCGCACCGGCCGCTTTCACATCGGCCAGGTTCACGGGATTGATGCCCCCGTCCACTTCGATGGAAAGACCGGGGTTAACCTTGTCTGCCTTTTCACGGAGCACGCGGATCTTATCCAGTGCAGAGGGGATAAACTTCTGGCCGCCGAAACCGGGGTTGACGGACATCACCAGCACCATGTCGAGCTCGGGCAGGATCCAGTCCAGAACGTCGGGGGAAGTGGCAGGGTTCAGAGCCACACCAGCCTTTACGCCCAGGGAGTGGATCAGCTGCACGGTGCGGTGCAGATGGGTGCAGGCTTCCGCATGAACGGTGATGTACTCGGTCTGGTCGGTGACGAAGTTGGGGATGTATTTATCGGGATCTTCGATCATCAGATGCACGTCGAAGGGGACCTTGGTGCGGCCCTTCAGCGCATTGGTAACGCAGTCACCGAAGGAGATGTTGGGCACGAAATGGCCGTCCATCACATCCACGTGCAGCAGGTGACAGCCGCCCTCTTCCAGAGCCTGTACCTGTTCGCCCAGGCGGTAAAAATCAGCAGCCAAGAGAGAGGGTGCCAGACGACAGTTCTTCTTTTCCATAATCGTTCTCCTTCCGGGCCGGAGGCCCTTGTTTCAGCAAATTGACGGGCCGAAGGCCCTGCACGGCCTTGCGGCCTAATACTTTTTTCGGTTCTTCAGTTCTTCCATCTGCACGCAGTAGGATTCGTAGCGGCTCCGATGGATCCTGCCGTCTTCCACGGCTTCCCGAATGCGGCAGTCCGGTTCGGAAATGTGGCGGCAGTTGTCATAACGGCAGTTGCCCAGAAGGGCTGCCATTTCGGGATAGTAGTGGGCGAGATCCTGTTCTTCCATGGTGTCCTCTCCCCTCTTGCCACCCTGCTTCAGGGCTTCCAGGTCGAAGGAAGTGAAACCCGGCGTGTCGAAAATATGACCGCCGCCTTCCAGGGCGAACAGTTCCGCATGGCGGGTGGTGTTCTTGCCCCGTCCCAGCTTCTGGCTGATTTCGCCGGTTTCCGCCAGCTCTTTCCCCATGATACGGTTCAAAATGGAAGATTTCCCTACGCCGGAGGGGCCGGCCAGAGCGGCAATTTTGCCGGAAATGGCCTGTTTCAGCGCATCCAGCCCTTCGCCTGTCTCGGCGCAGACCGGGAATACGGGATAGAGATCCTTGTAGATCTGCAGCAGCGGAAGTTCTTCCCCTTCCGGGATCAGGTCCATTTTATTGACGCAGATCAGCACTTCCGCCCCTTTTTCTTCCGCCATGACCAAGAACCGGTCTGCCACCAGCGGGCTGGGATCGGGATCCGCAGCGGCCAGTACCAGAACCAGGCATTCCACGTTGGCCACAGGGGGCCGGATGAAGGCATTGCGCCGTTCCTCAATGGTTTCCACCACCGCTTCCCCATCGTCCAGAAGACTGATGGTGACCCGGTCTCCCACAAGCGGTGTCATATCCTTCTTGCGGAAGATCCCCCGGGCTCTGCACTGGTAGACCTGCTCGCCGGTATCCACGTAATAGAAGCCGGCGATGCCTTTTACAATCACACCTTTTACAGCCATTAGTTTACCGTCCCTGCGGTGTAATCGATGGTGTATTCCGCCACCTTCACATTGTCGAAGAGCACGGTAACGGTACCGGTACCGGTGCCGGTGAGTGTGATCTCTTCGGTGCCGGTGCTCTTGAGACGCTGTTCGTTATCGATGGGACGGCCCACACCGGTCTCATCGGATACGATGACGGTGAGATACAGCACCTCGTTCTGTGCCTTGGAGTAATCGATCTTGATGATCACAGCACCTTCGCCGCTGGTTTCGTCGGGGCCGTTGCTGAGCACCACGTCGATCTTGGTATCGGAAGTGACCTTATCACCGGCCTTGACGCTCTGGCTGATGCAGAGACCTTCTGCGTATGCAGCGCTGGGGCCGTAGCTGACCTTACCGATCTTGAGACCGCTGTTGAACAATTTTTCGGTGACTTCCGTCTTTGTGAGCCCCTTCAGGTCGGGGACCTTGACTTCCTTCACTTCCTTGCCCTTGCTGATGGTCAGGTTGATGGTGGTACCGGTCTTTGCTTCTTCACCGGGATCCACGCTCTGGTCGCAGACTCTGCCTTCGGGAACGGTATTGCTGTAAGCCTGCTTCACGGTACCCACCACGAAGCCGTAGCTTTCCAGCATGAATTTGGCATCGCTTTCGTTCTTGCCGCGGACATCGGGCACCTGGCTGGCCAGAACGCCCTTGCTGATGTTGACGGTGATGGTCTGGCCGGTCTTGATCACGTTGCCTTCCTTGGGTGCCTGGGACACGATCTGCCCGGCTTTGTAATCATAGCTGGATACTTCCTGGCCCACCTTGATCTTCAGGCCCATTTCCTCGGCCAGAGTTTCCGCTTCTTCCAGAGTCTTGCCCTGGAAGCCGGGAACTTCCACTTCCACGGGAGCGGGTTCCTTTTCTTCAAAAATGGGTGCCAGCAGGCTGCTCAGCGGGAAGGCCAGCACGATGGCCAGCGCCACGGCGGCGAACCGGACCCAGCCCAGGCCGCCCTTCTTCTTTCCGCTCTTGGGAGCGCTTGCTTTCACTTTTCCCGTAGTTTCCTTAGGAGCCGCCGTCCGTCTTGCGGTGCGGGTCCTGCTGCTTGCTCGTCTCATAAATTCTTCAATCCCAATCCTTTCCAAAATCCCCTGTTTCTTTGTTTCCCCTGTTTCCTGCTCTTTTTCGTCTTCTTCGCCGTGCTGCAGGCGCACCACGGAAGTGCCGTCCTCCAGAGTTTCCACATCACCGATGTTGATGGCACCGGATCTGCGGCCTCCGTTGATCATATCCATCATCATGGTGGCATCCAGCGTAGCTTTTCCCGTATACCCTCCGGGGCCGCTGAAGATGCCGATGGTGGACAGGCTGGCGTTCTGAAGGGCTTCCAGCATGGCATCGGCGGTCAGATAGCGATTGACCGGATACTTCTGGGTGGCCTTCATCACCACCTCTTCCAGTTCCTGAGGAATGGTATCCACCAGTCTGGAGGGCGGAGTGATCTCCTCGTTCATGTGCTTCACAGCTACGGCTACCGGGTTGTCCGCATCGAAGGGGACCTGACCGGTCAGCATTTCGTAGAGCATGATGCCCATGGAATAGATATCGGTTTTTTCATCCACATAACCGCCGCGGGCCTGCTCGGGAGACAGGTAGTGGACGGAACCCAGCACCATGCCGGTGTTGCCTACCACAGTCCCCATATCCACGGCCTTGGCGATGCCGAAGTCGGTGATCTTGGCGGTGCCGTCACTGGTCAGCAGGATGTTATGCGGCTTCACGTCGCGATGGATGATCTGGTGCTTGTGGGCATGGGACAGTGCGGAGCAGATCTGACGGGCGATGCGGACCGCTTCTCTGGGAGCCATGGGGCCCTCCTGCCGGATCAGATCGGCCAGGGTCTTGCCCTCCACCAGTTCCATAACGATGAAGTTGATGCTGCCTTCCCGGCCAACGTCGTAAATCCCCACGATGTTGGGATGGGTCAGACTTGCCGCCGCCTGGGACTCTCTCCGGAAGTTCTCGATGAACTTGGCGTCCTTGCTGTAAGCGGGCTTTAATATTTTAATGGCTACGAGTCGGTTCAGCAGCCGGCAGCGGGCCTTATAGACCACGGCCATGCCGCCGTCGCCGATCTTTTCCAGAAGTTCGTATCTTCCGGCTAATACTCTGTTGCTCATGGTGTTCCCCCTTTATTCTTCCTGAATATCCACACAGATGACTGTGATGTTATCACCGCCGCCGTTTTCGTTGGCTCTCTGTACCAGAGCATCGATAAAGGCGGTGGTGCTGAAAAGTCGTTCGGAAAGTTCACAGATCTCCCCTTCCGAGACCTCGTTGTAAAGGCCGTCGGAACAAAGGATGATCCGGTCTCCGGGCCGCACGGCGAACTGGAAGAAATCCGGTTCCACCTTGGGTTCCGCCCCCAGAGCTCTGGTGATCATATGCCGTCCGGGATGGGTCTTTGCTTCTTCTTCGGTAATGGACCCTTCCTTCACCAGCTGATGCACGTAGGTGTGGTCCTCCGTGGCCTGGCGAAGAATGCCGTCCCGCAGCAGATAGGCCCGGCTGTCGCCCACGTTCACCACATAGGCCTTTCCCCGGGAAATATAGGTCAGCACCACGGTGGTGGCCATGCCGCCCCCTTCGTCGTGGTGACCGGCCAGTTTGTAGATGGTTTTGTTGACCTCTTCCAGACATTTTCTGAAATACTGGTGCAGGGCCCCGTCATCGGTGATCCAATCGGGCGGGAAACTGCTGATATAATGGCGTACTCCTTCGGCAGCCAAATGGCTGGCGCGCTGGCCGTCTCGCTGACCGCCCACGCCGTCCGCCACAAGGAAGAGGGACTCTTTCTCCATAAGGAGGAAGTAATCTTCGTTGTGGTCCCGCCGTCTGCCGACGTCGGTTTTACCGGCTCCAATAACCATGGTTTATCCTTTCTTACGAATCATACTGCAGATGTAAAAGCCGTCTGTCCCGTCCTTTCCGGGAAGCAGCTGGATTTCCGTTTCTTTTTCCCACTGAGGATGGTTCTCCAGGAAAGCCGCTGTGACCTGCTGGTTTTCCGCTTTGGAAACGGTACAGGTGCTGTAGACCAGACGGCCGCCCGGTTTCACGATGGGGGCCGCATTGGCCAGGATGGCGGCCTGCTTTGCAGGGAGGCCGGCCAGTTCTTCATGGGCCTCATGAAGCTTGATCTCCGGTTTTCTTCTGAGGACACCCAGACCGGAGCAGGGTGCATCCACCAGCACCTTATCCGCACTTTCCGGCGGGAAGTCCGGTGCCTCCGGGGCTGCGCCGTCTCTTACCTTCAGCTTCGGGATGGTGACGCCGATGCGCTTCCCTTCCCGGCTGATGAGGGAGAGTTTGCCGCCGTGCACGTCGCAGGCGGTGAGGCTGCCCTTATTTTCCATGCGCTCACCCATGTAGAGAGTCTTGCCTCCGGGAGCGGCGCAGATATCGATGACAGTTTCACCGGGCTTGGGATCCAGGGTCTCCACCGCCAGCATGGAGCTTTCATCCTGTACGGAGAAATGACCCTTTTCGAAAAGTTCGGTGCTTAAAAGGTCGGAACCTTTCACGTGAAGGGCTGCCGGTGAAAGGTTCCCTTCCGCTGCGGCGGCCCCCAGAGCTTCCAGGGCCGCCTTCAGCTCTGCACGGGTGGTGCGCATCAAATTGGCGCGCACCACCAGATCCGGCGTCTCCAGACTGTATTTTAGCATTTCCTCCGCCTGCTCTTCGCCGTAATCGCCGATCCACTGATCCACGATCCAGCGACGGCAGGAATAGCGGACAGATAAGTATTCCGCAGGATCCTGCTTCCGGTCGGGAAGATCAACACGAGTGGGCCGCTCTTCGGAGATCGCACCGGCTCTGCCGTGATTCCGCAGCACACCGTTGATGAAGCCCTCCCGGCCTCTGCAGACCTTCCGGGCCAGATCCACGGATTCTTTTACGGCTGCGTATTCCGGGATGCTGTTTGCAAAGTCCATCTGCCAGATGCCTATGCGAAGCACGATCTTCTCCGCAAGGCCCAGCTTGCTGACGGGCTGCTTCAGATACTTCCGGATGGTATAGTCCAGCAGGATCTGCTGTTCCAGTACGCCGTAAACCAGTTCGCGGACCAGTCTGGGAGCATCGGGCCGATCCTTTTCAATGGCAGCGGAAAGAGCCAGATTGGAGAAGGCTCCGTTCTTTTCGATGTTCCAGAGGACCTGATATGCACATGTTCTGTTCTTATCCGCCATAATTCCCTCACCGGGCGCGCTCCTGATCCGGATGCGCGCTTCCTGCGGCGCGCTGCAAAGCTTGGCGCGCGCCTTCACTGCAAATTTATTCTGCCTGGTTCGTGCACAGAGTGCCCACTTCCAGTTTGTTTCCCTTCAGATATTCCGACACGGGCATTGCCTTCTTGCCGGGCATCTGGATCCTGGTCACCACCAGAGACTTCCCTCCGGCGGCAAATACGATACGGTCTTTTTCCACGGCGGCCAAAGTGCCGTCTGCCTTACCGGTGGCCTTGTCTTCCATGGAGGCTTCCAGCAACTTCATCTGCTGGCCCTGATAGAAGGTGTAAGCGCCGGGCCAGGGGGAAAGACCTCTGATCTGCCATTCGATCGCCTGCGGATCCTTGGAAAAATCCACAAGTCCGTCCTTTTTGAACACCATGGCCGCATAGGTCACCAGGCTTTCGTCCTGGGGTTCCGCTTTCACTGTGCCGTCAAAGAGGGCGGGCAGCGTGTCGATCAGCAGCTTTGCTCCCAGCTGGGAAAGCTCATCGTGGAGCCCGCCTGCTGTCTTACCGGCGGTGGGAGTGGTCACCTTTGCCAGCATATCGCCCGCATCCAGCTTTTCCGCCATGTACATGATGGTGACACCGGTCTCTTGATCCCCTTCCAGAATGGATCTCTGGATGGGAGCCGCCCCTCTCCAGCGGGGCAGCAGAGAGGCATGGATGTTGATGCAGCCGTACTTCGGCAGGTCCAGCACGTTCTTGGGCAGGATCTGGCCGTAAGCGGCCACAACGATGCAGTCGGGTTTTGCTTCCTGCAGGGCTTTCCAGAATTCTTCCTGGTCGCCGCCGTCCCAGGCACCTTTCATGGTTTCGGGAGACAGCACGGGAAGCCCCAGTTCCAGAGCCAGCGCCTTGACGGGCGTGGGCTTTGTCTTTTTGCCCCGGTCTCTGGCCTGGTCGGGCCGGGTCACCACCAGGGGGATCTCATAGCCCGCATCGTAGAGGGCCTGCAGAGGTGCCACAGAAAAATCCGGGGTACCCATGTAAACAATTCTCATATCAGCAGTTTCCTTTCTTCTGCCCGGGGGCCGGGCATTCTCAAAGGGTTATTTTTCGAAGTCGTCGTCCAAGTCCATATCCATGGTTCTGGTAGAGGTAGCCTTGTCGATGAACAGGATACCGTCCAGATGGTCGTACTCGTGGCAGAATGCCTTGGCCTTGAAGTCGCGGCCTTCGTATTCCACCTCTTCACCGAAACGGTTCAGACCCTTGATCTTCACATAGGTGGGTCTCTTCACCACGCCGGCAACGCCGGGAACGCTGAGGCAAGCTTCTTCATCTTCCTGCAGACCGCTCTGCTCCACGATTTCGGGGTTGATCAGTTCGATGGGGCCGTCGCCGATGTCCACGATGAACATTCTGCGCAGGATGCCCACCTGAGGTGCGGCGATACCAACGCCTTCGCTTTCATACATGGTTTCCAGCATGTCGTCCAGGATCATGCGGATGTGGTCGTTGACCTCCGTCACTTCTCTGCACTTCTTACGCAGGATGGGATCTCCTTCTTTTACGATATTTCTCAGTGCCATGGTTGACCTCCGTGTCAAGTTTCAATGTGCAGCGCGGCGTTTCCGCCTGCGCGCACTAAAGATAGCTGTATGGGTTCACATCCAGAGTGAAGAGCCAGACGCCCTCCTTCTCCGCTGCGATTTTCTTTTTCAGTCGGAACATCGCCTTGCGGGTCTGCTCCATTTCTTCCGGTTTTACCTTCAGCAGCAGCTGGAACCGGTACATACCGCCCGCCTTTACAAGGGGGGCCTGGCGCGGCCCCAAAATCCGTGCGGCCGCGCTTTCCGGCAGTTTCTTCTGCAGCCAGAGCTTCACTTTTTCCGCGGCAAGCCTTGCTTCGTTTTCATCCTCAGCGGCCAGCACCATCTGGATCAGGTCGCTGTAGGGCGGATAGGACAGGGTCTTTCGCAGCAGAAGCTCCGTGCGGTAAAAGCTTTCGTAATCCTGGGCTGCTGCCGCCAGGATCGCGTAATGGTCCGGCGAGTAGGTCTGGATGACCACCTTCCCCTGCTTGTCTCCTCTGCCGGAACGGCCTGCCGCCTGGGTCACCAGCTGGAAGGTCCGCTCCGCAGCGCGGAAATCGGGGATGTTCAGGGAAACGTCCGCCGCCACGATGCCCACCAGGCCCACGTTGGCGAAATCCAGGCCCTTGGCCACCAGCTGGGTGCCGATGAGGACCTGCGTTTTCCCCTTGCCGAAGTCTTTCAGAATGGTTTCGGTGCTGCCCTTCTTCCTGGCGGTGTCCATGTCCAGACGGGCGGTAGTGACACCGGGGAAGAACTGCTGCACCTGTTCCTCCACTTTTTCGGTACCGATGCCGAAGTGGCGAATGTGGGTGCTGCCGCATTCCGGACAGGTCTCCGGTACGGCAAAGCTTCTGTCGCAGAAATGGCATACGGCCCGGTTCTGCTCTTTATGGTAAGTGAGGGAAATGCCGCATTCCGGGCACTTCATCACGTAACCGCAGCTTCTGCAGGACAGGAAGCCGGAGTAACCCCGACGGTTCAGAAACAGGATCACCTGCTTTCCTTCCGCCAGGCAGGCTTCCATCTCTTCGAAAAGCGCCCTGCTGAAAATGGTTCGGTTGCCCTCCTGAAGTTCCTGCCGCATGTCGGCGATGGTCACTTCGGGGAGGGGATTCTTGTTGTATCTCTGATGCAGAAAGACCCGTTTGAACCGGCCTTCTTCCGCCAAAAGAGAGGTCCCCACAGAGGGAGTGGCGCTTCCCAGAAGCACCGCCGCCCCATGATACCGGGCTCTCTCGATGGCCACCTCCGCCGCATCGTACTTGGGGGTGGAATCGGAACGGTAAGAGGCTTCGTGCTCTTCGTCCAGAATGATGACACCAATGTTTTCGAAGGGGGCGAACACCGCCGAGCGGGCACCCACCACGATATCCACCTCGCCTCTCCGGACCCGCATCCACTCATCGTAGCGCTGGCCCAGGGAAAGCTTGCTGTGGAGCACGGCCACCCTTTCCGGTCCGAACCGGGACAGGAACCGCTGCACCGTCTGGGGAGTCAGGGAGATTTCCGGCACCAGCAGGATGGCTTTTTTGCCCTGCTGCACACAGGCTTCGATGACCTGCAGATACAGCTCCGTTTTGCCGCTGCCTGTGACGCCGTGGATCACCGTCACCTGATGACGGCCATCCTCCAGGGCGGGCAGGATCTGGTCGAAGGCATCCTGCTGTTCCTCCGTCAGAGGCTTTTTTTCGTCCGGTTCCGGGGTTTCTTTGTAAGGCGAACGGGTCTTCCCTCTTTTGGAGGGAGCCCCGGCCGGCGCGAAGCAGTGAAGGGCTTCAATGGGCCGGCAGAAGTAGCGGTCTTCCATCCAGCGGGCCGTCTGCAGCATTTCTGCGGTCAGGCTCACCTCGGGATCCTTGGACGCGATCTTCCGCAGACCTTTGATAGGAGTTTCCAGCTCTTCCATCACCTGTACCACATAGGCTTCCACCGGCGTAGAACGGCGTGCGAAAGGCACCAGCACCCGATCTCCGGGCTGCAGCTGCCCTTCCAGTTCCGGGGGCACCGCATAGGTGTAAGGCCCCTCCGTCCGGCTGCTGTTGTTGTTGATGATCACGTCTGCGTAAGACACTTGCTACCTTCGTTTCCTTTCCTCTGCGTTACAGCAGGAAAATGTTGTTTTCTTCGCACCGGCGGATCATTTCTTCGGGCCACATGCCCACCTGGATCTCACCGATATGGGCTCTCTTCAGGAAGAACATGCAGAGGCGGCTCTGGCCGATGCCGCCGCCGATGGAGTAGGGCAGTTTCTTTTCCAGGATGGCCTTGTGGAAGGGCAGCTCCGCCCGTTCCTCTGCCTTGGCCAGTTTCAGCTGCCGTGCCATGGCGGTTTCGTCCACGCGGACACCCATGGAGGACAGTTCCAGAGACTGGTTCAGAACGGAGTTCCAGACCAGGATGTCACCGTTCAGATTCCAGTCGTCGTAGTCGGGGGCACGGCCGTCGTGGCGCTGGCCGGAGGCCAGTACGTCACCGATCTTCATGATGAAGACGGCCTTCTGTTCCTTGGCGATGGCATGTTCTCTTTCCTTGGCGGTGAGCTCAGGCCATCTGTATTCCAGCTCCTGGCTGGTGACGAAATAGATGTTTTCAGGCAGGTCTACCTTCAGTTCGGGCCACTGCTCTGCCACGTAGTCGCCCAGGCGCTTCATGACACCGTAGATTTTGTTTACGGTCTCCTTCAGGTACTCTTCGGTACGCTCTTCCCTGGTCATGGTTTTTTCCCAGTCCCACTGGTCCACGTAGATGGAGTGGATGTTATCCAGGTCTTCATCGCGGCGAAGAGCGTTCATGTCGGTGTAGATGCCCTTTCCGGGCTTTACCTTGTAGCGGCCCAGAGCCATGCGCTTCCACTTGGCCAGGGACTGTACCACTTCGGCCTTGCATTCGTTGATGTCCTTTACGGTAAAGGAAACGGTGCGTTCCACGCCGTTCAGGTTATCGTTGAGGCCGGTGTCGGGGTCTACCACCAGGGGGGCGGTGACGCGCTGCAGGTTCAGTTCTTTGGACAGTTCGTCCTGGAAAAAGTCCTTGACCTTTTTGATGGCTTTCTGGGTTTCAAAGAGATCCAGATGGGGTTCGTACCCCTCGGGTAAAATCAATTTCATGTCAGCTGATTCCTTTCAGTGGTTACCGGCGGGAGAATTCGCATCCGCAGAAATTCTGCCGGTAGAGGTTATGGATTTTGGACAGTTCAATGCTTCGCTTGTAACCGTCCTTTTTCTTGAAGTCTTCTTCCAGGAAGGTGATCCCGAAAGCCGCGCCCTCTTCCCTGCCGAACTGGCAGAGTACGGGAAACTGTTTGTGAGGGCTGACGGAAAGTGTGGTGGTATACACCGGGGCACCGATCACCGCCGCCATAGCAGCGGATTCCGCAAGGCGCAGCCGGAAGCACACGTCGCAGCGCGCTCCCCGCTCCGGTTCCTGCTCCAGGCCTTTCACGGCGGAGAGATAGGCTTCCGGATCCCAGCGTCCTTCCAGGAATTCCACGGGGTTTGCCCCCTCCGGAAGGTCGGCATTGAAGGCCCGCAGAAACTGCAGCTGAGTCGCCTTCCGCTTTTCGTATTCCTCCCGGTCCGTAATGTTGGGGTTGCAGAAAAAGAGAGTCACATCATAGCGGGGTGCCAGCCGTTCCAGAACGGCAGAGCTGCAGGGGCCGCAGCAGCTGTGCAGAAGCAGGCGCTGCTTGGCAGTGTTGCCGCTGTTGTCATTATTGCCTTCGCTCATGAGGATCCCTCCTTTTCACCGAATTTTGGGCAGAGAACACCCCTCCCAATCTAACATACGATTTTAGCACATAATAGTAGGAAACGCCATAGGAAAACCGAACTTTCCCGCAGGTTTCCCAAGTTTTTTGCCCTTTCTTGACCCCTTTTGCAGGCCATGGTACAATGGGATAAAGATTCGCAAGCAAAAGAGGCAGCAGATCGCTGTCCTTTCAGGAGAACATCCATGGAAAACCCCTTTGGCAGCATTCATTACAACAACATCGGCACCTGGCTGCGGCAGCGCTTCGGCTGTCAGGTCAGCAAGCTTTCCCTGGACGGCGGCTTCACCTGTCCCAACCGGGACGGCAGCAAAGGCTATGCGGGCTGCAGCTTCTGCAGCTGGGAAGGAAGCGGCGAATTCGCTTCTGCCGCCACCCCCGAAACCATCCAGGATGCGGTGAACCGGCAGATCGCCCTGCTGTCCCGCAAATGGCCTGAAGGCAAGTATATTGCCTATTTCCAGAGCCATACCAACACCTACGCTCCCGCAGAAAAACTGCGGGCGCTCTTTGATGCCGCCCTCTCCGTTTCCGATGTGGCAGGGCTTGCCGTTGCCACCCGTCCCGACTGCCTGCCTCCTGATGTGCTGGACCTGCTGTCTGAATACAACCAGCGCACCTTTCTGTGGGTGGAACTGGGCCTGCAGACCATGCACGACCATACCGCGGACATGCTGAACCGCTGCTACCCCACCTCCGTTTTTACGGAAGCGGCCGCCGCTCTTTCCGCCCGCAGCATCCCCTTCCTGGTGCATCTGATCTTTGGCCTTCCCGGTGAAACCAAAGAGGACATGCTGGATTCCGTCCGGTTCGTCGCCGCCCAAAAGCCCTTCGGCATCAAGATCCACAGCCTTTCCTACCTGTCCGATTCCACCCTGGGCCGGGTGCTGGTTTCCCAAGAAAAGGGGTTCAACTGCAGTTACAAGGCTTTTCCGCCCCTGCGGCCTCTGGAACTTCCGGAATACATCGATCTTGTGGTGGATGCCCTGGAGATCCTTCCCCCGGACATCACCGTTCACCGCATCACCGGCGATGCCCCCGCAGAGACCCTTCTGGCCCCTCTCTGGCCCAAAAATAAACACGCCGTCTTAAACGGCATCCAACAGGAATTCAAAAAGCGCGGCTCCTTCCAGGGCTGCCGCGCCCGCTGATTTTACCAAACTGCAAAAGGAGGAGATCCCATGAACCGACCTATCGTCACTTACGAAACGTTCCACGGCAGCGCCAAGAAGATCGCAGAGATCATTGCCGCCAAACTGAACTGCAAATGCATCAACATCGACACCCCCTTTGAAGCGGAAGACCTGAAAGAACTGGACACCGTCATTCTGGTGTTCAATTTCCGCGGCCCCTATACCGCTCAGCTCACCAAACTGTACCTGGGCCGGGTGAAAGACCAACTGAAGACCAAGAACGTGATTCTGGTGGGCGAAGGTCTGTTCTCCGAAAAAGAATTCCCCGTGGTGGCCGGCGAGATCCACGAAAACCATCCATCCAAGACCTTCAGCAAGTTCTTTGTGAACGGTCAGCTTCGGGTCGCCACTCTCTTCCCCGAAGAAAAAGCCCTGCTGGCCAAGTTCAGTGAATTGACCGGCATGAAGATCACCGATATGGGTGAACTGGATCTGCAGCGCGCTGCAGAAGTGGCAGAAGAGATCGCCGCCCTTCTGGAAACGGAGGAATTCAACGCAGCTGCCCTTCCCGCAGAAGAGGCTCCTGCTGCAGCATCCGCCGAAAACAAAACCAAATGGACCTGCCCGCTCTGCGGCTATGTGCATTACGGTGATGCGCCCCCCGAAAAATGCCCGCTCTGCGGCCTTCCCGGCGCACAGTTCGTAAAGGGCTGATCCGGAAACTTCTGCAAAAAAGAGCCGTCCCTGCGGACGGCTCTTTTCTTATGATCCTTTGTTGCCACACAAAGGGGATCAATCTGTATTTCACCTTGCTTTTGTACTCTTTGTACCCTGCCAGACCTTCTTCCAGGATGGCTTCTTCGCTTTGGATGCGCTTGGCCAGAAGATCAAAAGACCGATCAGTAGCACCCCTGCCGTAAATTTTCTCTCTGTCCGAGATAAGTATTGGTGTGTATAACTGACCTTTTTATTCATTTTCTATGAATGCCCATAGGCAAACGAAAGGGAGCAAGGTATATCTCAACCTTGCTCCTATGGGATATATGCTATTCAGTTCAACAAATTGGGATTTGGCATTTATTTCTTTTTGTATTCAAACAAGCGATACAGCTTTCTTGAGAAACTGCCTGCATAAAGCTTGGCAAAAACGAATCTTTCAAATCCTCTTAGCTCGTCTTTGTATTTTTTAGGTATCATTGTATGTTCTTTTACAAAAGTAAGCTCTCCGTTTTGATAAGCCTGCGGATTATCTATGCCATAAACCTCGGTTACACCTACATCATTTATAGGGTTTCTTCGCTTTGACATTTTTGCCGCAAAAGAAGTATAGCAATCCACCAAAAGCATAAGGTTTTCGAAATGAGTACACAGACTATCTGCCAAATTTCGCATTTCATCAACAGTCAGGTACATACTCACGCCTTCCATAACAACAATGGCATATTGGGTTTCCTTAATGCTTGAGAGCCACTTGCTTTCTCTTGCGTCGCCTGCAATCATTTTGTAGTTATCTGATTCGGTATAGTATCGTTTTCTTTCTTCAATAACTTCTGAAAAATCCACGTCGTACCACTTATGATTTTCAGTCCCGACTCTTATGACGCGGCTATCCATTCCGCAACCGATATGAATGACCACCGCATTCGGAGCATCCGCCATTTGTTGCTTTAACCATTCGTCAAATACGGCAGAGCGAACCCCCATATAGTATGCAAGCCACTTCGACTTGGATTTTCCCTTGAGTGCAAATCCTTCTGCTTCCCAGATTTCTTCCGCCTTTTTATCTTCAAGAAATATCCCCTTTCTGCTCACATCTGCTTTGCCGTACAAAGGGATATATAACGTTTTATTCACACTGTTCATATACTCACCTACTAATTCCCCTTTGTCTTACTGTACCACAACTATATCATGGCATACTTCTATTCATTTGTCTCGTTTCAGAGATGAGAATGCATAAATGCCTTTAAAAGTGCATATTTTTTTGTTCACCAATATTTATCTCGGACAGAGAGTAAATTTTACGATCGCTTCTATCAACAATTTTTGATTCATGTTATTCTCCCAGACGGCCGTCATTGTAATGCTTGCGGCACAGGGAAACGTACTTTTCGTTGCCGCCGATTTCGATCTGCGGACCGGTCTTGACCAGTTTTCCGTTTTCGATCTTGCCCACCATGGTAGCCTTGCGGCCACACCAGCAGATGGTTTTGATTTCTTCGATCTTGTCGGCGTAAATCAGCATGTATTTGGATCCTTCAAAAAGTTCGTTACGGAAGTCGTTCTTTAAGCCGTAAGCCAGTACGGGAACGTCACAGCTGTCCACGATCTCCACCAGTTCCTGTACATGGTGCTTCTTTAAAAACTGACATTCGTCTACCAGAACGCAGTCCACCTTGCCTTTGGCATCTTCTTCCAGAAACATCTGCAAAATATTGGTTTCTTCGCTGACGGCAATGGCGTCACGGCTGAGGCCGGCCCGGGAGACCACTTTCCCTTCTATAAAACGATTGTCCAAAGCAGATGTAAACACCATAACCTTTTTGCCTCGTTCTTCGTAGTTGTAGGCCACCTTGATCAGGTCGATGGTTTTGCCGGCGTTCATGGTGCTGTAGCGATAATAAAGCTGTGCCATAAGTTATCCTCCTGCCGCCCGGGGCGGCGCTTTTTTGCCGCAGCTTCTGCGGCGTTGCCTTTTGTCGCAAATCCTTGCGGCTCTATGTTTACAGGTTCTGAATGTCTTTCAGAAGTTCTTCTACGTCTTCTTCTTTGGTTGCCCAGCTGGTGCAGAACCGGACGGCGTCGCGGCCATCATCCACGGGCTGCCAGTAGCTGTAAGCGTATTTTTTGCCCAAAATTTCCTGCTGCTGCCTGGTCAGGATGGGGAACTGCTGGTTGGTAACGGAATCCACCAGAAAGTCGCAGCCCGCCGCAGCGAAACCGTCTTTGATCTGCAGGGCCAGAAGGTCTGCCTTTTTGCCCAGAGCTTCGTACAGACCGTCCTTCATGAGGCCGATGAACTGCAGGCCCAGCAAGCGGCCCTTGGCCAGCATGCCGCCCTGGCGTTTGATCATGTAGCGGAAATCCTTCTGCAGGGCAGGGTTCGTGATGACCACTGCTTCGCCAAAAAGGGCCCCCACCTTGGTACCGCCCACCGTAAAAATGTCGCAGAGCGTTGCCACATCTTCGGCGGAAAGATCGCTGCCCGGGGATGCCAGACCGTACCCCAGACGGGCCCCGTCCAGAAACAGGGGCAGACCGCACTTTCTGCAGGTTTCGGAAAGGGCGGTCAGTTCTTCTTTGGTGTACAGAGTGCCGCATTCCGTGGGATGGGAAATATAAACCATGCCGGGCTGCACGATGTGTTCGTGGCTGCCGTCGTTTTTCTGTTTCAGATAGGCTGCTTCCACCTGGGCCGCGGTGATTTTGCCGTCGGTCTGAGGAAGTGCCAGCGCTTTGTGTCCGGTGGCTTCCACCGCACCGGTTTCGTGCACGTGGATGTGGCCTGTCTCAGCGCACAGAACGCCCTGGTAGGGTTTCAGGACGGAAGCGATGATCGTTACATTGGCCTGGGTGCCCCCCACCAGAAAGTGGATCGCTGCATCAGGAGCGTTGCAATAGGCGCGCACCAAGGCTCTTGCTTCTTCGCAGTAAGGGTCTTCGCTGTATCCCGGCGTCTGTTCCAGATTGGTTTTGGCCAGCAGGTCCAGAATGACGGGATGGGCGCCTTCGCTGTAATCGCATTCGAATCGAATCATGGTGTGTTCTCCTTTCGCAGCTTGCCCTTTGGACAATATACATTCAGTATACCATAGATCGCCGTAGAAAAAAAGAGGATTCCACTTTCCGGCGTTTGCGGTATAATGTTTTTAACACACGTCAAGGAGGATGCCATGCACATCAGCGACGAACTGCTTTGCTACCTGGAAGAGCTGTCCCGCCTTTCCCTCTCTCCTGCGGAAAAAGAGGCGGTCAAAAAAGATCTTTCGGACATTCTGAATTACATGCAGCAGCTGGATACCCTGCCCCCGGAAGCCGCTTCCGGTCCGTTCGGCAGCACCGCTTCTGCCGCAGGCTGCAATGCCACTGCGCTGCCGTTTGGAGGCCTTGCCCCGCGGGAAGACCGGGCTGCAGAACCCACTTCTGCGGAAGACCTGCTGCAGAACGCTCCGGACCGGGAAGGGCCCTATTTCCGCGTGCCGAAAGCCCTGTGACCCCATCCGTTTCTGCAGCAGTCCACCAGCAGGTAACCCCATGAACACTTTGCAATTTGAACAATATACGGCCCTGGAACTGGGCCGCCTGATACAGAGCCGGCAGGTCAGCAGCCCGGAACTTACCCGCGCCTTTTTGCAGCGTATGAAAGAAGGTGCTTCTTTCCATGCTTACATTACGGAAACTGCAGAGTTTGCTTTGCAGCAGGCGGAAGCGGTACAGACCAGGCTGGATGCCGGGGAAGTGCTCTCCCCTCTGGCCGGCGTTCCCGCCGCTGTCAAAGACAACATCTGCACCAAGGGTATCCGCACCACCGCAGGCTCAAAAATGCTGGAATCCTTTGTGCCCCCTTACGACGCCGCTGTCATGGAACGCTTTGCCGCAGCCGGCAGCGTTCTTTTGGGCAAAACCAACCTGGACGAGTTCGCCATGGGCAGCACCTCGGAAACTTCTTATTTCGGCCCCGTCCGGAATCCCTGGGATGGGACCCGCAGCCCCGGCGGGTCCTCCGGCGGCAGTGCCGCTGCTGTTTCCGGCGGCCTTGCCGCCTGGGCTCTCGGTTCCGATACCGGCGGTTCTGTGCGCCAGCCCTGCAGTTTTTGCAATCTGTCGGGCATCAAACCCACTTACGGCTCCCTTTCCCGCTACGGCCTGATCGCCTATGCCTCTTCCTTCGACCAGATCGGCACCATGGGCCGGGACATTCTGGATGCTGCCGCCGCTCTGGATCTGATTTCCGAAAAGCCCCTGGGCCTGGCTTCCGTTTACGCAAGCGACTCCCTTGGCAACATCGCTGATGTAAGCGCTGCCAGTGCCTCTGCGCCCTTTGCCGGCCTGCGTATCGGCCTGCCCGAAGACTGGCTGCAAGGTGCGGATTCTGAAGTGAAAGATGCTGTTCTGGCTGCCGCCAAGACCATGGAAGCTGCCGGGGCTGCCATCGTTCCCCTGCACCTTCCGGAACTGGATGCTGCCGTTCCCGCGTACTACGTGATCGCCTGTGCCGAAGCCAGCTCCAATCTGGCCCGCTACGACGGCGTTCGTTACGGCCACCGCGCTGCCGACGCCAAGGATCTGCAGGATGTTTTTGTAACATCCCGCACCGAAGGCTTCGGCCCCGAAGTGAAGCGCCGCATTCTGCTGGGATCCTTCGTGCTGAGCGCCGGCCACTACGATGCCTATTACAAAAAAGCCCTGGAGGCCCGCTGTCGCATTGCAGCCGCCTTTGACCGGGCCTTTTCTGCTTGTGACTGCATTCTGGCCCCGGCAGCGCCTACCGTCGCTCCCCAACTGACCGGCACTTTTGGTTCCCAAAATACCTCTGCCGGCAATGCTGCCAGCCGTTCCGGGAGCGCCAGCCCCCAGGACCCCTTGGCCCTGTACAAAGCAGACCTGTACACCGTACCCGCCAACCTGGCCGGCATCCCCGCGGTTTCCGTGCCCTGCGGCTTTTCTGCAGAAGGCCTTCCCATCGGTCTTCAGCTGATGGGAAAAGCTTGGTCCGAACCCCTGCTGGTACGCACTGCCGCCCTGTGGCAGCAGCTGACCGACTACCATAAACAGCGTCCGCTTCGTGACCCTGCGCAGAGGGGTCACGGTACCAATGCGGAAGTGTCCGAACGCACTTCTGCCGCAAAAGGAGGTGCCGCAAAATGACCTACGAAATCGTTATGGGTCTGGAAGTCCATGTGGAACTGGATGTCAAAAGCAAGATCTTTTGCAGCTGCAGCACCGCCTTCGGAGCGGTCCCCAACAGCCAGGTCTGCCCCGTCTGTCTGGGCCTTCCCGGTACCCTTCCCAGCCTTAATAAAGAAGTTGTTAACAAGACGGTCAAGGCCGGACTTGTTTTGGGCTGCAACGTTGCAAATAGAACGGTTTTCGACCGCAAGAACTATTTCTATCCCGATCTGCCGAAAGCCTATCAGATCAGCCAGCTTTACGCCCCTATTTGCACAAATGGCCGTTTGGAAATCGAAACTCCCGAAGGCCCTTACACCATCGGCATCCACGAACTTCACATGGAAGAAGACGCGGGCAAGCTGATCCACCAGCCGGATGCAACCCTCATCGATTACAACCGCTGCGGCGTTCCCCTCATCGAGATCGTCACCGAGCCGGACTTCCGTACCGCAGACCAGGTGCAGGCCTTTTTGGAACGTCTCCGGGAAGATCTCTCCTACCAGGAGATCTCCGACTGCAAGATGCAGGAAGGTTCCATGCGCGTGGACGTGAACCTTTCCGTTCGCCCTGAAGGCAGCACTCTTCTTGGCACCCGCACCGAAATGAAAAACCTCAGTTCCTTCCGTTCCATCCGCCGTGCCATCGCTGCAGAATCTGCCCGCCAGATCGCCCTTTTGGAATCCGGCGGTACCGTGGTGCAGGAGACCCGCCGCTTCGATGAAGCCAGCGGCCAGACCTTCTCCATGCGCACCAAGGAGAACGCTCAGGACTACCGTTACTTCCCCGATCCCGATCTTCCACCCGTGAAGATCGATGACCGCTGGATCGCCCGCATCCGCCGCACCATCACCGAATCTCCCTCTGCAAAGCGCGCCCGCTACCAAAAGGATCTGGGCATCCCCAAGGAAACAGCAGATTCCCTCACCTATTACAAGGAAACGGCGGCCCTCTTTGAAAACACCGCCCTGCGCCTGGAGGAAGATGCCTACCGCACCTGCTGCGGCATCCATCCCACCGGCGACGCTGCCCTGGGTCGCATCCGCATTGCCGCCACTCTCATCGCCGGCGACGTGCTGCGCCTGCTGCGGGAAACCGCCACACCTGCAGAAACCTTGACGCTATCCCCTGCCTCCCTGGCCTGGCTTTCCAGCCTTCTGGAAGGGGACCGCATCACCCGTGCCTCTGCCCGCGACGCACTGGAAGCTTTCTTTGCAGAAGGTACTCTGCCGGAAGATTACATCCGCAGCCACAACCTTCTGATCGAAAAAAACGACGCCCTGCTTTCCGAAATCATTTCCAAGGTTCTGGAAGAACAGGCCGCCAGCGCAGAAGAATACCGCAACGGCAAAGAAAAGGTCCTGGGATTCCTGGTGGGCCAGGTCATGAAACAGCTGAACGGCAAAGCCAGCCCCAAAGACGTGAACCGCCTGCTGCTGGAACACTTAAAAAATTAACCACACACAAAAAGAACCCGGAAGATCCGGGTTCTTTTCTTTCAGCCATCTTTTGGTTTCACTTACCAGACGGATCCTTCTTTCGGATTTCGCACCGGTTCATACCGTCGCTCTCCGAGGCCGTCAATCCCTGCAATTTCAACAACTACGCCCTCTTTCAGCATAAAGAGAAGCGTGCAGTCCGTCCCATCCTCCGGCGCAAAGCACAGGATGGAATCGTAAGCCGGAAGGCCATCCTCCGCCTCATTGTATTGCACATTCTCTACGAAAAACGCTTCCGGATATGCCGTCTGCACCTGATCGGCTGTCTGCCCGACCCGCACACCACGAGGCGTTTCGAACCGATCACTGGTGACAGAAAACGAATAAATCCAGCCCAGATTGATTCCCATTGTATAATTATAGATCTTCGCCTCCTGAAAACCGTCATAAACCGTACAAGTATAACAATCGGCATAATTTGTTACCTTTCCACCGTCCAGTTCCCAACCTTCTCCACTTCTTTCCGGCAGCTCATACCAGATTTCATGGCGACCGCTACCAATATCGACCGTAAACGGAGAGTTTCCATACCCCTGAACCGGTATGATAAAGTCCAAATCTGCAAGCATGCGGTATTCTTCCAGAGCCGATTGATTTTCTTTCTCGTATGCTGCTCCGCGCCCTTCCACTTCTCCGTTCTGTTCAAGATACCAATTCAGTGCTTGGTTTACATCTTGCCAATCTAAAAACTGTTCTACTGCACCATCGATATATTTATTTTCTGCAATACGGAGTTCCGGCAGCATCAGTTCTCCGGCGGTCAAATGCTCCCGTTCCAGAATTTTTCCATCCGGCTGATAAATGAACAAAAACAGGACCGGGCTGTTTTCACGGACACGTCCATCTTCGCCAAATACAAAAGCCGAATTACCGTTATCAGGCAAAGGCAAAACTTTCACCGAATACTCCAATCGATACGCAGAAAATTGACCACAATCACCCAGAGCAGGCCATTCAATATTCGTCGGATATACTTTTACGAGTTCCATTGCTTCGATCTGAAGATCGCTCCAGGTTCCTGCCGCAAACAGCGTATCTGCACGCTTTGCAAGCTGCTCTCGTGCAATAACTTCCAGTTCGTTTTGATCTACCGGGTACCGTTGTTCAAGATTCTCTTTATAGCGATCCAATACTTTTGTTTCTTCTTTACGCACCAGGTTCGGCTTGGCTGGTCCCAAAGACTCTGCAGAAAGTTCGTAGAGATCCAGGATGATCCCATCCTGGGGAAAACCGGAATACCGGACATTGCTGATCGCGGTTACATAGCCGGTCACATTTTCATCAAACCCGTGACCACAGATTACATATAGTTTTGCGGTTTCCGCGCCATCCGAAAACTCGTGCAATGCAGCTGTGTTGGGTTTCACATCACTTTCACTGCCGAAGATTTTCCAGCGATTCGGAAATATGGGATTTGGCCGATATGCACAAAGGACACCATTTCCCTTTTCATCCAGGCAATAGGCGATGAGCCAATTTCCTTCCTGTTCCGTTCTCGCAATCTCCAGATTTTCTTGCAGATGCTCAGAAGTCTGTTTTTCCAAACCTTCCGGGTCATCGCCGGAGACTGTGGTAAACCAGTGATAGGCCGCAATCCCGGCTGCCAAGCCCAATAAAATGCACAAAAGAAGCAGGGCTGCCGGCCGGGCCGGCACCCTCTGCTTCTTTTTGGATTCGAAGTTCATGTTTTTATTCATGGTGCACCTCCGTTCAAAAGTCCGTCGAAGGCTGCGAAAGATTGGGAAATGCGCTTTTCAGAGTTTGGACTTAGAACCAGTAATCCGGGCTCAGTCTCCACAGAATGTCCTCTACCACATAGCTGCCGGCGGTGCCGATGGAAACAACAGTCAGCAGCAGGAACAGGAAAATGGGGATCACCAGCATGCAGATCAGCAGGATCCAGAGACTCTTGTTGTTGGCAGGAGGTGCGGTCACGATGGTGGGCGTTCTGCCTTCGGGCTGCGCAGCGCCGCACTTGGTGCAGGCCTTCCAGTGATACTGCACGGGGTTCCCGCATTCCGGACATTTCAGCTGCAGCTGCGTGCCGCAGGTGGGACAGGTGTGGTAGTTCAGATCCACACGGCCGTGGCAGTGGGCGCAGAGATACATGGAGTAATCCCGGCGAATGACGAAGTAAATGATCACACCGATCAGGCTGGGGACCAGAGCGGCGATCAGAGCCCAGACCATGGCTTCCATGCCGCGGCTCTTGGCATCGCGGTAGACGATCATGCCGATCACAATGGGCACGCCTACGCTGAGGGCAAGAATCAGCAGAAAGAAGAACAAACCAAACAGTGCCATATTGTATACCTCCTTTTTCGGAAAGACGTTTCGTTTTGAAAGAAACACAGAACTTCTGCGTTCGACAATATTATACAATATGTCATAGAACATCGCAAAAGAAATCCGTATTTGTAATAAAAACGTCAGATTTTTGACACATCTTCCCGCAATCAATTTGACGCAACTTTTCTGTCGTGGTAAAATTCATAAAGATTCAGTTCAACCGTTTTCAGCAGCCGAACAGCACCTCGCTGCGTCGCTGCGGGATCATCGATTGAAAATACTTTGGAGGTACATGAAAAATGAGCAATTTGTTTGATCTCACCGGTAAAATCGCTGTGGTGACCGGTGCTTCTTCCGGTCTGGGCCGTCAGTTCGCCCTTGCTCTTGCAAAAGAAGGCGCCAATGTTGCCATCCTCGCAAGAAGAACCGAAAAGCTGGCCAAGGTCAAAGAAGAAGTGGAGGCTCTCGGTGTGGAATGCATTTCCGTCAGATGCGACGTTTTGGATAATGAAAGCATCAAGAGCGCTGTTGCTTCTGTAGTAGAACGCTTCGGCAGAATCGATATTCTGGTCAACAATGCCGGTGTCGGTTCCGGTGCTCCTGCCGAATCCCAGGACGATGCCCTTTGGAATATGACCATCAACACCAACCTGAACGGTGTTTACTTCGTCGCACGGGAAGTCGGTAAGGTTATGATCCAGCAGAACTATGGCAAGATCATCAACATCGGTTCCATCCACTCCAGCGTTTCCATGAACGGCAGCCCCATCACCGCATACTGTGCAAGCAAAGGTGCTGTTGCCATGCTGACCAAGTCTCTGGCTGCCGAATGGGCCAAGTACAACATCACCGTAAATGCCATCGGCCCCGCTTACTTCGAAAGCGAAATGACCGATCAGGTCATCAATACGCCTGAATTTGCTCAGGCCCTGATGGTTTACTGCCCCATGGGCAGAGCCGGTAAGGCCGGTGAACTGGACGGTGCAGTGGTCTACTTCGCATCCGATGCTTCCAGCTATACCACCGGTCAGCTTCTGACCGTAGACGGCGGCTGGACCACCATCTAACCGATCGCAGAGATAAAGAAAAGCCGTTCCATCGGAACGGCTTTTTCCATTGCGGGAAAGGAAAAAACCCTTGCATTTGCAAGGGTTTTTCGCGTGGTGCCCAGAACCGGAATCGAACCAGTGACACGCAAATTTTCAGTCTGCTGCTCTACCTACTGAGCTATCTGGGCAGGTTATTCTTTTGTAAAATGGTGGGCCATCAGGGACTTGAACCCAGGACCCGCCGGTTATGAGCCGGATGCTCTGACCTACTGAGCTAATGGCCCGCAACTTTCGACGATGCAGTTTGGTCGGGGTGACAGGATTTGAACCTGCGACACCCTGCTCCCAAAGCAGGTGCGCTACCAAGCTGCGCTACACCCCGTCGAGGTGGTGTTTTGAAAAAATGGCAGGGGCAGAAGGACTCGAACCCTCGGCACGTGGTTTTGGAGACCACTGCTCTACCAACTGAGCTATACCCCTAAAATGTGGCGGAGAAGATGGGATTCGAACCCATGCACCGGAAAACCCAGCCTAACGGTTTAGCAAACCGTCCTCTTCAGCCTACTTGAGTACTTCTCCTCGTTTGCCAACGTGTGGACCAGATTCTGTTTTCAAAGATCTTCGCGAAAGGTTTTGGCGGAGAGGGTGGGATTCGAACCCACGGCCCCTTTCGGAGTCACTGGTTTTCAAGACCAGCTCCATAAACCGCTCGGACACCTCTCCTCGGTATCTCGTGCCGGTCCCCAAAGTGTTTAAAATGGTGACCCATGCGCGGCTCGAACGCGCGACACCTTGATTAAAAGTCAAGTGCTCTACCGACTGAGCTAATGGGTCATATGGCTGGGGTAGCAGGACTTGAACCTACGAATGACGGAGTCAAAGTCCGTTGCCTTACCGCTTGGCTATACCCCATCTTTCTTTGGTGTTGTAAAAAAATGGCGAGCCCACAGGGATTCGAACCCCGGACACACGGCTTAGAAGGCCGTTGCTCTATCCAGCTGAGCTATGAGCCCGCGTCTTTGGTATGGAGCGGATGATGAGAATCGAACTCACGTGATCAGCTTGGAAGGCTGAAGTTCTACCATTGAACTACATCCGCGAAAAAAATGGAGCGGAAGACGAGATTCGAACTCGCGACCCTCGCCTTGGCAAGGCGATGCTCTACCCCTGAGCCACTTCCGCACACGAATGGTGGTGGGAGATGGATTCGAACCATCGAAAGCTCAGCTAACGGATTTACAGTCCGCCCCCTTTGGCCACTCGGGAATCCCACCAGATTTGTTTTACAACTATTGAGTTGTCATGGTACGTTTGACCTGAAAAAAGTTGGAGCTGGCGAAGGGAATCGAACCCCCAACCTGCTGATTACAAATCAGCTGCTCTACCGTTGAGCCACACCAGCCCATCGACTGAACCCTTCAGGTAAAAAAAATGGCGACCTGGAACGGGCTCGAACCGTCGACCTCCAGCGTGACAGGCTGGCATTCTAACCAACTGAACTACCAGGCCAAAATTGGTGGGCGTGACAGGACTCGAAC
This sequence comes from Clostridiales bacterium, assembly GCA_015058215.1. Taxonomy (GTDB): domain Bacteria; phylum Bacillota; class Clostridia; order Peptostreptococcales; family Anaerovoracaceae; genus SIG262. The sequence continues at coordinate 61,354 of SVCU01000010.1, forward strand.
CTGTGACCCCCTGCTTGTAAGGCAGGTGCTCTAACCAGCTGAGCTACACGCCCCCAGTAGTGTGTTTGTCTGACACAATTAGAGATTATACCCAAGTGTCGGTCTTTTGTCAAGAGGTTTTTTCAACTTTTGAAAGTTTTTCAAGTTTCTTCGGTTGAAAGCGGGTCCGGCGGGAAGTCTCCGAAGAGGCTCCCCTTCCGTCTCCTGACTGGCTCCAAGGGTGGGGCTCGAACCCACAGCCTATCGGTTAACAGCCGAGTGCTCCACCATTGAGCTACCTTGGAACATTTTGGTTCTTTGCGGAACCGAGTTTTATCATACTAAAAAAAGTACTTTTTGTCAACGGGGAGTTTGCATTTTCATCCAAAATTTTCACGAAAGGCGGCACAATTCATTGTGCCGCCCCGCTTCTCATTTCATGGATACCGCTTCCCCGCAGAAGCCTGTCCTATTCCGGTACACGCACGGCTTCGATGGCTCGCTCCACCACTCTGGCCGCACCGTTCGTCACGTCGGAAAACAGTTTGGCAACTTCCCCTTCGTCTTCCGGAAGAGAGATCACCTGCGCGGTCACAAGATCGGTGAAGCCCACTTCACCAAAGGTGAAGAGACCGTCCTTTTCCAGGTTCTGCAGCTTGCCGTAATGGGTGTAATCGAAGGCGATCCGCTGGACCAGCCGCTCTTCCACCCGGGCGATGCCCGCAGCTTCCAGGGTCATTTTGGCAGTGCCGCCGTAGGCGCGCACAAGCCCGCCGGTGCCCAGCAGTTTGCCGCCGAAATAGCGGATCACCACCATGGCCACGTTGGTGACCCCTTCTTTATCCAGCACCTGCAGCATGGGCGGGCCGGCCGTTCCCTGGGGCTCGCCGTTATCGCTGGCCCACTGGTAAGTGCCTTTCTCACCGATGATACAGGCGGGCACGCAATGGGTGCAACCCTTGTATTTTGCCCGCATCTCCGCAAAAAATTCGTCCGCTTCCTCCCGGGAGTGCACTTCCTTCACTTCGCCGATGAACCGGGATTTTTCAATGACCTGTTCGGCCAGAGGGCCTTCTTTTGCAATGGTTCTGTAGAGGATCATCTATTCTTCCTCCTTCCGCCACTGATCGCAGCGCGCCAGATCTTCGGGAGCCAGTTCCGCGATCACCAGAGTACCCTCGGCCAGGTAATCCAGCTTTTCGGGCTCGTACTTGCCGCAGAGCCAGGAGACCACATCACCTCTGTCGTAGGGGATCACCAGGCGCGCCCGGGTACGGTCGCCGAAGAGATGCTTCCGGATGCGTTCCATCAGGTCTTCCATGCCCTCGCCGCTCTTGGCGGACAGGAACTGGGTCTCTTCTTCCGGCGGGAACAGAAGTTCCATACGTTCTTCTTCCGTAAACAGATCCACTTTATTATAGACCAGGATGGATTCTTTATCGCCGGCACCGATTTCTTTCAGCACCTTCTCCGTTACCTGCCGCTGGAATTCATGGTCTTCGAAGCTGCAGTCCACCACGTGGATCAGAAGATCAGCGAAGCTGACTTCCTCCAGAGTGGCCTTGAATGCGTCCACCAGGGAATGGGGCAGCTTGCTGACGAAGCCGACGGTATCGATGAGAATGAATTCGTGACCGCTTTCCAGACGGATCTTCCGCTGGAAGGTATCCAGAGTGGCGAAGAGCATATTCTTTTCGAATACGGTCTTTTCTTCTTTTTCCGCGTGCTCCAGGAACCGGTTCATGATGGCGGACTTGCCGGAGTTGGTGTAGCCCACCAGAGCCACGGCGGGGATGCCCGCCTTCTCGCGCTGGGAGCGCTGGGTACGGCGGTTGTTCTTCACTTCCTTCAGTTCGTCTTTGATTTCGTCCATGCGGCGACTGATGTGACGGCGGTCCGTTTCCAGCTTCTTTTCGCCGGGGCCTCTGGTGCCGATGCCGCCGCCCAGTCTGGACAGGGATTTGCCGAAGCCCGTCAGGCGGGGCAGACGGTACTGCAGCTGAGCCAGTTCCACCTGCAGCTTGCCTTCCCGGGAAACGGCACGGGCCGCGAAAATATCCAGGATCAGGATGGTGCGGTCGATGACCTTCACGCCGAGAGCATCCTCCAGATTACGCAGCTGCATGCCGGAAAGCTCGTTGTCGAAAATGACCATATCCGCTTCCATGTCTTTGCAGAGCTGGCAGAGTTCCTCCACCTTGCCCTTGCCCAGATACGTGGCGGTATTGGGCTTTTCCAGCGTCTGGATCACATTGCCCAGCACCTGGATGTTGGCTGCTTCCGCCAGGCCGGAAAGTTCTTCCAGACTGCGGTTCAAAGCATTCCCGCGGTCGTTCTTCATGTCCACAGCGGCCAGAATGGCTCTGTATTCTTCGTTTTGAATGATTTCGTTTTGTTCATTAAATCTGATCATAGCGTTTACAGTATACCACAAACCACAGAAATATGATACAGTAGAAAAAAAGATCCTATGGAATTGCAGGTGATACGATGAAATCCTATCCCATCAACAAGGAATTCTTCCCCTTTAACCGGTTTACGCCGCCCATCAGCGAGTCCTTTCTGGCTATGGCGGTGCCCCACATGAAAACGCCCCGGTTCCTCTTTCGGGATCCTTCTCTGGACGTGACCCGCCTCTCTGTCCCCGGCTGGGAAGGCCATCCTGTCGAAGTCTTTCTGCTGTCCCCCAAAGGGAGCGGCAGCCATGCCCCCTGTCTGGTCTATCTGCACGGCGGCGGCTTCGTACTGCCCGCAGCGGGCTACCACTACCGAAATGCCATGCGCTACGCAAAAGAAGCGGACTGCAAGGTGCTGTTCGTCAATTACCGTCTGGCGCCCCAGGTGGCTCATCCCGTCTTCTTCGAAGACTGCTATGCCGCTTTCTGCTGGGCCTACGAAAACGCTGCCGATTTGGGGATCGACCCCGCCCGGTTCGGTGTCGGCGGAGACAGCGCCGGTTCCACCCTGGCCGTGGGCCTGTGCATGATGGCAAGAGACCGGAACCACCCCGTGAACTTCCTGTTCCAGATGCTGCCCTACCCCTTCCTGGATGCCCGTAACACCAGTGAATCCAGCCGTTTGTATACGGATACCCCCATGTGGAATTCCTCCCTTTCGGACCGGATCGGCCCCATGACCAAAGCGGACCCTGCCCGGCCGGATTACGTTTATTACTCCCCCGTGGAAGCGACTTCCTTTGAAGGTCTTCCGCCGGCTTACATTGAAACAGCGGAGTTCGACTGCCTCCACGACGACGGCATCCTCTACGCAGAAAAACTCCGTTCCTGCGGCATTCCCGTCACCCTGAACGAAACCAAAGGTACCATGCACGGCTTCGATATCGTACAAAAGGCACCTACCACTCAGGCCGCTCTCGCTGCCCGGATCGCCTTCCTGCAGCAATACCTACGCTGAGCCCCCCCGATCGAAACTGCAGCCCCTCTTTCTTTTTCCTCTTGACAGCGTGGTCTACATAGTGTAGACTCAAGTCAAGAGATAGGTCTACACAGTGTAAACCATCCCGTGAAGTACAAACGGGCCCAAAGCACTGCATCGACCGGAAAGAGGGGTATTTTTATATGAACGAACTGAAATTAGGAGCTGTGGAATCCCGCTTTGCGGATCTGATCTGGCAAAACGAACCCATTACCTCCACAGAGCTTGTAAAACTGGCTCTGACCGAACTGACCTGGAAAAAATCCACCACCTACACGGTACTAAAACGTCTTTGCGAGCGGGGGCTGTTCCAAAACAAGGACGGCACCGTTACCTCGCTGCTTTCCCGCGAAGAGTTCTACGCCCGGCAGAGCGAGCAATTTGTGGAAGAGACCTTCTCCGGCTCCCTTCCCGCATTCCTTGCCGCCTTTACCGCCCGCAAGAAGCTGTCCGAGATGGAAATCGCCCAGCTGCAGTCCATGATCGATGATATGAGGGGGTGACCTGGATGCTGAACTTTCTTTTTTATGACCTGTTCCCCATTGTGCTGAACATGAGTCTGACAGCCTCCATTGTGATTTTGGCCGTTCTGGCCGGGCGGCTGCTGTTGCAGAAAGCGCCCAAGGTGTTCTCCTACGTCCTGTGGGCAGTGGTGCTCTTCCGGCTTTTGTGTCCCGTTTCCCTTTCTGCAGAGTTTTCTCTGTTCGGTCTTCTGGACAGCCCTGCCGCCGAAGGAACGGTTCTGGATTACATCCAGCCCGGTCTGGGAAGCACCATTGAAAACGCGTATCATGGGTTCACGGAACCGGATCCCGTTCCGGAGATCCAGCCCGACGCCATTCCCGGAGGCACCGGCACCGTTCCGCAGCCCGGAACTGCAGTAACGCCCGTCGTTCCTTCTCAACCCGGGCAGTCCGCCTCCGGTTTCGGTACCCAGCATGCCGCCGGCTTCTTTTCCCAGCCTCTGACCGTGATTTCTCTGGTCTGGCTTTGCGGCTTCCTGGGTATGGTCCTTTACAGCATCGTTTCCTTCCTGCGTCTGCGCCGCAGCCTTATGAGCAGCGTGCCGCTGGGCCTTCGCAATGTCTATCTGTCCGACGCCATCAATGTGCCTTTTGTACTGGGCATCCTGCGTCCCCGGATCTACCTGCCCGGCTCTCTGAGTGAGCCGGAACGGCAGTATATCATTCTTCACGAACAGCACCACATCCACCGTCTGGACCATCTTCTGAAAATGGTGGCCTTCCTGGCCCTCTGTCTCCACTGGTTCAACCCTCTGGTCTGGGTCGCCTTCCTCCTGGCAGGGAAAGACATGGAGATGAGCTGTGACGAAGCGGTGATCCGGAAGCTGGGCAGCGACATCCGCGCCGACTATGCCGCCTCCCTGCTGAGTCTCTCCACGGGGAAACCCATCATCTCCGGCACCCCGCTGGCCTTCGGGGAAGGCAGTGCCAAAAGCCGGATCCGCAACCTGAAGCACTGGAAGCAGCCCAAACGCTGGATCCTGCTGACCGCCGCCCTGCTGTGCCTCTGCCTTCTGGCGGCCTGCGGCCTGAACCCCTCCATCATCGACGACCCGAACCTGGGTGGACGGATGGAAACCTTCGAGACCGTCCGCTGGCGCATCACTCTTCCTTCCGGTCTTCTGGAGCATTATGTGGTTTCCGACGGCACCGGATCCTACGATCACTGCTGGAAGCCTGCCGGAAGTATCGGTGCGGTGCTGACGGTGCAGGATTTCTCCCGCAACCTGCGTGACCGCCTGGAGGAATTGGAAGGCCAGGGCTTTACTGCAGACCGTGAGGACAATACCGCCGTCTATGAAAACAGCAAAGTCTACTTCTACGCTGCCGGAAACAGTTCTTTGTACGAGATCTGGATCAGTACCTCCGACCCGCAGCTTTTCGCCAAGTTGGAAACTGCCGCCGGCAGCTTCACCCTCCTGGATGTATCCGGACGGGCCGGAATGCCCACCCTTCCCGAAAACGTGGCAGCGGGCACTGAGCACCTGTACGACTTTTTCTTTGCAGACCGCTACACTTACCGCATGGAGAGCATCTACAGCCTGTACCTTCCTGACGGTGCGCTGCCCGATACCAAAGTCTTGACCCTGTATCAGGAGTTCGTTGCCCCTGCATCTCAGGCGAATGCTTCTGTGCAGACCCTGAGCGGAGACGGTATGGTTCCCCACGAGTATAAACTGTACCGGTACGATTCACAGGGCGGCACCCTGCAGCTGGAAACCCACTTCTACGAGCCGGATCAATTGGAATTCCTGAGTTCGATCCTCACCACTCTGCCCGGTTCTTCCCTGGCCTTCGGCGACCCTGCCCAGAGCAGCGTGACGATCGGTTCTTCCGAAGACGCGGTCCTGAAAGCCTTCCCGGAACACCTCTACTATCTGGAGACCGGATCCCGTCAGGTCACGACAAAGGGGGAACTGATGGTCGACCGGAACGGCGCTCCCGTGGAATACGATTCCCTTTTCTTCTACCAGCCCTACCAAAACAACGACGGCCGCGACATCACCTTCTACATGCGGAACGGCAAGGTGGTCTGCATGGAACTCTGCAGCCCCTTCGAACTGCGCTATGTCTACGGTGTGGACCGGGAAGCCGCTCTGGTGCGGAACGGCAGAAAGCCCGTTCCTCCCGTAACTGTCGCCTATGCCAGCGAAGCCTTGCTCTCCGGCCTGGAATTCCGCGATTTCACCGTTGACGACTCCGAGTACTCCGTGCAGCTTCTGTTCACCGCTCAGGAAGATCTCACGGACCTGCGGTTTTCTTCCCTCACCTACGAGACCGGTTCTCTGGCCATCGATCAAACCCTGGAAGCCTTCGATACGCTTTCCGCCGGTGACGGCTATGCGCCCATCGTGGTCTTTTACGGAGATCTGACCAGCTACTGTCTTTCCTTCAAAGACGCTGCAGGCAGGGAACGTCATTTTGAGGTTTCCGTCAGCGGCCGGGACGGCAGCCTGGTGCTGAACGAAATACAGTTTTAACTCCATACGAAAAGCGAGCCTGTAATGGCGGGTGCTCATAAAACAGTTAACAGGTACGGCAGATCATTCTGCTGTGCCTGTTCTTGTACATTCACCCCAATTATGATGGGATAAAATCAGGTAAATAAGCTGAA